>JBIOUG010000196.1:0-2979 GCA_044866775.1 Thermoanaerobaculia bacterium | reverse complement strand
CTCGACGCCGCCTCGCGCGGCTACTCGGTGGCGCTGCTGGAGCGCGGCGACTACGCCGAAGGCACGTCCAGCCGCTCCTCGAAGATGGTCCACGGCGGCCTGCGCTACCTGCAGAACCTCGACCTGGGCCTGGTCCGCGAGGCCCTACTCGAGCGCCAGCTGATGGTGCAGCTGGCGCCGCACCTCGTCTACCCGACGCCGTTCCTGTTCCCCGCCCTCGGCGAGGAGCGCCGCGACCGCAAACTCGGGATTGGGCTGAACATGTACGACGTGATGGCGACGACCCGCGCCGGCCGCAGCCGCCGCGAGCGGCGCGTTCGCGAGGAAGCCGAAGCGTCCTACTGGTCGCCCGACCGCCACCGGACGATCGACCGCGACGAGGTGCTGCAGTTGATGCCCGCGCTGGAGCCGCGCGATCCCAGGAACGCCTACCTCTTCTACGACTGCCAGACCGACGACGTGCGCCTGACCCTGACCGTGTTGGGCGAGGCCGAGCGCTTCGGCGCGGTGATGCTGAACGGGGCCGAGGTGGTCGAGGTGCTCGCCGACAACGGCCGCGCGGCCGGCGTCGCCTTCGTCGAGGCCGGCTCGGGTGAGCGGATCGAGGTCCGGGCCGACAACGTGATCAACGCCACCGGCGTCTTTGCCGACCGCATCCGGCCCGAGGAGACGATCGAGGAGGAGGACGTGCCGCGGATCTCGCCGAGCCGCGGCACCCACGTGCTCGTCGACCGCGCCAAGCTCTCGACCGGTTCCGCCGCCTGCATCGTGCCCGCCGGCGCGGGCCGGGCGATCTTCGCCCTGCCCTGGTACGGGCGGACCCTGATCGGCACCACCGACAACGACTTCGACGGCGACATCACACACCCGCGCCCGGCCGAGGACGACGTCGAGTACCTGCTGGCCGCGGTTAATGACTTCTTCGGCACCTCGCTCGGCGAGTCCGACCTGGTCGGCGCCTACGCCGGGGTACGGCCGCTGATCTCGACCGGGGACCCGCGCAAGTCGGTCGACATCTCGCGCAAAGCCGAGCTGTACGAGACCTCCTCGGGGATGCTGACGATCACCGGTGGCAAGCTCACCACCTGGCGGCGGATGGCGAAGCAGACCGTTGATCGCCTGGTCGAGCGCGAGGGTCGCGAGGCGCCCTGCCACACGCACGAGATCCCGCTGGGGATGGAGGCACGGCCGGAGGACCTGGAGGCGCCGGACGGCGTGGGGGAGGAGGCGACCGAGCAGCTCGCCTTCCGCTACGGGCACGCCGCCCGCAAGGTGCTGGAGATCGCCCGCGCCGACCCGAAGCTGGCCCAGCCGATCGCCTCCGGCCGCCCCGACCTGCTCGCCGAGGTCGTCCTCGCCGCCCGCCTCGAGCAGGCGCGCGGAGTCGCCGACGTGCTCCTGCGGCGCACCCGCCTGGGAATCCTCGCGGCGCCCGAGCTGCGCTCCGCCAAGGCGGTGCGGCCGGTCGCCGACGCGCTCGGCGCCGAGCTCGGCTGGTCGCGGCGGCAGCGTTCACGCGAGGCCGAGGCCTGGCTCGAGGTCGCCGCCACGGAGGGGACCGACCCCGCGGCCGCGTCCCGGGTGACGGGTTGAATAACCTGCGGCCTCGATGAACAAGGCTGAGCTGGAGAAAAAGAACCTGTCCGACCTGCACCTGCTTGCCGCCGAGGCCGGCGTGCCCAAGTACCGGATGCTGAGCAAGCGCGAGCTGATCGACCAGCTCGCCGGTGAGAACGGCGACGCGCCCGCCGCCGCGCCGGCCAAGCGGGGTGGGGGAGGAGAGCGCGAGAAACGCCCGCGCCAGCGTCGCCGCCGCGCCGGCTCCCCGCCTGCGTCCCCTGAGGCCGAGCCGAGCGGGGCCGAAGAGGCGGAGCCGGAGAAGCCCGAGCCGGAGAGGCCCGAGCCCACGCCGGAGCCGGCCGCCCCGGCCGCCGCCGAGCCGTCGCGCCCGCGACGCCGCCGACGCCGGCGGTTCGGCCGCCGCGGCAAGCAGGGCGTCAACCTGCGGGGCCTGCTGCTGCCTCCCGAGGCCGGCCGTCAGGCGCTGCTCTGCGCCGAGAGCCGCGAGGCCTGCACGGCACTGCTGCGCGACCTCGCCGCCGACCTCGCCGCCGACTCGAAGGGCCCGGACCCGGTCGCCCTGCTGATCGACCCCAGCCCCGAGGAGCTCGGCGACTGGAAGCGCGACGCGCCGCAGGCGGAGATCGTCGCCGCCGGTCAGCCGCACCACGCCAGCGACGCCCTCGCCCAGGCGGCGGCCCGCGCCGGCAAGGGTGAAGACGTGATCCTCCTGGTCGACTCCCTGACCCGGCTCGGCGAGGCCTACGGCGACGCCGATGCCGCCAAGGAGTTCTTCGACGCCGGTCGCGCCCAGGGCAGTGCCAGCGGCGGTTCGCTCACGGTCGTGGCCGCGCTAGAGCGTTCTGAGGGCTAACTAACGCCGGTAGGCGATGCGACGCCACGACGGCTCTTTGCTGAGCTCGATCAGTTCGTCGCTGCGGTCCGGCTGCACGTAGCCGAAGGTCTGGGTGCGCTCGTCGAAGACGACGTCGAGCTCGCCCTCCTTGACCCGCTGGTCGAGCCAGGCGCCGCGGAAGACGAGGCGGCGGATCCAGTGGACGAGACTGCGGTTGGAGGGACCGACGAGGTCCTCCCAGTTCTCGTTGATGTGCTCGCCGAGGCGGGAGCTGGGCTCGGCGATCTCGCCGCTGACGGCGAGGTCGAGGAGGTCGTCGAGCTCCTCGCCGCTGAGCCCCTGGTCGACGAAGCGGAGTTTCACGGCCGCCTGCTCGACGCGCTGCGCGAAGTCCTCCTCGTTGAAAGCGAAGCGGAGCTCGCCGTACTCGAGCACGTAGTCGGAGCCGGACTCGTAATTCCCTCTTCGGGTCGTCTTCTTATCCATGAGTTGAAGCCAGTCCATCCGCGCAAGCCCGGCGCGAACAGGTGCATGATCTTGCCGATCATCGTAAAGGCGTGCCC
>JBIOUG010000195.1:0-200361 GCA_044866775.1 Thermoanaerobaculia bacterium | reverse complement strand
CTCCTCGAGCGCGGCCGCTTCACGCGGCGGCGCCGGCACCGCCGCCTGCGTCGTCTCCTCGTCGGGGCCGCTGCCGCCCCGTCCCACCCAGACCCCCGAGAAGAAGGCCGCGAGCAGGCAGACCAGGAGGATGACGAAGGCCGTGACCACCTGCCGGTTGGTCAGCGCGATCTCGTAGTAGCTCGGCTCGTGCGGCTCGGTCACGCGGTGCTCCGTTCGGCGGTCGGCGGGAATCGGCGGCGCGTCACGTGCGCTCGCCGCCCATGTTGGGCATGAACGCGCGGATCATCTCGATGGGGAGAGGGAAGAGGATGGTCGAGTTCTGCTCGGCCGCGATCTCGGTCAGCGTCTGCAGATAGCGGAGCTGCAGGGTCACCGGGTTCTGGGCGATGATCACCGCCGCCTCCGACAGCGCCTTCGACGCGTCGAGCTCCCCTTGGGCGTGGATGATCTTGGCCCGCTTCTCGCGCTCCGCCTCGGCCTGCCGCGCCATCGCCCGCTGCATCTCCTGCGGCAGATCGACGTGCTTGAGCTCGACCATCGACACCTTGATCCCCCACGGGTCGGTCTGATGGTCGATGATCTCCTGCAGCCGATCGTTCAACTTCTCGCGCTCGGAGAGCAGCTCGTCCATCTCCGCCTGCCCGAGGACCGAGCGCAGCGTCGTCTGCGCGAGCTGGCTCGTGGCGTAGAGGTAGTTCTCGACCTCGACCACCGCCTTGGCCGGCTCGACGACCCGGAAGTAGACGACGGCGTTGACCTTCACCGACACGTTGTCGCGGGTGATGATGTCCTGCGGCGGCACGTCGAGCACGACGGTCCGCAGCGAGATCTTCACCATCCGCTCGAAGGGCCAGAAGATGAAGACCAGCCCCGGCCCCTTGGGGCGCTCGCCGAGGCGCCCGAGCCAGAAGGTCACGGCGCGCTCGTACTCGTTCAGGATGTTGATCCAGCGGAAGATCAGGATCAGCGCCAGGAACACCACCACGCCGGTCGCGTACTGGTTCATCGTCTCTCTCCCTCGATACGGCGCGAAAGTTTTCGCGCCTTTAGGCCGCCGCTGGCCCGCGGCGTACCTTGAGCGTCAGTCCGTCGACGGCGACGACCTCGACCGGCTCCCCCGCCGCCACCGGCTCCTCGGCCACCGCCTCCCAGATCTCGCCGTGCACGAAGACCTTGCCGCGCGGCGCGAGCGGCGACCGCGCCGTGCCCCGCTCGTGGACGAGACCCTCGGCGCCGGTGCGCACCTGGCGCTTGAAGGCGCGTAGCGCCATGAAGGTGAGGAAGCCCACCACCAGGGCGGCGAAGGCGGCGAGCGAGGCGATCAAGTCGATGCTCACCCGCAGCGCCGGCTCCGGGCTGTCGAAGAGCATGAGCGAGCCGAGCACGAGGGCGATGATGCCGCCCACCGTCAGCAGCCCGTAGCTCGTCACCTTGATCTCGGCGATGAACATCAGCAGCGCGAGCAGAATCAGCGCCAGGCCCGCGTAGTCGACCGGCAGCACCGAGAGCGCGAAGAAGGCGAGGATCAGACAGATCCCCCCCACCACCCCCGGCAGCACCGCGCCGGGGTGCATGAGCTCGAAGTAGATGCCGAGCGTCCCGATCGTGAGCAGCACGAGCGCGAGGTTCGGGTGCGCGAGGGCCGAGAGCACCCGCTGGAACGGGTTCATCTCGAGCTCGCGCACCGCGGCGCCGGCGGTGCGCAGGCGCACGCGCGACTCGCCGCGCATGACCTGGCGGCCGTCGACGGCGGCGAGGAGGCGCGGCAGCGTGGGAGCGACGACGTCCACGAGCTTCGCCGCCAGCGCCTCCTGGGCGGTGAACGAGCGGCTCTTGACCACCGCCTGCTCGGCGAGCTGCGCGTTCCTGCCGTGGCGGGCGGCGAGGGAGCGGATCGTGGCGGCGGCGTCCTGCTCGACCTTCTCGCCCAGGATGCCGGGGATGTCCTCGCCCTGCCCGCCGACCGGGTGGGCGGCGCCGGTGTTGGTGCCGGGGGCCATGGCGGCGACGTCGGCGGCCATCAGCACGAAGAAGCCGGCCGACGCGGCCTGGGCGCCGGAGGGCGCGACCCAGACGATGACCGGCGTGCGCGCCCCGAGCATGGCGGTGAAGATGTCGCGCGTCGAGGTCAGCAGCCCGCCGGGCGTGTCGAGCTCGAGGACGACCGCCGCGGCGCCGGCGGCATCGGCCTCGGCGAGCGCATCCGTCACAAACTCGGCGGCGACCGGGTGGATGATCGACTTGACGCGCAGGTGGAGGACCTCGCCGCGGGCCGGCGCGGCGGCCGCCCGCGGCGACGGCGCTGCGGGCCGCTGGCCGGCCGGCGCTTTCGCCTGCGCCGCGAGCGCCACGGCGCCGGCAAGCAGCAGCACGGCCGCGAGCGGCGTCGAGCGGGCGAACGGCTGCGGGAGGTGAAGGTTGCGGCGCGAGCGTGGGGACATGACGGCTGCCCGAGAGTATAGCTCGCGCCGCGCGACGGGCTCCTAGGGCGCGGCCGGGCAGGCCGGGGCCGCGCCGTTGACCGGCACCTGCGGATGGTTCTGCTGCATCCAGCGGTAGTAGTGGTCGTTCGCGAAGACATCGCCCGCCGGCGTGGCGGCCGACCAGATGCTGTCGCAGGCCTCTTGGCGGCAGTCGCCGCCCAAGCCCTTGCTCGGACCCGTCTCCACCGGACAGGTGCAGAGCGCCTTGCCGGGGTTCTTCGCGTCGACGACGCACGGCGCCCCATAGCACCAGGCCCAGACGGTGTCCTGGTCGGCGCAGGAGAGAGTCTTGGCCTGGTCGTTGAAGAGGTTCGAGTAGGTGGAGATCAGGTAGGTGCGGCCGCCCTGCGCCATCGGTGCGCGCTCGCTGCAGGCCCCAGGCCCCATCGACCACCCCTTGACCACGTCGCAGACGCAGAGGGCGCGCTCGACGCCATAGTTGCTCAGCCGCTCGAGCGTCGGGATCGGCGAGCAGGGCGCCTTGATACACAACGCGTAGGTCCCTTCACAGAAGACCGCCTGGTTGCGGATGGCGTCGACGGTGGCCGCGGCACCCGCGTCGGCGGCGGCGGGACCGGGCAACGCGACGAGAGCCACTACCAGCACGAGCAGCGTCGAGACAGAAAGATCGGTCGGCTTCAGCATGGATGTCCCCCCATCAGGAGATCGAAAACATCGTGTCGGCGAAATGCCGCAGGCAAGTCTAACCGCTCTGCCGACGAAAACCTCAGAGCGAGCTTCAGAACGAAGCGCCCAACGGCAGCTCGACCTCGACGGCAGGAAGGCAGCGGGACTCGTCGCAAGCCTGGCAGGTGAGGACGAGCGCCGGCGCAGGGGTTTCGGCGGAGACGGCGCCGGTGATCTCGACTTCGCCCTCGTAGACGGAAACAGGCTGGGCGGCGCCTTCGAGAGTCAGCGGCCGGCCGGGCGGGTAGGTGACGTCGCGGAGCCGGGCGCCGCGAGCCTCGACAGTGGTTGGGATCAGGTAGGGATCGGAAGCGGGGTTGGCGTTGACGTGCCAGCCCTCGGCAATCGACACGGCGAGCCGGAACGGGCGCCAGCCGTCGCCCTCCTCAGCCCCGAGCTCGAGCCGCGCCGCAACGATGCGCCGCGCGAGATCCTCCAGCTCGCCGGCGATAGACGTCCCAACGCCGCTCTCTCGCTCCCCTCGCAACGCCGCGGCGCCCTCCCTACCCAGCTCTTCTTCGTCCTGCGACCTCCTCGCCCCTTCTTCCCCACCCAGCTCTTCTTTTCCCAGCTCTTCTCCTTTGGCTTCCAACCTCGTACCCGGTTCTTCCCCACCCGGCTCTTCCTCCCCCGCGTGGTATCGCGCCGCCGCGAGCGCCATCGTCCGCAAACCGTCCGGGTGCATCTCGACCAATCCCCCGAACGCCTGGAGCGTCTCGCGCGCCGCCGCCAGCCAGCGCGGCTCCTCCGTCCGCTCGGCGAGCTCGATCAGGTTCAGCGCCGCCACCGCGTTGGCCGCCGGCAGCGCGCCGTCGAAGACGTCCTTGCTGCGGAAGAGCAGGTCGGCGCCGGCGCCGGCGGTGAAGAACCCGCCCTCCGGGTCGCCCAGCCGCGCGATCTGCTCTTCCGTCAGCTCGGCCGCCAAGTGGAGCCAGCGCTCGGCGCCGCTCGCCCGGTGGAGCGCGAGCAGGCCGCGCACCAGGAACGCGTAGTCCGAGAGCAGCGCCGGGATCTTCCCCTCGCCGCCCCGCCAGGCGTGGAGGAGCGGGCCGCCGCCGGGCCGCGAGCGCGCCAGCAGGAACTCCGCCGCCCGCTCCGCCCAGGCGACGAAGCGCGGCTCGCCGAGCGCCTCACCGGCCGCCGCCAGGCCGGCGATGGCGGTGCCGTTCCAGTCGGTCAGCACCTTGTCGTCGGTCGCCGGACGCTGCCGCCGCGCGCGCGCCGCGAGCAGCCGCTCGCGGAGCGGCGCCAGCTCGGCCAGCAGCTCGGCGGGCGCCAGCTTGCGCTGCGCCGCCAGCCCTTCCACCGGCTGCGGCAGATGGAGCACGTAGTGCGTCCCCTCGAAGAACGGCGGGCCGGCGAAGCCGAGGAGCGGCGCGGCGAAGGCGGCGTCCTCCTCGCCGAGCGCCGCGTCCAGCTCCTGGCGCGTCCAGACGTAGAACGCTCCCTCGTGGCCGTCGGTCTCGGCGTCGATGGCGCTCCAGAACGCCCCTTCCGGAGCCATCATCTCGCGCGCTAGGAAGGCGGCTGTCTCGCGCGCGATGCGCGCCGGCTCGGGATGGCCGCTGCGCGCGTGCTCGCGGGCGTAGACCTCGAGCAGCAGGCCGTTGTCGTAGAGCATCTTCTCGAAGTGCGGCACCTTCCACTCGCGATCGGTCGCGTAGCGGTGGAAGCCGCCGGCGAGCTGGTCGTAGAGGCCGCCGCGCGCCATCTGGTCGAGCGTGGCGGCGAGCATCGCGGCGGCGCGCGGCTCGCGATCGGCCCAGTAGTGCAGGAGGAAGAGGTTCGAGGGCGTCGGGAACTTCGGCGCCTCGCCGAAGCCCCCCCACTGGGTGTCGTAGCGGCGGGCGAGGCTGTCGAGCGCCCGCCGCGCCACCTCGGGCGCCGGCGGCGCCGGCGCCGGCCGCGCCCGCTGCTCCAAGAAGCGCTGCATCGCCGCCGCCAGCTCCTCGGCCTGCTCCTCGACGTCGCCGCGCCGCGTGCGCCAGGAGAGGGCGAGGCCCTGCAGCACCGTCGGGAAGCCGGGACGGCCGTAGCGGTCCTCGGGTGGGAAGTAGGTGCCGGCGTAGAAGGGCTTGAGGTCGGGGGTCAGGAAGACCGAGTTGGGCCAGCCGCCCTGGCCGGCGAGGATCTGGGTCGCGGCCATGTAGATCTCGTCGAGGTCCGGCCGCTCCTCGCGGTCGAGCTTGACGTTGACGAAGTCGCGGTTCATCTGCTCGGCGACGGCGGGCGAGGAGAAGGACTCGCGCTCCATGACGTGGCACCAGTAGCAGGTCGAGTAGCCGACGGAGAGGAAGATCGGCTTGTCCTCGCGCCGCGCGCGCTCGATCGCCTCCTCGCCCCACGGGTACCAATCCACCGGGTTGTGCTGATGGAGCAGCAGGTAGGGGCTGCTCTCACGGGCCAGGCGGTTGGTCGCGGTGGTGGTGCCGTTGCCGGTGGCGTGCGCCATGATGTCCTCGAACAAAAGGCTTCAGGTAAGGAGGGCCGGCGACGGGCTGGAGAAGGCCGGAGGAGGTCGGCCCACGTTCATTCTACCGGACTGTCGTGAACTTGAACCGCAAGGTCATCCCGAGCGAGAGCGACGGATCTGGGGGCAGGGTGGCGCGAAGTCCGCCCCCGCCCAGATCCCTCGCTCTCGCTCGGGATGACATGCAGGGGAATTGCCACCACAAGCCGCGGGGTATGATCCACCCGCTCCTCGAGAGGAGGCTTTGCATGCGCCGACGTGTCCTCCCTTACCTGATCTTTTCCTTCCTGTTCGCTTGCGCCTCCGTGGCGCAGAACGAGCCGGCCAGGCCCGCCGCGACAGCCCCGGCACAAGGCCAGGCCGACGCGCGGTCCGCCGAGGTCGCCGAGCGCGTCATGCGGGCCCTCGGCGGGCGCGAGGCCTGGGACGCCACCCGCTTCATCCGCTTCGAGTTCGCCGGCCGGCGCACCCACCACTGGGACAAATACACCGGGCGCCACCGCCTGGAAGGCAAGACGCAGGACGGCAAGTCCTACGTCGCGCTGCAGAACGTCGTCACCCGGGAAGGCCGCGCCTGGATGGACGGGCAGGAGCTCCAAGGCGACGAGGCGAAGCAGCTCCTCGACCGCGCCTACGGCGCCTGGATCAACGACACCTACTGGCTGCTCATGCCTTACAAGCTACGCGATCCCGGCGTGACGCTCTCGTATGATGGCGAGGAGACGCTCGACGGCCAGACCTACGACAAGCTCCACCTGAGCTTCGCCGGCGTCGGGCTGACTCCCGGCGACCACTACTGGGCCTTCATCAATCGGCAGACCGGCTTGATGGACCGCTGGGCCTACCTGCTGCAGGACCAGCCGCGCGATGCCGCCCCCACCGCCTGGCTGTGGCAGGGCTGGCAGACCTACGGCGGCATCAAGCTCGCTCCGCACCGTGCGCAGGTCGGCGGCGACCGCACGCTCGAGCTCGGCAACATCGCCGTCCTCGACGCGCTCCCGGACAGCGTCTTCAGCTCGCCGGAGCCGGTGGCGGCGCCGTAGGCCTGAGCTGTACGCCCACGGCTCGGGGCCCTGCGCGCCGCCCCCCTCCGGCGCACGTCGGTCAGGCTTCCCCTCCTTCTGACAGAGCGGGAACCGATGCTTCGATGAGGGCAGGCCCTCATGCCTCGCGGGAACCGGCTGTTCGAGGCGGTCGAGCGCCGCCAGCAAGTGGTCGCGATCCTCGAAGGTCACAACGGCGCCGAGCTTGAGGAGGACTCTGTCAATGTCCTGGACCATGTCTGTGATCATATCCCCCGCCACCGAGGGACCGCCCGCCCACATTTGCGGCTCAGTAGTGGAAAATCTTGGCGAACAGCCGCTGGCCCTCGGACCAGGCCAGTACGAAGCGGCCGGTCGTGCCGAGCGTCGCCACCTGCGGCGCCTGGGCGACCTGACCGCGCGCCGCGGCGTGGAGGAGGAGCTCGCCCGAGAGCGCCCGGCCGTCGAGGGCGAAGCGGCGCCCCACCAGGACGCTCCGCCCGCGGTCGAGGCTCGCCCAGACGGCGAAGAACGCGCCGCCCGGCTCGACGAGCAGCGCCGGCCGCGTCTGATCGCCGGGGCGGAAGGGATTGACGAGCGCCGGACCGCCGCGGCGGTTGCCGTCGGCGTCGAAGCGCTGCCAGAAGACGTCGAGGCCGAATCGCGGCGCCGCCTCGTGCCAGGCGACGGCAAACGAGCCGTCGCCGGCGCAGGCGAGGGCGTGTCCAAAGCCCGCGCTCGGGATGCCGGGCGAGCCGACGACCTCGACCTCTCCCAAGACTTCGCCGCCCGGGCCGAGGCGCCGGAACCCGGTCCGCCACGGGAGCAGGTCCGGGCCCGGGACGCCGTCGAACTGCGCCCAGGCGACCCCACCGCCCCCGTCAGGACGCAGGCAACCGACGGGCTCGGTCACCCCCCACGTCGTCGCGACGGTCGTCGGCGGAGCGACCCGCAT
The DNA here is from genome assembly GCA_044866775.1 of Thermoanaerobaculia bacterium. Classification (GTDB taxonomy): domain Bacteria; phylum Acidobacteriota; class Thermoanaerobaculia; order Multivoradales; family UBA5704; genus DASUNQ01. The sequence continues at coordinate 192,741 of JBIOUG010000195.1, read as the reverse complement.
GCCGCCGGGGGCATGGAGCTGGGCCGCGATGCGGGTCGGCTGGCTCGGGCCGCTGAGGCTATCCCAGACGAACAGCGCGCGCCCCTCGCGGTCCATGACGAGCGAGGCGTCGTGATCGTCGAGCCCCGGCGAGCCGCCGATGTTGACGCGCTCCGGGCTGCCCACCAGGACGCCCGCGGTGTCAAGGCGCTGCCACCAGATCTGACCTGGGTGCAGCCAGCCGACGCGGAACAAGTCCCCGTCGGGGCCGCCACCGGCCAGCTTCGCCTGCCGTCCATCGCCGAGCCGAACGACTTCGCCACCGTTGCCGTTGGCGTCGAACGAGCGGCGGAAGGCGCGGAAGTCGGAGACAGCCTCCCACCCGGCCAGGAAATCGCCGTTCGGGCTGCCGGCGACCCGCGCTCTGACGCTCCGGCAGTCGCCGCAGGTGTCGAGCGGGAACGGGTTGGTGAGCGCCCGCGGGCCGCGCGGGGGCTTACGAGCGCCGGCGACCTCGGCCGCGGCCAAGGACAGGGCGAGAGCGGCCCCGAGCAGGACGACCACTTTGGACCGGAGCGTCGCGATACGCATCGGCGTCCTCCTCTCCGAGCACCTCCTCGAAACGTACTCCTGCGCTCCGCTGCTGTCAAAGCGAGCGCGGGCCTCTAACCAGAGATGCGCCTTTCGGCCGGCGCTTCCGGCATTGGCCTCCGCCAACACGCGGAACCCGCGCGCCAGATCTCGCGGCCGTTCTTACCGTCGTCGGCGACGAGGAGCAGCCTGGCCCCGAGGCTCCAGTAACCGAAGGCGTGGGAACTGCACGCGCCGCGGCAGACGTCGCCACGCCCCCGGTCTCCTCCGCTCCGGGCCAGAAGTCCTGGACGAGCTGCGTGCCCGCGGCGGTGCCGTCGCTGCGCCAGAGCGCCGGCCCGTGCGCCGCGTCGGAGGCCTGGAAGTAGAGCTTCCCCGCGGGCACGATCGGTTCCCGAGGATCGGACCCGGCCTGGCCGGGGTTGATGTCGGCGATCATGTGGGTGCCAGCGACCGTGCCGTCCGTGCGCCAGAGTTCCATGCCGTGCGCGTGGTCGTCCGCCGCGAAGTAGATCGGCAGCGACCCGACGAGGACACGTTGGTCATCGACGTTCAACGCCCCGTTGGACAGCCTGACCGTGTTCCTTATCCCGCCCTTGGTAGCCCAGAGCTCCTCCGCGGACTGCTCGTTGCGACGTCCGCCAGACGAAAGGTGCCGGCCGGCGTGCCGTTGCTCCGCCAGAGCTCGTGGCCGGCGAGAGAATCGCTGGCGCTGAAGAACGAGATGCCGCCCACGGTCACGAAGTCCTCTGCTGCCGAGTCGGCCGGCTGCGACGACGGATCGATGTCCTCGACGAGATACAGAGACCCGCGCTCGGGCCGGCCGCGAGCGCGGCAAGGGCGAGGAAAAGGCGGATGCGAAGCAGCATCAAGGAACTCCCGCTCGGACGTCGGCGCAGGACTGCGCCGAGGATCGAAGCATCTGATCGAAATCTACCAGATGCTACAGTGGGATCTCCTCCCCCTCGGCGAGCACGCGAAAACCCCGGACGGCGATCGCCCGCCGCGCCGCGCTCTCGGGCTGGAGCGCGGGGTTGGAATGGTTGAGGTGGGTGAAGACGACCGACAGCTTGCCTGCCTTCACCAGCGGCTCGAGCAGGTCCATCGACTCGGTGATCAGCGGGTGACCGATCGTGGAGACGGCGCGGCCCGGCAGCTCGTCGAGCGAGTAGAAGGTGCCGTCGAGAAGCGCCACGTCGACGCCCTGGAGGACCTCGGTCAACGGCCGCGGCCAGGCGCGCCAGGAGTCCGTGTCGGGGACGTAGAGGACGGAACGGCGCGGCCCGCGGATGACGAAGCCGAGGGTGTCGCTGTACTCGTCGCGGTGCGGCACCTGGAGCGGCGTCACCGTCACGCCTTCCCCCAGCGCCACCGGCTCGCCGGGGCGCAGCTCCCGCAGCTCGATCTCCTCCAGCCGCACGAGCTGGCTCCAGGGGCCGTTGCCGCGCAGGAACTCGCCCATGCGCGCCGAGGCCCAGGCTGGGAGCTTCTGGGTGTGCACCGTCTCGAAGCCGAAGAAGGCGAGGCCGAGGTAGTGGCCGATGTGGGCGTGGGTTAGGAAGACGCCGTCGACCGGCGCGCGGTCGACGCGGCCGGCCGGGGCGCGCCCGCGCAGCCGCGCCACGGTGTCGAGCTGCTCGCCGAGGTCGGGGGGGGCGTCGACGAGATAGACCTTGTCGCTCGCCGGCAGGTGGAGAGCGAGGCTCGCGACGTGCCGCCGGAAGGCAGGCTCGCGCCGCGCCCGCGCGCAGCGCTCGCAGGAGCAGGCGACGTGCGGGAGGCCGCCGTCCTGCACCGTGCCGAGGACCACCAAACGCGGGCCCGCGGGCGCAGCAGGGGTCACGGCGGAGGGTACGGCGAGAGCGAGGAGGAGAGGCAGCAAGGCGAGGACCTTCATCGGCGGTTTCTCCCTGATCGGCCTGATCGTCGCGATCGTAGCGGAGGGCAGGGTCCGAGCCGTCTTGACAGTTCATTAATGTCATAGAAGCATAGAACCATGAGAACGCTTGCTCTGCTCGTGCTCGCTCTCGCCGCCAGCGCCCACGTCTCGGCGCAGCCCGTCTTGGTCAAGGACATCCGCACCGCCGCCGAGCCGGGCTCGGCGCTCACCTCGCTGCTCTTCGACGCCGCAGTCCTCGGCAGTCATCTCTACTTTGCCGCCGCCGATGGCTTCTTCGGCCGCGAGCTGTGGCGCAGCGACGGCACGGCAGCCGGCACGGCGCTGGTCGCCGACGTCTGCAGCGGGCGCTGCGAAAGCACGCCGGGCAACTTCACCGCGGCGGCGGGCGTGCTCTTCTTCCTCGCCGGCGACGAGTCCCTCGGTCGCGAGCTCTGGCGCAGCGACGGCACCGCGGCCGGCACCTTCCCTCTGGTCGATCTGGCTCCCGGCCCGGTAGACGGCGACTACCTCTTCCTCGCCCGCCTCGGCACCCGGCTGATCTTCGCCACCCGGGGGGACTCGTCGGTGACCCTCTGGGCGAGCGACGGCACGGCCGCCGGCACCGCGTCCTATGCCGACGTCCCCGGCGGCGCTTCACTCACCGAGCGTCCGGCCGCCGCGGGCGGCTTCCTGGTCTTCTCCCACTTCCAGGAGGACGAAGGCATCGAGCTCTGGCGCACCGACGGCACCGCCGCCGGCACCGGGCCGCTGCCGGTCATCCGCCCCGGCCCGGCGTCGGGGGTCCACGAGTTCTTCCCCCGGGCGGCGCTCGGCAGGCTCTTCTTCCGCGCCGACGACGGCGTCACGGGCTGGGAGCTATGGACGACCGACGGCACGCCGGCGGGCACCGCGCGCCTGGCCGATCTCGCGCCCGGAACGGACGGCTCGTTCCCGGCGGACTTCACGGTCCGCGACCGCGACGTCGTCTTCATCGCCCAGACGCCGGCGACCGGCCGCGAGCTCTGGCGCAGCGACGGCACGGCCGCCGGCACCCGGCTGATCGCCGACCTGGTGCCCGGCCCGGCCTCCTCCGGGGCCGCGATCCTGGCCTCCGCCAGAGGGCGCCTGCTCTTCGCGGCGAACGACGGCAGCCACGGCCTCGAGCCCTGGGTGATCGACGCGAGCGGCGCGGTCGTGCCGCTCGGCGACCTTCATCCCGGCGCGGCGGGCTCGATCACCCTGCTCCCCACCGGCGGCGCGGCGGGAGGGCTCCTCTACTTCGCCGCCGACGACGGCTCGTCCGGCGCCGAGCTGTGGCGGAGCGACGGCACGCCTGCCGGCACACGCCGCGCCGCCGACCTCACCCCCGGGCCCGGGAGCAGTGGGCTGGGGACTCTCCACGGCCTGGGGAACCGGGTCCTCTTCGGCTTCACACGCGGCCAGAGCCGGGCCGAGCGGCTCGGCGCGAGCGCCGGCAGCCCGGCGTCGACCGGCGTGGTGACCGAGATCTACCGCGGATACACGGCGAGCGACCCGCGGCAGCTCACGGCGCTCGGCGCGCGCCTGGTGTTCGCCGCCAACGACGGCACCCACGGTCTCGAGCCGTGGAGCAGCAACGGCCTGCGCGCCGGCACCCGGCTCGTCGGCGATCTCGGCGCGGGCGCGCTGGAGTTCGGCGGCCCTGACGAGCTGACCGTGCTCGGCGATCAGGTCCTCCTCTTCACCAACGACTTCAGCGGCAAGGGATCGACGCTCTGGTCGACCCGCGGCGTCCCCGGCGACCTCAGGCGGCTGCGCGGCGGTCAACGCCTGCTGCACAGCATGGGGGTGGTCGACGGAGCAGCGCTCTTCTTCGGCAGCGAGTACCACGACGGAGCGTTCTGGCTCGTCCTCTGGCGCAGCGACGGCACCGCGCAGGGGACGCGGCGGGTGGCGACGGTCGCACGCGCCGAGAACCCCTCCGACATCGGCGCGGACTTCTTCGCCGTCGCCGCCGCGGACGGCGCTCGCCTCTACTTCACGCCGCACTATGCGCTCGACTTCATCGACCGCGAGTCCGGGCTCTGGGTCTCCGACGGCACCGCCGCGGGCACCGTCCAGGCGGTCCGCGATCCCTGCGGCGGCTGCACGTTCCTCCATCTGCTTCGCGTCGCCGGCGACCGGCTCTTCTACCTCACCCAGACCGACATCGACCGCCCGCTGCGGTTCGCGCTCTGGACGAGCGACCTGACGCCCGCCGGCACCCGCCCGCTGCTGGAGGGGGTGCAGTACGACGGGCCGATCCTCTCGATCCGCCGTCTGGTCACCGTCGGTGGGCGCGCCTTCCTCGCCGTCCACGACGGCGACCACGGCGAGGAGCTGTGGACGAGCGACGGCACCCTCGAGGGGACGCGGCTGGTGGCCGATCTGCGTCCCGGGCCCGACTCCTCCGCCCCGGATTGGCTGACGCCGCTCGGCGACCGCCTCTACTTCGCCGCCGACGACGGCATCCACGGGCGCGAGCTCTGGGTCAGCGACGGCACGGCCGAGGGGACGCGGATGGTGCGCGACATCCGCCCCGGGCCGCGCGCCTCGCAGCCGCAGGCGCTGCGCACGGTCGACGGCGTGCTGGCCTTCGCCGCCGACGACGGCGTCCGCGGCCTCGAGCCCTGGCGCAGCGACGGCACCCCCGGCGGCACCGCGCGTATGGCCGACGTGCTGCTCGGGCCGTTCTCCTCCTCGCCGCGCGACTTCGTGGCCGCCGGATCCTGGCTCTTCTTCAACGCCGGGCGGCCGGCCACGGGCTACGAGCTGTTCCGCCTGCCGCGCGCCGCGCTCACGGGCGGACCGCCCTGAGCCAGCCAGCCGCGTCGCGCCGCGCGAAGAGCTGGAGGTAGCGGCCGGACGCGAGACGGAGGTTGACCAGCCGATACTCGCGGCGGAAGCGCGGGCTGTGCGCGACGTCGCGCTCGTAGTGCCGGACGAGGTGCCAGGGGAACGGCGCGCCGGGGGCGGCGGCCGTCGGGCCGTTGGCCAGCATCACCAGCTCCGGGCGGCGCCCCAGCACGTAGGCGCCGTCGTGCCGCTGGTGGCCGGGATAGACGTAGCGCCGGTCGGGCGCCGTGCGCGCGACGTGCGGGTCCGTCAGACCGAGCATGTCCACGATCGGCAGGCCCGCGTGGTACGGCAGGGCGCCGGCCGGGCAGAGGGCGATGCGCGTCCCCGGCGGCACGGCCGCGGCGAGGGCGTCGCCGGCCGCCGCCCACGCGCGCACCCACTCGCCCTCGACGGCCACGGCACGGAGCTGGGTGGGCGTGGCGGTGGCGAGGCTCGCGACGACCAAGGCCGTGACGGCGACGGCCCCGAGCAGCCGCAGCGCGCGGGCGCGGCGGGCGGCGGCCAGTCGCGCGAGCGCGACCAGCCCCTCGCCCGCCAGCACGTAGAACGCCGGCAGGAGCGGCACGTAGAAGCGCCAGAGCGGAAAGCTGTCGCCGCCGCTCGTCGCCAGAGCGAGCGCGAAGGCGAGGAGGAAGAGACCGAGGGCGCGCGGCGGCGGCCAGGACGCGGTGGACCCGCCGCCGGCCGTGGCTTCGTCGCGACCGCCGCGGAGGGCGCCGAAGCCGGCCGCGAGCAGCAGCACGCCCCAAGCGCCGGCGTGCCAGAGGAAGCGGCCAAGGTCGGCCAGACCGAGCGGCAGGGCGAAGGCGAGCGGCAGGAGCTTGGCGCGCGCCGAGTTGGCGATCCACTCGCCGTAGTACAGCCAACGGAATGCGAGCTGCGCTATGAAGGCGAACGCGGCCGCGAGCGCCGGGACGAGGTCGTGCCGCGGGAGCGGCGCGCGGCGCGCCAGGCGCAGCGCCAGCGTCCAAAGGAGCACGGCGAGCAGCCCCTCGGGACGCGTGAGGACCAGCAGCGCCGCCGCCGCGACCCGGCCGGCGCGGCGCGCCGGCGAGTCCGGCCGCACCAAGAGCAGCGTCGCGAGCAGGAACGCCGCGAGCGCGGTCTCGAGACCGTTCACCGCGTGATAGGCGAAAGGCAGCGACAGCGCGAGAAGGCCGGCGGCGAGGAGGCGCGCCGGCCGCCGGCACGCGCCCACCAGCAGCAGCGTGCCCGCCCCGAGCGCGAGCCCGAGCCATTTGGCGAACGCCGGCGGCGCGAGCCCGAGAGCGTCCCCTGCCGCCAGCAGCAGCACCCAGGAGAGGCCGCTGTACCCCTCGACGCGCTCGCCGGGGTTGAAGACCAGCCCGTGGCCCGCGGCGAGGTTCCGCGCGCAGCGGAAGCTGATGTAGGCGTCGTCGACCGGCGTCTCCGACCACACCAGCCAGCAGGCGAGCAGATAGACCGCCAGGGCGGCGGCGAGGACCAGCAAGGCGGAACGCGATCCTCTTCCCGCGATGGTCGGCGAGACCCCCGCCGGGGCGCTCCTCCGCTGCGCCACCGAGCGCGACCGGCCGCCGCGCGCCGCGTGTCGTGGCATCGGCGCGCGATCGTAGCGCCTTTCACCATGCCCGGCGCACTACCCGCCCCGTTGCTACGTTCAGAGCGGGTGAAGGAATTGGGGTCCTCCTCCGAAAACGCCCGGCACGAGGCCGGGCGCTACACTCAGCGCCGTGCGCATCGTCTCGCTGGTGCCCAACGGCACCGAGATCCTCTTCGCGCTGGGCGCGGGCGAGCTGGTCGTCGGCGTCAGCCACGAGTGCGACTACCCGCCGGCGGCGCGGACGCGGCCGATCCTCACCGGCAGTGCGCTGGCGGCGGGCATGACGGCGGCGGAGGTGGACCGGGCGGTCGCGGCGCAGGTGGGGAGCGGCGAGAGCCTCTACACGCTCGACGAGGAGCGGATCGCCGCCCTGGCCCCCGACCTCGTCGTCACCCAGCAGCTCTGCCCGGTGTGCGCGGTCTCGACGGCGCAGGTCGACGGCGCCGTGCGCCCGCTCCCCCGCTGCCCCGACGTGCTGTCGCTCGATCCCTTCACGTTGGGCGACGTGCTCGCCGACATCCGCCGCGTCGGCGACGCCACCGGCCGCGCCAGCGAGGCCGCGGCGCTCGTCGCCGCGCTCGAGCAGCGGCTGGCCGCGGTCCGCGCCGCGGTGGCCGGCCGGCCACGCCCCCGTGTGCTCGCGCTCGAGTGGCTCGACCCGCCGTTCGCCGGCGGCCACTGGGTGCCCGAGATGATCGCCGCCGCCGGCGGCGCCGACGCCGTCGCCGCGCCCGGCGACCGCTCGGCGCGGCTCACCTGGGAGCAGGTGCGGGCCGCCGATCCCGACGTGATCGTCGCCATGCCGTGCGGCTTCGACAAGGCCGGCGCCCGCGAGCAGGTGGAGGCGATGGCCGGGCGTCCGGAGTGGGAAGAGCTGCGCGCGGTGCGCGAGCGGCGGGTCTTCGCGGTCGACGCCAACGGCTGCTTCAGCCGTCCCGGCCCGCGGCTCGTCGACGGGATCGAGCAGTTGGCCGCGATCCTCCACGGGACCGCTCGGCCTGAGAAAAACGAAGAGCTGGGTGGGGAAACGTCAGATGCCCGACCGCGGGCTCGCGGTGCGGAGCCAGGCGATGACCTGCCGCTCGAGGGCACCAGCTCCCGCTCGCCCGTCAACTGTTGAGGAGTCGCAGCCGTTCACCCCTACCTGGATGTTGTTCGGGAACCCGCAGTGGCCACCGCGGGTGAGCCACCGCACCGTGAGGCGCGGTGAGACGAAGCGCTCGAGTACCGGTCGGACAGTGGCCGCCGGCACCATCGGGTCGTGCTCGGCGCCGACGAAGAGCGCCGGCAGCCGCAGCTCCGGGAGCAGCGGCGCGACGCCGGCGCGGGCGTAGTAGTCGGCGGCCCCGGCGAAGCCGTGGCGGGGCGCCACGATCCGATCGTCCCACTCGCGCAGGTGGCGGATGGCGGCCGCCTCGCGCAGCGGCAGCCCGCCCGGCCGCCGCGCCGCGCAGGCGGCGTAGATCTCCTTGAGACCGCCGAGGACCGACCGCCGATACGCCCAGAGCGCCGGCCGGTCGATCGCCGTGACCACCCCCGCGAGGTCGAGCGGCGCGCAAACGGCGACGACGGCGGCGAGCCGCGGGTCGGCCGCCTCGGTCGCGAGCCGCAGCGCCAGGTGCCCGCCGAGCGAGTAGCCGAGCAGGAAGATCCTCTCGTACGGCGCGACCTCCGCCGAGGCGAGCGCCGCGTGCAGGTCCGACGTCAGCCCCGCGTGGTAGAAGTCGTCGCCCAGCCGATCGCAGCCCCGCAGGTTGACGCGCAGCGCAGCCATCCCGAGCGCCGCCGCCGCGCGCGCGGCCGACAACGCGGTGCGGCTCTCGCAGCAGCCGCCGATCCCGTGGACGATCACCAGGATCTCGCTCGCGCTCCCCGGGGCCGGCTGCTCGGACAGCCTCGCGGTCAGCCGCACCCGCCCGGTGACCGGGTCCTCGACCGACACCTCCCACGGCCGCGACGGCGGCGCCGGAAGCGGCCGCAGGCCGTGGCGCAGGCGCGGCATGACGGTCCAGTAGTGGGCCTGGAGGTTCACGCCCGGATGCTATCGCTGGCGAGACGAGCCGGGGCGACCGCCCTGTCGACGCCATGGCAGCGGGCTTGCATGGGCTGGGTCCGGCGGGGACTCGTGTCCCCGATGAGACCGGAATGACAAGGAGGTGCGTGATGCGAGAGTGGTCAGGACGGTTTGCCGCCGCGCTGGCGGTGGCGCTCGGCGTCGTCTGCCTGGCGCCCGCCCCGGTCGTGGCGGACATCGACCCGGGGGTGCGCGCGGGCTTCTACAGCAACCAGGCCGACGGCGGGCTCGTGGGCGTCGAGCTGCTCACGGAGTTCACCGGCCGGTGGTTCTTCAATCCCAACCTGGAGTACGTCTTCGTCGACGAGGGATCCCTCTGGACGCTCAACGCCGACGTCCACTACGACCTCCGCACACAGTCCCCGTGGGCGGTCTGGGTCGGAGGCGGCCCGGCGGTGATCTTCAGCGAGATCGACCCGCCACGCGGCTGCCGGCGCTGCGAGGCGGAGGACGACACCGAGATCGGGCTCAACCTGCTGGCCGGCGCCGGCGCCAAGCGCGGCGCGCTGCGTCCCTACGTCCAGGGGAAGTTCGTGCTCTCGGACGACACCGCGGCGTCCTTCGCCTTCGGGCTCAGGTTCCACTAGCCGGCGCCGGTTGCGTAGGGGCGGAGCCTGCCTCCGCCCCTACACCCCGCCCTACGGCGCCGCCTGCTGCGCGGCCCCCGCGGCCTTCCGCCCCGCCACCCACTCGGCGATGTTGGCCTCGAGCACCGACAGCGGCACGGCGCCCTTGCCGAGCACCTGGTCGTGGAAGGCGCGGACGTCGAACTGCGCCCCGAGCTCCTTCTCGGCCATCGCCCGCAGCTCCTTGATCTTGAGCTCGCCGACCTTGTAGGCCAGCGCCTGGCCCGGCCAGACGATGTAGCGGTCGACCTCGACCGTGATGTCGTGCTCGGCCTTGCCGGCGTTCTGCTTGAAGAAGTCGATTGACTGCTCGCGCGTCCAGCCGAAGGCGTGCATGCCGGTGTCGACGACCAGGCGGATCGCCCGCCACATCTCGTAGGTGAGCTGGCCGAACTTGGCGTAGGGGTCCTTGTAGAGGCCGAGGTCGCCGCCCAGGCTCTCGGCGTAGAGCCCCCACCCCTCGACGTAGGCGGTGTAGCCCTGGTAGCGCCGCCACTCCGGCACGTCCTCGAGCTCCTGGGCGACGGCGATCTGCAGGTGGTGCCCTGGCACCGCCTCGTGCAGCGTCAGCGCCTCCATCTCCCACTTCGGCCGCGACTTCAGGTCGTAGGTGTTGGCGTAGAAGTAGCCCGGCCGCCCGGCGCGCAGCGAGCCCGGGTTGTAGTAGGCCGTGGTCTGCGACTTCTCGGCGAAGGCGGGCACCGGGATGACGCCGTAGGTCAGCCGCGGCAGCGTGCCGAAGAGCTTCACCAGCTCGGGATCGATGCGCTTGGCGACGTCGCGGTAGCCGGCGAGCAGCGCCTCGGGCTTGTCGTAGAAGAACTGCGGATCGGTGCGCAGGAACTCGAGGAACTCGGCGAAGCTCCCCTTGAAGCCGGTCTGCGCGACCACCTTGTCCATCTCGGCGCGGATGCGCTTGACCTCGGAGAGGCCCAGCTCGTGGATCTGCTTGGGCGTCAGGTCGGTCGTCGTCGACTGCTTGGCGTTGAAGGCGTACCAGGCCTCGCCGTCGGGGAGCGCGCTCATGCCGATCGACTCGCGCGTGCCGGGGATGTAGGTCCCGACCATGAACTCGTGCAGCTTCTGGTAGGCCGGCCGCACGCGCTGGGTGAACGCCTCGGTCGCTTCACGCCGCAGCCGCTCCTGCTCGGCCGCGGGGATCGACGCCGGCAGCTCCTTGAACGGCTCGAGCAGCGGCGCCTTGGCCGGGTCCTCGGGGATCTGGTTCAAGATCTGCTGCGGCACCTCGCGCAGCGTGATCCGGGGCGGCGTCACGCCGGCCGCGAGCCCCTTCTCGAGCCAGACCATGTTCTGCTCGACGAGCGCCGGGATCTCGCGCAGGCGGGCCAGGATGTCCTCGACCTGCTGCTGGTTGGTCTTGGGCATCTGCACCAGCATGTCCGCCGGGCCCTGGTGGACGCCCCCCATCTGGTTGATGGCCAGGTACTCGCCATGGAAGCGCTGGCCTTCGACGCCGCTCTCGAGGTCGCGGCGGAAGAGGTCGTAGTTGACCCGGTCCTGCTCGGAGAGCTTGCCGCGGTCGATCGTGTCCATGGTCTGGATGGCGAGCGGCAGCAGCGCGTCGCGCGCCTCTTTGGCGGCGACCGACTGGTCCGTCCAGCGGTCGTTCTGGCCTGGGAAGCCGACGTAGGTCGCGAACTCCGGGAACTCGTGCATCGCGAAGTCCCAGTAGATGTCGAACAGCTCGCTCAGGCGCTCGCTATCCGGCTTGGCTCCCTTGGCCTGGATGAAGGCTTCGAGGCGCGGCTTGAACTCGGGGGCGACGGTGCGGGCGGGGGCGGCAACGGCCGCGCCCGCCGGTAACAGCAGGGCGCAGGCCAGGAGGAGGGTCTTCCTCATGGTCGGGGTTCTCCTTTCAGGACCATCTGGGCGTGCCGGGAGCGCCCGGAGGCGCGAGCCCGGTCGAGGACAGGTACGTCGCAGCGGCGGACAAGTTGCGCCGGTTATCGCAACCGGCGGTTCTCGCCGTAGACGACCTCGAGGCTGAGGCGCTGGCCGCCGCGGTCGACGACCGCCGTCGCTTGCTCGCCGGGCTTGGCCTTGCGCAGGACGAACATGAAGTCGTTGATGTCGCGGATCGGCGAGCCGCCGAGCTCGACCAGCAGGTCGCCACGCTGGAGCCCCGCCTTCTCGGCCGCGCTCCCCGGCCGCACGCCGGCGAGGAGCACGCCGGGCCGGCCGTCGCCGGCGTAGTCCGGCACGGTGCCGAGCGAGGCGCCGTAGCTGCGCACGTCGCCCTGCGGCGCCGGCGCCGGGGTCTGGCGGTAGGTCAACCCGGCCGGCCGGCGCGCCAGCTCGGCCGCGACGTCGGCCACCAGCGCCGCCACCCGCGCGCCGCCGGCGGCGTTGATCGCCGCGGCGTCGTCGCTCGGCCGGTGGTAGTCGTCGTGCGCGCCGGTGAAGAAGTGGAGGACCGGCACGCCGGCGGCGTAGAACGGCGTGTGGTCGGAGGGGCCGTAGCCATCGCCGGAGAGCGCGCAGTCGAGCCCGGTGCGCGCGCACGCCGGCTCGACCATATCCCGCCACTCCGCCGCCGACTCGGCGCCGAGGACGGTGAGCTTGTTCTCGCGCAGCCGCCCGACCATGTCGAGGTTGAGCATGGCGACCAGGGCCCCCGGCTCGAAGCCCGCCGGCGGCCGGCGCACCAGCGCGGTCGAGCCGAGCACCCCCCGCTCCTCGCCGGAGAAGGCCGCGAAGTAGACGTCGCGCTCGAGCTCGGCGCGGCGGGCGGCGAGCAGGCGGGCGATCTCGAGCAGCGCCGCGGTGCCGGAGGCGTTGTCGTCGGCGCCGTTGTGCGGCGCGTGGACGTCGGGATCGAGCGAGGCGAAGCCGCCCATCCCGAGGTGGTCGTAGTGCGCGCCGACGAGGATCGCGCCCGCGACGCGCCGCGCGCTCTGGGCACCACCGACCGGGGAGACCGACGCGACGACCGCCGGCTCCGCCCGCCCGGCCGGCGCACGCAGGACGCCGACGACGTTGACCGCCGGCTCCCGGCGCTGGGTGAGCGCGATCGCCACCCGCGCCTCGTGCTCGCCGGCGAAGAGCGGCGCGCCGGCGGCGCGGGAGACGATGGCGACCGGCAGCCCGGCGTCCCCGTCGCTCCCCATCGCCTCGATCCGCGGCTCTGGCAGCGGCGCCTCGGCCGGCGGGTCCTCGCCGGTCGCGAGGTCGACGACGAGCAGCGCCGCGGCGCCGTGCTCGCGCGCGTTCCACGCCTTGTAGCGCAGGTCGCCGTAGCGGCGCTCGGCGTCCTCGGCGGCGAACGCGTCGCCGCCCGGCGTGAAGCGCCGCACGGCGACGACCTTGCCGCGCACCTCGAGCCCCGCGTAGTCGTCCACCCCCAGCTCGGGGGCGGTGATGCCGTAGCCGGCGGCCACGACCGGACCCGCCGCCGCGGCTGAGGAGGAGAAGACGGCCGGCTGGAACTCCGCGCGGGCGAGCGGGGCGCCGTCGATCGCGACCGCCGTCCCCGCCTCCACCTCCATCGCCACCGGCACCTCGAACCCGTGGCGGTAGCCGCCCGCCTCGCCGGCCGGCTCGAGCCCCAGTGCGGCGAAGCGCGTCACCAGCCACTCGGCCGCCTCGGCGAGCCCGCGCGTGCCGATGCCGCGCCCCTCGCGCGCGTCGTCGGCGAGCCAGCGCACGTCGCCGGCGAAGCGATCGGCCGAGCCGGAGAACGCCTCCTGGAGGCCGGCGAGCGCGAACCGGGGGTCCGCCTCCCCCGGCTCGACTCCCTCCGCGGTGATCTTCCCGCCGATGTCGGCCCAGCGCGCGACGAAGACGTTCGTCTCCCCCGGCTGCCCCTGGTGGCGGTTCGAGGAGAAGGCGAGCCGCGTGCCGTCCGGCGAGAACATCGGGAAGCCGTCGAAGCCCGGCGTCCAGGTGATCCGCTCGAGGCCGCTGCCGTCGGTGTTGATCGCCCAGAGGTCGAACTCCCGCCCTTTGGGGTCGCCGGCGTTCGAGGAGAAGATCACCCGCTCGCCCGACGGGAAGAAGGACGGCGCGAAGGAGGCGGCGCCGAGGTAGGTGAGCTGGCGCGGGTTGCCGCCGTCGGCGTCGGCGATCCAGAGCTCGAGCTTGCTGGGGCGGACGAGCCCCTGGCCGAGCAGGCGCCGGTAGTCGTCGAGCTCCTCGCCCGCACGCGGCCGCGAGGCGCGCCAGACGATCTTGCTGCAGTCGGGCGAGAAGAAGGCGCCGCCGTCGTAGCCGGGGGTCTGCGTCAGCCGCTCGACCTTGCCGCCGCCGGCCGTCATGCGATAGAGCTCGAGGTCGCCGTCGCGCGTCGAGGTGAAGACGATCGAGCCGTCCTTGGGGCAGACGGTCGACTCGGCGTCGTAGGCGTCGTTCTCGGTCAGCCGCACCGGCGCCGAGCCGTCCGGCTGCGCGAGCAGGATCTCGTAGCTCGGGTAGATCGGCCAGACGTAGCCCATGGAGCGGTCGGGCGAGGGCGGGCAGGCGGGGCCGCCGACCAGGTGCGTCGAGGAGTAGAGGATGCGCTGGCCGTCGGCGGTGAAGTACGAGCAGGTCGTGCGCCCCTCGCCGTTCGACACCGGCAGCGGCGTCGCCGTGTCGAGCGGCAGGCGGAAGATGCGGTCGCAGCCTGCGGCGAGGGCGCGCGCCTGGAAGACCAGCTCACGCCCGTCCGGCGACCAGTACGCCTCGGCGTTCTCGCCGCTGTGCGTGAGCTGGCGGAGGTCGGCGAGGTGCGCCTCGCGGGGGTCGGGAGCGAGACTCGCGGCGGGAACGGGAGCCTTCTCGCTCCACGCCGGCGAGGGGCTGGCGAGCAGGAGAAGGGAGGCGACGAGCAGCAGCGCGGTAGCATGCGCGGACTTCGGGATCGGCATGGATGTCTCTCTCGGATACGTCTGCGGGCTGGAGATGCGGCCGATGATACGCAATCGGGCGAGGGGATGGATTCGCGCGCCCAGTATACTCGTCGGCGCCCTGGCATCTCGATCGTGACCTCGCGCGGCAATCTCTCTCTCTCCCTGTGCTGCCTTCTCTTCTCCGGCTGCTCCGGGGGTGACCTCGTCGGATCGGGCGACGGCCCGGCGACGCTGGGCGCGGTCCTGCGCGATCTCGACGCTCCCGTGCGGCGGGAGCTGCGGCTGCCGGAGGGCGTTCGCGGCGTGGCGCTGGCGGCGGTCGAGCGGCGGGGGCCGGCCGGGCGCGCCGGGCTGCGCGACGGCGATCTCCTCGTGGACCTCGACGGTTCGCCGGTCACCGATGTTTGCGCCCTCGAGCGGGCGCTCGCCGCGCGGCGGCCGGGGCAGGAGGTGCGGGTCGCCGTGCGGCGCGGCGGCGGCGAGCGGCGCGAGGAGACCGTACGCCTGGCGGACGCCGTGCTGCTATGGACGCGGTCGTGCGAGGACGGCCGCGCCGCCGGCTGCCATCGCCTCGCCCTCCTCCACCTCGCCGGCCGCGGCGTGCCCGAGGACGCCGCGCGCGCCGCCGAGCTTCTCGTCACGGCTTGCGACGGAGCGGACGCCGCCGCGTGCGCCGATCTCGCCAACCTGGTCCTGGACGGCCGAGGGATCGCGGCGGACGCGGCGCGCGCCCGCTCCCTCGCCGCGCGCGCCTGCGACGCGGGCAATGCCACGGGCTGTACGCACCTGGCGTTCCTCTACGCCACCGGGCGCGGCGTCGGGCGCGACGACGCCCGCGCCACCTCCCTCTATCGCCAGGCCTGCGAGGGCGGCGACGCGGCCGGCTGCTTCAACCTCGGCCTGATGTACGAGAAGGGGCGCGGCGTGGTGCTGGCGGACAACGCGCTCGCCCACTTCGGCTACACCCGCGCCTGCGACGGCGGCAGTGCCCTCGGCTGCACCAACCTCGGCTATCTCTATGAGCACGGCACAGGGGTGCCGCGCAACGAGGTCCGGGCGGCCGGCTTTTACCGGCGCGGCTGCTACGGGTCGTCCTGCCAGGCGGGCGACCCCAAGGCCTGCTTCAACTTGGGCGTGCTGCACCGCGAGGGCCGCGGCGTCGCCCTCGACAAGGGCCTGGCTGCCGGCCTGTTCGAGCAGAGCTGCGACGCGGGCGACGCCACCGGCTGCGCCAACCTCGCCGACCTCCTCGCCGCGGGCGACGGCGTCCCGCGCGACGAAGCGCGCGCCGCGGCGCTGTTCCGCAAGGGGTGCGACGGAGGTCACACACTCGCCTGCCGCAACGTCATCGCGCTCTCGCAGGGCGGCGCCGGCGATCCCGGCGCCGTCACCGAGGCGGTGCGCCGCTTCCGCCGCGGCTGCGACGCCGGCGACGCGGTCGCCTGCCAGGAGCTGGCGGTCGTCTATGACGAAGGCAGCGGCGTCGCCCGCGACGAGGCGCAGGCCGCGGCGCTCTACCGCCGCTCCTGCGAGGGCGGCGAGCCACGCGGCTGCGTCGACCTGGGCGTGATGTACGCCACCGGCAGCGGCGTCCCGGCCGACGACGCCCGCGCCGTCGACCTCTACCGCCGCGGCTGCGACGCCGGCCAGCAGCGCGGGTGCTACAACCTCGCGATCCGCTACGCCGAGGGCTGGGGGGTCGCCAAAGACCCCTTCCGCGCCGCCGAGCTCTACCGCCAGGCGTGCGAGACTGACGACCTCCTGGCGTGCGTCAACCTCGGCGTCATGTACGCCGAAGGCAACGGCGTCCTCCAGGACCCGGTCCGCGCCTTCGCCCTCTACCGCCTCGCCTGCGATGGCGGCGACGAGCTCGGGTGCTCGAACCTCGAGCACGCCCCGGCCGAGCTGCAGCCGCCGCCCTAGTTGAAGTCCTTCCCCTCCGCGAGCAGCTTGACCGCCCGCTCGAGCGTCTGCTTGTTGACCTCGTCGGGCGCCTGGGCGAGGGCCGCCTTGGCGTGGGTGAGGGCGGTCGCATAGTCGCCCTGGGCCGAGTAGGCACGGGCGAGGCCGACCTCGACCGGCCAGACGCCAGGGTAGCGCTTGGCGTTGTGCTGGAAGACCGCGACCGCCTGCTCCACCTTGCCCTGTCCCTGGAGCTGGCGGCCGATCATGTGGATGTCGACCGCCGTCGCCGTCGGCAGGTCGAGCGCCTTCTGCACCACCTGGTGCGCTTCGTCGCCGCGGCCGAGCTTGTCGAGGACCTGGGCCTTGGTCGTCAGGCTCGAGATCGTCTCGCGCCCCAAGGGCGGCGAAGACGCCTTCTCCGCCCACGCCAGCGCCTGGTCGAGGTGCAGGTTGGCTTGCAGGCAGAACTGCGCCGCGGTCTCGAAGGCCTGGCCGTTGAAGCCCGGCGCGCCGCGGAGCTGCTCGGAGATCCGCTCGAAGTAGATCTCGTTGGCGTTGGGCACCGCGATCTTGAACGGCACCCGCAGGTCCTCCCACTCGAGCGCGGCGACCGCCGAGTCGGGCTTGCGGTCGTCGAACTCGTAGGTCAGCCACTCGTTGTACTCGTTGTTGACCGGCTTGACCTGCACCCGCAGCGCATCCTCCGACTCTTCGTAGAAGTAGCTGCCCCAGGTGGTGGCGTTCTTGGAGAAGATGACCGTCCACTCCTCCGGCCCGGCGATCATGTGCAGGCCGTAGCGGCCGGCGGGGAGCGGCTTGCCCTCGACCACGACGTCGTGCGAGACGGTGAAGACGGTGTTCTCGTTGGCGCCCGCCCGCCAGGGGCTCGGCTTGCCGCCGTTGAAGCCGAGGTCGGTCGTGCCGTAGGGCACCAGCGCCCCCCAGATCTTGCCGCGCCGGTCCTCGCCGGTCGGGCTGTGGACGTCGGGGCTGTTGTACTCGATGGTCGCCGACACCAGGCCCATGTACTGGGTCACCACCGAGCGCTGGTTGTCGCCGTCCGGTGGCAGGGTGAGGCCGTTGTTCTGGGCGGTGGCGGGAACGGCGGCGACGGCGAGGCAGGCCAGCAGCGCGAGCGCGGCTCGTTTCATCTCCATCTCCTCCATGGCTCCGGGGCCGAGGGTCCTACGGACCTCTACGGCGGAGACCGCCGAAGGTTTGGATGGAGCCGCTCGCTAGCGGCCGCGGACCTGGAGACTGGGCTCCTCGTGGCCGGTGAGCGGGCCCGCCTGAGTGGCGTGGCGGCGGCCGCCGTAGAAGCGGGTCGCGTCGTAATGCTCGTGGGCGTAGAAGTCGCCGCCGGCCGCGGCCGGCACCCAGCCGCGATCGAGACGCTGCCGCAGCTCGGTCTCCCACGTGCGGTCGAGGGCGCGGCGGTCGTAGTCGGGGAGCGCCGCCACCTCGGTCGACCGCAGCCGGTCGAGCAGCACGCGGTGGCCGCCGCCTTCCTCGCGGCGCGCGTAGCCGATCGGGATGAGGACGTGCCGCTCGCCGCGCTCCTCGGCCAGCCTCTCGCTCGCCGCGCCACCGGCGGCCACGCCGGTCGACGGCGCCAGCGCCTCGGGTCCGCCGAGGCCGCGGTCGCCGAGGCCCGGCTCGGCGGCGGCGCGCAGCTCGCCCGAGGGCGTCGCGGCCGGGAGCAGGTCGCGGTCGAGCGCGACGGCCAGATACCGCACCTGCATCGCCGCGGTGTCGACCAGCAGGTCTTCGACCTTGCCGATCCGGCGGCCGTCGCCCGCCACCACCTCCCAGCCGCGCACGTCCGGGTCGCCGTCGGCCACCTTGTACCCGGGAAGGCGCGACAGCGGCACGACGGCGCTCGCGTCCTCCGCCGTCGCGGTCGCGCCGGCCCCTCGCTGCAGCTCGTCTCGCATGAAGGCTCCCCTCAGGCCGCCGCCGCCGCGGCGTGGGTGATCGACGCCACCGGCCAGGGGGGCGGCGCAGGTTGCGGCTGCGGCTCGCTGGCGCCCTGCGTCGAGCGGTCGTCGGCGGGTGTCTGGGGCGCCCGGCCCACCATGGCGTCGGCGACCACCCACACCAGCAGCGTCAGCACCAGCAGGCCCACGATCCAGGGCCAGGGACCCGTCCGCCGGGGCCCGACTTCGATCTCCGCCATGTCGTCCTCCTTTCGTCCGTGCTGTGATGACCGGCCCGCCGCGGCGGGCCATGCTGTGCAGAGGACTGGCGCGGAGGTGAGCGCGTCCGGAGGGAAGCAGGCCGCCTCGTTCCGTCCCCGCGCCGGGCGACTGCAAGGTCCGCGCCGGGGACGGCGGGGCAGGAGCTTCACGGCCCGACGCTGACGTTCATCCCTGTGGGCGGGCAGAGGGCGTGCAGCGTCAGCTCTGCGGCATCGGCTTCCCGGACGACCTGTTCGAGGAACGGTCTAGGGCCGCGCCGCGCGCTGAGGCCTGTCGTCAGCTCGTGGAAGATCTCGAAGTCGGCCAGCGCCCGGGCCACTGGAATGAGCTGGGGAGAGATTCCGAGCAGGTCGTCGTGCTCGCGGTTGACGACCTAGACCTCGACGTCGCTCACGCCGTCGAGAGGCGCGAGGATCAGCCGCTTCGGCGCCTGTCCCTCCTTCTTGAACGACAACGCCACGTGAGTGGGTACACGATCGATCTCGAGCACCAAGCTCGTGGCCACCCGCTGTTCGAACGGGTCCGGGCCGGGCGGCTTGAAGCGGCCGGTCGTGCGGCTGATGGCGGCGGTAGCGAGCCGGCCGCGGGCGATCTTGATTCGGGCGACGATGGGATCCTTCCGCTCGACTCCCGCGGACCGTCCAGCAGCTCCGGCTGAAGCTCGCTGCCCGGCACCGCCTGTTCCATCGTCGTCATCCAGAAGAGCGACCTCCTCTCCTCCAGGGTGGGCGTCTGTTTGTTCGCCGGCCGGCCGCCCACGATCTCGAAGCTCGAGGCGAGCGAGGGCACAGGGAGCACCTCGATCTCCTCGGTGCGGAGGGAGCAGATGCCTTTGCCCCGGTCCGGGTTCACGAGGTCAGTCTCGCGCGTGCTCGGATCGCGACGGTGCGCGAGATCGAACTCCAGAACTGGGACGTGAGGCTCGAGCGCCTGGCCGGTCGAGAGGACACGCGACGACAAGAGATTCGGTACCAGGATCGTCACCGTGCCGGCCGCCTCGACCGTTTTCTCGAACCGGCGGTCCGGCACCACCACCAACAGCCCCGACAAGATCATGCGGAAGTTGAAAGGCATCTCAGGTTCCTCCCTTGCTGGTGCATGGAGAGTGGACGTTGCCTTCGACGATGACGAACGCGCCCCAGACCCACGGCTCACGCAGTGACCGCTCGCGCGCAGCGAGGCACGAGAGCTGCGCATGGCGCAGCGCGCCGGCCGCGTCCGCGCCGGCGAGGAGGCTCTCGTAGAAGGGCGAGAGAAGCTCTTCGAAGTGCGGTCGTTTACGGACCAGCTCCGAGGGGCCGACGCGCGACGGCCGGGCCAAGCCCGAGGTCAGCGCGCCGGGTCAGGCGATCCTCGCGGCGGCTGCCCGCAGCGACGTCACGACGATGTCGGGCACCAGCATGGCGGCGCCCCACGTAACGGGCCTGGTCGCCTGCTCTTCCAGGCGGCGGGTCGCCCCCTGGCGGCCGGCGAGCTCGCCGCTGCGCTACGGGGCGCGGCCCAGTTCTCGCTCGCCGAGGTGCTGACGAAGCTGCAGTCAGGAGATGTAGACCTCGTGTTCGCGGTCGTCGGCCGGCCCGCGGCCTACGACAACGGTGCCGGCGGGTCGCCTGGAAGTGCGGCGCCGGGGAGCGGCGGTGCGGCGAGCGCGCCGGGGGCGACGCGGTAGGCCGTGATCCGCCGCTGCAGGCCCTTCAACTGGAACTCGCCGAGCGGCTCGGTGGCGATGGCGCCGGCGACGAGGCGGTGGGTCTCGGGGCCCAAGACGACGTCGCCCGGGCGGGCGACGAAGGCCTCGAGGCGGGCGGCGACGTTGACGGTGTTGCCGAGCACCGTGTAGTCGACGCGGCGGCTGCTGCCGATGTCGCCGACCACGACCGGGCCGCTGTTGACCGCGATGCGGGCGAGGACGGGCGCGAGACCGTGCGCTTGGCGCTCGGCGTTCCATTCGGCGAGCGCCTCTTGGATGCGCACGGCCGCGCGCACCGAGCGCAGGGCGTGATCGTCCTGCGGCACTGGCGCGCCGAAGAACGCCATGACGCAGTCGCCGATGAACTTGTCGAGCGTGCCGCCGGCGGCGAAGATGGCGTCGACGGCGCGGTTGAAGTAGGCGTCGAGGAGCTCGGCCACCTCCTCCGGCGGCGCGTGCTCGGCGAACGGCGAGAAGCCGCAGAGGTCGGCGAAGAGGACGCTCGCCTGCGCCACCCGCAGCCGCCGCTCCCCTTCGGCGCCCCCCTGGCGCATCACTTCCTCGATCACGCCCGGCGAGTGGTAGCGCTCGAGGCGCCCACGCACCTGGCGCTCGAACTCGGCGCGGCGGGCGTAGCGCAGCCGCTCGATCGCCACCGCGGCGTAGTTGGCGAGGGCGGTCAGGAAGTCGAGCTCGCGCTCGGTGAAGGCGCCGACCTGGAAGGGTGAATCGACCTGGATGACGCCGATGATCCGCTCCTCCGACCAGAGCGGCGCGCACATGGCGGCGCGGATCTGGTGCAGGCGGATCGACTCGCCGCCCAGGAGGCGCTGGTCGGCCTGCGCGTCGTAGGTGACGAGCGCCACGCGCTCGCTCATCACCGCCTGGAGCATGGTGCGCGAGACCGGCACCTCGGCCTGCGGTCGGTACTCCGATCTCGCCTTGACGCGCGCCAGCTCGCAGACCAGCTCGCCGCCCCGCTCCTCGTCGCGCAGCAGGATGAAGCCGCGGTCGACCGGCAGCGCTTCGAAGGCGAGGTCGAGGACGCGCGCCAGCACCTCGTCGACCGACTCCGAGGTCAGGAGCAGCCGCGCCAGGCGCGTCATGTAGCCGAAGACCTTGTTCTCGTAGGCTTGCTCCAGGGCCTTCTGTTTCTCGAGGCGGATGGCGCCGGTGGCGCCGACGGAGCCAGCGGCGGGCAGCGGCGTGTCGCCGGCGGCCGGCCGGCCGCCCGCGAGGCCGTAGGCGGCGGCGAAATCGGCGAGTGGGCGGATGATCGTGGCGTTGGCGAGAGGGGCCACGGACACCGGCTCGGCCGGCGGTGCGGGCGGCGGCGGAGTCGGCGCCGGAGCGCGGTGCGGCGCCGGCGTGGCCGTCGCCTTGACGGCGGCGGCCGCGCTTGCCTGCGCCGATGTAAGCTCGACCGCCAGCTCGAACATGCCGATCGTCAGCCGGTCGCCGGGGTGGAGCGGCGCGCGGTGCACCGGCAGGCGATTGACCTGGATGCCATTGGTGCTCTTGCGGTCCTCCACCATCCAGCCGCCGCCGGCGCTCGGCAGGATGTCGGCGTGGTGGCGCGAGACCGAGCTGTCGGGGAGGACGAGGTCGTTGTCGCCGCCGCGCCCGATGCGCGCCGGCCGCTCCAGCGGGAAGACGCGCTCTTGGCCGTCGACGACGAAGCGGAGGCGCAGCATGCTGGCGGGACCCGGTGAGGCCCGCGGATCATAGCAGCAGGGCGCACGCCGGCCGTCCGTGGCAGGCGGAGCGACGGCCGCAATACGCCGGAACACGGCTACGCTTCACCGGGCACGGCCGCGGCTGGGCGGGGCACGGCCGTGGCTGGGCGGGCATGGCCGCGGCTGGGCGGGGCAACTCGATGCACCGCCGGTGCATCGTGCTCGCCTGGCCGGGGAACGCCGTGTCACACGCGGGGCGCGAGGTGGACTGGCCGAGCACGCCGACGTACCGGCGCGTCACACCCTGCCCCGGCCGAGCGCGCCGCGTGTCCCGCCGGTCCAAGCGCCTGACCCGGCCAGTCACGTACGTGGACCGCCGCGCCGCGGCCCTGCCCCGCCCAACCACGCCTCCGGCCCGGGCGATCACGGACACGGATCGCGGCGCCACGCCCCGCCCCGTGCGATCGCGGTCCCGGGCTGGGCAACCGTAGCGGTGGACAGCCCGATCGCGGCTGTTGGAGGCACGATCGCGAGTGGTTACCCCTGCTCGGCGTAATCTTCCCGGCCTGCGCCCCGCCTGCCCTGACCCGACGGCTCGCCTGCGCTTTCGCATCTGGAGCTGGGACGATCTCGACCTGGCCCTGGCGCTCTGGGGCGATCCCGAGGTCACCGCCTTCATCGGCGGCCCCTTCGATACCCGCCGACCGGGCTCCAGCACCCGTCCTACCTGTTGACGCCAGCCGCGTCCGCGGCGGCAATGAGGAACTGCCGGGATCACCCTTCCTTGACCGGCTCTGGCGACAGCGCTTGAATCAAGGCGTTGCCGTGCTCGACCGAGAACTCGCCGCGGTCGAAGAGCTGGCGGAACGCCGCCACGACCGTGGGGCAGAACTGCGTCCCGGACTTGCTCACGATCTCGGCCGCGGCCCTCTCGTGCGCCAGGCCGGCGCGGTAGGGGCGGCTGGTGGTCATGGCGTCGAAGGTGTCGGCGACGGCGATGATGCGGGCGACGAGCGGGATCTGCTCGTCGACGAGGCCGTCTGGGTAGCCCTTGCCGTCGAGGCGCTCGTGGTGGCTGCGGACGCCGGGGAGGACGTGGCGGAGGTTGCGCAGGCGGTAGACGATCTCCGAGCCCACCGCCGGGTGCTTCTTCATCACCTCCGCCTCGCCGGCGTCGAGCGGCGCCGGCTTGCCGAGGATGGCGTCGGGGACGGCGATCTTGCCGATGTCGTGCAGGGTGGCCGCGTACTTGAGTTCCTCGAGCTCGTCGCGGTCGAGGCCCATGGCGGCGCCGAGCAGCACCGAGTAGCTCGCCACCCGCCGGAAATGGCCGCCGGTGTAGGGATCCCGCTTCTCGACGAACTCGGCCAGGATCGTCACGGTGTCGAGGAACTGCTGGCGCTGCGCCCAGTGCAGGCGCGCGTTCTCGAGCGGGTTGGCGAGGAGGCCGGCGAAGAGCACCATGCGCCGCAGGTCCTCGTCGTCGAAGCGCTCGCGCCCGACCGGGTTCAGGAGCTGCACGACGCCGATCACCTTGCCCTGCGCCAGGAGCGGCACCGCGAGGATGGCACGGGTGCGGAAGCTGCCGCCGAAGTCGCCGCGCCAGCGCGGTTCGGAGGCGACGTCGTTCACCACCTCGGCGCGCCCGGACTGGGCGACGCTGCCGACGATCCCCTCCCCGAGCGGCACCCGCACGTGGCGGATCTCCCCCGCCGCCCGCCCGCGCACGACGCGGAAGTAGAGCTCCTGGCTGTCCTCGTCGAGCTCCCAGATCGAGCTCGTCTCGGCCTGGCAGACCTGCTCGGCCTCGACCAGCGCCAGCTCGAGGACGCGCGTCAACTGCAGCGTCCCCGCGAGCTTGGTGCCGATCTCGAGCATCTTCTCGTATTCGGCGAGCTGCCGGTGGGCGGCCAGGTCGTCGTTCTCGAGCAGGGCGCGCCGGCCGGCGCCGCCGGGTGCGAGCGGCATCATGAGGAGAGGCCCTCCAGGTCGTGCAGCAGGTCGGCCACCGAGGGGTACCGCTCCGCCGGGTCCTTCTTCAAGCAGCGCAGGATCGCCGCCTCGAGCCGCGGCGGGATCTCCGGCCAGTGGGTCTTGGGCGGCGCCGGCTCCTCCTTCAGGTGCTGCAAGGCGATCTCCATCGGCGAGGCGGCGTTGAAGGGCAGCCGGCCGCTGAAGATCTCGTAGAGCACGATGCCGCAGGAGTAGATGTCGGCGCGCGTGTCGGAGTCCTGTCCCTGGAGCTGCTCGGGCGCGAGGTACTGCGGCGTCCCCACGACCCATCCCGCCTGCGTCTGCCCGGGCGTCAACCGCCGCACCGGGCGCGCGATGCCGAAGTCCATCAGCTTCGCGTTACCGGTAGGTTCCAAGATTAGATTTTCCGGTTTGATGTCGCGGTGCAGCACGCCCACGGCGTGCGCGGCGGCGAGCCCCGAGCAGAGCTGCTTGGCCAGGCGCAGGCCTGCCGAGTAGGGCAGCCGCTGCGTCTCGTCGAGCAGGTAGCGCAGGGTGACGCCGCGCACGTACTCCATCGAGATGTACGGGATGCCGTCGATCTCGCCGAAGTCGTAGGTGCGCAGGACGTTCGGGTGCGTGATCTTGCGCGCCAGCTTGATCTCGCTCTTCAGCCGCTCGAGCTGCCCCTTGTCGCCCCAGGTCTCGCGCTTGAGCATTTTGAGCGCCACGAGGTCGTCGAGCTCGCGGTCGCGCGCCTTGTAGACGATCCCCATGCCGCCGGCGCCCAAGACCGAGAGGATCTCGAAGCGCTGTCCGAGGAGCGACCCCGGCGCGATCCCCGAGAGCGTCGCATGCGCGTCGCCCCCGCCCGCCGCCGGCAGCGCCCGCGCCTCGTCGACGCGCGCCGGAGCCGGCGGCTCGACGCCGGCCACCCGCGCCGCCACCAGGCCGTTCAGGACGTAGAGCGGCTGCGAGGAGATGAGGCCGCGCCGCTCGGCCAGCTTGTAGCCCGCGGCCTCGAGCGGCTCGTGCAGCTCCTGGTAGACGTCGCGCGACAGCACCAGGTCGCCGGGCGTGGCCTCGCGCAGCAGGCTCTCGAGCTGCTGCACCGGCAGGCCCACCAGGCCGCGCTCGGGCTGCTCGCCCCAGAGCACCGGCCCCGAGATCACCTTGCCGGCGGCGAGCGCCACGACGACGGTGCTGTCGTCGCCGCCGCCGTCGAGGATTTCGCCCGCCGTCGCCAGCGCGCCGAAGGCCCGCCCCGGCCCCGCGAACGAGAGCAGCGCGCGGTGGCCTGCCGTGGCCTCGAGCCGCCCGTGGTGGGCCGCGGCGGCGTTGGCCAGGCGGCGGAGGTCCTGCGACAGGCGCTCGAGCGGGCGCCGCGGGTCGGCCTCGGCCTTGGCGGCGGCGTATCGCCGCAGCTCGACAGCCATCACCAGCGCCGACCGCTCCTCGCTCGGCTCGACGAACGAGCGCGCCTGCTGCACCGGCTCGGGGAGGCTGCGCGACAGCTCGGTGACGTACTCCTCCATGTCGCGCTTCTCGCGCAGGTCGGCCATCAGCTCGTTGAAGGCGCGCGCCAGCCGCCCCACCTCGTCGCCGCGCTCGGCCTCGATCTTCTGGTCGTACTGCCCCTGGCGCGCGGCCTCGGCGGCGGTGGCGAGCCGCGCCACCGGCCGCAGCGCGCGGCGGGAGAAGAACCAGGCGAGCAGGAACCCCAGGAGGACCGAGGCGAGGCCCGACCAGAGGAGGGCCATCTCGATGCGGCGGAAGGGGGCGAGGGCGCGGTCGAGCGAGGCGAGCGCGAGCGTCGCTCCGACCGGCTGGCCGGCGGCGTCGCGCAGCGGCGAGACCTCGGCGAGCCAGGGCTCGCCCGCGAGCTCCAGGCGCGCCGAGCGGCTCGCGTCGGCCTCCTCCTCCGGCATCGCGTCCGGCTGGCGGCGGAGCGCCCCCTCGAGCGCCTGCGTCAGGTCGCGGTCCAGCGTCGTGACCGCCACCCGCGGTCCGCGGTCGCCGCTGGCGACGAAGGCGACGTCGGTGCGGCTGACGTCCTTGAGCTCGTTGGCCGAATCGCGCGTGATCTTGTACCCGGCGACGAAGAACCCGAGCAGCGTCACCGGCTGCTGCGTCACCGGCACGGCGACGGCGTAGTAGAGGTCGTCGCCCTCGCGCCACACCCCGGCGGCCTCGAATTCGGCGATCGCCTTGGCGACGAGTGGTTGCTGCGACAGGTCGCCGCCGCTCGCGTCGGGCCGGTCGCTGCGCGCCAGCACCTCGCCCTCGGGATCGAGGAGGATGCCGAAGTCGAACCCCAGCTCCTCGGCGGCCTCGTTGAGCTGGTTCAAGAGCGACGCGGGCGAGCGCTCGGCGACCGAGGCCGAGATGTAGGCGGTCAGGTTGGGATCGAGGACCCAGTTGCGCGCCAGGTACTGGAGCTGCTGGTAGCGGTAGCGCTCGAAGCTCGCCTGCACCGCGGCGCTGCGCTCGAGGTCCTCGTGCACGACATCGCCGGCGACCTGCTGCGAGAGCACCGCCGTGATCACCACCGCCACCCCGACCGCCAGCGCGATCAGGCCGGCGGTGATCAGGATGATCCGCGCCGCCAGCGAGAGGCCGCGGCGGGCCGGCGCGGCGCCATCGCGGCTAGTCGTCGTAGCGATCACGGGTGCTGTAGGCCTTGCCCAGCTTGTTGAGGTGCGGCGGGATGCGCGGCCGGGTCACCGGCACGCGCGCCGCCACCAGCCCCTGGTGCGGCAGCGTCAGGTCGACCGTGAAGGGCTCGGCCTGCTCGTGCCAGACGGTGAGCCGCCCCGGCCCGGCCGGCAGGCCAGTCAAGGCGAACGTCCCCTGCGCGTCGGGCACGGTGTGGAACGGCGTCTCGAGCACCAGGAGGTAGGCAACCATCGCGTGATGGACGTTGCAGAAGACCCGCACCAGGCCGGCGTTGTCGAAGCGCTTCTCCTTGCCCGGCCCCTTGGCGTTGAGCCCGAGGTCGAAGGCGTTCTCCGGGGTCACCGAGAAGACGTTGTGCAGGATCGGGTCCTGGTTGGGGAAGCGGACGCGGCTCCCCTTGGGGACCACGAGCACGCGCGGCACGAACTCCTTCTGGCGGGTGACCATGTCGATCGGCGTCGCCGCCGGCGGGACGCGGTGGGGAGTGGCCGGCTCGAAGTAGACGACCGCCTGCCGCAGGTCGCTGCCGCGGGCCGGCTTGCCGGCCTTGGTGACGAGCTGCATCCGCCCGCGCAGCTCCTCGGCGGCGGCGGGGGCGACGGTTGCGGTTACGAACGACAAAAGAGCAACCAAAAGAACAAGTAGAGGAAGAAGGTGCCGCGAGAGCGCAGCTTTACGTGAAAGCTTGCCGGCGGGTCCTGGATCTGTCACCTTCATTCTCTCCACCTGAGGGTGACGAGCAGCTCGTCGTTGCTCACCTCTCGGCCGGACGCCAGGGTGAACGTGTTGTCCGCGAACTCCATGGTCAGGTCGATGCCCGTGACCAGGCCCAGGCGCACGCCGGCATCCACCTTGTCCCACTCCCAGGTGAAGCTCGGGGTGGGCGTGGGACGGCCCGGGATGACCCGGAAGTCGGGATCGAGCCGCGACCAGCGCACCGCCGGAGCGACGAACGGCAGCACCTGCCGCTCCCCCATCGCCCAGACCAGCGGCAGGTCGAACCGCCAGGCGACCTCGGCCTCCATCCCGGTCCGCGCCAGCCCTGCCAGCTCCTGGTCCACGACCTGGCCGAAGACGCTCAGGCCGCCTGCGTAGAGCCAGAGGTTCGCGCCGACCTCGGTCTTGTCGTCATCGGTGAGCGGGAAAGCCGGCGGGCCGAACGGGCCGTCGAGCAGGTCGAGGTCGCCGCCGTAGAAGGTCCCCTGCAGCTCGACCTTCTCCGCCAGCGTGCGCTCGTAGCCCCAGAGCAGGACGTCGACGCCGCGCTGCCCGCCGGCATCGGCGAAGCGAACGCCGACGCCGGCCCCGATCTCGAGGTCGCCGTCGACGTCGAGGTCCTCGACCTCGGCGTCGTAAGGGACCACGATGCCGCTCTTGAGCTCCGGCTCGGGGTTGGGACGCAGGAAGTCGTCCGTGCCGTTGTCGCCGGCGAGGGCGTTCGGATCGCGCATGAAGACGGGGTTGCCCTGCGTCGCCGAGGCGCGGAAGTAGAGATGGCGGCCAATGTCCACGCCCACCTCTACGCCGGTGTCTTCGAAACGGTTGAAGGCGGTGGCGGCGAGGCCGTAGCTCTCGAGGTGGCGGTCGTCCTGGCGCTCGAACTTGCCGAACTTTCCGACTTTCAGGTAGACGCCGCCGCGCGCGGGGAGCGTCGCCGGCCCGCTCTCGCTGCCGAAGCGCACCCAGGCCTCGTCGACGTCGATCTCGGCGTCGGTCGAGGTGGGGTTGCGGTCGTAGAGGTCCACGAGATCGACCTTGGCGTGCGCCGTCAGCGCATCGCTCCAGGTGGCGTCGAGCAGCAGCGTGACGGTAGAGAGCTCGAGGTGCGTGCCTTCGTTCACCGTCTCGAGGAAGGCCTGGGTCTGCCCGGGCGGGAGCTGCTCGGGGCGGAACGGGAAGTTGACCGGCAGGCGGGCGTGCTCGCTGTCGCGGAGGTGCGACTTGAGCTCGAAGCCGAGGTCGAACCGGAAGGCGCGCTGCGGCGCGGGGGGCTCGTCGCCTGCCGGCGCGGACGCCTCCTCGCCCGCCGGCCCCGTCCGGGCTGCCGCCCCGGCGGGCGTGACGGCGAGGAGCGCCACGGCCATCGCAATCCAGCATCCACGCATCACGGTTCGGGGCACGCTTCGGTCGAAGACCGCGCAGAGCTTAGAGCAACCGGCTGCCGGGGACAAATCGCGCGCTGTCCCGAAGCCATGCAGACATTACACTTTTATTTTTATATGAAACTTGCACACATCGCCGCTGCTGTCGCGGCGCTGCTTGCCACGCTCCTCTTCGGGGCGCCGCCGTCGCTCCCGCTCGCGGTCGAGGTCGAGGCCGTCGTCAGCCCGTCGCCCCCACCGGACGGCAGCGGCGGCGCCTGCATCGATCCCGACGGGAAGCGCGTGCCCTGCCCCCCGGACCCGCCGTAGGCTTCACCGTTCCTCGCACGGCGCTCCGTCCGCGGCGATCTGCAGCGTCTTCAGGAACTCGACGATGCTCCCCTGCTCGTCGGGCGGCAGGGCGAAGAACGCGTCGCGCGCCTGCCGCGCCTCGCCGCCGTGGACGCCAATGGCCTCGGTGAGGGTCGTCAGGTCGCCGCGATGCCCGTAGGGCGCGGTGCTGCCGGCGTCCCAGAGCCGTGCGGTCAGGAACTCGCGCGGTGGACGGGCGCGCGGCGCGTCGGTGAATGCCGCGCCGGGCGCCCGCGCCGCCAGCGTCCCCTGCGCCAGCAGCTCGTTGGCAAGATGCTGGTGCTCGGCGTCGTTAAGGTCGTGGCGCTTGAGATCGGTGAAGGCGCGCACCAGGGCGCTGCCGTCGGCGCGCCGCTCGAGGCCGGTGCCCGGGACCGCCGTGAGGTCGAGCGTCACGGTACGGCTGACGTCGGCCGACCGCAGATTGCCGGGCGGATTGAACGGCCCGGGGTCGGAGTAGATCGGCCGGTCGAGGACGAGCGCCGTCAGGTGGCAGGCGGTGCAGCCGGCGGCGGCGAAGAGCTGCTCGCCGCGGGCGGCGGCGGCGCCGCGCGCCGGGTGGGCCGACAGACAGCGCGCCGGCGCCGGGAGCGCCGCCTGGAAGAGGGTCAGAGCGGTGACGTCGCCGACGGTCAGCTCGTCGACGACTCCGTCGCGATCGGCGTCGAGCCCGGCGCCGAAGCGCTCGACGCTCTGCATGCCGTGGTGGTGGTTGAGGGCATTGTTGGTGAACTCGCGCAGCGAGGCCACGGCTCCCTTCTGGTGGAAGGGGCGGACCACGAGGTCCCAGTCGACGCCTGCGATGCCGCGCGGATCGACGCGGCCGTCGGGGAGGACGGTGATGGCGCCGAACGCGACGCCCTTGGCGGCGAGCGGCCGGGTCACCGGCCGGCCGGCCAGGCGCGCCTCGACCTTCGCCGCCTCGCGGACGGCGATCAGCTCGGCACTCATCTCGCGCGCCAGCATCTCGATGGCGCCGGCGCCGAAGAGCGCGACTGTGCCGCGCTCCAGGCTGTCGCGCGCGTCGACGCTGAGCACCACCGGGTCGCGCTCCTGCGCCAGCACGAAGACGTTGGCGGAGAACTCGCCGGCGCCGCCCGGCGCCGGCTGGAAGTGGCAGCCCTGGCACGAGTTGGCGTCGGGACCCGAGGTGCGCACGAAGGCGGGCTGGCCCGGCGGCCGGGGCACTCCGTGACCCGTCGTCTCCGGCCGCCCTTGCCCGTCGAGAGTGTTGAAGCGGGCCGCGAAGAGCCGCCGCCCGTGCCGCAGCAGCTCCTCGAGGCCGATCTCGCCGGCCTCGATGCGGGACTGGTCGAGGTGCGACTCGACCGCCGGCCGCTCGCCGATCGCGACCGGCGCCACCTCGGCGGCGCTCACCACGCCGCCGAGCAGCAGGACCCCCAGGGCGAGCCGCGCGGTCACTGCTGGGGCTTGCCGACGGCCACGGTGCAGTCGGCGGTGAGCGCCGTGCGGTCGTTGCCGATCGTCACCAGGTGCAGCCCGGGGGTGGTGTCCTTCGGGATCTCCAGATCGATCGACCCGTTGCCCTTGCCGTCGGTCTGACCGCGGCCGACCAGCCGTGGACCGAGCAGGGCGTGGAACGCCCGGTCGGGCTTCAGGTTCTCGATGTCGACGCGCACCCGCTCGCCGGGCGCCGCCGCCCCGCGTGGGAAGCAGTGCGGGAACGACGGATAGTCGAGGCGGAACGGCGCGCCGCGCCGCGGGTCCTCGACGTCGAGCTGATCGACGGCGCGCCCTCTGGGGCGGCCGACGATCGCGTGCACGTTGACGGTCTGGTCGACCGCGACCTGGGCGTCCGCCGCCTGCAAGGTCACGGCGACGATGTGGTGGATCGGGTAGCCACGCTTCGCCTCGGCGAACGGCGGCCGCTTCCCGCCCTTGACGTCGGCGAAGTGCGGGTGCATGACGAGCGCGAGCAGGCGGAACCTGACCCCGCGGCGAAGCTGCATCACCTGGCCATCCCGCACCTGCCAGGCGGCTCCCTTTACCCGCCGCCGCTGCACGTCGGCCCGCACCACGAGGTCCGCCCCGGCGAAGCTGGTCTCTGGCACGCCGAGCCGCTTGAGCTGGTCGGCGTCGGCACCGCGCTCGGGGCCGTCGCTGTCGACCAGGAACCAGTGGCTCTGCGCCGGGCCGCGCGCCGGCACCAGGCCGAACAGCCGCTGGCCGAAGCTCACCGTGCGGTCCTTGGTGTCGAGCGTCACCTTGACGGCCGCGAGGTCGAGGTGCCCCGGCAGGCGCTCGCGGCGCTTGGCGTCGACCTGCGTCGCCGCCACCACGGCGCCCTTGAGGAACACGTCCGGCGGGTCGATCTCGAGGCCGTTGGCGACCAGCGCCATGTTGCGCACCGCCGTCACCTCGGCGTTGTTGAGCGTGATGTTGTCCGACTGCCCGTCGCCGCCGACGTTGTCGACCGGGTTGGGATTCATGAGCGCCGTGAGGCTGGCGCGGTGCGGCAGCGACAGCGCGTGCCCGAGCTCGTGGCCCACGAGCTGGTCCATGGGATCGGTGAGCGTGAACTGCAGGCCGCTGCCATCGGGGAAGGTGCGGTCGGCGACGCTCGGGTGGAGGTAGTGGTTGTCGACGACGGCGATCTGGCCGTCCCAGGGGTTGACGCAGAACCCGGGGTTGAGGGTGTCCTCGACGCAGCCGCCCCAACCGATGACGCCGACATAGTCGCCGGTGCCGTCGTGGAAGAGGTTGGCGTTGACGGCGGTGATGCCGATGCCGGCGCGTCCCATGGCGGCCCACGCCGCGTCGCAGTCGGCGAGCATCTGGTTGAACTCGGCGCCGAACGTGTTGACGTTCTCGCCGCGCATGTCCCCGGGCAGAGCGAGCGTCGTGTCGGGGTCGGCGATGATCGGGAAGTCGAGCACGTTCCAGGCGTCGTTGATCGCCGAACGGAAGCTGATCCCCGCCTGGTTGACGTAGATGAAGTCGGTCGGCCGCTCGTGGCGGCGCCAGATGAGGTCGTCGGTGACGGTGTCGCCGGCGACGTTCGGGCTGGCCTGGGCCTGGCTGCCCTGGACGATGCACCAGGACATCGGCACGTGGTAGAGGTCCTGGCCGTTCCACTGCCCGGCGGCATGGCAGACCGCGGGCGCGAGCGCCAAGAGGGCGAGGGTGAGACAGCGGGCTCTCGAAAACATGAGTCATCTCCCTTGGCGGCCGGGCGGACACCGTGATGGCGCCCGCGGACGCGCTTGTCCGGCCGCGAGTGATGTTGAGTAGGCGCGCTGGTGCTGGAATTCGTTACGTGAGGCGGGTTTCCTACGGGCGCTGGCCGCCCGGACGCTGGCGACCGTCATCCCGAGCGAGAGCGAGGGATCTGGTGGCAGGGTGGCGCGAAGTCTCGTCAGGGCGGGCAGCTAACGACGCCGGCCGCGAACGTGCTCGGCGAGATGAGCAGGCGCTCGACGGGCAGGCGGCCGTCGCGGTCGAAGGTGAGACGCGCCGCGTCGTTGCGGACTTCCTTGCCGGGATCCACCCCCGGCTCGAGCGCGGCCACGATGGTGATCGTGACCGGATCGGAGCCGGGGTCGGAGTCGGCAGGAATGCGACCGTTCCAGGCCACGGCGTTGGCGGCGTAATCGACGGTGGCGACGCCGTCCGTGGCGCTGGCGGTGACAACCGTGAGGTCCGCCGCCGGCAGCACGTCGAGCAGCTCGAAGCTGACGAGATCCTCCTGCGCCACGGCTCCGCCGTTCGACAAGGTGATCTCGTAGATCACGGTGTCGTCGGCGAAGGTGCAGACCTCCATGGTGCCGGTGACGCAGGTGCGGTCGTCGTTCCGGTTCTCGCCGAAGACGGAGCCGGCGCGATAGCGGGGCGCGGCGCTCGTCGTCGCGGCGGCGATCGTGAAGGGCCTCGCGGTGTCGTCGCACGCCGCGTCGTCGGGCCCGCTCACCTGAACCGTCTGCGGCGTGTCCCAGTTGTCAGGCGTGAACGTGAGCTGCGTGCGGTAGAGCACGACGGCCCCCGCCGTCGCGGCGAGCGAGACCGTGACCTGCCCGCGCGGCGGACAGCCGAGCTTGACCGGCAGCTCGACCGGCGGCGCACCCTCGACTACCGTCAGCAGCCCCGCGGGGAGGACGATGTCTCCGGGATCGTTGTCGACGATCGTCACCTTCCTGGCGGCGGGAGAGCCTGCCAGCGAGACGCTGAAGGTCTCGTCGCCTTCGCAGTCGGGATCGGGCGTCGTCGGGATCTCGAAGCCCACGCTGCGCTGCGCCGGCCGCAGAGAGAGCGTCCTCACCCATCGGCCCCCCCCTTCACTTCGCCACTCCTCCGGCGGAGACAGCACGATGTCCTCGCCCGCGTTCGCGATCCCGACCTCGCCCGCGCCCGGCGTCCCGGCCTCGACCACGACTTGAACGGCGATCTCGCTCTGGAGCGTGGAATCCGCGGTCACGCGCACCTTCACCCGGTCGCCCTCCCGAACGCTCTCCGTGACCGAGAGCGTGACGGCGGGAACGAGCTGCTCCTCGAAGACGTAGGCCGCTCCCCTGCCGCGCGACTTCTGGAAAGCGCCGACGACCACCGTCTCGCCGTGAACGGCGGTGGCGAACCCGAACTGGGCGCCGTCCTCCGGCTCAGGGTCGGCGAGGGCTCCATGTCCGTGCACGTAGGCCGCACCGGCGCGGTGGATGCCGGCGTAGCGCGCGCCGGCCACCAGGAGCCCGCCATCCAGCGCCACCGCCACCCCGAGCTGGTCGCCCTCGCCCGCCGGGAAGGCGAGAAGCGCCTCCGGCCTGGACCAGGTGTTGGTTCCGGGAATCCGCGCGAACTGGAAGACCGCGCCGGTGCCCCCGCCGCCGCCAGCCGGGTGGAAGGGAGCGCCGACGGCGATGTCGCCGCCACCCGAGATCGCCACCGAGTAGCCGAAGGCGGCGCCGTTCGCGAGGGGGAGGCCAGGCAGGAGCTCCGTCGTCGACCGGCTGCCCAGGTCGGTCACGAAAGCCCTCCCCGGCGAGCGGGCGTCCGGGTAGGGGGCCGGGGCACCCGCGACGAGTAGGAGTCCGCTGAGGGCCAGGGACTGGCCCAGCTCGCCCAAGGGCGCGAGGCCCGCGATCGGGAGCTGGTCGAACGAGCTGCCGTCGCGGTCCAGCGAGAAGTACACCCGGCCGGCCCGCTCCTCGGCGCGGCGGGCGCCGACCGCCATGGCCTGGTCGCTGAGGGCAACGGCCGAGCCGACCTCACTCCCGGGGTCGCAGGGGCGGATGCCGAGCTGCCGCGGAGCGCCTCGCGGCTCGAGATCGATCAGGAAGGCCGCTCCGCAGCCGCCAGCGCCCGGCGCGCCGACAAGGAGCCTCGTGCCCTCCGGGTCGAGCGCGACGTCGAAGCCGAACCGCGCGTCGGGGTTGTTGAAGCCGGGTGGCGCGCTGAGCGGCGCCCCGTCCTGAACCCAGGGGCCGTTCGGAGTGGCCCTGCGGAAGACGTAGACCGCACCCCTGCCGCCGTTGGCCGCGTGCGCACCTACGGCGATCCTCGTGTCCGCGACCGCGACGGCCGCCCCGAACTGATCTCCGGGGGACAGGCCGCCGGCCGCCAGAGGCAGCCCCGTCAAGTGACTCGCCTGCGCCGGCGTCGCCGCCGCGGCGAGGAACACGAGGAGGCAGGCGGCGGCCCGGCTCACGGCTCGAGCTCCTCGTCCGCCGCCGGCAGCGGGAAGACCGTCACCCGATCGCCGCGGGAGGCGCCGGGGCTGGTGACCACGAAGAACTCGTCGGTCAGCGCGATGGCGCTGCCGAAGAGATCGCCGGGCAGCGGGTGCGGCGCCGTGATCTCGCCCGTCTGCAACCAGCCGTCGATGGGCTCGTAGACGACGAGGCGGCCGGACGCGGCGGGGATGCCGTCGGCGGCGCCCGGAGCGCCGGCGAGCAGCCGCTCGGCGCTGACCGCGACCGCCGCTCCCAACCGCAGGAGGTTGTCCGGGCCGGAGCCCAGTTCGACGCCGCGTGCCTGCGAGCCGCCGACACCTTGGAGAAGTCCCAGCGCGCCCCTGCCGCCGCACGCGGCGGGAGCGCCGGCGGCGAGCATCCCCTCTCGCAGCGCCACGGCGGTGCCCAACCCTGCGACCGGAACGACGTCGTCCGCGCCGCAGACGATCGGCGCCTCCAGCCGGTCGGAGATGGTCCACGTCCCTTGCGCGCTGCGCCGGGCGAGATAGACCGCACCCTCCCGGGTCGCCTCCGCCGGTGCGGTGACTTTCTTCCTGCCCAGCCACGTGGAGTTCGGGATGTCTGGCTCGGGCTCGATGTGGGGAGCGCCGGGAGAGCCGATCGCCAGCAGCCCTCCCTCGAGCGACAGCGCGGCTCCGAGCTCGTCGCCTTGCGTCTCGTCCGGGCTTTCAGGGAAGGGCACCTGGACCCATTCCCCGTCTCGGCGCTCGATGACGAACACCTTGCCCGCGCTCGACGGCCGCGGGTCGCCGACCGCCAGCACTCCGTCCGTGATGGCGACGGAGGCGCCGAGTCTCTCGCCCGCTCCGGGCCCGCCCCAGTAGATCGGCTCCTCGAGGCGCCAGCGGGGGCGCGGCTCGGCACTGCGTGAGAAAAGGTAGGCGGCGCCGTAGGCCGTCGGGGCTCCCGGGCCGCCAATCCCGCCGGGCGCGCCGACGAGCAGCGAGGCGCCGTCGAGCGCCACCGCGGCGCCGAAGGCGTCGGGCGCATTCAGGCCGGCGATCGAGGTGAGCCGCACCTCCTGGCGGAAGCCCCTCCCCGCCCGCCGGTAGACGTAGACCTCGCCGGCCGAGTCGCCCCCGTCGCCGCTCTCGCGCCGCGAGCCGACGGCCACGAAGTCCTCCGTCGCGGCGACCGAGCTGCCGAAGAGACTGAAGCTGGGAGGCTCGCCCGAAGGACCGGAGCGCTCGGCCGCCGCCGGGTCGGCCGGCCGCCACAGCGGGTCGCGGGCAACCGCCTCGCCTTCCTCGGACCACTCTTCCCCTTCGCCGAGCGCGAACGACCAGACGGCGCCGGCCGAGGCGCTCCCCTGGTCGCCCAGCACGCCCGCCACCACTACGCGGCCGAAGCCGGCGCCGGCGGCGAAGCCGGCGAGGTCGCGCTCCTCCGCGTTGCTGGGGAGCGGCAGGGGGTCAGGGAGCCACACCGTCTCGCCCGATGTCGACGGGACGCCGGACCGGAAGACCTGGATCACCCCGGCGCTGTCCTCCCTCGCGTCACCGGGGCCGCCGGCTACCAGGACGCCCTCGGAGAGGGCGAGCGTGAAGCCGAGCTGGCCGCCGGCTACCGCCGCCGGCGAGGCGAGGCGCTCGGGCTCGGCGCAGACGCCGAGGTGACAGGTCGAGCCGTACACGGCCCCCGCGCGGTCGGCGTCGTCGCGGTCGGCCGTCGGCGCGCCGAGGACGACATTGAAGCCGTCGGTGGCCACCGCCGCTCCGAGCTGATCACCGGCGCTACGGTCGGGCGCCAGCAGCTTCTTGAGCGGCACCCAGCCTGACCCGTCGAAGACGAAGACGTACGCCGCTCCGACGTAGGACTTGCCTTCCGCCGAGTGGCCAGGTGCACCCGCGACGAGGAGGCCGCCGGCCAGTGCCACCGCCTGCCCGAAGCGCTCCCCGGGCTGCGGTTGCGCGGGCGCGATCCGCAACGGCGCCGAGGTCCAGGGCTCGGTGCCCAGGATCGAGTAGAGATGGACGGCCCCCGGCCCGCGTCCGTGCGGCCCCACGGCGCCTACGGCCAGCAGGTCGCCGTCGAGCGCGACCGACCGCCCGAAGACG
Organism: Thermoanaerobaculia bacterium; assembly: GCA_044866775.1. Classification (GTDB taxonomy): domain Bacteria; phylum Acidobacteriota; class Thermoanaerobaculia; order Multivoradales; family UBA5704; genus DASUNQ01. The sequence continues at coordinate 155,976 of JBIOUG010000195.1, read as the reverse complement.
CCTCCCCCCTGCCCGGCCGGCCCCGTCAGCCGCTGGCGCTGCCTCCAGACGCCGTCGGGGTGGTCGTCGAAGAGGTAGACGGTCCCCTTGCCGAGCGCGGCGACCGCCAGCACCCCGTCCTCCTCTTCGAGCGCCACCGCCGAGCCGAAGCGCGCGTCGGGCTGCGGCGGATCGGCGAAGAGCTTCGCCTTCTGCTCCCAGGAGCCGTCCTCCCAAGTGAAGAGATAGACCGCCCCGGCGTTCTTGGCACCGGTCTCGTCGTCGAGCGGCGCGCCGACCGCCAGCAGGTCGCCGTCGAGCGCGACAGCAAACCCGCGCTCGGCGTTGGCTCCCGGCTCGACCGGGAACAGCTCCATAACGGCCGCCACTGGAGTCACCGCTCCGCCGCCGGCGCGGCCGAGGTCTGCCGTCGCCACCCGCCCGGCGCCGCCCAGGAGCGAGAGCGCCGCAACCGGAACGAGAACGGACGCCCGCATCGAGATCCCTCCTACCGCGGCAGATCGAAGCGCTGCAAACGCAGGAACCCCGGAAGATCGAGGAGCAGCGGAGACGGTAGGTCGGGATTCTGCGGACGGCGCTCGCCCCCGTCGCCCCCGTCGATCCGCTCCGGCGGCGCCGGCGCGCGGCCGGGGCCGAAGCTTGTCCAGTACCCGGCGCCGACGAGCCGGCCCTCCTCGCCGACCGTTACCTCTCCTTCGGCCACGTAGACGATCGTCGTTCCGTCACGCGCCACGTAAAGGTAGACGTCGGTGCCGCGCAGCTCGATCGGGCCTCCCGGCGTCAGGATCTGGACGACGCCCACGGGCTGCCCCAGGAGCTTCGTGGCGTCCCGCAAGGGCGGCATCATGGCGAGCCGGAACCTCCCCCACTCGATCTCGAAGTCGAGGCTCGTCAGGAGGCCGGCGGCGTCGAAGCGCGCCCGCTTGAACCGGAACCGGCTCTCCGGCCCCATGGTCACGGCTCCTTGCGGGTTCTGGCCACGACCGATCGCGAACTTCGCCGCCGAGCGCCTGCCGGTCTCGACGTGCATGCCGGCTCGCACCGGGTCCCGCGTCCGCATCTCGACGGGCCGCTCGCCGGCGACGCTCCCCGCCACTCTCTCGATCTTTTGGCTCAGCTTCCCGAGCGGCTGCGCCGCCGCGCGCTCGGCCAGCACGGCCAGACCGGCGAGGAAGCAGAGCGCGGCGTGCGGGCGGCTCACTGCAAGGTCCAGACGAAACCCGTCGAGAGCACGGTGCGGCGGTAGTCGAAGACCCGACCGCCGAAGTCGAAATCCAGGTTGGACGCGTTGTGCCAGTAGGTGCCGCTCGCCCTCCAGCTCGCGCGCTCGCTCCACCGCCACACCGCGGTGGCGCCGGCGGTCCAGGCGGTGTCGTCGCGCTTCGCCCCCGACCCTCCCAGGCGCGATTCGGGATGCGCGAAGCGCTCCTCGCGCCAGGTGCCGTCCACCAGCAGAGTCCATCGGTCCACCAGGGGAAACGACAGCCCGAGGACGATGCCCTCAAAGGCGCTCGCGAAGGCCCTGCCGCCGCCCCTCTCGCCGGCCACCAGGCCCAGCCGGAGGCGGCGGTCGAGGCGGCCGAGCGGGAGGTCCTGGCTGATCCCGACGACCGCCTCGCTGCCGCTGCGCTGCCGCGCCGCCGTCGCCTCGACCTCGAAGGTGCGGTCGCGGACCTCGACGTCGAGCCGCGTCGCCGTCTTCGGGGTCTCGCGCACCAGGAGCGAGGCGCCGGCCTCGACGACGCCTAGATAGTCGTGGCCGCCGAGCCGCAGGTCGTAGGCCCCCGCCTGGAGCAGGAACGCCGTCCGGCGCGCCAGCACGGGAACCGGCACCCCGCCGAGGGGCCCCGCGAGAACGCCCCGGGGATCTCCACCCCACGCCAGCGCGAGGCGCGCCGCGAGCGACGTCACGTCGAGGCCCCCGAAGCGGTCGTGCAGCACCTGATGCGCCGCCAGGCTGGCGCCGAGGCTCCAGCCGTCGCGGTCGTAGAGCGGGAGGAGATCGAGGCGGATACCCAACGCCATGGCGCTGTCCGAGGCGGACTCGGCAGGGCCGGCCGCGACCGGGAGCTGGGCGGCCTGCTCGGGCAGGAGCCCTGGGTTGGAGTCCCGGCCGAACGCGATCCCCACCTCGGCGCCGAGGCGGCGCGGCGCCAGCGGGTCGCGCAGGAGGACGCCGTCATCGGGCCGAGCGAGCTCCGCCTCGGCTGGCCGGCCTTCGCCCGCCGCCGCGAGGCGGCGCGCCAGCTCGAGATCGGCACGCACGCGCTCGCCTCCCGCCGCCGCGGGGCGCTCGGCGTGGAGGCTCGCCTCGAGAGGAGCCAGGGCGTCGGCGGCGCGCCCGAGCTGCAGGTAGCTCATGCCGAGCCAGTGCAGCGGCGTGCCCTCGCGGGGATCGCGCCGCGCCGCCTCGTCGAAGAGGGCCGCCGCCCGCTCGTAGTCGCCCTCGTCGAAGACGGCCACGCCGTGCGCCAACGCGACCTCGGCCGCCGCCGTGCTCCTGGCAAGAGGCGGCGCCTCCTCCGCGCGAGTCGCAACCGGCGCCGACAACGCACCCCAAGCGAGCGCGAAGACCGCAACCCTGCCCCGCCAACCCCGAGCACGACACCGCCTGTGCATTGTTTTCAGTTACAATCATACAGCACATCTCAGACAACTCTCAGTCGCTGGGGGAGCCGTGCTCCAGGTTTTCATCTCCAGCACGAAGCAGGACCTCGAAGAGCACCGCAAGGCGGTGAAGGAAGCGGTGCTCAAGGCGAAGATGCATCCGCTCGAGATGGGCGACTTCGTGGCGCGAGCGGAAGGCCCGGTCGCGGTCTGCTTCGACGAGATCGACGGCGCCGACGCGCTGATCGGCATCTATGCCTGGCGCTACGGCTGGGTGCCGCAGGGCATGCAGCTTTCGATCACCGAGCAGGAGTTCGACCGCGCCCGCGAGCGGAACATCCCCTGCTTCTGCTTCGTCGTCGCCGACGGCTTCCCCTGGCCCGAGTCGTTGCGCGACACCGGCGAGGCGGCGGCGCACCTGGAGGCGTTCAAGAAGAAGGTCGGGGCGCTGACCCTCTGTCGTTTCACCACCCCGGACAAGCTGGCGACCGACGTGCTCGCCACGCTGACGCGCTTTCGCGACGAGCAGAAGGAGCGCGCGGCGGCTTCGTGGACCGCAGATCCGCAGCACCACAGACTGCGGGAGCTGTTCGAGAACGCCACCCGCCGCGCCAAGGCCGAGCTCGCGGCCAGGACCGGCCCCGGCGTGCTGGAGGTCGGGCTCGAGTGGCGCCGGCACCGGCCCGCCGGGGGGTCGGAAGAAGCCGACGTGACCGGCCAGCCGTTGCCGCAGGGGGACCTGCGCGCGCTCTGGGCTCTCTACAACCGCCTGCTCGTCCTCGGCGAGGCCGGGTCGGGAAAGACCGTCTCGCTGCTCCGGCTGGTGTGCGACCTGAACGGCGAGGTCGCGCGCGCCGCGCAGCCCCCTCCCATCCCGGTCCACCTCTCCCTCGGCTCGTGGCGGCGCACGGAGTCCGGCGATTTCGCCGAGTGGCTGCGGGCGGAGCTGGTCGAGGAGTACTCCCGTACCAGCGCCGATGCCCGGCGCTGGATCGAGAGCGGGCAGCTCCTGCCTCTGCTCGACGGCCTCGACGAGGTGACCGCCGAGGAGCGATCGAGCTGCGTCGCGGCGATCAACCGCTTTCTCGACGCCCCCGGCGGCCCGTTGATCGTCGCCAGCCGCATCGCCGAGTACGAGGAGATCGAGGAGCCGCTGCACCTCCAGGCCGAGGTCGTCCTGCAAACGCTCGGCGAGAGAGAGGTCGCGGCCGCGCTCGCGGCCGAGGGGACGGAGATCGAGACGCTCGAGGCCGAGCTGCGGGAGCAGGAGTGGCTGCGCGAGCTGGCCGGAACGCCACTCTTCCTGGAGTTTCTGCGCGAGAGGCTCGAAGGCGGGTCCGGCCTCGCTCTCGAGCCGTTGCTCACGACCGCGCCCGAGAACCGCCGGCGCAAGCTGCTCGAGGCCTCGGTGGACCTCAGGCTGACGCGTTCCGAGACGGAGACGTACCGCCGCGAGCGCACCCGGCGCTCCCTGACCTGGCTCGGGCGGCAGCTCCGCGCGCACCGCGTGACGCGCTTCGAGATCGAGGCGCTCCAGCCCACCTGGCTCGCCTCCGCGCCACAGCGCTGGCTCTACGCCGTGCTCACCCGCGCCCTCGTGGGTGCGCTCATGGCACTGCCGATCTTGCTCGTGTTCCGAGAGAGCATGTTCCTGATTCTCTGCGGGGCCGTCGCGGGCGGGCTGATCGGGGTGATCGACGCGTTTCCGGGCTGGGGAGCGGCGCAGAGCCACGCGCTCAGGGGCCACCTCCGGACCTCGGCGCTCCGCGCGCTCATCGCGGGCGCCGTCACGCTCGGCGTATCCCTCCCCATCGCATGGCTCTGGATCGAGACGCCGCTGGGACAGAGCGCCACTCTGGCTCTGCTCTTCGCGCTCGTCTTCGGCACGCGCCCCGCGGGACTCAAGACCGACACCCGCCTGCTCGAAGAGATGAGCTGGCGGTGGTCGTGGAGAGGCGCCCTCGTCGGGCTCGCGGCCGCTCCCGCCGCGGTGTTCCTCCTGGCCGGCCTGGCCCAGACCCTCCCGGAGAGCGTCGGGGGCTTCGGCGGCCTCTCCCTGGCGTTCTGGGGGACGCTCGGGCTGCTCATCGCCCCGGTCGGTTTCGCGCTCGGCGGATACCTGGGCGGTCTCGACGGGAAGGTCCTCGAGCTGCGCAAGCGGCGCAACTTCGGCCTGCGGCAGCTCGCGCGCAACGGCGCCCGCGTCGCGGCGCGACTCGCGCTCCTGCTCGTGCCCGCCACCGCCCTGATCGCCATGAGCTACCGGCTGCTCATGGAAGGCGAGATCTCAACCGGCCCTGCGGCGCTCTTCGCGCTCTCCGTCGGTCTCGTCGCCGGTGTGCTGAGCCTCTACGTCGCCTTCTGGTTCAGCGGCATGGATGCCCTCCAGCACTGGTGCCTGCGGCTCCAGCTCAGCCTCACCCGCCGCTTCCCCTGGCGCTGGGTGCGTTTCCTGGAGCACGCCGCAGCCAACCGACTGCTCCTCGCGGTCGACGGCGGCTACATCTTTCCGCACAACCTCGTCCGCGATTACTGGGCGACCCTCGGCGAGCCGCGCCGGCCGGCGTCGCGGCTGCGGAGACTTCGACCTTCCATCGAGACCGCCTGAAACGCGGTCCGCGTCAGGGCCGGTTCGGCAGCCTTCTGTGCAGCTTGGCGAGGAGCCCGCGGAAGGCCTCGGTCCCACGCAGCGGCTCCAGCGCCGGATCGCTCCCGATCTCGGCGAGATCGGTGCCTTCCATCTCGAACGCCTTCTCGAGCGCGGCGAGCGCCTTCTCGATGTCGCCCTTGCCGGCGTAGGCAGTGGCGAGGCGATAGGGAATGCGACCGCTCTCGGGATCGATCTCGGCCGCCGCCTGGAGGAAGAAGATGGCACGGTCCCACTGCGCGACTGCCATCGCCGCCCGCGGCAGGTAGATGCCGGCCTGCATGTAGAGGGCGTAGAGGACGCGCTGGGCGGCCAGACGCTCCTCGGCGTCGCCGGAGGCCTCGCGCGCCTTGAGCGCCGGCACCTCGAGATCGGCGAGGAGCTTCTGAACGCCGCCCGGACGGGCTTCCAGGCCGGCGGCCTCGTAGACCGCCGGCGCCCGCGCGAGGAGCGCGACGTCCCATTGGTCCCGCCGCGCCCGCGCCGCGAGCTCGCGCTGGAACGGCTCGCCCGCTGAGAGCGCCACCGCCTTCCGCTCGGCCTCGCCCGTGTCGTGCAGTCCGTGGAAATCGGCGGCGAGCGAGCGGTAGGCGCGCCAGGCGCGCCAGAGCCGGCCGGCGGATTCCTGCTCGCGCGCCCGCGCCAGGTCCTCCGCCCAGAGCGCCTCGACGAGCGCCGCGTCCTTCTCCCGCCGCCTCTCCTTCATCGCCTGCAGCTCCATCCACCCCATCCCGAGCGTCACCAGCGCCTCGGATGGCCACTCGTGGCTGCCGTCGTGGACCTCGATGCGGTGCGGGACGCCGAGCGCGGCGAGCCTCCCCTCGAGCTCCATCAGCTCGTAGTAGGCGAAGTCGCGCTCGCCCAAGGTCGTGAAGAAGGGGAACGCCGTCTCCTTCGCGGGCGGCCGGCCCACCGGGAAGCCGCCCGCGCCGGCGATTACGCCGGCAAAGGTGCCGGGCGCGGCCATCGCCATCGTCGTCATCGTGCGGCTCATCCCCGAGAACCCGAACCCGTAGGCGCGCCGGTCGTCGAGCGCCAGCCGGTCGTGGGTATCCACCCACATCGAACGCACGCGCTGGATGTTCTCGCTCATCGGCACCAGGCCCGAGGACTCGTTCGAGCTCGCCACGACCCAGCCGAACCGCTCGGCGCCGGGCTGGAACAGCTCGATCATCTCCCGGTCCTCGTTGATGCCGCGGCTGTCGAGGACGTAGACCACCGGCCACGTGCGGTCGGGGCGGTACGCCTTGGGCAGGTAGAGGGCGTAGCTGGTGGTCGGATCGGCGGCGCAGACGAGCTTAGGGATGACCTGGCCCCGCGGGAGGTCGCGGGCTGCCGCTCCGCCGAGCACGAGCGCGGCGGTGAGCGCGAGCCGAGACCTCCTCCAGCGCTTGCCCATCCGCCACTACGATAGAGCATCCGCACCGGCGAGAGAGAGGCGCCCGACTCTGGGGTTCGCCGTCAGGCGCCCAGCAGTCGCTCGAGGAGAATGTCCTCGAGGTTCCGGCGGCTGTCGAAGACCGCGAGAAGATGTCGAGCGCCGCGGCGCGCTTTTCGATGCACGAGAGGACGCGAAGCGGGGCTGCAGGGTTTTCGTCCGCCAGGTAGTCGATGATTCTGGCGAGGTCGCGGCGGGCCACTGCGGACCACTCGACCGCGAATCTCCGGGGTATCACCGGGCCTTGAGCTTACGGCGGAGCGGCGCGAACACCTCGTCCTGCGGCACCGTGCGGCCCCACTGCTAGCATCTATCGGCTAGGTCGCCTTGGCCAATGGTTGCGGTAGCACCTCGCACGCCCTTGGGATATACTTAAGTAACTCTACTAGCAGGAGGCGTGCCGTGTACCCTCTGACGAGGTTTGTGCAACCGCTGCTCGCTCTGTCGCTCGCGTTGGCCGTGCCGCTGCCTGCGGCGGGAGAGCACCAGATCTTCCTCGAAGTCATCAGCCCCTAGCCAGAATGGTTCGCTCGTTCCGACACAGCCTGCCGGCGGATGGTCGCTCGTCTTGCGCTTGAGGACCAACCCCGATGACGATCCCGCAATCGGCGTTGGCTCGGCATCCGCCGGCCCGTTTCCCGTCGAGGGGCAAACGGGGTATCTGGTCTATGGCGAACCGGGGACAACATGCTTCGCGCCGGAGCCGGAGGACGACTCGCGCTTCCCTACCGGAGTGCTTGGAGGAGCTCTCAGACGCGACCTACGTCGAGTTCACTCCCGACCTCGACTCACCGGGCGTCGCGGACAGCTCCGGCAATCGATTCCTACGGCTACTACAAGGTTCGAGCAGCCCCTTCGACTGTAGAAAGCGCGGTGCGGCGCACGCTATCGGCAGCTTCGAGCCGCAGCTCGAGCAGACCGCGTGTGAACAGGTAGCGTGTGCGGGGGTGTCCCTTGGGAGTCTCGGCGATCGCCTTCGCGATCAGCGCCTCGCGCCTTCTGCAGCTCGCCGACCTCCATGGCGCACTGAGCCCGAACCGACAATGCCGTGGCTTCGGTGATCTCCTCGGCCGAGAACTCGCCTGCGAGGTCCGCCAAGACCACCCGCCTGGCGGAATCGGCCGCGGGCCATCAGCAGATAGGCGAGCTGGAAACCGGCCTCGGTCCTGTCGGAGACGCTCACCTGCACGTCGGGGTCGACGAGAAGGGCAAGTCCCCGCGCGGCTTCCTCGGGATGTCCCCTGAGCGCCTGCAGCACGTACGATGCGATGAGGATGTCGTACAGGGGCTCCTCGTCACGGTCGTCGGGAAGCGCGGCTTCGTACTCTCGTGCCGCGCGATCGAGCTCACCCCTGGCCTGGTAGGCATTGCCGAGAAGGCCGTGGGCTCGCGCACCGTCCGGCCACTCACGCACCGCCTTCTCGAGCTCCTCAGCTGCCAGGTCGTACCGTCCCCTTTGCAGGTAGGTATCACCCAGCTTTATTGCGGCGACCCGTGGTTCGAACTTCGCGATCCAGTTCCATAGCTCAATGGCCTCATCATACCGCTCCGTATCGAGATAGATCTGGGCCAAGTGCTGCCGGGCCTCGACCTCGAATCGATACTTCTTGATGAGCTCCTCGTAGACCGAGATGGCTTCCTCGTAATCGCGCAGGAAGTAGAGTCTGGCGGCCGCCACGTATCGCTTTTCGCGATCGTCGAGAGTCGCGGCCGCCGCAGCCACCTGTGCAATCTCTCCGTGAGCCTGTTCGGTGTATCCAGCGAGCGCGTAAGCCCATGCCAAGCGGTAGCGCGCCATTGTGAAACCCGGAGCTTTCCGGAGCGCAACTGAGAAAGAACCTTCAGCTTGCTCGAATCGTTCATTGTCCAACGCTTCGAGGCCGTCGAGGTACGGCTTGTAGGCAGCCGGATTGCTGGCGAGGAAGTTGGCTGCCCACGTTCCCCGTCGTGCGACAGGAGGGAGTCCTATCGCCGCCCTAGTGCGTCGCGCGACCGCTTCGGCTTTCGCGTCAAGCGTCTCCTGCGTAAGCTCGTTCAACGGCACGGAGCCGATGTGGCGCGGTGGGCGCGTACCAGCCACTTGGAGAGAGAGACCATCTGGGCTGATCTCCCAAGTCAACAGGAAATCGATGCCAGAATCGGCCGCGAATTCATGGATGTCACCTTCTGTACCTGCAGCGTTGCTCACCTGCTCCATCTTCTCTTGTGAAGGGAGGAGCACCTCGTGCGAGCCCTCCAGTATCGCTCGCACCCGCTCTTCCAGTTCATCGGCGAGGCCTTCCAGCCGCTCGTCACCCGACCCACTGCCAAAGTGAACGATGCCGAGGACCGGGACACGTGGCGCGGAGTGGCCTCGAACCTCGATGTGGGCTTCTTTTCCTGCTGCCTCTGACGCGATATGCCGTAGTAAAAAACTCCGGCGCCCGAAGCGAGAAGCGCGATCAGCAGGGTAGCGATCATCTGCCAAGACTGCCAACGAACCCAGCTTGGCGCCTCGCGCGAAGGTGGGAGAGGGCCGCGAACCGACAGCGCCTCAAGCAATCGCTCCATGTCGGAGTCCCAGTGATCGTCGCTGAGGCGCAGGGCGTTGAGGTCGGCAAGCCTATCCAGGGCTGCGGGGAGGTCCTTTCGCGGCGGCATCGATGCGCCCTCGACGAGCACCGGAATGACCCTGATGCCTCCGTCGAGTGCGAGCTCGATCTCGCGCGCGACCTGGTCCTCCGGATCGTCGAGCCGGCGGCGCCCTGCGGCATCTCGAACCGTCAACCAGTGCCTGCCGATCACCGCGATCAGGACACTGCACGACCCCACGGCATCTGCGATGGTGGCTGGAAAGTCGGCGCCCGGAGGAATGCTCTCCAGATCCCTGAAGACCCGGCGCCGGCCGAAACGGGACTTCAGGCGTTCGTAGATCCGGCCGGCAACGCCTGAGGTGTCCTCACGCCTATAGCTGAGGAAGACCCTGGTCATCCTGCTCAGCCCACTTCGTGACCGTATACCGCCACGCCCGCACCCCCTCCCCCCACCACGCCGGCGCCAGGCCGGCCTTCTGCTTCAAGCAGCCCAGGAACTCCCGCGGATCGGGCACCTGCTCCCAGACCTGCGGCAGGAACGTCGCGCGGTAGTCGTCGAGCTCGAGGAGGACGCCGTCGACGCCCGGCCGGAGGAGCGCGAGGAGCGCCTCCTCGGTCGCCGCCGCCAGCGGCTCGAGGGCGGAGAGCAGCGAGACCTCGAGCGCCGTCGCAGGGAGCTCGCGGACCGCGAGCGGCGGGAAGCGCGGGTCGTCGAGGGCGGCGGCGCGGGCGTTGGCGCGCACGTCGTCGAGCAGCGGCCGTACCGCCCGCACCGAGCCGACGCAGCCGCGGAGCCGCCCGGCGAGGCGCAGGGTGACGAAGCTGGCCCCGGGCTCACGCAGCCAGATCTCGACACAGTCGGCGCAGCGGCGGAGGCCGAGCGCTTCCTCGACCGCCTCGCGGGCGAGCGTGAGAAGGAGCCGGCCGCGGGCGGCGACGTCGGGCGACGCGAGCGGCTCGATCATGGTGCTGGAAGCCGGCGCGCGAGCCGCCGCGCTCAGGCCGTCTCCGCAGCGGCGCCGGCGCTGCGCCGGTAGAAGCCGAACGCTCCGTACCCAACGACCTGGTCGCGGTCGCCGGCGGTGTCGCCGGAGTTGCGCAGGTCGAGCAGCGCGGGCCGCAGACCGTGCCGCCGCGCCGCCACCAAGAGGCCGTTGATCGGTCCCGCTCCGCACGCCTGCTGCGGGTCGAGCGGGCCGTCGAGCGCCAGCACCTGCTGCGCCGTCGCCTCGTCGGCGCGCCGCGCCTCCGCGTACGGCAAGTAGTGCGAGAGATCGGAGCTCACGACGATCGCCGTCTCCTCGCCGCCCCACACCTGCTCGAGCACCTCGGCCACCTCCTCGGGGCTGGCGCCCCCGACCGCGAGCGGCAGCACCTCGGCCGCGGGGAAGAGCACTTGCAGGAACGGCAGCTCGACCTCCAGCGAGTGCTCGCGGGCGTGCGCCTCGGGCTGCACCAGGACCTGCGGCAGGCGGAGCGAGGCGCCGGCGCCTTCGCGGTCGATTGGCACGACGCCGAGCGGCGTCGCCATGCCCTCCGCTCCCGGCAGAGCCAGGCCGCGCACCGGCACCCGATGCGACGGGCCGAGGAGGGCGATCTTGCGCAGCGTTCGCCCGCCCGCGGCGAGGGCGTGGAAGGCGACGCCGGCCGTCGGTCCCGAATAGATGTACCCGGCGTGCGGCGCGATGACGGCCTTGGGCGGATGGGCGGTGGAGGGGACGGCGCTCTCACGCTCCGCCGCCTCCGCGAGCAGCCGCTCGACGGTCGCTCGCAGCGTCGCCGCCGCCGCGGGATAGAAGCTCCCGGCGACGGCTGGAGGACGGATGCGGGGAAGCTGGGTCGCGGCCACCGGTCGTCCCTTCGAGTGCAGTTGCGAGAGTACCACCGGCTGCGCCGCGAGGCGTTGCCGGGACACCGCGTGTGGCGCCGGCCTTGCACCCGCTAGACTCCCGGCGTGGACTTTCGGCGCAAGCTCACCTGGATCGCGCTCCTCTACTTCGCGGAGGGGTTCCCGTTCGGCATCGCCTACGACGTCTGGCCGGTCTACTTCCGGCTGCACGGGGTGTCGCTGCAGGACATCGGGCTGATGAGCTTGGTGTTCGTGCCCTACACGATCAAGGCGGCCTGGGCGCCGTTCGTTGACCGCTACGGCGCGCGGCAGACCTGGATCGCCGTGGCGGAGGGGGCGCTGGTGCTGATCACCCTCGCGCTCCTCGTCCTCGATCCGCGCCAGACCGACTGGCGCCTCTGGACGGTGCTGATCGCCTTCACCCTCGCCTCGGCCACCCAGGACATCGCCATCGACGCCTACGCGGTGGATGTCTCCACTCCTGCCGACAGCGGGCCGATCAACGGCATGCGCGTCGCCGCCTACCGGGCGGCGCTTCTGGCGAGCGGTGGGCTGATGCTGATGCTCACCAAGTGGATGCCCTGGCGGGCGATGTGGGTCGCGGCCGCCGTCCTCTTCGCGGGACTGGCCGCGCTCGCGCTGCTCTCGCCGCGCGTGGCGCGCGGGCGGCCGACGGCGGGCGAGCGCCGGTGGGGGGAGTTCCTGGCGGCGCGCGTCATCCTCCTGGTCCTCACGGCGGCTCTCTTCTTGGTCGCCCGGAACAACGACTGGCAGGCGCTCTGGGTGACGCTGACGGTCGTCGCCGGCACCCTCTTCGTCGCCTCGTTCCTCGATCCGGTGGTGCTCCGCTGGGCGTTGCAGCCGGTGATGGTGCCGGTGCTCCTCTTCGGTCTCCTCTACAAGCTCGGCGACAACTCGATGGGGCGGATGATCAAGCCGTTCTGGGTGGACAAGGGACTCACGCCGGCCGAGATCGGCCTCATCTCGACGACTCTCGGCGTAGCCCTGACCGTCCTCGGCGCCCTCCTCGGCGGTTGGTACATCAAGCGGCGCGGCATCTTCCGCGCCCTCCTCTGGTTCGGTGTCGCGCAGCTCGTCTCGAACTTCGGCTACGTCGCGGTGGCGGCGCTCGCGCTGCCGCGGCAGAGCATCTACGGCGCCTCGGTCGTCGAGTCGTTCACCCAGGGGCTGGGCACCGCGGCCTTCCTGTCCTTCCTCATGAACCTGTGCGACCGCGAGCACGCGGCGACGCAGTTCGCGATCCTGACCGCGACCTTCTCGCTCGGCCGCGACGTGGCCGGCGCCTTCTCGGGGATCGGCGTCGAGGAGCTCGGGTACGCGACCTACTTCACCATCACCGCGTTTCTCGCCGTCCCCGGTCTCCTCCTTCTGCCGATCGTCCGCCGCCGCATCCGCGAGGAGGGCGCCGAGCCCGTGCCGGTGGAGGCCGCGGCGTAGCGCCCGGACCCCGTGCCGGGTGCTTGCCTCGCATAGAATCGCTCCATGCCGCTCTATCGCTCCCGCCGCCACCGCATCATCGCCGGAGTCTGCGGCGGCCTCGCCGACTGGCTGGGCTGGCGCCCCACCTGGGTACGGTTGCTCTACTTCCTGATCTCCGTCTGCTCCGCCGGCTTCCCGGGCACCATCGTCTACATCGTCCTCTGGCTCGTGATCCCGAAGGCGCCCGAGGGGCCGAGCGAAGTCGAATCGTCCTGAGACGCTGAGCGCCGCGGATCTCGCCGATCAGCGGACCAGTTCCGCTGGCAGCCGGCGGTAGTAGATCTCGGCGTTGCCGTCGCGGGTGTCGTGCCAGAGGACGTGGAGGAGGCCATCGCGGATGGCGAGGGAGGGGTGTTCGGAGCTGCCGGGAGAGCGAGTGAGGCGCGCGTCGGGGGACCAGGTGCGGCCGGCGTCGGTCGAGCGCTTGGCGTAGATCTCGGTGTCGCCGTCCCTGCTGTCCCACCAGACGACTGCCACGTCGCCGCCCTCGACGGCGAGCGACGGGCGTAGCGAGATGCCGGGCGCTCGCGTCAGGCGGCGGTCGGGGGTCCACGTGGCGCCGCCGTCGGTGGACCGCTTGGAGTAGATCTCCCAGCCGGTCACCCAGGTTCGCATGAGCGACTCGAAGCGGCGGAGGTGATCCTCCAGGTCCGCCGGGTCGCCGCCCTGTGCGACCCAGGCCGGAGCCGTGGCCTGAATGCGGCGGAGCTTCTCCTGCACGCGCTGCTCGAACAGCGGCAGGTAGTAGAGCCGCGGGTCCGTGGGCGGCAGCGGCTCGGGCGGCAGACCGAGCAACGCCAGCGCCGCGTTCAGGGCGGCTTCCACGTCGCGGTGGGTGACCCCGGCGTCGCGGCGGTCAAACCAGGCGAGGTGGATCGCGCCGCCGGCGATCGCGACCGAAGGCGCCCACGAGTCGGCGGCGTTGGCCGTCAGCCGCCGGGCGCGGCCCCAGGTGGCGCCGCTGTCCTTCGAGATCCGGCAGTACTCCTCCTCGTTGCCGTCCCGCAAGTCCACCCAGGCCACGACCACCCGCTCCCCCGCGGCAGCCACCGCCGGGACCCAGGACTCGAACGGCACCGCCGAGAGGCGGCGCTCGGGGCTCCAGTGCTCACCGCCGTCGAGGGAACGCCGGGAGTAGATCTCGGCCTGTCCGTCGCGCGTGTCGCCCCAGACGACGTGGACCGCCGGGCCTGCCGCCGCCACCGAGGCGTGCGCCGCGCTCCGGCGGCTGCTGAGCGCGCGGCCAGGCTCCCAGGTGGTCCCGCGATCGCGGGAGCGGCGGAACCGGATGCGTGGGCCGCCGGCCGTCAGCTCGTGCCACACGACGTAGACCTCGGTGCCGGCGGTGGCGATCGCCGGGTGGGCGGCCACGGCGATCGTGTCCGACAGGGCGGCCTCCGGCTCCCAGGTGAGCCCCTCGTCGAGCGAGCGGCGGTGGAGCACGCGCGTGCGGCCGTCGTGGCCGCCGTACCAGACGGCGTGAACGGTGCCGCTGTCGTCGACCGCCACCGCGCGCGCGAAGTTGTAGCTGAGCCGAGAGGGTGCCGCGTCGTGCGTGAGGCGCACCGCCAGGCCCGCCGGAGCCGCGAGAGTCGCTGCCGCGAGGAGCGCCAAGACCGCCGGCGCCGGCTTCACGGCCGCGCCCCCGCGCGCAGGCGCTCGAGAGCCGACCGCTGTTCGGCGGTCAGCGCGTTCTTGACCCGGATCAGGAGCGCGAGCTGCGTCTTCTTCATCTCGCGCTCGAGTCCCATCACCTCCTCCGCCAGCGCCAGGGCCTTCGCCTCGTCCACGCGCTCCGCCCGCAGCAGGCCTACCAAGCTCTCCGTGGCGCCCTGCATCGTCCACTGCACGTCCAGGAACTTGGCCTGCGCCTTCTGCAGCTCACCGCGGATGACTTCGCCCTGGCTCTCGCTGAGGCCGATCCGGGTGCGATGGCGCATCACCAGCTCGACCGGGAAGAGGGCTTCGCCGATGGGATCCTCGGCGACGCCGGGCGGCCCGGCGGGCGCCGCGGCGGCCGCTTCGGCCCGGGCGCTGCCGGCAATGGCGGGAAGAAGGAGGAGGAAGAGAAGGAGGAAGAACAGGTCAGGGGCACGCTTCATGAGGGGTTCTCCTTCGACGCCGTTCCGGCCGCGAACCCCCAACCGTCGAGGGCCGGTCGGCCGAGCGCGGGAGTGGTTTCGAGCAGCTCGCGCGCCGGGGAGCTGAGCAGGGCATCAGTGGGCGGGCGCCAGCGGTCGATCGCGCGCACCTCCGCGAGGCTCGGCCAGTCTGCGGGCTCGACCCGCGCCGGCCGGGCGAGCCACAAGGCGCCCGCCGCCAGCGCCAGCGCTGCGGCCGCCGCGGCGAGGGCTCCGGCACGCCGCACGCTGCGGGCGCCACGTGCCCGCGCTCTGGCGCGAGACAGGGTCACCGCGAAATCGGGCGCCGTCTCGGCGTCGCGCTGCATTGCCTCGCGGAGTCGCTGCGCCAGCTCGCTGTCGTCGGTCATTGCGCGCTCCCTCGCGCCGCGCGCGATCTCACGAAAGCTCCTGCGCCAGCCGGCGCTTGGCGCGGGCGTAGTGGACGCGCACGCTGCCGAGCGAGATCCGCAGGGCCGTGGCGGCCTCCTGCAGCGTGAGATCGTGGGCCAGCACCAGCTCCAGCAGCTCGCGCTGGCGCCGCGGCAGGCGGGCGAGGGCGGCACGCAACACGGCGTGCCGCTCCGTGCGCGCCGCTTCGTGCTCCGGATCGGCGGGCGGCGGCGCCGGTGTCCGCTCCGACCCCCAGCGGTCGAGGAGCAGCCGGCGCGCCAGGTCACGGCGCCGGTGCTCGGCGGCGGTGGTGCGAATGACGCCGAAGAGGAAGGCCTTGAAGCTGCCGGCGCCGCGGAACCGCGCCCGGCCGTCGAGGATCTTCAGATAGCTGGTCTGCAAGACGTCCTCCGCGATCTGCCGGTCGCGCCCGCAACAGCAGAGCGACCAGGCGAAGCCGGCGGGGTGAATGCGGGCGAGCGCCGCTTCCAGGTCAGGAGGCTCGCCGTCCATCCCGTCCACGCTTCTAGTGTCCTCGACGAGGGATCGCATATGACCGCGCCGTGCATCCCGGCGCCCTGGAGTTGCTGCTAGCCCGGGCCGCTGCCGGCTCCGCCGCCGAGCGCGACGAGCGCCTCGCGCAGGCGGGCGGCGCGGTCTAGCGTCGGGTCCTCGCGCAGTCGGCGGTCGACCTCGCTGAGAGCGGCGGCGCGGACCTGCCGGTCGGCGGCCGCGGCGGCGAGCGTGGCGCGCCAGTCCTCCGGCTGCACGGCTCGGTACTCCTCGCCCGCGAGAGCGGCGGCGCGCGCCGGGGTGCGGCGGAGGAAGAGGAGCGCCAGGTCGTCCCAATAGACTAGGGCGAAGCGGTCGCGCGGGAAGAGGAGGGCGCTCGAGGTGTGGTGCTCGATCCGCGCCGGCCGCCCGGCGGCGTCGAGGGTGACCAGCGGACGCGGCCGCTCGTCGTAGCGCACCAGCGCGGCGTCGATGGCGTAGCGGTCGAGGAGCGCCAGCCAGGCGCCCTCGTCGCCGCGCGCCCGCGCCAGCTCGTGGAGGAGGTCGGGCCGCACCTCGTTCCGGCTGTCGATGAACACCTGGCGCGGCGGATAGAGCCGCCAGAGCAGGTAGCCGCCGAAGGCGACGTCGTTGAAGAGGTTCCCGACGCCGCGCCGGCGGGCGAGGTCGTCGACCGCCTTCTCCGGGAAGCGGGCGGGCTCGAGGCCGAAGCCGGGAACGAGCCGCCCCTGCCGCGGGCGGAGCGGTCCCGACGACGGCGGCCACAGGCACCACACAACAGCAAGGACACAGGTGAAGAGAGCGAGCGCGGCGGCTCGGGGTCCGACCTCTGTCCCGGCGCTCGCCGGAGTGGGTGCGCTGTCGCCTTCCGGAGCCGCCGCCGCGGTCGGGCCGACATCGCGCGCGGCGGTCGCCGCGAACGCGGCCAGGCACTCTCCGGCAAAGAACGCAGCGCCGAGAAAGAAGAGACCCTGGTGGCGTACGGCCGTGGCCGCCAGCGCGGCTAGCAGCAGCGCCGCGAAGCCGGTCGCCGGGTCCGGGCCGCTGCTCTCGGACATGGCCTTCTCCACCCAGATCCCTCGCTGCGCTCGGGATGACTGCAGGGTTGCCGCCGAGCCACGAACCCCGCGGCGCCGCCTGTGCACTGTCACCATCGCCAACGTCGCGAGCGCCGCAATACCGAAGAGCAGGTAGGGCTGCGGCGCCCGCCAGGCGGGTAGCCATTCGGGATTGACGGCGGGCAGCCCGCGCAGGCCGGCCGCAATGCCGAAGGGGACGGCGAAGACCTTCCCGCCGTACGGATTTGCGAGGAGCGCGACCGCGGCGACCGCCGGCACCAGACCGACCTGCGCCCACGCCACCCGCCGCGCGCCGCGCGCCGGCGGTCCCCAGCCGCCCGGAAGCCGCGCTCCAAACAGGTACGCCGCCGCGAGCGGCGGCGCGAGCAGCGCGCCGGGATGGAAGTTCACCCACGCCACGACCAGCGCGGCGACTGCCGCGACCGGCCACCAGCCGTCCTCGCGCCGCAGCCGTTGCAGGAGCGCCAGCAGGACGACGACGCCGAGGAGGCTCGCCAGCTCCGGCCGCAGGAAGAGCCGCCCGCGCGCGCCGAGCACCGCCGCCAGCACCACGATGACCGCCGCCGGGAGCGGCGTCCCCGCCCGCCGCAGCGCGTGCAGGAGGAGCGCCGCGATCGCCACGACGAGCAGCGTCCGCGCCACGGCCAGGGCCGCCAGCCCGCCGAGCCGCTCGAGCGCGGCAATCGCCACCTGGAACAGCCATTCGTGATCCACCCACGGGGTGTGGTGCGAGGTGAAGCGGAAGGGGTCCAGCCGCGGCACGGCGCCGTGCTCGAGGATCCACCGCCCGGCGGCGAGATGCCAGAAGGTGTCGTAGGCACGCAGCCGCAGGGTGCCAGCGACGGCCGCGAATGCGAGCAGGCCGGCGACGAGGAGGCGGCTGCTCGCGCGGGTGGTCACCGGGCGGGCCAGCCGGCGCTACGCGAAGAGCTTCGCGGCCCCAGACTCCGAATCGCAGGAACGCTCACGGCGTCAGAACGCGCCGGTGTCGGCGACGCTCGCCATGCGGCCGCTCGGGTTGCGATAGGTGCGGGTGTCGCCGGTCGCGGTGTCGGTGACCGTGATCTCGTACTCGACGCTCGAAAGCGCGCCGTAGAACACCCAGAACTTGCCGTTGAGCGGGCGGCCGTCGAGCACCTTGAGCACCAGCTCGACGTTCTCGGCGCCGAAGAACCAGAAGGCGCCGGTGTCGCCGGTCAGAGGGATCGTCCGCCCGTCGCCCGAGTTGCCCTGGAAGTCCTTCCAGCGGACGCTGACGGCGAAGCGGCCGCCCTGGAGGCAGTGGGTGGTGGCGCTCGCGACGCAGGGCGCGCCCGCCGCGGCGGCGCGCGAGGGCACCCCCACCGGCGCCGCCGCCCCACCCGTCCGCGCGACCACGACCGGCGCGCCGGTGGCGCCGTTCGGCCCGAACGCCTGCGTGTCGCCGACGCTCGCCAGCGCACCGCCAGGGTTGACGTAGCGCTTGACGGCGCCGGTCTGCGTGTCGGTCACGGTGAGCGTGTACTCGACGCTCGACAGCGCGCCGTAGAACACCCAGCGGTGGCCGTTGAGCGTGGTGGCGTCGAGCACCTTGAGGATGACCTCGATGTTCTCGGGGCCGAAGAACCAGAAGTAGCCGGTGTCGCCGGTCAGCCCGACGGCGTGGCCGATGCCGCTGCCCCCTTGGAAGTCGCGCCAGGTCGCCTCGACGGCGTAGCGGCCGCCGGCCAAGCAGAGGCGCGCGTCGCCGGGGACGCAGGCCGGCGAGCCGGCGAGCGTGGCGGCCCACGGCTCGCCGCCGTGCAGGCCGTCGTCGGCGCTCCAGAAGAGCCGGCCGGCCGAGACCGTGAGCTGGCGCGGCAGGCTCGAGCGCACGCCCGGCGCAACGTCGGCGAGCATGCGCGTCCCCGCGGCGGTGCCGTCACTGCGCCACAGCTCGTCGCCGTGCGCGCCGTCGTGGGCGCTGAAGTAGAGGGCGCCGGCGCCGGCGGTCAAGCCGCTCGGGAACGACGACCTCGGACCGAGCATGAGGTCGTAGACGAGCGCCGTGCCGGCGGCGGTGCCGTCGCTCGCCCAGAGCTCGCGGCCGTGCGCCTCGTCGAGCGCGCTGAAGTAGAGAAGCCCGCCGGCCACGGCCAGCTCCTCGAGCGGGCCGCGGGCGAACACGGACGCCGGGATCTCGCGCACCAGCGCCGTCCCCGTGGCGGAGCCGTCGGAACGCCAGAGGCCGAAGGCGTCGGCCTCGGCGTTCGCATACGCCGAGAAGAAGAGCGCGCCGGCATAGCCGGTGAGCTGGGTGACGCTCGGGTAGCCGCTCGGCTCGGTCCACACGCGCCCGGTGCCGGCCGGCGTGCCGTCGGTGCGCCAGAGCTCACCGTCGGCGACGAAGTAGGTCCAGGCGCCGAGCGCCACGAAGCGCTGGGCCCGGTCGACGCCGGTCGCGAGGGTCACGGTGCCGGCGGTCGTGCCGTCGCTCGTCCAGAGGTAGTCGGCGCCGTCGGGTCCGCTGATGCCGGCCGTGAAGTAGAGGCGCCCGCCGACGCCGCTGAGCGATCCCGGGTGCGACAGGTTGGGGTCGAGCGCGGCGGCCCTGGTGCCGGCCGGCATGCCGTCGCTCGTCCAGAGCTCGAACCCGGAGAGGCTCGAGCCGACGGTGAAGAAGGCGACGCCACCGCCGAAGGGCACGAGCTGGGTGAAGCCGAAGGCACGGTCGGGGAGCGACACGAGGCGCACCAGCCCCGAGCCGTCGCCGCCGATGCGCCAGAGCGCTGGATCGTCGTGGCTGGTATGGATGAAGAAGATCTGGCCGCCGTTGACCAGCGCCGGCGTGTAGCTCGAGATGGTGCCGTCGCCGCAGGTCACCGGCGGGTCGGGCGTGGCGATCGGCACCGTCGCCGCCGCGCTGCCGTCGCTGCGGTAGACACGCACGACCTCGCCGTCGCAGGCGAGAAACCCGATCCCGCCCGGCACGGCGCCGAGCGCTGCCGGCGCGGAGCCGTTGCCGCCGCCGATCAACGTCAGCAGGCGCGTGCCGGCGAGCGTGCCGTCCGTCGACCAGGGCTGCAGCCCGTGGTCGGGGTCGGCGGCGCCGAAGACCAGACGGCCGCCGGCGGCGCCGCCTCTGAAGCTACCCTGATCGAAGGCGTCGAAGGCGTCGGCGACGGCGAAGTCGCTGACCCGCCGGGTGCCCGCCGGCGAGCCGTCGGTGGCCCACAGCTCGGTCCCCTGCTGCGGCGCGTCCTCGGCGGCGAAGAAGGCCTGGCCGAGGTGGCTCGCCAGGTCGCGGATGCCGCCATCGCACGGACCGGGGCAGACGTCGCGCAGGCGCCTCGTGCCGGCGGCCGTGCCGTCGGTCGCCCAAGGCTCGGCGCCGGCGCCGTCGATGCCGACGAACACCAGCCGCTCGCCAGCGGTCGCCTTCTCGGTGAAAGCGACCTCGGGGCAGCCGCCGGGGCAATCTCCGATGAGCGGCTGCGCGAGCTGGGCACCGGAGGTGGTCCACAGCCGCGGGGCCCCCGCCGCGTAGGCGATGACGACGAGGCGGCTGCCCACGGCGTGGTACGTCAGGGGGCCGTCCGGAAGGTCGGTCAGCCGCCGCGTGCCGGCGACCGTCCCGTCACTGCGCCAGACCTCGCGACCGTGCTGACCGTCGTCCGCCTGGAAGTACACCCCGCCAGCGAAGGGAACGAACCGCGGGCCGAGCTCGAACGGCTGGAGCGGCGTGAAGGCGGTCAGCTTGCGGGTGCCGGCCGCGGTGCCGTCGGTCATCCAGAGCTCGAAGCGGTCGGCGCCGGTGTCGGCGACCAGGAAGGCGCGGCTCCCGGAGGAGGCGGCGGCGATGCCGTGGCCGGTGAGGATCTTGGCCGTGCCTCCCGCCGTCCCGTCGGTGGACCAGATCTCCCCGCGGTGGGGTGCGGTGAAGATCACCCGCCCGCCGGCCGCGGCGAAAGTCGTCGGATTGCTGCCCATCGCTCCTGACTCGAGATCGAGGATCCGCTGCGTCCCTTCAACGGTGCCGTCGCTGCGCCAGGGCTCGCAGCCGTCGCCGGCGCCACAGCCATCGAAGTAGAGCCCGTCGGCGCCGAGAGCGAAGCTGAAGAAGTCCGCGATTCCGACCGGCAGACGGAAGGTGCCGCGGCGCGTGCCGTCGGTGCGCCAGAGCTCGTGCGGCGAGCCCCCGTCGTGGCTGCCGAGGAAGAAGAGGACGCCGTTGGCGACGCCGACGAACTGCGGCGGCTGGCCGCAGGGACCGAGGCAGACGTCCGCCAGCAGCTCGGTGCCGAGGGAGGTGCCGTCGGTGCCCCAGGTCTCGTAGCCCGTCGTCGGGGTAAAGGCGCCGAACACGGCGCGGCCGCCGACGCTCGCCCACACCTTCGGCGCGGCGCCGTTGACGCCGTACCGCCCCGGCTCGCGGACCGGGCGCGGATCGACGTCGCGGACGAGCTGCGGCAGCCCTTCGGCGGCGAGCATCGGCGGGGCGGCGGCGGCGGCGGCCAGTAGGAGGGCGAGGCGAGGCGCAAGAGCGGATCGGGACACGGCAAAAATACCTCGGGCAGGAGAAGCGGTTCGTCGAGGCTGCTGAGGACACAACGATAGCATGCCGCGACGCAGCGCCGCGGCGTGACAATGCCGTGGCGGCGCGCACCCAGCGGAATACGTGAGAGGATTCCGCAGTTGCGCTGCTGACGGGCTTGGTGCGCCGTACCCCGTAACAAACCGCCTCTGAGTTCGTAGGACCTCTGATCGCCGGCGGCTTGCGGCGGCGAGGCGCGGCATGCTCAGGCCCGGCCGGACCCGGCCGGCTCCCCAGGAGGACAGCGACGATCGTGACGCGGGATCGGATCGAGACCACTACGACGGTGGGTTTCCTCTCGGCGGCCGCCTTGCTGCTGGCGCTCGGCGCTGCTCCGCTACCTCCACTACTTAGAAGCGGCTCGTACGATCCCTTTCAATCAGTTCTCGCAGCTCACGGATCTCTCGCACAAGCTGCTGCTCGATCTCTGAGCGCTCGTCGCCTTGTTTGCTCGACCCGCTGAGGAACCACGCTGCCACGAACCCCGAGAACGTCCCGAACAGTCCTACGCCGGCGGTCATCAGGAGCGCTGCGACGAGCCTACCTTCCGACGAGAGGGGATAGCGGTCGCCATAGCCGACGGTCGTGATTGTGACGACCGACCACCATATCGCGTCCTCGGGGGTTCGGATGTTCGCCTCCGGGGAGCTCTCGAACTGAAGGATCGCGGCCGACGAGAAGACAACTAAGAGGATCGAGAGCAGCGCCGCGGCCAGAAAAGCGCTCTGCGCACGTCGCTCGAGGACAAACTCCGCTAGCACCTTCGTCGCCTTCATGCCGCGGACTACGCGAATGATACGAAGTACGCGAGCCAATCGACCCCAACGAAGCGCGTCGATTGTCGGTATGCTCGATAGTAAATCCAGCCAACCCCAGCGCAGGAGATAGCGGGCGCGGTGCTCGGAACGCACCAACGTGATGATGAAATCCAGAAGGAAGAGCCCGCAGACCGCCGTGTCTGCGTACTCCAGTACTGTCCGCGTGTCAGGAGAGAGTTCTGCGAACGATGCTACCGCCAGCGCTGCTACCGCGAAGATGCTGAGCGCGAGCATGAAGACCAGGTATGGGATCTGTCGCTCCGCTCTCATCGCATCTGCGATCCTCCACGTCCACACCAGGCCGCTAGCAACAGCGGGCCTCGAGCCACTTCTTCAGGGACTGAGGAGTCTCGCCGCTGCGGTGGCCGGCGAGGAGTCCGGCGATGCTGAGGTCTTCATCGAGGTCCGGCCAGTGGATGAAGGCTCCGTCCCCGAAGATCACGAAGGTGCCTCGCTCCTCCGACGTGCCATCCACATGCGTGGGAACCAGCCCAACGGCACGATGAGGGTCCTTCCGTCGACGAGGTCGACCGTCGAGCCTCCTGATCCACCATGATCTGCCGTGCTCGCGGCCCATGCGTTTCAATCGGCGAGCAGGTCATGGCAGCTCTCCGCTAGAGGTTGAACTATTGGCCGTCGGCGGTCGGCGCGGTCGGTTCCGCCGTTTTGACGCGCCCTCGACAACACAGAAGGTACAAGCTCCATGCGCAGCTGTAAGCCCAAGTCTAGCAGCCCCACTGTGCCGGCTCCTGCCGGGCCCTTTGACGACGCCTCCGCTTACCAGACGTGGGAACTGCAGGAGGTACTCGAGCAGTACCAGGGAGCCACCGGCACGCGCCTCGACTCGAGGTCCTTCGGGATTCCGCAGTCGCCACCGCGCTGAATCGTGCGGCGCGGCGCGAGCAGAAGAAGGCCCGCGCGCGAAAGCCGCGCGCGGCCGGGCATCGCTCGCTCACTGTCTGTGGCCGATGGAGGAGGGCTCTCGCCGAGCGCCGTGAGCGCTTGCGCCTGCGTGGGACCGGCCGCGACCATGCGGGTGCGTTCCTTCGCTATCTCGCCGATGAGGTCTGGCGACACACGCCCCGCCCGACCAGCTCGGGCGCCGCCTGACGCGCGAGGAGGATGAGGAGATCCTCGATTACGGCCCGGAGGGCGTGCGATCCTCGAGCGCGGGAGGAAGGCCTTTTGGCTGCGTCCAGCACCGCCGTACGCCGCCTTGAC
Organism: Thermoanaerobaculia bacterium; assembly: GCA_044866775.1. Lineage (GTDB taxonomy): Bacteria > Acidobacteriota > Thermoanaerobaculia > Multivoradales > UBA5704 > DASUNQ01. Next base: position 132,666 of record JBIOUG010000195.1, on the reverse strand, counting down.
GGGGAGAGCGGACTCAGCGCAGTGGAGGCGTTGCGGCGTTGAAGGGATTCAAACAGTTCACGCCCGTTCGCTCCACGTGCTGGACGTTGCGCGTGACCAGCGTCAAACCATGCACGTGCGCGGTGGCGGCGAGAAGGCCGTCGAGGACCGGCAGGGGGTCTGGAACGTTGAACCTGCCCCACTGCTCGGCCGTCCCAGCGTCGATCGGGAGAATCCGCTCTAAGTACGTCGCCACGAGCTCGGCGAGCCAGGCCTCCAGCGCTTCGGCCTTCGGCACGTCGCGTCGGCGAGCGTTTTCGATGCCCTTGCGGATCTCACCAACGGTCACGACGCTCAGGTAGATCTCCGAGGCGGAGAGCTCCGCAAACCAGGATGCGACGTTCGGATCGCAGCGCCGGCCCTTACGGACCTCCGAGATCACGTTGGTGTCGAGCAGATAGCTCAAAGCTCCACGTCCCGCCCGCGATCCGAGCTCCGCTCGAAGTCGGCGTCCTCCCCGGTCTCGGGCATGGCCAGGAGCAGTTCCTTGAGAGACCTTGTTGGCCGGGCGGGGAGAAGCGCCTCACGCAGGATCTCGCGGTGCTCCGCCTCGGCCGAGCGGCCGTGGCGTGCCGCCCGTAGCTTCAGCTCGCGGATGACCTCGTCTTCAAGGTTCCGGACGATCAACTGGTTCGCGGTGCCTCGCTTCATGCTATCAATGCTAGCATTCTGCCTCTCGAGGATCCACGGCGACCAGCGAGGCCAGCGCCACGAGCAGGGCTCCGGCCTGCTTTCCGCGGCAAAGTAGGCGAGCAGCTCGGACGCAGGCATGGCGCGGGCGCTCGGAGGCAAGCTCAGATCCGCTCCGGCTCCAGCACCGTCCGGCTGTCGCGCACATTGCCGGTGTTGAGCGTGCCGGCCGGTTCGAAGAGGAGGAGCTCGACCTCCTCGTCGGCGCGCGGGCGGTGCTCGACGCCGTGCGGGACGACGATCAGCTCGCCTGGTTCGAGCACCACGGCGCGGTCCCGGAACTCCATCGTCAGCCGCCCGCCGAGGACGAGGAACAGCTCGTCCTCGGCGTCGTGCTGGTGCCAGACGAAGTCGCCCTGGAGCTTGACCAGCTTGACCTGCTGGCCGTTCAGCTCGGCGACGATCTTGGGGCTCCAATGCTCGTGGATGCGGGCGAGCTTCGCGGCCAGGTTGACCTTCTCCATCTCGCGTCTTCCTCCGCTGACGCTCGGATCGTAGCGCGACTTGACTCAGCCACCGGTCAACCCGCGCGGCTCGGAAGGCAGATGACGGTCTGGGTGCCCCAAGCGCAGACGGTGCGGGCGTCGCCCTTCACCACCACGGCCTCGAGCTCGCAGACGGTCAGGGTGCGCCCGCTCTTGACCACCCGGCCGGTCGCCACGAGCCGCTCGCCGTCGGCGGGAGCCAGGCAGTGGATGGTGAACTCGACGCTGAGGACGCGCGAGCCGGCCGGCATGAGCGAGTGGGCGGCGTAGCCGCCGGCGCTGTCGGCGATGGTGGTGACGATGCCGGCGTGGAAGTAGCCGTCCTGCTGGGTGAGGTCGGCGCGATACGGCAGCTCGATCTCGACCTCGCCCGGCTCGACGCGGGTGAGCTTGGCGCCGATGAGCTGCATCACGCTCTGGCGCCCGAAGCTCGCGTGCACCCGTGCGGCAAACTCGGGATCTGGGGCGAAGCGTGTCATCGGCTCCGGTCGCGATCGGCGTCTGCTATCGTCGGGCAGACCCCGACTCGAACTTGCCATGACCCTCGCTCCGCCGCGCCCTGCCCCCCCGGCGCCCGCCGCTCCGCCGCCGACGGCGCGCGCCGTGCTCGACCGCGCCGTCGACGAGCTCCAGGCGCGCAAGGCGGCCTGGCCGGCGGTGGACATCCCGGAGCGAATCACCATTCTACGCGAGCTGCGCGAGGCGGTCCCGCGCGTCGCGCCGGGCTGGGCGGCGGGCACCGCCGCCGTCGCCGGGTTGAGTCTCGACGAGCCGGCCGGCGGCCTCGAGTGGCTGATCGGGCCGGCGCTCGTGCTACGCAACCTTCGTCTCCTCGAGCGGTCGCTGCGCGAGATCGCCCGCTACGGCCGGCCGCGCATCCCGGGCGGCGTCTGGACCCGACCCGACGGCCGCGCGGTGGCCGGCACCTTCCCGCTCGACGTCTACGATCGCATCCTCTACGCCGGCACGACCGGTGAGACCTGGATGCAGCCGGGGGTCGCCGCCGGCGACGTCCCCGCGACGCAGGCCCTCATCTACCACCAGACCGATCGCCCCGGCGGCGTGGCGCTCGTCTTGGGCGCCGGCAACGTCTCCTCGATCGGTCCGATGGACGCCCTCTACAAGCTGTTCGTCGAGGACCGGGTGGTGCTCTACAAGACCAACCCGGTCAACGCCCATCTCGGCCCCTGGCTCGAAGCGGGCTTCCGGCCGCTCGCCGAGCGCGGCTTCTTCCGCCTGGTGCACGGCGGCGCCGAGGAGGGCGGCTACCTCTGCCACCACCCCGGGATCGAGGAGATCCACATCACCGGCTCGGACCGCACCTACGAGGCGATCGTCTTCGGCACCGGCCCCGAGGGCGCGGAGCGGAAGCGGCGCGGCGCGCCGGTGCTCGCCAAGCCGGTGACGTCGGAGCTCGGCAACGTGAGCCCCGTCATCGTGGTGCCGGGTCCCTGGAGCGATGCCGACTTCGCCTACCAGGCCGAGAACCTGGCGACGATGCTGGCCACCAACGCCGGCTTCAACTGCAACGCGCTGCGGGTGGTGGTGCAGCACGCCGGCTGGAGCGGCCGCGAGCGTCTGCTCGCCGCGACGCGCGCCGCCTTCGCCGCGACGCCGGCCCGCCGCGCCTGGTACCCGGGCGCCAGCGATCGGTGGAGCGCCTTCCTCGCCGCGCATCCCGAAGCCGAGCGCTTCGGCGACGGCAACGACGGGCGACTCCCGTGGACGCTGATCCCGGGCCTCGACCCCGACCGCCGCGACGAGATCTGCTACACCACCGAGGCCTTTTGCGGCGTGACTGGCGAGACGGCGATCCCGGCGGCGAGCGTCCCGGAGTTCCTCGAGCGGGCGGTCGCCCTCTGCAACGACCGGCTGTGGGGGACGCTCAACGCCGCGCTGATCGTCCACCCGAAGACGGCCGCCGACCCGGTGCTCGGCCCGGCGGTCGAGCGGGCGGTGGCGGAGCTCCGCTACGGCACGGTGTCGCTCAACCACTGGCCGGCGATCGGGTTCGCGCTGGCGGTGCTTCCCTGGGGCGCCTATCCCGGCCACACGCCCGAGGACATCCAGTCCGGCACCGGCGTGGTGCACAACACGCTGATGTTCTCGCGCGCCGAGAAGGCGGTCCTGCGCGGCCCGTTCCGCGCCTTCCCCAAGCCGGTCTGGTTCGTCGGCCACCGGCGGGCGCACGAGCTGTTCCCGCGCCTGACCCGCCTCGAGGCCGCGCCGTCGCCGCTCAAGCTGCCGGGGATCCTCGCCGCCGCGCTGCGGGGGTAGCGGACTGCGGCAGGCCTGGGTGACTAGGGAGCCCGCGGGGGGAGACCCGACCTGGAGCTGCTGTGAATGGCGAATGAGCAAAACACGCAGGAGACTCTGACTCACATCCGGAGCGCTCTTGCGAAAAGAGATGGCGAGGAGCTCGCCCGGGCGATAAGTATCCTCGTCGCCTTGTCGCCCGATCGATGGCGAGAAGTACTCGCGCGCGCAGCAGTCTGGCCCCACCCAAACGGAGCGAGCCGGCATCGCCGCCTTGCAGCCGCCATACTCGATGCGCGCAGGGCGCTCAGGAGGCACCCGATCCTGGGCGTGCTCGAACTTCTCGACACCTGGCTCGACTTCAATGCGCGCTATCGCGCCTTCGAGGCAGACCTGAAGCGGCTCGCCTTCTGGGCTAGCCCTCCCGAGACCCAAATCTGGAGGCTTTGCGCCTTCGTTGAGAGTCAATTCGCTCTCGTCAATCTACGAGCTCGCGTCGAGCTCGACAAGCAAGAACAACATGACCCTTCTGTGGTCCTCACCGCTGCAGTAGCTCCACTGCAGGGGGGAGCACGGGTAAGCCTTCAGGATGTGGTCGAGCTCCATGGCGACGCACTTGATCTGATTCTTCGATTGCTACTTCGGGAGTCGCCGCCCACAGGAACACTCGATAATTTGCATGCTCTTTCGCCGTATGGTGATCCGGACTTCGCGCGCGTCTTAATGTATGCGCATTACTGGAATGTTCTAGATTACCTTTGGGAATGCGTCATTTATCAAAACTGGAGTTCGCATCGCGGCTCCTCAGAGGTAGTCCTGAGCGCTCCCGACGAGACTACCCTAGTGCGCAGGGCGGTGATGGCACAGCGGGAACTCTTGTTCCCACTCGAGCTCGAAGGACATGTTTTTGGCGCAAATCACGCGGCGCTTCGGGTCATGCAAAACGCCGCTACAGAGTTGGCTCGGCAGATTAAGGTGCAAAAGGGGGCGGTATGGGATTGCGGCGTTGATGCTGCGCTTATCCGGACCCTCCTCTACGGCACACCAGAGGAGCTTCTCGTCGAGACCTATATAGAGGAACGACATTTTGGTATCCTCCTCGCAAATATTGTAATCAAGTCCAGAGACCTGACGATCAACTGGAATGATTGGAAGACCGCCCGTAGCTTCATCATGGCCCTCGGTCGGGCCATAGCGCTGGCAGCGCTGCGGGACGGCGTAGATGCTAGTAAGGCGACGGACTGCCTGGACGCGGTCGTCTTGACACGGCTCAGTTCGCTTGCGGCTACGTTAGCGGTTGCGAGCGTCCTAGAACACTCCAGGACCATCGCAATGCTCGCTGCGTTGGTGTTCGATCCTGCGCGTAGGGAGCTTGATATCTATCATCAGCCACTTGTTCCAGTGGGCGATGACCTAGTATTCATCGTCCCCGCACTTACTTCATCTTATAATCCAGCCAGAGCGGTAGAGTGCCTAGCGCGACAGTATGTCGCACAAGCAGTTATGGCCCGGGGCGTTTGGTTTGAGGATCGCCTTGCAGAAGCGATCGAGCTAGCCATTGGATGTCCAGTCGCGAAGCGGTTCAAGTTTCGCGACGACGTAGGCGACGAGATCGAAGTTGATCTCCTATTCACATGGGCAGCGGAGCTGTTCGTTGTTGAGACTAAATGCCTTCATGCGGTCGACAGCCCGCACGACGAATTTCGTGCCGAGCATGCCATTAGCGAAGCTGTGGAGCAGCTTGTTCTGAGAGAGCGCAAGCTCAGGGAGTCATGGGATCAGCTGCAAACCAGATTGCCCAACGGCTTTCCGGCTCGGTGCCCGGAAAGGATCACTCTCGTTTGCCTTACAAACTTATTGCGATTCAGTGGCTCGCATCACGGCGATGTCTTGGTTACCGACGACCTTGCATTTCGTCGGTATTTCGCGCGCAACACGCTCGAACTTCTGAGCTGGTCCGGTCACGAAGGCAGCAACGTGATCGCCGAGAAGGAGCTCTTTTCCGGGGCGCGTTCTCCGGAAGGATTTCGTACGTATCTCAGAGAGCTCCCCCAGTTCAAGTCGCTTGTCGAGGGTGGGAAGCTCACATGGAGCTCATTACCCGCTCTTACGAATGAGCTTCTCGCGATCAGGTATCCCGCGGTTGAGATGACAGCCACAGCGACTAGTCCGTTCATGCGTGTGTTGGATGAGCCAGATGCGCCGGGTCCGGGCTAGGCTCCGCAGGAGATCTCGCCGGAAGAGGCTGCTCAAGGTACCGCACGGGCTACGAGAGCAGATGCGGGGCGTGCCACTTAGCGCACAAGGAGCGGGATCACCACAGCACCTGTGGCTCGCTGCGCTCGTGTCACGCGAGACCAGGTTGACCACGGGGCGACCACGACTTGCTTGATCCCGAGACCTGAAAACTCCCTCTCGCGGATCGCGCTCGGGACCTACGGTGGCGTACATGGTCCCGGTAAGGGAACAGCTATCCGTCAGTCGGAACCGCCCGCCCGCACCGTGACTTGCTGCCCTTCTCCGGCGCAGCCGTAGACCAGCACCGGCGTCTCGACCGGCACCATGCGCGTCAGGCGGTGGGAGGCGAACATCGGGATGCGGATGCAGCCGTGGCTCGCCGGCCGCGGCGGCACGTCGGCGCTGCCGTGGATGGCGATGCCGCCGACCAGGAACATGGGGTTGTGCATCATCCCGAGCGGGCTCTCGTGCCAGCCCGAGAGCTTCCGGTAGACGGTCAGGCGGCCGCAGGGGGTGTGCGCTTCGCCCCGCCCCCACTTCTTGTCGTAGAACGGCTTGCCGGTGCCCGAGGAGATCGGCAGCACGTTGGCGACGCGCCCCTCATCATCCACCAGCAGCAGCACCTGCCGCGCCAGGTCGATCTCGACGTGTGCGCCGCCGCCCTCGCGCGGGCGCGGCGGCGCCGCGAAGCGCAGGGCGTTGAGCTCGGCGCGCGTCAAGCGGCCCGTCGGCCGGCCGCCGTCGATCTTCTGGAAGGCGACGAGCGCCTGGCGCGAGGCCTCGTCCCAGACGCCGTCGACCGGGCCCGCCCAGTAGCCGAGGTCGGCCAGCCGCCGTTCGGCCTCGCGGCGCTCGGCGGCGGTGAGCTGCGCCTTGGGTTCGAGCGCCGCGGCGGCGTCGGAGCCGAGGATTAGGACGGCGATCGCCAGCGCCACTGCCAGATCCCACCGGCCGCGGCGGAACGACCAGAGCATCAGGTCAGACGTGGTGCTGCAGATTCGCGAGCCCACCGTTGCCATGCCCGTCGCCTCCTTACCCAACCTCGCACCCGCGAACGGAGGCATGGACCGTGCCAACCTCATCATCCCGCTTCCGGCTCCATCATCAGTCCGGCCAGGAGCGCGGCCCGCTCGGGCATCCGCTCGACCCACACGAACTCGTGCGCGGCGTGCGCGCCGTCGCCCACCGGCCCCAAGCCGTCGAGCGTCGGCGCGAGCGGGCTCGTGGTGTTGCCGTCCGAAGCCCCTCCCGCCGACCCCTCCTCGAGCGCGAGCCCCAGCCGCCGCCCGACTTCCCGCGCCTGCTCCCAGAGCGCCCGGTTTCTCGCCGTCCTCTCGAGCGGCGCCCGCTCGAGCCCGCCCTCGACCTCGATCCGCGTTCCCGGCGTGACCGGCGTCAACCCGCGGATCGCCTGCTCGATCGCCGCGGCGTCGTCGAGCCGTACCATCCGCACGTCCACCACGGCCCGCGCCTCGGCGGGAATCACGTTGCGGCGGATCCCACCCTGGACGGTACCGACGCTCACCGTGATCCCGCGCGCCGGGTCGGAGAGCGCGTGCAGCCGCAGCACCTGGTGGGCCATCTCGAGGACGGCGCTCGCGCCCTTCTCCGGGTCGAGGCCGGCGTGGGCGGCGCGCCCGTGGACGGTGATGGTAAAGCTCGCGATCCCCTTGCGCTCGGTCTTGAGCCTGCCCCCCGGCTCGAGCGAGGGCTCGAGCACGAGGACGCGCGCCGCGCGGCGCGCCAGCCGCTCGATCCGGCGCGTCGACTCGTCGCTTCCCACCTCCTCGTCCGAGCTGACGAAGAGCACCGGCACGAGCGGCGGCTCGAGCCCGAGGTCCGCCAGCGCCCGCAGCGCGAAGATGCCCTGCACCAGGCCGGCCTTCATGTCGTAGACCCCGGGGCCGGAGAGTCGGCCATCGGCGAGAGTGACCGGCATCGTCGCGAGCGCGCCGAGCGGCCAGACGGTGTCGCAGTGGCCGAGGAGGAGCTGCGCCCGCGCCCCGCACCGCCGCCGCTCCGGCCGACTCTCGTCACGCCGCGGCGCTCGGCGCGGCGCCGCGTAGAGCTGTCCCCCGGAGCTCTTCCCCGGCAGCCGCCGCACGGCGTAGCCGGCTGGCGCCAGCGCCTCGGCGAGCAGGTCGAACACCGCCCCCTGCGCCGCCGGCACGGTCGACGGGCTCTCGGCCAGCGCCAGGCGCCGGAGGAGGTCCACCATCTCGTCCTGCCGGCCGCGGAGGTGATCGAGGGTGCGGCGCGGGTCGGCGGCGGCGTTCACCGCTCCCCTGCCGCCACGGGATCTCCGGCCTCGGCCGCGGCTTCGACGCCGTTCTCGCGCCAGGTGGACTCGTCCTCGTCGAAGATCGGCAGGGTCGGCGGGCGGCCGCGGCGGGCGTTGACGTGCCAGCCCCAGAGGAGCGCCCATTTGAGATACGTGCCGTACGCCTGGAGCATGCAGAAGACCAGGCCGTGCATGCCGTCGAGGACGCCGAGCTGGAAGAGGTAGGTGCGCAGGAACCGCCACACCGAGCGGCCGAAGATCTCGGCGAACCCGGCCCGCCGCCCCTCCTTCCAGTTCTGCGCCGCGCCCCAGAAGCTGTACTTCTCGATCCGCCGGACGTACTCGTCCAGGCTGTCGGTCATGTAGTGCTCCATGGCGCTGCGCAAGAGAGGCGCGGGGCCGCGGGTGATCATGTCGGCGTGTACGCGGCGGTTGGGATAGCGCGCCGTGCCCTTGCGCACCAGCCGCACCACCTGGTCGTGCTGCCAGCCCGAGAAGCGGATCACCTGGTCGAGGAAGTGGACGCGCCGGCGGATGGTGTAGGCGTTGGCCTCGGGGCCGCGGGCGAGGAGCTCCTCGATCTCGCGCTGCAACGCCGGGGTGCAGCGCTCGTCGGCGTCGAAGATGAGGATCCAGTCGTGCGCCACCTGGGCCATCGCCCAGTTCTTCTGCGCCGCCGAGCCGAAGTAGGTGCGCTGGACGAGCCGCGCCTTGGCGAAGCCGCGCACGATCTCCGGCGTGCGGTCGGTCGAGAAGGAGTCGACGACCAGAATCTCGTCACACCAGAGGAGCGACTCCAGGCAGCCGGCGATGTGCCGCTCCTCGTTGAAGGTGGTGACGATGGCGGAGACCGCGGGGCGGGTCATCGGCGCCGGATCGTATCAAAGCATCGGCGCCGGCCGGATCCGGATTCGGGTATCCTTTCGCGCGCTTTCGCCGTCCAAGTGCCCGAGAATGCGCGCCCTGCGCCCCTATCTCGTCTTCCTGATCCTGCTGGGAGTCAAGGTCCTGGCCCGCCTCCTCTATGCCATCGATCTGCGTTGGATCGGCGAGCTGCCGCCCAAGCCCTGGCGGCACATCCGCCTGGTGGCGTTCTTGAACCACACCAGCCTCTACGAGCCGCTCTTCGCCGGCTGCCCTCCCAACGCCTTCCTCTGGCGGATCGCCCGTCACGGCGTCGTGCCGATCGCCGACAAGACCGCCCAGCGGCTGCTCGTCGGGCGGTTCTTCAAGCTGATCGCCAACCGCGTCATCTCGATCACCCGCCAGCGCGACGAGACCTGGGAGGAGGTGCTGGACAGGATCGACCCGGACGCCATGGTGATCATCGCGCCCGAGGGACGGATGAAGCGCGCCACGGGGCTGGACTCCGCCGGACAGCGGATGACGGTGCGCGGCGGCATCGCCGAGATCCTGGAGTCGATCGAGGGCGGGCGGATGGTGATCGCCTACAGCGGCGGCCTGCACCACGTGCAGCACCCGGGCGAGCGCTACCCGCGGCTGTTCAAGACCATCCGCATGCGCATCGAGCTGGTCGACATCGCGCGCTACCGCGACGAGATCCTCGCCCGCGCCGGCGGCGGCCATGCCGGCTTCAAGCGGGCGGTCATCGAGGACCTCGAGCGGCGGCGCGACACGATCTGCCCGCCGCTCGCGGAGGCGGAGTGAGCGCGGCGCCGAGCTTCGGCGGGCGGCTGGCGCGGCGGCTGCTCGACCTCACGATCGACGAGGCTTACGCCGCGCTCGACGCCTTCCACGTCGATCCGCCGGAGCTCCAGGCGCGGGTCGCGCTGCTGGCTCGCGTCTTCCACGACGGCTACGTCGCAGCGCTCGACGAGCGGCTCGACGATCTCGCGCCGTGCCTCGAGCGCGTCGATTCCGAGATGCGCAGCTTCGCTTTCGAGGGCGCCGGCACCGCGCTCGCGGCACTCGACGCGCTGTCTCCTTGGCCCGCGCATCGCCTGCGCCGCTTCCTCGGCGGCGGCGGCGCGCCGCACGCCTACATCATCCACATCGGCGCCGGCTGGGCGATGGCGCGCCTGCCGCGGCTGGCGTGGCGCATCCTGAACCAGCTCGACCCGGTCCTGCGCTGGCTCGCCTACGACGGCCTGGGCTTCCACGAGGGCTTCTTCGCCAGCCAGGCCACGCTCGAGCGCCGGGAGGTGCCGCGGTGGGTCATGGGCTACGCCCGCCGCGCCTTCGACCTCGGGGTCGGCCGCAGCATCTGGTTCGCCGAGAGCGCCGACCCGGAGCGCATCGCCCGCCGCATCGCCGGCTACCCGGCGGCGCGCTGGGGGGAGCTGTGGAGCGGCGTCGGGCTCGCCTGCGCCTACGCCGGCGGCGGCGACGCGCCGACGTTGGGCGAGCTGGCGCGCGTCGCCGCCGCCCACGCGCCGTGCCTCGCCCAGGGGGCGGCCTTCGCCGCCGAGTCCCGGGTGCGGGCAGGCGAGCGGGCGGCGCAGACCGCCCTCGCCTGCCGAGTGTTCTGCGGCCTCGAGCTGGCCGAGGCGGCGGCGCTGGTCGGCGAGGCCGGCCGCGAGCTGCCGGCGGACGGCGGCGATATCCCGCCCTTCGAGGTCTGGCGCCGGCGGGTGCAGGAACGGATTTCGCAAAGGAGGCTGCCGTGAGGATGTTCGGCCGCCGTCTCGAGCTGTTTCGCGCCTTCGGCATCCCGATCCGGCTCGACCTGTCGTGGTTCGTCGTCTTCGTCTACGCCACCTGGTCGCTCGCCACCCGGGCCTTCCCCAGCCTGGTCCCCGGACTGCAGCCGGCCATGGCGTGGGCGATGGGCGCCGCCGGTGCGCTCGGGCTCTTCGGCTCGGTGCTGCTCCACGAGCTGGGACACGCGGTGACCGCCCGCCGCCTCGGGGTGCAGATGCGGGGCATCACGCTCTTTCTCTTCGGAGGCGTCGCCGAGATGGCCGACGAGCCCCATACGCCGAAGGCGGAGTTCCTGATCGCCATCGCCGGGCCGGTGGTGAGCGTGGCGCTGGCGGGGCTGATGATGGGGGCCGCGGGGCTGGGGCAGATCGGGCGCTGGCCGGTGGCTCTGGTGACGGTCCTCTGGTACCTCGGGGTCATCAACGGCGTTCTGGTGCTCTTCAACATGGTCCCCGCCTTCCCGCTCGACGGCGGGCGGGTGCTGCGCTCGGCGCTCTGGCAGTGGAAGGGCAGCCTGCGCCAGGCGACGCGGATCTCCTCGACGATCGGCGCCGCGTTCGGCTTCGCGCTCATCGCCTGGGGGGTCTGGCGGGTGCTCGCCGCGAGCGACCTCTTCGGCGGCCTCTGGGCGTTCCTGATCGGTCTCTTCCTGCGCCACGCGGCCGAGATGTCCTACCAGCAGCTCCTACTGCGCCGCGCCCTCGAGGGCGAGCCGGTCGCCAAGTTCATGCACAGCCACCCGGTGACGGTGCCGCGGCACATCTCGATCGGGCAGCTCGTCGAAGACTACGTCTACCGCTACCACTTCAAGTTCTACCCGGTGGTGGACGAGGCCGGGAACCTCGTCGGCTGCATCAGCACGCGCCAGATCAAATCGCTGCCGCGCGAGGAATGGGCGCGACAGACGGTGGGCGCGGTGGCCGAACGGTGCCAGGAAGACAACACGGTGGCGCCCGCCACCGACGCCATGCGCGCCCTCTCGCGCATGAGCCGCACCGGCACCTCGCGCCTCATGGTCGTCGACGGCAACCACCTCCTCGGCGTCCTCTCGCTCAAAGACCTCCTCAAGTTCTTCGCCCTGAAGATGGAGCTCGAGGAAGGGAAATAGGCGCCGCCAGTACCCAGCGTGCACGAGTTCGCCCACCGTTTTCCGTCTTACCAAGTGGTGTGGCGGAGGATGGCCTCGCCAGGCGGGCGGACCGGAAGCGCAGCGCCCTCGCGCTGGTAGAGTACTGGGCCACGAGGACGGATCCCATGGCACGCGCTGCCCATCGCCGGCTCACCTACGACGACCTCCTGGCTCTCCCGGACGACGGCCTCCGCCACGAGCTGATCGGCGGAGAGCACTACGTGACGGCGGCGCCGAACACCAAGCACCAGATCGTGTCGGTGAATCTCACGGTCGCCCTCGCGCCCTTCGTCAAGGCTCACGGCCGCGGCCACGTTTTCACGGCGCCCTATGACGTCGTCTTCACCCGGCACGACATCGTCGAGCCCGACCTCCTCTTCGTCTCCCGCGAGCGCCTGGCGCTCCTCACCGAGCGCAACCTCCCGGGCGCGCCCGACCTGGTGATCGAGATCCTCTCCCCCTCGACCCGCAGGATCGATGAGGGCGTCAAGCGCGACCTCTACGCGCGCATGGGCGTGCGCGAGTACTGGTTGGCCGACCCTCTCTTCGACACCCTCAAGGTCTACCGCCAGACTGGCGAGGCCTTGCCTCTGGTCGCCGAGCTCTCCGCCGAGGCCGGCGACGTTCTCACCACGCCCCTCCTGCCAGGCCTCGAGATCGCCGTCGCCGCGATCTTCGATTAGCCCACTCACAGCGATATACTTTGATTGTTGGGGAGCAACGGAGCGTGACGATCTCGATCGAGCTGGACGAGGAGACCGAGCGGCGGCTGACGGCGGTCGCGGAGCAGACCGGACGCAGCACCATCGAGCACGTGCGCGAGGCGATTCTGGACTACCTCGAAGAGGTCGAGGACCGTGCCCTTGCGCTCGAGCGGCTCGAGAGTCCCGCGAAACGCTGGACACTCGACGAGCTGGAGCGCGGTCTTGACCTGGACAGTTGAGTTCGACGACCGCGCCAGGAAGGAACTGCGCAAGCTCGACCCACGAGTCCAACGAGAAATCCTTCGCTACCTCCGCGAACGGATCTCCACCCCTGAAGACCCGCGCCCGCAGCCTTGACCACCTTCTTGCGGGCAGCTTCTGCCTTCTCGCCCTCGATCACTTCCCGCTTGATAACCTCCTGCTTTAGAGCATCGCGCAGGTCCGGCACATCCAGCTTCACGTCTGAGAGGCGACGCAGCTCGCGGCGTATCGTCTCGAGCACGGGATCGCTCAAGACCACGGCCGCGAGATAGAACTTGTTGGTCGCCTGTAGATGGTCGTGATAGGCGTACAGCCCAGACTTGAGCATGCTCTCTCGAGTGAGCAGATAGAGCCGCTCGAGGTGCTCGGCGTTCTTGGGATTGAGCATCAACAGGTCGATGTCCAGGACGAGCTCGGCGTCGATCGGCTTGGCGAAGATGACCCGGAACACTTTCCAGAGATGGCCATTCGTCAGCGCCACCCATTCGATACCCTGCTCGCGGCATTACTTCTGGCGCATATGACGGAGCGACTGCTCTGGTAGATAAGAAGATCTTAGGGGTTATCCAGGGAGGGGTCAACGCGTGAGCTGCGTTCACCCTCACGCCGCCGCCGGAGGCGCTCGGCGAGGCGGCGGTGGGCGCGGGGGGGGCGCGAGGGGCCGAGGGCGGGGAGGCCTTGCTTTTCGCGCAGCTCGTTGCGGGCGCGGGCGAGCTCGGAGTTGATCTCGCCGCCCATCAGAAGAGCGAAGGCGCTGAAGTAGAACCAGAGCAGTAGCGCGATCACCGCTCCCAGCGAGCCGTAGGCCTTGTTGATGGCGCCGAACTGCGCCATGTAGAGCCGCAGGCCCCAGGTGGCAGCGAGCCAGATCGCCACGCCGGCGATCGCCCCCGGGGTCCACCAGACCCGATGCGGGCTGCCGCCGAGGTTCGGGGCATAGTTGTAGACCATCTCGAACGACACCACCAGGAACACCCACACCACCGGCCACTGCAACACGTTCCAGACGACGTGGAACGCCGGGCCCAGCCCGACGCGCACGGCGAGCGTGCTGCCGATGGCGTTGCCGTAGAGGATCAGCACCAGCGCCGAGACGACGAGCGCCGAGAAGGCCACGGTGAGCACGATGGCGGTCAGCCGCCGCTGCCACCAGTTGCGGGTCTCGCGCAGGCCGCAGGCGCGGTTGAGCGTGCGGCCGACGACGATCATGCCGTTCGAGGCCACCCACACCGCCACCGCGAGCGAGAGGTAGAGCTGCGTGCCGCTCCGCCCTTCGGTGATCTCGTTCAGGGTGTTGATCAGCAGCGCGTAGACCTCGCGCGTCGGCGCCACGGCCCGCAGGTAGCCGAAGAGCTCGGCGCGCAGCGCCACGCTCGAGCCGGCGAGGTAGCCGAGCAGCGTCGTGAGGCAGACGAGCAGCGGGAAGGCCGAGAAGAGGAAGGTATACGCCAGCTCGGCGCAGTGGCCGTAGAGGGCGTCCTCGTTCATGTCGCGGTAGATGCGCACGACGAGCGCCTTCCAGGTGAGCCCCTGCAGGCTCCACAGCGAGGTCCCCCGCCGGTCACGCCGCCGTCGTGGCACGCGTTCTCCTCATTCCTCCCTCTCGCTGCCGGCAAGCGCCATGCCGGCCGGAAGGTGTTGAAAGAAGAGTACCGTAGCGCCCGCGCCGCGTGCCGCGCGCCTTCCTTCCGCTAGAGTCCCGCCTCCAGGGAGAGCATGAGGATGAACCGCAAGACCGCCGCGGCGCGCATCCACGAGCTGGCCGCCGCCATCCGCCACCACGATTACCTCTACTACGTCCGCGACGCGCCCGAGGTCGCCGACGAGGAGTACGACCGCCTGTTCCGCGAGCTGGTGGCGCTCGAGGAGCGCTTCCCGGACCTGGTGGCGGCCGACTCGCCGACGCAGCGCGTCGCCGGCCAGCCGCTCACCGCCTTCCCCACCGTCGAGCACGCTGCGCCGATGCTGTCGCTCGAATCGGACCAGGCCGAGGCGGCGCTGCGGCGCTTCGACGAGCGGCTGCGCAAGGGGCTCGGGCCCGAGGCCAAGGTCGTCTACGTCCTCGAGCCGAAGCTCGACGGCGCCTCGGTCGAGCTGGTCTACCGCGACGGCTCGCTCCACACGGCCTCGACGCGCGGCGACGGCCGGCGCGGCGAGGGGGTGACCGAGAACATCCGCACCATCCCCGCGGCGCCGCTGCGCCTCCGCGACCGCTCGCGTCCGGTGCCGCCGTTCCTGGCGGTGCGCGGCGAGGTCATCATGCGCGTCGATGCCTTCGAGAAGCTCAACGAGCGCCTGCTCGCCGAGGCCAAGGAGCCGTTCGCCAACCCGCGCAACGCCGCCGCCGGCGCGCTCCGCCAGCTCGACCCGCAGCTCACGGCGTCGCGGCCGCTCGACCTCTACGCCTACGACGTCCTGGCCTCGGAGGGGCTCGAGGTCGGCAGCCAGTGGGAGGTGCTCGCGGCGCTCCGCGACTGGGGGTTCCGGGTCAACGAGCTGGTGGCGCGCGGCGCGACGGCGGAGGACATCCTCGGCTACCACGCCGGCCTCGAGCGGCGGCGCGACGAGCTGGGCTACGAGATCGACGGCGTGGTGATCAAGCTCGACGACCTGGCGGCCCGCGAGCGGCTGGGCTGGACCGCGCGCCATCCGCGCTGGGCGTTCGCCTTCAAGTTCCCGCCGCGCAAGGAGGTGACGCGCGTGCTGTCGATCCTGCCGAGCGTCGGCCGCACCGGCGTGGTGACGCCGGTCGCCATGCTGCTGCCGATCGAGCTCGGCGGCGTGACCGTGGCGCGCGCGACGCTCCACAACCGCGAGGAGGTGGCGCGCAAGGACATCCGCGAGGGGGACCGCGTGCGGGTGCAGCGGGCGGGGGACGTCATCCCGCAGGTGATCGAAAGAATCGAGCCGCAGGAGGGCGAGCCCGACCGCGAGCGCGGGGCGGTCTGGAGCATGCCGCCCGAGTGCCCCTCCTGCGGCACGCCGCTCGTCGAGCGCGGCCCCTTCACGGTCTGCCCGAACGGCTTCGGCTGCCCCGCCCAGCTCGCGGGGCGCATCGTCCACCTCTGCTCGCGCAACGCCCTCGACGTCGAGGGCCTGGGCGAGGAGACGGCGAAGCTCCTGGTGCGCCAGGAGCTGGTGCGGCAGCTCCCCGACGTCTTCGATCTCCGCGCCGAGCAGCTCCTGCCGCTCGAGGGGTTCGCCGAGAAGTCGGCGCAGAAGCTGATCGAGGCGATCCGCCGCGCCGCCGACGCCGAGCTGCCGCGCTTCCTCTACGGGCTGGGCATCCCGGAGGTCGGGGAGGCGGTGGCGCGCGACCTCGCCCGCCACTTCGGGAGCTTCGCCGCGCTCCGCTCCGCCACCCCCGAGGAGCTCCAGGAGATCCCAGGCGTCGGGCCGCGCATGGCCGAGCAGATCACCGCCTTCTTCGCCGAGCCGCGGAACGCCGCGATCCTCGACGAGCTGCTGAAGAGAATGCGGCTGCGCGAGACGTCGCCGGCGCCGTTTGGCGCCGCGGCGGCGCGCGGGGCGACCGCGCCCGCCGCCGGGCCGCCTCTCGCCGGCAAGAAGTTCGTCTTCACCGGCGGCCTGACGCGGCTGACGCGCCGGCAGGCGCAGGAGCTCGTCGAGGGGCTCGGGGCGCGCGTCACCGGCTCGGTGAGCAAGGCGACCGACTACGTGGTGGTGGGCGAGGACGCCGGGTCGAAGGCCGACAATGCCCGGAAGCTCGGCGTGGCGACCCTGGAGGAGGAGCAGTTCCTGGCGCTGCTGCGCGAGCACGGCGTGGAAGCGCCGGAACAGTCCGCCTGAGCTGCGCGTTGCAAGGGTTTTAGGGGCGCCGCACGCCGGGACGGCAAGTCCTGCCGGAGCAGGCCGATCGGCGCGCCGGCCCGTACATGCCGTGGGAGGACGCACGATGACCAGCAAGCTCACCTTCGCTCTCGGCCTGCTCGCCCTGGTGATGGGCACGGCCGGGCTCTTCGCCGCCGCGGGCAACGCCGCCAAGGGCGGCGCGGCCGCGGCCAAGCCGGCCGCAGCCACGAAAGGAAAACCCGTGATCCAGAAGGTCACCAAGACCGACGCCGAGTGGAAGCAGGCGCTCTCCTCCGAGGAGTACCACGTGCTGCGCGAGAAGGGGACCGAGCGGGCCTTCACCGGCAAATACTGGGACAACCACGAGAAGGGCGTCTACCGCTGCGCCGCCTGCGGCTTGCCCGTCTTCTCCTCGGCGACGAAGTTCGAGTCCGGCACCGGCTGGCCCAGCTTCTACCAGCCGATCGCGCCCGAGAACGTCGAGACCGAGTCCGACTGGGGCTTCGGCATGCGCCGCACCGAGGTGCACTGCGCCCGCTGCGGCGGCCACCTCGGGCACGTCTTCGACGACGGTCCCCGCCCCACCGGCCTCCGCTACTGCATCAACTCGGTGTCGCTCGAGTTCGAGAAGGCGAAGTAGGACTGGGCCTGCCGTGGCATGTCTTCTGCAGTCGAAATCGCGCTGAGGTGGCTCGTCGGCGCTTACAGGGGGCATGTGCGGGGTTGGTAGGCGACGACGAGCCTGCCTCTGATCAGACCGCGAGGAGGGCCTAGCGGAAGATCCTCTTTTTTTCATCCCTCATTGCAAGGAGGCAGCACGTGCCGGACCTCACGCCACGCCCGCACTCCCACAGCACGGCTCCTGCCGCACACCATCCCGAGCCCATCACGACCGGCAACTCCGGCTCGGCCGCACAGGCCGCCGAGCGCTTGGCGGCGGTCGTCGGCGGCGCCGCCCTGGCGATGCTCGCCGCCCGCGACCGCTCCTGGCGCGGCCTCGGTCTCGCGGTCGCCGGCGCGCCGCTCGTCTACCGCGGCGCGACCGGCAAATGGCCGGTGCCGCGCGCCTCCGCCAGGCGCGCCGCCGCGGCGCTGCGCCGCAGCGAGCTCCACGTCGAGACCAGCTTGACCATCGAGCGCCCGCGCCAGGAGCTCTACGAGTTCTGGCGCCAGCTCGAGAACCTCCCGCGCTTCATGCGCCATCTCGAGTCGGTGCGGCAGGTGGGCCACGGCCGCTCGCACTGGGTGGCGCGCACGCCGCTCCGGCGGCGGCTCGAGTGGGAGGCCGAGCTGGTCGACGAGCAGGAGGGCCGGCTCCTCTGCTGGCGCTCGCTCCCCGGCTCGCGCCTGCGCAACGCCGGCTGGGTACTGTTCGAGGACGCTCTCGACGGCCCCGGCACCGTGGTGCGGGTGCGCATCGAGATGAGCGCGCCGCGCCTGGGGCCGGCGAAGCTCGTCTCGGCCGCCGCCGAGCGGCAGCTCCACGAGGACCTGCGCCGCTTCAAGGAGCTCATGGAGATGGGCGAGGCGGCAACCACGGAAGGACAGCCGCACGGCGCGCACGCAACGCTCGAGAGCGGGAATTGAAGCGACTGCCGGACGGCCGGCACCCCCGCTACGGACAGGTGGCGAAAGCGCTCGTGTCCTGCACCGGCGCGAAGCGGGTCCCCAGCGGGTTGGTGTAGATCCGCACGCTGCCGTTCGCGGTGTCGGTGACGGTGGTCACGACCTGGACGTCGGTGAGCCCCGCGGCGAAGACCCAGAAGCGGTTGTTGAAGGTGCAAGCGTTCAGCACCTTGATCACCATCTCGACGTTGCTCGGGTCGAAGAACCAGAAGTAGCCGGTGTCGCCGGTCAGGGAGACGGCGCCGCCGAGGCCGGAGGCGCCGGCGCCCGTCCGCCAGGCGACCTCGACCTCGAAGCGGCCGCCGTTCAAACAGAGCGTGTTGGGGCCGGGGGTGCACACGCTGGCCACCGGGCTCAGGAAGGCCTGGATCGACGGGAAGGTGGCCGAGAACGCGCCGTCGAGCTCCGAGTTGGCGTAGTCGCAGCCGTCGTTGCCGTCGTGCCCAGGCGCCGGGCAGCCGCCGGTGAGCTGCCCTACCACCACGCCGCCGCCGTTCACCACCGGTCCCCCCGAGCTGCCGCCGAAGGTGGCGCCCTGCGTCATGGCGGCATAGAGAAAGTCGGGGCGGGGCGCGCCGGCGCAGACCGGCACCCCGGCGGTGCGCATCGTCGAGGCCGAGTAGGACTGCGGGTCGCCGAAGGGGTGGGAGACGCGGTGCAGCGGCGCGTTGTTGGCGGCCGCCGCCGGATTGGCATCCCATCCCAGGAGCGCGCGGCCGGCGGGGAGGCTCGCGAGGAGCAGGAAGGTGAAGTCGGTCTCTTCGCCGGTGGCGAGAAGGGTCGCGCCGTTGACCCGCGGCAACCCGGAGAGGTTGGGCGCGGCGCCGTTACATGAGGTGGTCCGGTAGTCGAAGAAGGCCTCGAGCGTCGCGGCCACGGCCTGAGTGGCGAAGCAATGGTTGGCGGTGAGGAGGTAGGGGGCGGTCGAGGTGGCGTCGGTGTCGTTGAGCAGCGCGCCGGTGCAGATGAACTCACTGCCGCCGTCGACGAACTGCAGGTGCGCCACGGCTTTCCGGTAGTCGGCGATGGTGCCGAGGATCGCGCTGCCGATGCAGGTGGCGTCGACCAGACACTCGCCGAGCGGCACCGCGGCGAAGCCGGGCACCGGCCGCCCTTCGCTGTCGAGGCGGAACGACTGCACGACCTCGAGCGGCAGGAGGCGGGCGGCGGCGCCGGCCGCCAGCGCCGCGCGCGGTACCTCGACCTCGAAAAACAGCCACTCGCCGCCGACGCTCGGCGTCCACACGCTGCCGCCCGGCGTCGCCAGTTCGGCACCGAAGGCGCGCGGCTCCTCGCCCAGGCCCCAGACCCAGAGACGGGTGCCCACAGGCAGTGAGACGTCTGTGAGGTGGAGGCGGAGACGGTAGGCGCCGTCGACGAAGACGCTGGTCCCCCAGACCACGTTGCCCGCGGGCGAGCACCCGAGCATGCCGCCGGCGTGCCGCGCGGGACCTTCGAGGTGCAGCAGCCCCGCTCCCAGCTCCACCCGCCGCGTCGCCGGCAGCGGCCGGACGAAGCCGGAGCGCGCCGGCAGGCTGCCGCCGGCGTTCCAGGCGGCGAGGGCGGCGAGCTGATCGGCCGCTCCCGCCTCGGCGGCGCGCAGCTCGACGAGCGGCTCACGGCTGACGCCCTCGGCCAGGCGCAGCGGCGGGCCGGAGGGGACGAGAGGCTCGGAGGCGAAGTCGGGACCTGCGCCGGGCGGAGCGCTCTGCGCGCCGGCGGCGGCCGCAGTGGCGGCGAGGGAAGCGCAGGCGAAGAGAAGAACTGGGCAGGAAGAGCGGAAGCGCATCGCGGGCCTCCCCAAGAAAAAGCGTGGCATGAACCGACGGCGTGAACCCTAGAACGACGCGCAGGTCTCGGCGTTCGCGGCCGGATCGTAGGTCAGGCTGGAGTGCGTGACGCCGTCGACGCAGAAGGCGAACGACACGCCGCCGCTCTTCGTGCCGCCGCTCAGCAGGGTGACCTTGCCGTCCGCTCCGGTGGTGCCGGATGCGCTTCTTCTGCTTGGTCACGTACTGCGACGCGTCGTTGATCACCGACACGTCGTAGAACAGCACGTCGTACTGCTGCCCGGCGTTGCGCGCGTACTGCCCCGCGAGTGCCGAGCTGTTGACGCCGCCAGGAGCAGGATTGCCCACCTCGACCAGGGTGCCGGTGGTGCGCGCGCCGTCGAGCGTGACGTTCGCCGGCTCGTCGAAGCTCTCGAAGGACAGCTCGCGGGCGTAGGGCGGCTCGACCTCGACGTCGATCGCGAGCTGCTTGCTGCCGCAGGCGGTCGTGACGCTCGCCACGACGACGCCACCGGCGGCGCCCCAGTCGACGGTGATCGCGGGCGTTCCCTGGCCGGCGACGATCGCGGCGCCGGCGGGAACGGTCCAGCTCACGTTGGCGCTGCCGGGCAGGTTGCCGACGGAGTAGGCGACTCCCGCCTGCCGGTTGGCGACCACGCGGTCGCCGGCGAGGTATGGGAGATAGCCGTCGTAGACGCGCACGTAGTCGACCTCGAGCGTCTGCGGGAACACCGTCGTCGCGTCCGGGCTCCCCGGCCAGTTACCGCCGACCGCGACGTTGAGGATGAAGTGGAACCGCTCGTCGAAGGGCCAGGTCGAGGGCGCGACGTCGGCCGTCGTCTTGGTCGCGTAGAGGACGTCGTCGACCAGCCAGCGGATGACGCCCGGCTGCTTCTCGACGGCGAAGGTGTGGAAGGCATCGTTGAAGCGCGCGCCGTCGTGCAGCGTGTAGCTGGCACCGGACGAGCGGTTGTTCGGAAAGGGATCGCCGAAGTGGATGGTGCCGTGCACCGTCGACGGCTCGCTGCCGATGTTCTCCATGATGTCGATCTCGCCGCTGCGCGGCCAGCCGCCGTAGACCTCGTCCGTGGGCATCTGCCAGAAGGCCGGCCAGATCCCCTTGCCGACCGTCAGCTTGATCCGCGCCTCGAAGCGGCCGAACGCCCACTCTCCTTTGTTGAGCGTGCGCATACGCGCCGAGGTGTACTCGCGCGAGCGCACCCGCTCCTTCTTGGCCGTGACCTTCAGCGTGCCGCCGCCGACGGTGGCGTTTGCCGCCTGGTAGTACTGCAGCTCGTTGTTGCCCCAGCCGCAGAGGCCGATGTCGCAGCCGTCGCCGAGCTGAAAGCTCCATCTGGCGGGGTCGACCGCGCTGCCGGCGAACTCGTCGGCCCACACGACGGCCGGGCACTGCTGCGCCGCCGCCGGAGGCGCCGCGGCGAGCGGGAGAAGAGCAACGCAGGCAAGGAACCGGATCGCACGCCGGGATCCCGTCGGGTTCATGATCGCAGCCTCCTCGGTCGTGCCGGCCCGGCCTGGGCAAGCCGGCTCAATCGTTTAAGGCACGACAGATACTAGCGCGCTACGATCCCCTCATGACCAACACCGAGATCGCCCGCCTGCTCGAGGAGGTGGCCGACGTGCTGGAGATCCGGCAGGAGGACACCTTCCGCATCCGCGCCTACCGCAACGCGGCGCGGACGATCGAGGTGCAGACGGCGCCGCTCGCGCGGCTCGTGGCGGAGAAGAAGCCCCTCACCGCGCTGCCGGGCATCGGCAAGCAGATGGCGGCGCACATCCGCGAGATGGTCGAGACCGGCACCCTCGCCTATCGCGACGAGCTGATCGCCGAGATCCCGCGGACGCTCGTCGACCTCATGCACTTGCCGGGGGTCGGCCCCAAGCGGGCGCGCCGCCTCTGGCAGGAGCTCGGGATCGACACCGTCGAGGCGCTCGAGGCCGCGGCCCGCGAGGGGAGGATCGCCGGCCTCTCCGGGTTCGGGCCCAAGAGCCAGCAGAAGATCCTCGACGGCATCGAGGCGGGACGCCAGTACGGCGAGCGCCTCCTCCTCTCCGAGGCCGAGCGGCACGTCGAGCCGCTCCTCGCCTACCTGCGCGACTGCCCGCAGGTCGAGCGGCTCGAGGTGGCCGGCAGCTACCGCCGGCGGCGCGAGACGGTCGGGGACCTCGACTTGCTGGCGATCGCGACCGATGCCGCGCCGGTGATGGAGCACTTCCGCGCCTACGCGCAGGTGGACCGCGTCGTGATGGCCGGCGAGACCCGCTCGAGCGTGCTCCTCGGGTCCGGCCTGCAGGTCGACCTGCGGGTGGTGCCGCCGGCCTGCTACGGCGCCGCGCTCGTCTACTTCACCGGCTCGCAGGAGCACAACGTCAAGCTCCGCCAGCGCGCCGTGCACCAGGGCCTGCGTGTCTCCGAGTACGGCGTCTTCCGGCTGGCGGGCGAAGGCGCCGAGGCGGCGGCGGAGCTGGTGGCCGGTAAGGAGGAGGCGGACGTCTACGCCGCCGTCGGCCTCCCCTGGATCCCCCCCGAGCTGCGCGAGGACCGCGGCGAGATCGAGGCCGCGGCGCGCGGCGAGCTGCCGGTGCTGGTCGAGCTCGAGGACCTGCGCGGCGACCTGCAGATGCACTCCACCTGGTCGGACGGCGCGGAGTCGATCGAGTCGATGCTCATCGCCTGCGCGGCGCGCGGCTACGAGTACATGGCGCTCACCGACCACAGCAAGTCGCTGGCGATGGTGCGCGGGCTCGACGGCGTGCGCCTCCAGGCGCAGTGGGAGGAGATCGCCGAGGTGCAGGCGCGCCACCCGGAGATCCGTCTGCTGCGGAGCATGGAGGTCGACATCCTGGCCGACGGCGCGCTCGACCTCGAGGACGAGCTGCTCGCGCGGCTCGACCTCGTCGTCGTCTCCATCCACTCGCGCTTCGACCTGCCGCGCGCGGAGCAGACGGCGCGGGTGCTGCGGGCGCTCGCCCACCCGGCGACCTCGATCTTCGCCCACCCGACGGCGCGGATCATCAACCGCCGGCGGCCGATCGACATGGACATGGAGCGGGTGCTCGGCCGCGCCGCCGAACTGGGCGTGGCGGTCGAGCTCAACGCCAGCCCGCACCGCCTGGACCTCCGCGACACCCACCTGCTGCTCGCCCGCCGCCTCGGCTGCAAGGTGGTGATCTCGACCGACGCGCATAGGGTCCGCGAGCTGGACTACATGCGGTTTGGGGTCGAGCAGGCCCGGAGGGCGTGGCTGAGCGCCGGGGAGGTGCTGAATACGAGAAGATTGGCCGATTTCCTAGCTGGACTGCGGGTCTGAAGAGAGCACCCTCTCCCACATGGGAGAGGGGGGCGCCTGCTTCCTACCCTGCTTCCGCTTCGCCTGCAATCGACCTAAACTCGGCCGTCCATCGCACCGTATGTAGCCCGGAGGTTGCTAGATGCCTCGACTCAAGCTCAGCCCGGCCCTTGCCGCTTCTTCCCTACTTGCCGTCTTTCTTGTCTTTCCGGCCGCGGCCCAGGACCTGGCTTCCTTCGAGAAGAAGACGCGGGTCCACGTGCTCGACAACGGCTGGACGTTCATCCTCGTCGAACGCCCGGTGGCGCCGGTCTTCTCGTTCATGACCCTGGTCGACGTCGGCGCGGCGCAGGAGGGGCCGGGGATCACCGGCCTGGCGCACATGTTCGAGCACATGGCCTTCAAGGGCAGCGAGCGCATCGGCACCACGGACTACCAGGCCGAGAAGCAGGCGATCGCCGCGACCGAGGCCGCCTACCAGGCCTACCAGCAGGAGCGTCTGGCCAAGCACCCCGACCCGCAGCAGGTCGAGCGGTTGCGTGCCGAGTTCCTGGCCAAGCAGGAGGAGGCGGCCCGCTACGTGGTCAAGAACGAATTCGGCGACATCGTCGAGCGCGAGGGCGGCGTCGGGATCAACGCCTTCACCGGCGCCGACGAGACCGGCTACCACTACTCGCTGCCCGCCAACAAGGTCGAGCTCTTCGCCTACCTCGAGTCGGAGCGCTTCCTGCGGCCGGTGTTCCGCGAGTTCTACACCGAGCGCGACGTGGTGCAGGAGGAGCGGCGCCTGGCCATGGACCAGCCGATCCAGCGCCTGGTCGAGCAGTTCGTCGCCGCCGCCTTCACCGCCCACCCGTACCACCACCCGGTCGTCGGCTTCATGAGCGACCTCGAGTCGTTCACGCTGACCGACGCCGAGGCCTTCTACCGCACCTACTACGCGCCCCGGAACATGGTCACCGCCGTCGTCGGCGACATCGACGCCGACGCGCTCGTGCCGATGCTCGAGAAGTACTTCGGCCGCATCCCGGCGGGCCCGTCGCCGCCGCCCCTGCGCACCGTCGAGCCGCCGCAGATCGCCGAGAAGCGCCTGGTGCTGCAGGACCCGTCGCAGCCGTTCTATCTCGAGGGCTATCACAAGCCGGCGTCGACCGATGCCGACCAGGCGGTCTACGACGCCATCGACGACGTGCTCTCGAACGGCCGCACCTCGCGCCTCTATCGCGCGCTGGTGCGTGACAAGCGGCTGGCGGTCTTCGCCGCCTCGTTCTCCGGCTTCCCGGGCGAGAAGTACCCGAACCTCTGGGCGGTCTACGCGGTACCGGCGCGCGGCGTCAGCAACGAGCAGGTGCAGGCGGCGGTACGCGAGGAGATCGAGCGTCTGAAGACCAGCGACGTCAGCGACGACGAGCTGACCAAGTTCAAGACCCGCGCCAAGGCGGAGCTGCTGCGCAGCCTGAGCAACAACACCGGCCTGGCGCAGCAGCTCGCCTCCTACCAGCGCCTCTTCGGCGACTGGCGGGAGCTGTTCCGCTCGATCGACCAGCTCGACAAGGTGACGAAGGCAGACATCCGCCGCGTCGCCAACGAGGTGTTCAAGGAGAGCAACCGGACGGTGGCGGTCATCGAGACCGCGGCCCCGGCGACGGCCCCGGGCGCCGGAGGCGCAAGGTGAAAGGCAAAGAAAAGATCAGGTGGGGAAAGAAGGATGACGAGCAAACGAAGGGTGCTCCTCGAACTTTGGAGACATTTCATGAACGATGCATCTGAGTCCTTCGGCCCGCCGGCTCCAGGGCCCATGCTCCGCGGTCGCATTGCCAGCTTTCTTCCTACCTGTTCTTTTGTCTTCCTTGCCTTGCTGGCCGTCTCCTTCTCCCCCGCCGCCGCCCAGGTCGAGCGCGTGGACCAGCTCCGCTTCCCGGCGCTGCCCGAGCAGCAGATCCCGACGCCCGAGCGGGTGGTGCTCGACAACGGCCTCGTGGTCATCCTGCTCGAGGACCACGAGCTGCCGCTCGTCGAGGCGATCGCCATGGTGCGCACCGGCGCGCGCCTCGAGCCGCGCGACAAGGCCGGGCTCGCCGAGCTGACCGGCGACGTGCTGCGCACCGGCGGCACGCGCAACATGACCGGCGACCAGCTCGACGACCTGCTCGAGAGCCGCGCCGCGACGATCGAGACCCGCATCGGCGAGAGCACGGGCAGCGGCTCGATGAGCTGCCTGACCAAGGACTTCCCCGAGGTGCTGCGGCTCTTCGCCGAGGTGCTGCTCCACCCGGCCTTCGATCCGGTCAAGCTCGAGGTCGCCAAGAACCAGGTGATCGCCGGCATCGCGCGACAGAACGACGACCCGCTGCAGATCCTCTTCCGCGAGTTCGAGGAGCTCGTCTACGGTCCCGAGTCGCCGTACAGCCAAGAGCCCACCTACGCCTCGGTGGCGGCGATCGGCCGCGACGACCTGGTGGCCTGGCACGGCCGCTACTTCCACCCCAACCGCGCCATCCTCGGGCTGGTCGGCGACTTCACGAAGAGCGACGTGCTGGCGCGGGTGCGGGAGGCCTTCGGCGACTGGCCGCGCGGCCCGGAGCCGGAGGCGGCCGAGATCGCCTATCGCCCGCGGGTCACGCCGGGGGTCTACTTCGTCGAGAAGAGCGACCTCGCGCAGTCGAGCGTCGCGGCGGGCTACCTCGGCATCGAGAAGGACGCTCCCGACTTCTACGCCGTCGAGGTCATGAACCAGGTGCTCTCGGGCTCCATGGGGTCGCGGATGTTCTCCAACATCCGCACCCGCAAGGGCCTGGCCTACGCCGTCTTCGGCCAGGTGGCGAGCGACTGGGACCACCCCGGCGTCACCACGCTCTTCCTCACCACCAAGGCGCCGACCACCGGCGCCGCCATCGCGGCGCTGCTCGAGGAGGCGCGCAACATGGTGGCGCAGCCGCCGACGGACGAAGAGGTCGCCAAGGCCAAGCAGGCGATCTTGAGCTCCTTCGTCTTCAACTCCGACTCGCCACGCAAGATCCTCACCCAGCAGCTCACCTTCGAGTACTTCGGCTACCCGCTCGACTGGCTGTCGCGCTATCGGCACGGCATCGAGGCGGTGACGACCGCCGAGGTGCGCGCGGCCGCCGTCAAGCACCTGCGGCCACAGGAGTTCGCGATCATGGTCGTCGGCCCCGCCGCGGGCCGCGACCGGCCGCTCTCCGATTTCGGGCCGGTGACGGCGGTGGACATCGCGATCCCCGAGCCGCCGCAGCCGGGCAAGTGAGCCGGTAAAAAAGACCAAGCGCGAAGGGCTCGGCCGCGCGCTTTGCCAGCGCCGGGCGGAGCCGGCTCATCGCTCCCAGGCGGCACGCGTTTCGCAACCGGAATCGCGTGGTCGGCGCGCGCCCCCGGTCGCCCCAACATCAACGAATGGTGCTGCGGGTCAGGCGGTCGTGGGGCGCCGCGCCCATTCCCGATCAGGAAGGAGGAAACTGCATGAAGCTCGAATCCCTCAAGGAGCTCTTCCTCATGGAGCTGCGAGACATCTACGATGCCGAGCAGCAGGTCCTCGGAGCGCTGCCGAAGATGTTGGAGGCGGCCACGGCGCCCGATCTCAAGAGCGGGTTCTCCCACCACCTGCGGCAGACCCAGGAGCAGATCAACCGCCTCGAGCGCATCTTCGAGCGCCTGGGCGAGGGTGCCAAGGGCGAGAGCTGTGAAGGCATGAAGGGGCTGCTCAAGGAAGGCAGCGACAGCATCAAGCTGCGCGGCGACGACGCGACGCGCGACGCCGCCCTCATCGCGGCGGCGCAGAAGGTGGAGCACTACGAGATCGCCACCTACGGCACGCTCTGCACCTGGGCGGCGCTGCTCGGCGAGCACGAGGCCGCGAACCTCCTCAAGCAGACGTTGAACGAGGAGAAGCAGACCGACGAGAAGCTGACGAAGCTGGCCGAGAGCCACGTCAACGTGGAGGCGCTCGCCCGCTAGGAGCGACCTCCGCAGCCGGCGTGCGGGAGCGGGGCGCCTTGCGGCGTCCCGTTTCGTCGCTGTGGCGGGTGCGCTGAGGTCGAGCGGGGGCAAACGAAGGGCGGGCCTGCCTGGTGGCGGGCCCGCCCGGGGGTGCTCGGTCCACAGTCGTACTCCTCAGGCCTCCCTCGTGGCGGCGTTGGCGATGAGGGGCGCCGCCGGGGCGGCCGCCGACTCCGGCTTCGCCGGCGGCGTCGTCGCCTTGAGCCGGCGCAGTCCCTGGGCCTTGAAGCCGTAGCGGGCGAGCGTTTCGCTGGTGAAGCCGAACTTCGCCCGCAAGCCGGCGCCCAAGCGGCCGCGGACGCTGTCGCCCTCTCTGCCGACCTCGGCGAGCTCGGCGCGGACCTCCTGGGCCTGGGTACGGAAGTGCTCGTAGCGATTCTGGAGAGCGCGGGCGCGGGCCAACAGCGCCTCGAGGCGCGCGATCTCGTCGGCGAGGTGAGGCAGGGCCGCCGACTCCTTCAAGTTGTTGATCAGCACCTGCCAGCGGAGGGCCAAGGGAGACAGCTCGGCGCGCGGATGAGACAGTTCGATAGCGCAAGCTGCCTGTCGCGAGCCCGGCTTCCCCCACCTCGCCATGGTTGCCCCCTGGCCTCCTTTCCGATGCTCCTACTGCGATTGAAGGGTGGAGTATAGACCGATCGCTGCCCTGGATGTCAAATAAGCGACCAGGGCCGGGCGCTCCGCCCGGAGCGTGTGAGGGATCGGTCAGAGCGACGCGAGGAGCGCTGATCCTCTCGTACCCTTCGCTACGCTGCGGCCGCCTGCCGGCGCTCGCGCAGCAGCGCCAGGGTGCGTCGCTCGAGCGGCGAGAGCGCCACCCTCGCCGCCGGCCCGGGCTCGGCGGCGACCCGCACCCCCGCCAGGGCGCCCTCGACGTACGCCTCCAGCACCTCGGGATGGATGTAGTACCGGCGGCAGATCGCCGGCCGGTTGCCGAGCTGCTCGGCCACGGCCTTGACCGCCTGCACCACGTTACGGCTCGCCTCCCGCGCGTCCTGCGTCGCGCCGAGCTCGGCGAGGGCTCCCAGCGCCAGCACCGTGCCGCCCCAGGTGCGGAAGTCCTTGGCCGAGAACTCCTCACCCGTCACCTCGCGCAGGTAGGCGTTGACGTCCCCGGAGCCGACGCTCTGCCGCTCCCCCGCGTCGTCCACGTACTGGAAGAGCTCCTGGCCCGGGAGGTCCCGGCAGCGCTTGACGACGCGCGCCAGACGCCGGTCCTGGATGCTCACCGCGATCTCTTTGCCTCCCTTGCCGCGGAAGCAGAAGCGCACCGACGAGCCGTCCACCGCGGCGTGGCGATCGCGCAGCGTGGTGAGGCCGAACGAGCCGTTGTCGCGGGCGTACTCCGCGTTGCCCACCCGCAGGAGCGTCGTCTCGAGGAGGCGCACGACGGCCGCCAGCACCTTCTCGCGCCTCAGCCCCGCGAGCCCGAGATCGCTCTCGACGCGGCGGCGCAGCGCCGGCAGCGCCTCGGCGAAGGCGACCAGGCGCCCGAACTTCGTCTCGTCGCGCACCTGCCGCCATTGCGGGTGATAGCGGTACTGCTTCCGCCTCCGGGCATCGCGGCCGCTCGCCTGGAGATGGCCGTTCGGGTCGGGGCAGATCCAGACGTCGGTCCAGGCCGGCGGGATCGCCAGCCGCTCGATGCGCCGCCGCGCCGCCGGGTCGCGCAGAATGCGCCCGTCGGCCGCGACATACGTGAATCCCTTGCCGCGCCGCTGGCGGCGGATGCCCGGCGCGCGGTCGGTGACGTAGCGCAGCCCGGCGGCGCGCGCGGTCCCGGCGTGGTCGGCGGCCCGCTGCTCGGGCTGCCCGCTCCGCGGCCGGGTCCGTGTCGCCCCGCGGCGCTTCGCCGCTGCCTTCGCCATCTCGCGCTGCCTCTTGCCGTCGTCCGTCGTCGGAGCGCTCTGCCCACTTGCACACCCTGTGCCTCACCGCGGCGCAGCGGGCATTGCCTTTGCTACGACCCTGAGTTCCCGTGCAGTCTCTTCTGACCGAGCAACGCCCCCTCTCCCCAGCTTCTCGCCGCGGCGGCCGCCTGGTGGTGGCTTCCGCCCGGCTGCCGGCGGCGGCCGAGCCATTCGATCTCGGCGTCGACGGGCTCCCCGCCGGTAGCGAGGTCGAGGCGCTGCTGGCCCTGCTCTCCGCCGGCAAGGGGCTCTGGCTCGGCGGCGCCCCTGCCGAGGGCGTGGCGCTGCCGGCGCCGGACGGCCCCGCGGTCGCCCTTCCCCTGCCGGCGGCCGAGCGCCGGCGGGCCGATCGCTTCGCCCGCGAGGTGCTGTGGCCCCTGCTGCACGATCTGGTCGACGCCACGACGTGCGGCGACGCCGGCGGCTGGGCCGCGCATCGCGCCGTCAACAGCGCGTTCGCGGCCGCCATCGCGCGCCGCGCCCGGCAGAGCGACGTCGTCTGGGCGCACGGGTTCGAGCTCCTGTCGCTCGCCGGCGCGCTGCGGCGCCGCGGCGCCGCCGCCAGGACCGGGCTCCTCCTCGAGACCCCGTTCCCGGCTCCGGACCTGCTGGTCAAGCTCCCCTGCTGGCGCGCGCTCCTGGCCGACCTCCTGGAGTTCGACGTGGTGGGGGTCCCCGCGCGCCGCGATCTCCAGAACCTCCTCGCCTGCGTCCGCGAGCTGGTGCCCGCCGCGCGGGTGAGCAGCGGCGCCGACGGCTCGCCGGCGACGGCGGCGCTCGCCGCGGTGCGCGTGCGCCTCGCCTACCAGGTGCGCACGCTCACGCTCGGCGTCTTCCCGCTGGGGATCGACGTCGCCGAGGTCGAGCGCCAGGCTACCCAGCCGGCGGTGACCCGGCGGACGGAGACCTTGCGCGGCCGGCAGGCTGGGCGCGCCCTCGTTCTGGGAGTCGATCCACTCGACGCGACACGCGGCCTGCCGCTGAAGCTCCGGGCCTACGAGGCGGCCCTCGAGCGCTACCCCGAGCTGCGCGGCAAGGTGTCGCTGACCCAGGTCGTCGTCCCCGGCGCCGGCGAGCTCCTGCGCAGCGCAGCGGAGCTCAAGCGCGAGCTCGACCGCCGGGTGGGCGAGGTGAACGGCCGCTTCGGCACCGCCGGTTGGGTGCCGGTGCGCTACCTCTACCGCGCGCCGCCGCGCGGCGAGCTGCTCGCCCTCTATCGCGCCGCCGACGTGCGGCTGCAGGCGCCGCTCAAGGACGGCCTCTCGCTCGCCGCCCTGGAGTCGGTCGCCGCCGACCGCGACGGCCGCGGCGTGCTCGTCCTCTCCGAGTTCGCCGGCGCGGCCGAAGCGCTCGCCGCCGGCGCGCTGCTCGTCAACCCGTGCGACGTGGAGGGGAGCGCCGGGGCGCTGCGCCGGGCCGTGGCGATGGCGCCGGCGGAGCGCACGGCGCGCGCGGCAGCGCTGCGCCAGGCCGCGCGGGAGCTCGATCTCCCGACGGTGCTCGCGGCCTACCTCGACGTCGTCGGCCCGCGCCGCGGCATCGCCGCGTCCTTGCCGATCGCGGTGCCGGTGCCCGCTACCCATTGAGGCAAGGCCGCGGACGACGACTCAGTCTGTGTAAAAATTGCAGGAGCGCGTGCGGGCCGCCGTGAACGGGCAGAGGAGGCGAGCGATGCCGACGACATCCCTGGAGCGCGACACCGGAGCCGCACTCGCCGAGGCCGCGTTCGAGCCAGCGCTCGAGCCGGGCCTGCTGCTGCTCGGCCCCGGCCGGGAGCCGGTCTTCGCCAGCCCGGCGGCCCGCGAGCTGCTCGGCGCCGCCGCTGCGACGGACGATGCCGGGCTCGCGGCGCCGCTCGCGGCGCTCCTCGCGCCGCTCGACGAGCGGCTCCGCTCTCTGGAGCCGGGGGGCGAGCCGGCGGAGGCGGCCGTCGAGGTGCCGGTCGCGGGCGGCGCGCGGCGGCTGCTGGTGACGGCCTATCCGGTCGTGGCGGGCGGCGCGGCGAGCGTGGTCCTCCTGCTCCGCGACGCCGCGCTGCTCGACCGCGTCGGCGAGGACCTGCGTCTTGCCGCCCACATGCGTGCGGTCGCCGAGATCACGCCGGCGGTGGCCCACGACCTGCGGGCGCCGATCAACTCCATGGTCTTCAACCTCGAGGTGCTCAAGGAGACGCTCGCCGGGCCGCTGGCGGCCGAGGCGGCGGCGCGCGAGCGGCAGGCCCGCTACGTGCGCGTCTTGCGTGACGAGCTCTCGCGCCTGCACAAGGGTCTCGAGGTCTGGCTTGCCCAGACCGCCGAGCGGACCCACCAGCCGGAGGCCTGCGACCTGCGCGACCTGCTCGGCGAGCTGGCCGCCCTGCTGGTGCCGCCGGCGCGCAAGCGCCAGGTGCAGATCGCCTGGGAGCCGCCGGCGGCGCCGATCATCGTCTCGGCGCGGCGCTACGCGCTCAAGCAGGCGTTGCTGCTCTTCGGGCTCGCGGCGCTCGAGGCGGCACCCAACGGCACGTCGCTTGCACTGGCGCTCGCAACCGGAAACGGGCGCACCTTCGCCACGATCCGCAGTGGGCCTTCCGGAGAGGCCCGGGAAGCTCGGTTCCAACTGCAGATCACTCCTGACGCGAGCCGTACGAGGCTCCACGTCGCCCGCCTCCTCGTCGCCGAGAGCGGCGGCGAGGCCCGGGTGCTCGGCGCGCCGACGGGAGCCCCGGCGGGGTTCGAGCTACAATGGCCCGACCGGGGCCAAGGAGAAGCGATGCGGAGCCCTGAATGATGCCCCACGCCCTCGCCGTCGACGACGATCCCAACTTCCTCTCCGCGCTCGCGGAGCTGATCGAGGGCCAGGGATACACCACCAACACGGCGACCAACCTGCGCGACGCCCGCGTGCAGGTGAGCCACCGCACGCCGGACGTGGCGCTCGTCGACCTCTACCTGCCGGACGGCCGCGGCATCGAGCTGCTCAAGGACCTCGAGGGCGGGGCCAACACCCAGGTGGTGCTGATGACCGGTCACGCCGACGTCGAGAGCGCCGTCGAGGCGCTGCGGCTGGGGGCCAGCGACTACCTCACCAAGCCCCTCGACATCGGCCGGCTCAAGGGCATCCTGGCCACCGCGGCCAACGTCCAGCCGGCGGCGCGGGCCGCCGCGGCGGCGGTCGCCGAGCAGGGCCGCGAGGTCGACCGCCTCGGGCTGCTGCTCGGAGCCTCGGCGCCGATGCAGGCGGTCTACGAGATGCTCACCCGGGTGGCGCCGACCGACGCCACGGTGTTCCTGATCGGCGAGAGCGGCACCGGCAAGGACTTGGCGGCGCAGACCCTCCACCATCTCTCCCGCCGCGCCAAGGCCCCCTTCCTGCCGCTCAACTGCGGCGCGATCACGCCGACCCTGATCGAGAGCGAGCTCTTCGGCCACGAGCGCGGCAGCTTCACCGGCGCCAACCGGCTGCACAAGGGCTACTTCGAGCGCGCTCACGGCGGCACGCTGTTCCTCGACGAGATCTCCGAGATGCCGATCGAGCTCCAGGAGAAGCTGCTGCGGGTGCTCGAGACGGACGCTTTCATGCGCATCGGCGGCGACCGGCCGGTCGAGGTCGACGTGCGGGTCTTCGCCGCCACCAACCGCGACCCCCACAAGGCGGTGGCCGACGGCAAGCTGCGCGAGGACCTGCTCTACCGCCTGTCGGTGTTCCCGGTCCAGATGCCGCCTCTCCGCGACCGCGGCGACGACATCGACCTGCTGGCCGACTACTTCCTCGACGAGCTCAACCGGCAGCAGGGGACGGACAAGCGGTTTACCGAGGAGGCCCGCGAGCGCCTGCACAGCCACGCCTGGCCGGGCAACGTGCGCGAGCTGAAGAACGTCATCCACCGCGCCTACATCATGGCCGAGGAGGAGATCTGCCCGCGCTGCCTGCCGCACGAGCTCGGCGGCGACTCCGGAACCGGCCGCAGCCTGCACTTCACGGTTGGGTGCTCGATCGAAGAGGTGGAGAAGCGGCTCATCCTGGCCACCTTGGAGCTGCACGGCGGCAACAAGCGCAAGACCGCCGACGTCCTGGGGGTCAGCCTCAAGACCCTGTACAACCGCTTAAACGCCTACAAACTGGGGTAGACTACGAGGCGCGAAGGCTTTCGCGCCGGGCTCCAGTCAGGCGGGCCGCCCCCTCTTGAGGAGGAGCCGGGGGATGCGTATACTCCGCGCACTACGGCCGTCCTCGCGAACGGACCGCGGTGGGAGGTGAGTGGCATAGAAGCTGCTTCAGGCGTTCTGAGAGGCTGTGCCTGAAGGCCACATGCCACCCAACTACCGCAGGTCAACATGAGGAGGACGATCGTTATGAGCAAGACAACCTGGCAGTCCGGGCTGATGCTGGCCCTGATCCTCGTGGTCGTGGCGTCGCTGGCCGCGTGCAGCTCGACTCAGACCGTGGGGACCCAGCTCGACGACGCGGCGATCACCACCGCGGTCAAGGCCAAGCTGGCGGCGGACGGGGACATCAACCCGTTCAACATCGACGTCGATACCAACGAGGGGGTGGTGACACTCCAGGGACGCGTGGAAGATGCTGCAGCTCGGACCAAGGCGGAGCAGCTCGCGCGCGAGACGGACGGCGTCAAGAGAGTGGTAAACTTGATCAAGGTCGGCGACCAGAGCTGAAGGCGTCGCCATTCCGTTTTTTCATCTAGTCAATTACAAAGGGGAGACAAGCGATGAAGAAGTTCGTCCACTTCAGCATGCTGTGCCTGCTGTTGGCGGGTTTCATGGTGCCGATGGTTGCCTGTGGCGGGGACGACGATGACATGGATGGGACCGCGGTCACCGACGAGACGATGACCACGGAGCCGATGGACATGACGACCGAGCCGATGGACACCGGCACGACCGACATGACCACCGACATGACCACCGGCACGACCGAGCCGCCGCCCGCGCAGTAAAACGACAGCAACTCGCCACACTTCATCTGAAGCCGACGCCAGGGGCGCTCGCGAGGGCGCCCTTTTCGTTTGAGAGGGGCGCCGGTTGGTCAGTTCCATCTGTTGGGCCGAGCGAGCGGAGTGCTGCTT
Organism: Thermoanaerobaculia bacterium; assembly: GCA_044866775.1. Lineage (GTDB taxonomy): Bacteria > Acidobacteriota > Thermoanaerobaculia > Multivoradales > UBA5704 > DASUNQ01. The sequence continues at coordinate 98,393 of JBIOUG010000195.1, read as the reverse complement.
CCGGCTTTACTGCGTTGATCCGATCTCCCTCACCCCTGGCCCCTCTCCCACATGGGAGAGGGGAACGTAGGCGGGCGTATCAGGCCAGCACCTCGCGCAGGAAGTCGCCCGCCGCGGCGCGGAAGGCGTCGGTCCATTGGTGGCCGCCGTCGAACGGTGCGACGCGGGCCACGACTCCCTTGGCCGCGAGCAGCTCGAGGTCGCGCGCCAGCTTCTCCTCCGAGTACCACTCTTCGCGGCTGCCGCGGCCGATGAGGACAGGGGGGAAGCCGGCTAGGTCTTGCTCGGCGAGCTCGGGCGGCACGTCGCCGGCGAGGGCGACGAGGCCGTGGCAGGGGCCGCCGCGCCGCACGGCGTCGGCGGCGGCGCGATAGGCCATCGCCACTCCCTGCGAGAAGCCGACGAAGGCCAGCCGCTGAGATCCCTCGGCGCTGCGCGCCTCGGGATGGCCGGCTGCGCCGGCCAGCTCGCGCCGCGCCCGCTCGACCGCCGCGGCGACGTAGGCCAGGTTGTCCGCGATCGCCCGCTCGCGCGCGAAGCTCGTCATCCAGCTCGCCACCACCTCGCCGGTACGGGTGTAGAAGAGGTGGAGCCCCTGCACCGCGCAGAGCGCCCACGCCGCCGCTCCGGGCAGCCGCTCGAGCTGCCCCAGGTGACGCTCGGCGCTCTCGCCGTAGCCGTGGAAGCCGACGACCAAAGGCGGCGCGGCCGCGCCGCCGTCGGGCAGCGGGCGCAGCAGCACCGTGCCGTGCACCCGCGCCGGCACCTCGATCGTCACAACGGAGGGCAGCTCCGTCCCCCGCGCAGCGGGGGAGGGCCGGAGAGGGGGTATCGGAGTCAATCGATTCTCAGATGCGGGTACAGAGGCAAGCTCGCGTGCGCTTTCAAATCGATCGTCCCAATGCCGGCACAATGATTCGTAGTTGATCCATCAATCGCTGAAACTGTTCGGGATAGAGCGACTGCACGCCGTCGGAGAGGGCGCGGTCGGGGTCGACGTGGACCTCGACCAGCAGGCCGTCGGCGCCCGCCGCCACCGCGGCGCGCGCCATCGCCGGCACCTTGTCGCGGATGCCGATGCCGTGGCTGGGATCGGCGAAGACCGGCAGGTGCGAGAGCTTCTCCACCACCGGGATCGCCGAGATGTCCATAGTGTTGCGGGTGGCGGTCTCGAAGGTGCGGATGCCGCGTTCGCAGAGGATGATGCGCTCGTTGCCGGCGGCGGCGACGTACTCGGCCGACAGCAGCCACTCCTCGATCGTGGCCGAGAGGCCGCGCTTCAAGAGCACCGGCCGGTCGACCTTCCCCACCTCGCGCAGCAGCACGTAGTTCTGCATGTTGCGGGCGCCGATCTGGAGGATGTCGGCGTACTGCGCGACGAGCGGGAGCTGCGAGGGGTCCATGACCTCGGTGACGGTGAGGAGGCCCTGCTCGTCGGCCGCCCGGCGCAGCAGCTCCAGCCCGCGCTCGGCCAGGCCCTGGAAGCTGTAGGGCGAGGAGCGGGGCTTGAAGGCGCCGCCGCGCAGCACCCGCGCGCCGGCGGCGCGGACCGCCGCGGCGGTGCGGCGGATCTGCTCCTCGCTCTCGACCGAGCAGGGCCCCGCCATGACCACGACCTCTTCGCCGCCGATCACGACGTCACCCACCGCGAAGACCGTGTCGGCCGGGTGGACGGAGCGGGCGACCACCTTGTAGGGAGTCCCGATGCGCAGCGCGTCCTCGACGCCCTCGAGGAGCTTGAACTCCTCGATGTCGAGGCCCGCGGTCACGCCCACCGCCGCCAGCACCGTGCGCTCGACGCCGTGGCTGCGATAGACGTCGAGGCCGCGCTCGGTCATCCGCTCGATGACCTGCTCCACCTCGCGGTCGGTGGCCTGCGGGCGCATGACCACGATCACGGCCGCAATCTCCCCTCGATGACGTGCCGCTGCAGGCTCCGCGACTCGTCGATGATGCGCTCGAACAGGCGCTCGATGGCGTCGGCCGAGAGCGGGCCGCGGTTGGCGCCGAGGACGTGACGCATGACCTCGGTCTCCCGCTCCGGCTCGTAGATCGGCACGTCCATGCCGCGCTTGGCCGCCCCGACGTCGAGCGCCCAGCGCGCCCTCTGGTTGAGGAGCTTGACCAGCACCTCGTCGATCTCGTCGATGTTGCGGCGCAGCCGGGCCAGCTCGGCGCGGGCGGTCTCGAGCTGCTGCTCCTCGGTCATGCCCGCCTCCGCTCGGCACGGCGATGGAGCGGCGCCGCGAGCTCGCGGACGCGTGCCTCGAGCGCCGCCGGCAGCCCCGGCTCGCGTCCCATCTGCTCGACCAGGCGCACGAGCGCGCTGCCGACGACGACGCCGTCGGCGACCTCTCCCAGCGCCGCCACCTGGGCCGGGGACGAGACGCCGAACCCCACCGCCAGCGGCTGCTCGAGCTTGCGGCGGACGCGCCGGACCTCGCGCGCGAGGTCCGGCGGCAGCGCGTCGCGCTCGCCGGTGACGCCGGTGCGCGAGACGTAGTAGACGAACCCCGAGGCGATCCGCCCGACGCGCTGCACGCGGTCCTTGGTGCTGGTGGGCGCGAGGAGGAAGATGGTGTCGATGCCGTGCTCGGCGAGGGCCGGCACGAACTCCGCCTCGGCCTCCTCGGCCGGCAGGTCGACGCACAGCACGCCGTCGACGCCGGAGCTCGCCGCCTGCTCGGCGAAGGTGGCGACGCCGCGGGCGTGAATGGGATTGAAGTAGGTGAAGAGCACGACCGGCAGCCCCAGCCGGTCGCGGGTGGCGGCGACCATGTGGAGGATGCCCGACAGCTTGGTCCCGGCGGCTAGCGCGCGGGTGGCCGCCCGCTGGTTGACCGGCCCGTCGGCGATCGGGTCGCTGAACGGCACGCCGACCTCGAGCAGATCGGCGCCGCCGGCCGCCGCCGCCGCGAGCAGCGTCTCGGTGGTCGCCAGGTCCGGGTCGCCGGCCATCAAGAACGGGATGAACGCCGCCCGTCCCTCGTCGGCGCAGCGGCGGAAGGCGTCGTCGATCGCGCTCATCGGGGGGCGAGCCTCCTGACCGCGGCCAGCCGCCGCGCGCCCGGCGCCGGGAGCGGCGCCAGGTCGCCGCCGCCTTCCTGGCGCCGGCGCTCGAACTCGATCACGGACTCGAGGTCCTTGTCGCCGCGCCCGGAGAGGTTGACCAGCACGACGCGCTCGCGCGACAGGCGCGGCGCGTGGCGGATCACCTCGGCCACGGCGTGCGCGCTCTCGAGCGCCGGCAGGATGCCCTCGCTGCGGGCCAGGAGATGGAACGCCGCCACCGCCTCGGCGTCGGTCGCGGTCGTGTACTCGACGCGGCCGCGGTCGTGCAGCGCGACGTGCTCGGGGCCGACCGCGGGGTAATCGAGCCCGGCCGAGACCGAATGGGTGTTCGAGATCTGCCCCTCCTCGTCCTGCAGCACCAGGGTGCGCGTGCCGTGGAGCACCCCCAGCCGGCCGCCGGCGAAGCGCGCCGCGTGCTCGCCGGGGGCGGGCCCGCGCCCGCCCGCCTCGACGCCGATCAGGCGCACCCGCGGATCGTCGAGGAAGGCCGAGAAGAGACCGATCGAGTTGCTGCCGCCGCCGACGCAGGCGACGACCAGGTCGGGGCGCGGCACCCGCGCCTGCAGGCGGAGCTGCCCCTTGGCCTCCTCGCCGATGACGCGGTGGAAGTCGCGCACCATGCGCGGGTAGGGGTCGGGGCCGAGCACCGAGCCGAGGATGTAGTGGGTGGTGCGGACGTTGGTGACCCAGTCGCGCAGCGCCTCGTTGATGGCGTCCTTCAAGGTGCGGCTTCCGGAGTCGACGGGCACGACCTCGGCGCCGAGGAGCCGTATGCGGTCGACGTTCAAGCGCTGCCGGCGCATGTCTTCGGTGCCCATATAGATGGTGCAGGCAAGGCCGAAAAACGCGGCGGCGGCGGCGGTGGCGACCCCGTGCTGGCCGGCGCCGGTCTCGGCGATGACGCGCTCTTTCTCCATGCCGCGGGCGAGGAGGGCCTGGCCGAGGGCGTTGTTGATCTTGTGCGCGCCGGTGTGCAGGAGGTCCTCGCGCTTGAGGTAGATGCGCGCGCCGCCCAGCTCGCGCGAGAGGCGCTCGGCGTGGAAGAGCGGCGTCGGCCGGCCGGCGAAGTCGCGCAGCACTTCGTCGAGGCGCCGCTGGAAGCCCTTCTGGCGGCGCGCCTTGTCGTAGGCGCGCGCCAGCTCGGCCAACGGCGCCATCAGCGTCTCGGGGACGAAGCGGCCGCCGTAGAGGCCGAAGTAGCCCGCCGGATCGGGGCGGGAGCGAGGCTCAACCATGTCGGATCTCCTCGAACAGGCGGGACAGGAGCCGCGGGTCCTTCCGGCCGGGCGCCGATTCTACGCCGGAGCAGACGTCGAGCCCCCAGGCGCCGCTGGCAAGCGCCGCCGCACGGGCCGTGCCCGGCCCGAGGCCGCCGGCGACCAGGAGGCGGCGGCCCGCGGCGAGCGAGGCGACCTCGGCGAACGGCCAGGCGAGCCCGGTGCCGCCGTAGAGCCCGCCGTGGCGGGCGTCGACGAGGATGCCCCAGACGTCCGGATAGTCCTCCAGGGCCGCGGCGGGCGGCGGGCCGCCGGTGCGGAAGACCTTGATGGCGCGTGCGGCATGGCGGTTGACGTCGTCGGGCGGTTCGTCGCCGCTGAACTGAAGGAGATCGAAGGCGACTTCGCGATCGACGGCTTCGATGTCGCGCGGCGCCAGGTTGACGAACACCCCCACCAGCAGCACACCGGGCGCGGCAGCGCGCACCGCCTCGGCGATCTCCCGGGCGCCCGCCGCAGTAAGGCAGCGCGGGCTCGGCGGATAGAAATTGAGACCCAGCAGCTCGGCTCCGGCGGTGGTGGCCGCAAGCGCGTCCTCGGGAGAGGTGACGCCACAGATCTTGACCTTGACCGCGGCGGTCATGGAAAGAGGTGCCGCACGGGACGGACAGTCGCCGCGTGGGGCGCCGGTCCTCCGGTCGCTCCACAGGCGCGCCGCTTCGCGGTGCCAGTAGCAAGGGTCACAGGCCTTCGGCTCGCACCCCCGCTGCGCGGGGGATGCATCACTACGGTGTTGCCAGGCGAGGGGGCGCGCGCCGGTTCCGCTCCCTCCGGACCGGCACCCCACGCGGCTGCACGATCCAAGTAGGTAGCGTGACGTCGAGAGGCGGGGGGCGTCATCGCACCAGCTCGGCGAGGAGGGTGGCGGGGTCAGGAGCGAGGAGAAGTGACTCGCCAATGATAAAGGCATCGAAGCCGGCATCGCGGAGGTGCACGACGTCCTCCCTACCTGAAATCCCGCTTTCCGCAACCTTCAGTGCTTCCGGCGGGAGCCTCGGGAGCAATGCGGCCGAGCGGTCGAGGTCGACCGAAAACGTCCGCAGGTCGCGGTTGTTGACTCCCACCAGCTCCCACTCCGCACCGGCGAGCTTCGCCACATCCTCCTCATCGTGAGTCTCGACCAGCGGCACGAGCCCAAGACCACGGGCCAGGCCGGCGTAACGGCGCAGCTCCTCTCCCGAGAGCAGCGCCGCGATCAGGAGCACCGCGTCGGCCCCGGCCTCCTTCGCCCACCGGAGCTGCACCGGGTGCACCAGGAAGTCCTTGGCGATCGCCGGCAGTCCCGACGCCGCACGGCATTCCGCGAGCAGCTCGTAGCTGCCGTGGAAGAAGTCCGGCTCCACCACGACCGACAACGCCGCCGCCCCATGCTCGGCATAAGTGCGCGCCTGGCGCAATGGGTCCACTCGTCCTTCCAGCGACCCGAGCCGCGGCGATCCCATCTTCACCTCGGCGATCACAGCACTTCCACGGCGGGCTCGTAAGACCGAGAGGAAAGGACTCTGGGTAAGGAAAGGAGGCGCCCCAGGCACAGCCTCGTCCGCCACAGCCCCCACCTCGGCCACGATCCGCTCCCGCCGCCGCGCCACGATCCGGCCCAAGATATTGGGAATCGAATCGCCCTGCGTTGCCGCTTGTCCTATCGCTGTCATCCGCCTCCCGCCGTCACTCCGACTCCATGGACCGTGTAGCCGCGTGGGGTGCCGGTCCGGAGGGAGCGGAACCGGCGCGCGCCCCCCTCAGCCACCACGACCGTTGTGATGCACGCGCGCAGCGCGTGCGAACCGCAGGCCACCACCCCACCTACCAGCACCGCGAAGCGGCGCGCCTGTGCAGCTCCCTCCGGACCGGCACCCCACGCGGCGACTATCCGTCCCGCGCGGGATTCTTGTTCTCTCGGTCACGCCCGAAACCTCCGCAGCTCCTCGAGCTTCGCCGCCGCCTTCCCCGATGCCAGGACCTCCCTGGCCGCCGCCACACCCTCCGGCAGCGTTGCCACACGCCCAGCCACGTACAACGCCGCCCCGGCGTTGGCCGCCACAACGTCGGCGATCGCGCCCGCCTCGCCGCCGAGCACGCGCTCCATCGTCGCGGCGTTCTCCTCCGGCGTGCCGCCGGCTAAGTCGGCAAGCCGTGCCCGCGGCAGCCCGAGCGCCTCGGGCTCGAGCACCGCAAGCCGCACCTCGCCGTCCCGCACCTCGGCCACCCAGGTCCGCCCCGTCGTCGTGATCTCGTCCAGCCCGTCCTCGCCGTGCACCACCAGGGCGTGCTCGGCGCCGAGCTCCGCCAGCACCCGAGCCAGCCGCTCGACCAGCTCGCGCGCGTAGACCCCCATCACCTGCCGCCGCGCCCCCGCCGGGTTGGTGAGCGGCCCGAGCACGTTGAAGATCGTCCGCATCCCCAGCTCGCGCCGCACCGGCATCACCTCGCGCATCGCCGGATGCAGCCGCGGCGCGAAGAGAAAGGCGATCCCCACCTGCTCGAGCGCCGCCGCGGCCGTTTCCGGCTCGACCTCGATCGCGACGCCGAGGGCCGCCAGCACGTCCGCGCTCCCCGACCGGCTGGAGACCGACCGATTGCCGTGCTTCGCCACCGGCACGCCGGCCGCCGCGGCCACCAGCGCCGCCGCGGTCGAGATGTTGAAGGTGCCGCGCCCGTCGCCCCCGGTGCCGCAGGTATCGACGACCCCCTCGCGGCGGTGCGGGATCGCGATCACCCGCCGCCGCATCGCCGCCGCGGCGCCCGCGATCTCCGCCGGCGTCTCGCCCTTCATCCGCAGCGCCACCAAGAGCGCCGCCTTGAGCGGATCGGAGAGGCCGCCGTCCATCAGCAGCCCGAACAGCTCCTCGGTCTCGTCGCGGCCCAGATCGTGGCCGGCGACCACGCGGCCGACGGCGTCGCGCGGGTCAATCCCCATCACGCCCTCCGGTCGGGCTTCCGAAAACGCCCGGGATCTCCTCCTGAACCGTCATCCTGAGCGCTTCTCCCAGCCGTGACACAGCGCGAGGAAGTTCTGGAGGAGCAGCGGCCCGGACGTCGTGAGCACCGACTCCGGGTGGAACTGCACTCCCCAGTACGGCAGCTCGCGGTGGCGCATCGCCATCAGCGTGCCGTCGTCGCTCCAGGCCGCCGGCGCGAGCTCCGGCGGCAGCGTCGCGGCGCGCACCTCGAGGCTGTGATAGCGGGTCGCCTCGAAGGGGCTGGGCAGACCGGCGAGGAGCCCGTCGCCGCCGTGAGTGATCGCCGACGTCTTGCCGTGCATGAGGTGGGGCGCGCGCTCCACCACCGCGCCGAACGCGACGCCGAGCGCCTGGTGTCCCAGGCAGACGCCGAGGAGCGGCAGGCGCGGGCGCGCGCGCAGCAGGTCGAGGCACACCCCGGCATCCTCCGGCCGTCCCGGCCCCGGCGAGAGCACCACCCCTGCGGGCCGCCGCGCCAGCAGCTCCTCCACCGTCTCGACGTCGTTGCGCACCACCGCCACCTCGGCCCCGGCGCCGGCCAGGAGCTGCACCAGGTTGTAGGTGAACGAGTCGTAGTTGTCGATCATCAGGATCATGCGCCCTTCTCCAGCCGCTCGGCGAGCGCCACCGCCGCGAGCAGCCCGGCGGCCTTGTTCTCGGTCTCCCTCTCTTCTGCCGCGGGATCGGAGTCGGCGACGATGCCGGCGCCGGCCGTGACCGAGGTCTCGCCCGCGCGCACCACCAGCGTGCGGATGGTGATGCAGGTGTCGAGGTCGCCCGAGTAGGAGAGGTAGCCGACGGCGCCGGCGTACGGCCCGCGCGCCTCGGGCTCCAGAGCGTCGATGATCTCCATCGCGCGGATCTTCGGCGCCCCCGAGACGGTCCCCGCCGGGAAGCAGGCGAGAAGCGCGTCGAGACCGTCGCGCTCCGGCGCCAGCTCTCCGACGACGCTCGACACCAGGTGCATGACGTGGCTGTAGCGCTCGACGTCGAGGAAGCTCGCCACCCGCACGCTCGCCGGCGCCGCCACGCGCCCGAGGTCGTTGCGCCCGAGGTCGACGAGCATCACGTGCTCGGCGCGCTCCTTGGGGTCGGCCAGGAGGTCCTCGGCCAGCCGGCGGTCGCCCGCCGCGTCGACGCCGCGCGGGCGCGTGCCGGCGATGGGACGGGTCTCGATGTGCCGTCCCACCTTGCGCACCAACATCTCGGGCGAAGCGCCGACCAGCGCCACGTCGGGCGTCTCGAGCAGCACCATGTAGGGGCTCGGATTGACGATGCGCACGGCGCGATAGAGCGCCAGCGGCTCGACCCGCCGCGGCAGGCGCCAGCGCCGCGCGAGGACGACCTGGAAGATGTCGCCGGCCGCGATGTGCTCCTTCGCCGTCGCGACGGCGCGCCGGAAGTCGGCGCCGGGGAGGCTCGGCGGCGGCACGGACGGCGGCTCGAGACGACGCGCGGGCATCGCCACGCCGCCGCCGCGCGCCTCGCTCGTCAGCAGCCGCGACAGCCGCTCGAGCTGCCGCTCGGCGGCCGCGACCCCGACCTCTCCCTCGACCTCGTTGGCGATCGCCAGGACGCGCTGCAGCGCGTGGTCGAAGACCACCACCGTGTCGAAGCGCGCGAGGAGCGCCCAGGGCAGGCCGAACGGATCGGGCGGACGCGACGGCAGCCGCTCGACGAGACGCACCAGGTCGTAGCCGAAGTAGCCGACGAGCCCGCCGGTGAAGGGGATCGGCCCGGGCTCGGCGGCCACCGCGCCGATCACCCGCCGCAACGCCTCGAGCGGCGGCCCCGGCAGCGTCTCGCGGCGGCCGCGCCGCTCTACCTCCAGGCGGTCGGGCCAGAGGCGGTAGAGCGCGCGCGGACCGGCGCCGAGGAAGCTGAAGCGCGACACCTGCTCGCCGCCGGTGACGCTCTCGAGCAGAAACCGCGTCGGCGAGGTGCGGGCGAGACGCCGGTAGACGCCGAGCGGCGTCAGGCTGTCGGCCAGGAACTCCCGCAGGTGCGGGACGGCACGCCGGGGGCTGCTCACGGCAGCTCGCCGCCGCACAGTGGTCCGGAAGTTGCAGCCACCGCCCTACGCAGTAGGGCAGTACGAACCACTAACCACAGAGAGGGGGGGTCCATGGGCTTCCTGATTTGGCTCATCGTAGGCGGTGTGATCGGTTGGCTGGCGAGCTTGGTCATGCGCACCGACGCGCAGCAGGGCATCCTATTGAACATCGTGGTCGGGATCGTCGGGTCGCTGCTCGGCGCCTTCCTGATCGCGCCGTTGCTCGGTGGGGGGACCATCAACGCCGGCGACTACTCGATCATGGGTCTGTTGGCGTCGCTGCTCGGGGCCATCATCCTGCTCGCCATCGTCAACCTGGTCCGGCGCGGCCGCGTCCGCTGAGATCTGCTCCCGGAAGAGCTGTGGGCGGCGCGCCTCGGCGTGCCGCCGCCCCAGCTCGGCCGCGACCTCCTCTGGGGTGATGCCGCGGTCGAGGAGCAGGACGAGGAGGTGGAAAAGCAGGTCCGCTGCCTCGCCAACCAACTCTCCACGTACTGAGCTTCTTTGGTCGTCAGCCGCCATCGCCGCGAGCGCCACCTCCACCGCCTCCTCGCCCACCTTCTGCGCGATGCGCTGCGTGCCGGCGGCGAGCAGGCGGGCGGTGTAGCTCTCCTCCGGCGAGGCCGTGCGCCGGCTCTCCAGCACCTCCCACAACCAGCCGAGGTCGAGGCGCGGCGCCGGCGGCGGCGCGAGCGGATTGGGCTCGAAGCAGCTCGCGGTGCCGCGGTGACAGGCCGGGCCGGACGGACAGACGGAGAGCAGGAGCGCGTCGCCGTCGCAGTCGGGGACGGCCGCGACGACCCGCAGGACGTTGCCCGAGGTCTCTCCCTTCCGCCACAGCGCGCGGCGCGAGCGGCTCCAGAAGTGCGCTTCGCCGGTGGCGAGGGTCCGCTCGACCGCCTCGCGGTCGGCCCACGCGAGCATCAGCACCGCTCCGGTGGCGGCGTGCTGCGCCACGACCGGGACCAGGCCGCGGTCGTCGAAGCGAAGGGCGTCGAGATTGAGCGCCAATCTTCCCGCCGCCGCGGTGCTCATCTCACGCACTCCTCGACGACCGGCCGCATCGGGAATCCGGCCGCCGCCAGCTCCGCCTTGACCGCCGCCACCGTCGTCGTGCCCTGGTGAAAGATCGACGCCGCCAGCACCGCCGCGGCGCCCGCAGCCAGCGCCTCGGCGAGGTGACCGGCGTGGCCGGCGCCGCCCGAAGCGATGACCGGAACCGGCACCGCGCGCGCCGCGGCGGCGATCAGCTCGAGATCGTAGCCGGCGCGGGTGCCGTCGCCGTCGATGCTGGTGAGGAGCACTTCGCCGGCGCCGCGCTCGACCCCTTCGCGCAGCCACGACAGGGCGTCGCGGCCCGTCGGGCGGCGGCCGCCGCGGGTCAGCACCTCCCAGCCACCGCCGCCCGGCAACCGGCGGGCGTCGACCGACAGCACGACGCACTGGCTGCCGAAGCGGGCGGCGAGGGCCGCCAGCAGCGCGGGGTCGTCGACGGCCGCGGTGTTGATCGCCACCTTGTCGGCGCCGGCGCGGAGCAGCCGCTCGGCGTCGCCGGCGCTGCGGACGCCGCCGCCCACCGTCAGCGGGACGAACACCGACGCCGCCGTCCGGCGCACCCACTCGAGCGCGGTGCCGCGGCCTTCGGGAGCGGCGCCGACGTCGAGGAAGACGATCTCGTCCGCGCCCTGTTCGGCATAGCGCCGCGCCGCCTCGGCGGGGTCGCCCTGATCGGCGAGATCGCGGAAGCGGACGCCCTTCACCACCCGCCCGCCCGCGACGTCGAGGCAGGGAATCACGCGGCAGGTGAGGCCGGTGAGGGCGGCGGAGCCGGTGCCGGCGCGGCTGGTGACTGATTGGGAAGACGAGACATTAGGTAAGGAGGATGGGTGCAGCCCGCGGCAGGCGGCGAGCGCCTCCTCGAGCGAGAAAGCGCGCTCGTACAGCGCGCGGCCGACGACGACGCCCGCGATGGCCGAATCGGCGCGGGCGGCGCGGAGATCCGCAAGGGTGGAGATCCCGCCCGACAAGAGGGCCGGGAGCCCGCTGATCCGTGCAATCTCGGCCGCCAGCTCCAGATTCGGGCCCGCGAGCGTGCCGTCGCGCTCGACGTCGGTGACCAGCACCGCGGGGCAGGGAAAGCCCAGCAGTCCGCGGCACAGCCGTTGCAGCGACACGGCCGCCTTCCTTACCCAGCCCTCCGTGCGTACCTCGCGGTCACGCACGTCGACGGCCGGCACGAGCCGCCCCGGCCAGCGCCCGGCGAGCTGCCGGAAGAGCTCCGGATCGCGCGCCACGAGTGAGCCGACGACCACGAGCTCGCAGCCCGCACCCAGCGCCCAGGCGACGGCCTTGGCGTCGCGCATCCCGCCGCCGAGCTGCACCGCCGGACCGCCATGCTCCGCCGCCCAGGCGAGGAGGCGCTCGACCAGCGGGCGCTGCGGCGGCTCGCCGAGCGCCGCGTCCAGATCGACGACGTGCACCCGCCCCACGCCGGCGGCGGCGAAGGCGGCGAGCACCTCGCGCGGGTCCTCGGCATAGACCGTACGCCGCGCGTCGTCGCCGCGCAGCAGGCGGACGACGGCGCCCCGCCGCAGGTCAAGCGCGGGCAGCAGCTCGAGGTCGCGCGACGGCACGCGTCATCTCCAGGAAGTTCGCGAGCAGGCGGAGGCCGGCCTCGCCGCTCCGCTCGGGGTGGAACTGAGTTCCCAGCACGCGGCCGCAGGCGACGGCGGCTGGGAACGGCCGGCCGTGGGTGCAGCGGGCTACGCAGAGGTGCTCGGGCACTCCTTCGGGGGCATAGCCGTGGACGAAATAAAAGAACAGGTGGGAAGAAGGCTGTGCACCCAGCTCGCCCACCAGCGAATGTGGCTTCAGGTCGTGCAGCCGATTCCAGCCGATGTGCGGCACCGGCACCGAGCTGGGCAGGCGGCTAACCCGGCCGGGCAGCAGACCGAGCCCGTCGGTCGGCCCGAACTCCTCGCTCTCCTCGAACAGGAGCTGATAGCCGAGGCAGATGCCGAGCAGCCACGCACCCTGCTCCACGGCCTCGCGCAGCGCCGCCTCGCGTTCGCCGCGCAATGCCTCGCGCGCCGGCGCGAAGGCGCCGACACCCGGCAGGACGATGCATCGCGCGGCCGCCACCCGGTCGGGCGCGGTGGTGACCTCCACGTCGGCGCCGAGGTGGCGGAGCGCGCGCTCCAGGTTCCACAGGTTGCCGGCGCCGAGATCGAGAACGGTCACGCGCTCCGTCATCGCGTCAAGGTCCCCTTGGTGCTCGGCACCTCGGCTGCGCCGCCGTCGCGCTCTCCCGCCCCGGCGCGCAGCGCCACCGCCTGGCGCAACGCGAGGGCGACCGCCTTGAAGCAGGCCTCCGCCGCGTGATGGCCGTTGCGGCCGGAGAGCAGGTCGAGGTGCAGGGTGAGGCGGCCGCGGTCGGCGAGCGCCTGGAAGAAGTCCGCCACCAGCGTCAGCGGGAACTCCGGCGTCACCCAGACCGCCGCCACCTCGGGCGGCGCGCTCCAGGCGAAGAAGCCGCGCCCCGAGAGGTCCACGACCGCGCGCGCCAGCGCCTCGTCGAGCGGCGCATAGGCGTGCGCGAAGCGCACGATCCCGGCCCGTTCGCCCAGCGCCTCCGCCAGCGCCTCGCCGAGCGCGATGCCGACGTCCTCGACCGTGTGGTGGTGGTCGACGTGCGTGTCGCCGCGCGCCACGACCTCGAGCCCCAGCCCGCCGTGCGCGGCGAGCGCCTCCAGCATGTGGCCGAAGAAGCCGGACGGGACCTCGATCCGCCGCGGGCCGCCGTCGAGCGACAAGCGGAGGCGGACCTCGGTCTCGCGGGTGGTGCGGTCGACGGTGGCGGTGCGGGGCGTCATCGGGGCTCCGGCGGAATGCGATCGGCAGGAGTCGAGGAAGAAAAAGATCCAGGTAGGGAAAAGCGGCCTGCGGCTAGCGAGGCGAGCGCGGCGCGGGTAGCCCGCAAGGCGGCGCCGCCTCCGACGGAGACGCGGAGGCAGCCGGCAAGGCCCGGGTAGGAGCCGACATCGCGCACCAAGATACCTTGGGCCGCCAGACCGTCTCTGATGCGCCGCGCCTCTGCGCGAAGCTTCTCCTCGGGTACCCCGCCCGGATCCTTCTCTTCACTCAGGATGACACGCGAGCCCGGAGTGCACCGCACGAGCAGGAAGTTCGCCTCCGAAGCAAACACCTCGAGCCCAGCCGCCGCCAGCGCCGCCGCCCACTGCGGCCGGCGGCCGAGGAGGACGGCGACGCGCCGCGACGCCGCCTCCCGCTCCGCCAGCGCCGCGACGCCGGCGAGCGCCGCGGCATGGCCGAGGTTGTAGGGGAGCTTCACCTTGATCAGCTCCGCCGCCAGGGCCGGATCCGCGAGGAGGTATCCCAAGCGCATCCCGGCCAGCGACCAGGCCTTCGAGAAGGTGCGGCAGAGGAGCAGGTGCCGATGGCGGGCGAGCAGCGGCCGGTAGTCGTGACGGCAGAACTCGCCGTAGGCGTTGTCGAGGAGGAGCGGCGCCTCGAGCCGCGCGAGGAGCGCCTCCACTTCGTCCGGGGTCGCCGCATCGCCGGTCGGATTGTTGGGCGAGCACAGGAGCAGCGGCCGCCGCGGGTCCCGCTCCACCTCGGCGAGCAGCTCGCGGAGCGGCAGGCGGAGATCGGCGCGCGGCGGCAGGAACCGCGGCACGGTGCCGGCGCGCGTGACGAACATCCGGTAGAGCCCGAACGAGGGCTCGGCGCCCAGCACCTCGCGGCCCGGACGCGCCAGCGCCTCGAGCGCGAGGCCGAGCAGCTCGTTCGAGCCGTTCCCGACCAGCACTCCCTGCCACGGGTGGGCGTGCAGCTCGCCGAGCGCGCGCCGCAGCGCATCGGCGTGGAAATCCGGGTACCGGGACCAGTCGGCGGCGAGGAGGGCCTCGGCGACGCGGCGCTTCAACCGCCGCGGCGGCTCCCAGGGGACCTCGTTCTGGTCGAGCTTGTGGCGGCAGGGGGTCTGGTCGAGGTGGTAGGCCGGGAGGGCGCGGAGCTCCGGGCGCACGAGGGCGCGCACGTCGCGCAGGCCTCCCGTTGTCATCCCGAGCGACAGCGAGGGATCACGCTCGGGATGACACTGTCCGACGGCCTCCGACCGCCGCCGCGCCGCCGCCGAATGCGCCGGCAGGCCTTCGGCCTCGGCGAGCGTTGCGGCCGCCCCAGCCCGCGCGGCTGCGGCGGCGGGCGTGAAGCGCACGAGGTGCGCGCGGCGCACGAACGTCGCGACGCCAAGCGCCGAGGCGAAGCGGGCGCTGCCACAGGTGGGGAGCACGTGGCTCGGCCCGGCAACGTAGTCGCCCAGCACCTCGCCGGCCGCCGCGCCGACGAAGACGGCGCCGGCGGCCGTGACCCGCTCGGCCAGCGCTTCGGCGCGCTGGCCGACGAGCTGGAGGTGCTCGGGAGCGAGCCGCTCGACCAGCGCCAAGGCCTGCTCGACGTCGTCCACGAGCAGCGCCGCGCCGAACCGGGCGAGGGCGGCGCGCGCCGTACCGGCGGTCGGGAGCACCGCGAGCTGCGTCTCCATCTCCGCCGCCACCCTCTCGGCGAGCTTCCCGCTCGGCGTGATGAGCAGCGCCGCCGCGCTCGGATCGTGCTCGGCCTGCGCCAGGAGGTCCGCCGCCAGCGTGCCCGCGAGGTCCGCCGCCGAGCCGGCGTCGCCCTCGACGTCGGCGACGATCACCACCTCGGTCGGACCGGCGAGGCCGTCGATCGCCACGTCGCCGGCGACGAGGCGCTTGGCCGCCGTCACCCACGCGTTGCCCGGACCGACGACGGCGTCCACCCGCCGTACGCTCTCCGTGCCGTAGGCCAGGGCCGCCACGGCGTGCGCGCCGCCCATCCCCCAGATCTCGGTCACGCCGAGGCGCGCCAGCGTGTAGCGCAGCGCGGCGCTGGCGCGATAGGCCGCGGGCGGGGTGGCGACCACGACCTCCCGCACGCCGGCGAGGCGCGCCGGCACCACCGTCATCACCGCCGTCGAGGGATAGCTCGCTCGTCCGCCGGGCACGTAGATCCCCACGCGGCCGAGCGGCAGCACGCGCTCCTCGAGCCACGCGCCGTCCTCCTCCAGGACGAAGCCGCCTGGCACCTGCGGGCGATGGAAGCGCTCGACGGCGGCGATCGCCGTGTCGAGCGCCGCCGCGAAGCCCGGGGGCAGGTACGGCGCCTCGGCTTCCAGGCACGGCGGGCCGAGCGCCAGCCCGGCGGCGGAGGTCGCCTCAGTGCCGTCGAGGCGGCGCGCCAGCTCGAGAAGCGCCGCGTCGCCGCCGCGGCGGACCCGCCGCACGATGCGCTCGGCGCCGCGGAGGGTCGCGGCGTCCAGCACGTGGTGCGCACGTCGTTCGAGCCGCTCGACCACGCGGCGGCCGGCGGCGGAGTCGAGGCGGAGCACGCGCAGCGCGCCATCGCCCTGCGGCGCCGCCGGCCTCTCCTGACGGCTGCGCGCCGGCTTACCCGAGTCGACACCACCCCCGACAGAGGCACGTCGTAGGGACGACCTACCCGAGCCTCGCAGGCCGGCTCGCTCGCCGGTCACGCCACCACCTCCGCCGCCTCCAGCCGTCCCGCCCAGTCGTTGACGGCCGCGCGATGGCGCTGGAAGGCCGCGCGTCCCACCACCAGGCACGCCGCCACCTCGGCGACCACCTGGAGCTCGGCGAGGTGGTTCGCGGCCAGCGTGCGGCCGGTCTGCACGATGTCGAGCGCCACCTCCGCGAGCTCGAGCACCGGCGCCAGCTCGACCGAGCCGGACAGCTCGAGCACCTCCGCGCCCCAGGGGAGCCCGGCCAGCCAGCGGCGGGCGGTCGCCGGGTACTTGGTCGCCAGCCGCACCTGCGCGCCGGGCTGCGGCAGCGCGCCGGGACGGCCGATCAGCGACAGCCGCGCCCGCCCGGCGGCGAGCCTGACCGGCACCAGGAGGTCGCCGTCCACCTCTCCCAGCACGTCGCTGCCGACGACGCCGCAGTCGGCCACTCCCTGCTCGACGTAGAGCGGCACGTCCCAATCCTTGAGCAGCAGGACCTCGACGCCGGCCCCCGGCGGGCGGGCGCGCAGGCAGCGTCCGAGGGCGTCGGCGGTGCCGAGGTCGACGCCGGCGGCGCGGAACGCGGCGAGGGCGACCTCGAGGTTGCGGCCTTTGGGTAGCGCGAGGCGGATCATGCCTTGAGAGATTGGCGCCGTTCGCGCGCGGCGGTCGTTGACGGTTGTACAGGCGTTGGAGCGGGTTCCACCTTTACGGTATTGACCCGATCTCCCTTGAGAGATTGGCGCCGTTCACTCGCGGCGGTTGTTGAACCTGGATTGGGCACTGAAGCGGATTCACCCTTTACTGCATTGACCCGATCTCCCTCACCCCTGGCCCCTCTCCCACATGGGAGAGGGGGACGTGTTCGCTGCTCTTCGACGGGCGGTCTCTCCGCCGGTGCCTCCGCTTGCGCGGCCAGCCAGGTGTCGAGCCCCAGCGAGAAACCCACCGCCGGGATCTCCGCGCCCAGCGCACGGAACAGGCGGTCGTAGCGGCCGCCGCTGGCCACTGGCTGCGCGGCGCCGCGGACGTAGGCGCGGAAGACCAGGCCGTCGTAGTAGGTCATCGCGGGCGAGAGCGCGCCGCGCACGGGTTGGGCGGTGGCGGCGGCGAGGCGTGGGTGCAGGGTGTGACGCGCGAACTCGGCGAGATCGACCACGAGGCGCGCGGCCGGAAAGCGGTGCGCCAGCTCGTCGCGCAACGCGAGGAGCCGCGCAAGCCGCCGCCCCGCCCGCTCCCCGAGCGCCTCCGGCTGCTCCGGCACTCCCTCCTCGACGACGGCAAGAAGCTCCGGTGCCGCCCGGCGAACGACCGCGCGCTCGCGCCGCTCAATGGCGAGCGCCAGCGCCGCCGGATCGGCGCCGCGCACCGCGAGGAGCGGCCGGTCGAGCGCCCCGGCGAAGCCGAGCACCACGTGGACAGCGCACTCGCCGCCGCCGGCATCGCGATCGCCGGCTCCCGGCGACATCTCCCCCCCACCTGGAACTCCTTCCGCCAGCAGCTCGAGACAGAGCCGCAGCATCTCCCGCTCCGCACGCTCGCCGCGCAGCCCGAGCAACTCCGCCCCCACCTGGTAGAACTCGCGCTGGCCGCCCGGGCGCTCCTCCTCCAGGCGCACCACGTCGCCGCGGTAGTAGAGGCGCAGCGGCCGCGGCAGGAAAGGCAGGCGCGGCGCGAGCAGGCGCGCGAGCATCGGCGTGAAGTCGCCGCGCAGGGCGAGCAGCTCGCCGTCGCGGTCGAGGAGGTGGTAGCGCTCCGAGCCGCCGAGCGGGCCACCGCCGCCGCCGATGAGGGGCGCGTAGGGCTCGAGGTAGTCGAGCACCGGCAGCACCACCTCGGAGAAGCCCGCGGTCTCGAGCCGCGCCGCAAGCCCGGCCTCCAGCCGCCGCCGCCGCGCCGCCGACTCGAAGAGCAATGCGTGCACGCCTTGCGGCAGGGCGGCAGAGATCCTCATCCGCGCTCCTCCACCCGTGCCGCCGCCCGGGGCTCGGCGGCCTCCACGTCCGGCAGCCCCAGCGCCTGTCGCGCCACCTCGCGCGGCATCTCGCGTCCGGTCATCATCCGGAACTGCGCCAGCGCCTGCCCGAGCAGCACCTCGCGGCCGTCGATCGCCAGCGCGCCGCGCGCCGTCGCCGCCACCAGCAGCGGCGTCGGCGCCTCGCCGTAGGCCATGTCCAGCACCACGGCACCCGGCCGCACGCGCTCGACGTCGATCGGCGGCGCCTCGCCCGGCCCGCGGCCGCGCGGCGTGGCGTGGACGAGCAGGTCGTACTCCTCCGGGTCGAGCTCCGACAGCGGCCGGAACGGCAGCCCGAGCGCCGCGGCGGCCTTCAAGCCGCGCTCGATGCCGCGGTTGAACAGAGTGACGCGCGCCCCGGCCGCCGCGAGACCGATCGCCGCCGAGCGCCCGGCGCCGCCGCAGCCCACCACCGCCGCGGCACGGCCCGCCACGTCCACGCCCCGCTCCCCCAGCGGCACCAGCACCCCCTCGGGGTCGGTCGCCTCCGCCTCCCACACGCCGTCGCGGCAGACCAGGGTGTTGGCGGCCCCGATGCGCGCCGCGAGCGGGCTCTCGGCGCCAGCGATCCCGAGCGCCGCCTCCTTGTGCGGTGCGGTGACCGAGAGGCCGCCGAGCGGCAGGCCAAGCGTCTCGAGCGCGCCGCTCTCCACCACCTCGAGCCAGAAATCGCCGAACGACGGCGCGTAGAACGGCACGTAGAGCGCCGGCACGCCGAGCGCGCGGTAGGCGGCGTTGTGCAGGCGCGGCGAGAGCGAGTGAGCGATCGGGTTGCCGACGACGCCGAAGAGCGCTGCGGCGGGAGGAAGGTCGGGAAGACCGAAGTCGGCGCGCAGGCGGGCGAGGGTGGGCTGGCCGGGCGCGGCGGGGACGGCGCCGGCGGCGCCGTAGACGACCGGCGCGCCCAAGCGCGGCGCCACGACGCGCGTCCAGAGCCCGAGCGGGCCGGAGGCGAAGGCCGCGACGTCGCGCCGCCCGAGCGCGGCGAGGAGGAAGAGCGGCGCCAGCTCTTCGCCGGCCTGCGCCGCCGCCGGCACCAGCTTGTACAGCGCCGCGGGCACGCGCGCCATCCGCTCGAAGCGCGCCTGGAGCGCGTCCGGAGCCGCGGCGGCGCCGTGCCACGAGACGACGCGCGCCGCGGGCGGCAGCGCCGCCAGGACCTCCGCCGTGAGATCGCGCTCGGCCTCAAGGTCGACGAGGTCGTAACGGCCGGCCGCCTCGAGCAGCCGCCGCCGGCGGCGCTCGGGCGAGCCGTCGAAGGCGCCGCCCTCGGCGCGGCTGCGCAGGGTGTAGAGGAGCTTGCCGGGAAAGCCGGCGCGCAAGCGGGCGGGATCGAGGTCGCCGACCAGGTCGGCCCGCACCTCGAGCCAGTCGGCGACGCCGGCGAGCGCCGCGGCCGCCGGCGGCTCGGTCAGGCTCGCGACCAGCGTCGCGCGTCTGCTCCCTACTTGCTCCAAACGAAAACCTCCTTCCGGAGGGCCCGGAAGGAGGCGGCGTGTCGGTCAGGCTGTCGCTCGTCCCGGGCCCAGGGGCCGGGACGCGCGTCCCGGCTCAGAGAGCGTGGTGATGCGCGAACCAGCGCCACGCCGCGGCGGCGGCAACAACAGGCGGCGGGGTGGTCGCGGTGCGCATCGGGGCTCTCGGTCGAACACTGCGATTAGAGCAGCGCCGCGCCGAAGCTGTCAAGCCGCGCCGGACGGCCGCCGGCCCCGTGCTAGCATCCGCGCGGCCTTCCGGCCGCTTTCCCGGGGAAGAGAACGTTTCGATCGGAGGAAGCAGCACCTGAGCGAGCGTATGGACCACGAGCGCGAGACCCTCGAGCTGGACGTGCTGTTCGTCGGCGCCGGGCCGGCCAGCCTGGCCGGGGCGTACCAGCTGGCGCGGCTGGTGACCGCGCACAACGCGCACGCCGCGGAGGGCGAGAAGCTCGAGGTGTCGATCGCCGTCCTCGAGAAGGGCAAAGAGCTCGGCAGCCACGCTCTCTCCGGCGCCGTCGTCGACCCGCGCGCCTTCCGCGAGCTGTTCCCCGACGACTGGCGGCAGGCGCCGTTCGAGGGGGCGGTCGAGCACGAGCGCCTCCTCTGGCTGACCGAGAAGCGCGCGCTCCCGCTCCCCATCCCGCCGCCGCTCGAGAACGAAGGCAACTACGTCGCCTCGCTCGGCAAGCTGGTCAAGTGGATGGCGCCGAAGGTCGAGGCCGCCGGGGTCGACCTCTTCTTCGAGACCGCGGCCGTCGAGGCGCTGCTCGAAGGCGAGCGCGTGGTCGGAGTCCGCACCGGCGAGAAGGGCGTCGGCCGGGACGGCCGGAAGAAGGCGAACTACGAGCCGGGAGTGGACATCCGCGCCAAGGTCACGGTGCTCGGCGAAGGACCGCGCGGCACGCTCGCGAAGCAGCTCGAGGAGCGGCTCGGCCTGGCGGCGGGGAAGAACCCGCAGGTCTACTCGATCGGTCTCAAGGAAGTCTGGGACCTGCCGCACGGCCGCCTCGCGCCGGGCCAGGTGATGCACACCATGGGCTGGCCGCTCGATCTCAAGACCTTCGGCGGCGGCTTCGTCTACGGGATGCAGGGCGATCAGGCCATCGTCGGCCTGGTCGTGGGCCTCGACTACGAGAACCCCTGGCTCGACCCGCACGTCCTCTTCCAGCGCTTCAAGACCCACCCCGAGGTGCGGCGCCTGCTCGACGGCGGCCGCATGGCCTTCTACGGCGCCAAGGCGATCCCCGAGGGCGGCTGGTGGGCGATGCCGCGTCTCGCCGGCGACGGCTTCCTCATCGCCGGCGACTCGGGCAGTCTCCTCAACAGCCAGCGCTTGAAGGGCATCCACCTGGCGATGAAGTCGGGAATGCTGGCGGCGGAGACGATCTTCGCGGGCCTGCGCGCCGGCCGCCTCGACACCGCCCAGCTCGCCGGCTACGAGCGGCGGATCGAGGAGAGCTGGATCCGCGAGGAGCTCTGGCCGGTGCGCAACTTCCACCAAGCCTTCGACCGCGGCGTCCTCGCCGGCATGTTCCAGGCCGGCATCGGCCTGGTCACCGGCGGCCGCGGCTGGGGGTTCCGCGACCGGCTGGAGACCCGCCCCGGCCACGCGCGGATGGTGCCGCTCGACACCCCCGAAGGCGCGCGCCTCCGCCCCGACGAGCCGCTGCGCCCCGACGGCCGGCTCACCTTCGACCGCCTGGCCGACGTCTACAACTCCGGCACCGCGCACGAGGAGGACCAGCCGGTCCACCTGATCGTGCACGACACCGACGTCTGCATCTATCAGTGCGCCGTCGAGTACGCCAACCCCTGCACCCGCTTCTGCCCCGCCGCGGTCTACGAGTGGATCGGCGACCCGGCCTCGCCGACCGGCGAGCGCCTGCAGATCAACGCCAGCAACTGCGTGCACTGCAAGACCTGCGACGTCATGGACCCGTACGGGATCATCACCTGGGTGCCTCCCGAGGGCGGCGGCGGGCCCAACTACAGCAAGATGTGAAAACGCCCGGCGGTCAGGCCGGGCGTTTGCCACGAAACGAGGGTCGCGCGCGGGTCAGCCGCGCGGCCCGATCTCGCAGTCGCCGCTGCCGGTGTCGCAGCGGATCTTGGTGCGGCCGTTGCCGCGCACCGCCCCCACCACCTTGCGGCCGTCCTTGCGGAGGTGCGCGTCGGGGTAGCCGACGATGACGTCGCCGCTCCCCTGGCTCGCCTCCATGTCGAAGGACGCTCCCGGGCCAGCGATCACGCGCACGTCGCCGCTGCCGGTGTCGGCGACGATCCGGCGCGTCTGCGCCAGCGAGGTCTCGATGACGACGTCGCCCGAGCCGGTGTCGGCGTTGACCTCCTCGACCTCGACGCCGAGCACGCGGATCGATCCCGAGCCGGTGTCGGCGAGGAGCGTCGCCACGGCGCCGCCCTTGACGGTGACGTCGCCCGAGCCGGTGTCGATCGAGAGCTTCCCGGCCGAGGCCTGCGCCACCGACACGTCGCCCGAGCCGGTGTCGATCGAGCCGTTGCCGACCCAGCGCTGCACCACGACGTCGCCCGAGCCGGTGTCGACCCGGGTCTCGCCGCGCGTCGAGCCGATGGTGACGTCGCCCGAGCCGGTGTCGACGTCGAGGGTGCCGGCGAAGCCGGCGAGCTGGACGTCGCCGCTCCCGGTGTCGACCAGGAGCGTGCCTTGGAGGGCGCCGCCGCGAACGTTGCCGACGACGTTGCGCACCGCGAGGTTGGCGTTGTGCGGCACGGCGATGCGCAGGTTGGCGAAGAGGGTGGGCACGGTGGCGCGGCGGCGGGAGTAGATGCGGACCCGCTCACCGCGGTAGGTGCTGCTGGTGTGGCCGAGGTCGATGCCGAGGAAGCTGATCTCGTCGCGGCCGGGGCGCGGGTAGGCGAAGGAGTCGTAGTCGTCAACCGGGTAGGAGAGGGTCCACTCCTCGCGGCCCTTCTTGTCGCGCGCCTTGACCCAGTCCATGGCGGCCAGGAGCTTCTTGCTCTCGGCGGCGCTCTTGCCCTCGGCGTGGACGGTGGCGTCGACCACGACCTCGTTGCCCTGGGCGGGGACGAGCTCGATGCGGCCGGCGAGGTTGGCGAGGCGGAGAGCGTGGGCGTGGCTCGCGGGGAAGGCGCGGCGGACGTTCTTGGTCAGGGGCTCGGCGGCGGCGGCGGTGGCGCCGGCGGCGAGCAGGCAGAGAAAGGCCGCTCGGAGAGCGGGCCTGCGGCGCGTTCTGGTTCTGGTCATGAGGGTCTCCTCGTCTGGGTGCGTCCCTACGGGGTGGACTACGGGGGTGGCGGGAGAAAGGTTGCAGCATGCCTGGGTTGCTGGGTTGGCGAGCACGCGACCAGGGTTGGCGCGTCGTCGGGCGGTCCGGTGTGGGGCCCGGAGACCGGCGTGCGCCGTTGCGGCCCACGGGCCTGGGACTGTGGCCACACGTGGAGTCCCACTAGACTCCCCGCGCGAGGAGAGCCTATGCAGACCCGCCTTCCCTACCCAGCCGTCTTTCTTGTACTCGTTGTCGTCGGTTCTTCGTCCGCGCTCCTTGCACGGGAGAACGGAACAGCGGCGCCGGTCCGGGAGCTGACGCTCGACCTCGTGTTCGAGGAGGGGGCGGGAGGGAGGCAGCCGACTCAGCTTGCGTGGTCGCCGGATGGGGCGCGGCTCGCCTATGTGTGGAAGGACGACGGGGGCGAGGCGCTGTGGGTGCTCGACGGGGGGACGGGGCGGAGCGAGGAGGTGTTGCGGACTGTTGGGCAGGAGGAGGGGTTCGGGATCGACGAGGTGGTGTGGTCGCCGCGGAGCGACGGGCTGCTGGTGGTGTCGGACGGGGATTTCTATCTGTTGACCCTCACGGGGCGGAAGCTCGAGCGGCTGACGAAGACGACGGAGGAGGAGACCGAGCCGGCGTTCTCGCCGGACGGCGGGAGGCTCGCGTTCGTGCGCGACTTCGACCTCCACGTGCTCGAGCTGGCGACGCGGCGGGAGCGGGCGTTGACGGCGGACGGGGAGGAGAACCGGATCCTCAACGGGACGACCGACTGGGTGTACTGGGAGGAGCTCTGGAACCGCGATGCGACGGGGTTCTGGTGGAGCCCGGACGGCGGGCGGATCGCCTACTACCGGTTCGACGAGTCGCCGGTTTCCGTCTATCCGCTGGTCGACGAGCTGCCCAAGTACCCGCAGGTGCGGTGGCAGAAGTACCCCAAGGCCGGCGAGGCCAACCCGCTGGTGCGGGTGGGGGTGCTGGAGCTGGCGAGCGGCGCCACGACCTGGCTCGCGACCGGCGGGGCGCCGGACGACTACCTGGCGCGGGTCGACTGGGCGCCGGGAGGCGAGCGGGTCGCGGTGCAGCTCTTGAACCGCGAGCAGACGCGCCTGACGCTCCTCCTCTGCGGCGCCGCGGACGGGCGCTGCGCGCCGCTCCACGCGCAGGAGTGGCCGACCTGGGTGGAGCTCGAGAGCGATTTCCGCTTCCTCGCCGACGGCCGGTTCCTGTGGGGCGCCGAGCACGAGGGCTACCGCCGCCTCTACCTGCACGCTGCCGACGGCAGCCGCCTGCGCGCGCTGACACCCGAGGGTTGGACGGTCACCTCCGTCGAGGCGGTGGACGAGGAGCGCGGCGACGTCGTGGTGACTGCCTTTCACACGGCCGGACTCGGACCGGCGGAGCGTCAGGTGCTGCGCGTTCGCTTCGACGGCGACGCCGAGAGCCTGACGCTGCGGGCGGGGTGGAACACGGCGCGCGTGGCGCCGCGCGGCGGGTTATGGGTACACGGCTGGAGCGACCTCGGCACTCCGGAGAGGCAGGCCGTGCGCCGCCGCGACGGCAGCGAGGTGGCGGTCCTGCCGTCGGCGCCGCCGCTCTTCGATCCGGCCGCCGTCGCGCGATGGGAGCTCTTCACCATCCCCGGGCCCGAGGGCGCGCAGCTCCCGGCGCGGCTGCTGAAACCCGCCGGCTTCGACCCGGCGCGGCGCTGGCCGGTCCTGATGTACCACTACGGCGGGCCGGCCTCGCAGGTGGTCGTCAACCGCTGGGAAGGGACCTTGCGCGGCCTCTGGCACCGCGCGATGGCGCAGCGCGGCTACGCGGTGCTCTCGGTCGACAACCAGGCCTCGCTCTTCTTCGGCCGCGCCGGCAAGGACCGCCTCCATCGCCGCTTCGGTGAGCTGGAGCTGGCCGGGCAGCTCGCGGGCGTCGAGTACCTGAAGGGCCTCGGCTGGGTGGACCCGGCGCGCATCGGCCTCTGGGGATGGTCGGGCGGCGGCGCCAACACGCTCTACTCGCTGCTCAACCGCCCGGGGGTCTGGAAGGCGGGCGTCGCCGGCGCGCCGCCGACCGACTGGCAGCTCTACGACACCATCTGGACCGAGCGCTACCTCGACCACCCGCGCGACAACCCGGAGGGCTACGCGGCCTCCTCCCCCCTCACCCACGCCGCCAGGCTCGCCGACCACCTCCTCTTGGTCCACGGCACCGGCGACGACAACGTCCACCCGCAGAACTCGATCGTCTTCAGCGACCAGCTCGTCGAGGCCGCCCGCCCCTTCGAGCAGGCCTTCTACCCCAACCAGAAGCACGGCATGGGCGACGCCGCCCAGCGCCACTTCTACACGCGGATGACCGAGTTCTTCGACCGGTGGCTCGGCACAGACCTGCGGGATACGAGCCGCCGCTCCAGCTCACCTCTCTAAGGCAGTGCCCTTGTCAGAGTCTGTCGTCTTCCGGCGAATCTCCTTCCGAGAGCCCGGCCGAGCCGTACACCGGGTGAAAAGGAGGAGAGAGATGACGATGCGCGTATCGCGGATTGGAGTGCTCGTGGGCATTGTCGCCGCGCTGCTCGGCGGGATTGGAGCGGCGGCGGCGCAGGAGGTCGCCGCGGTGAAGGAGAAGCGGCCGTCACCCGAAGGCACCGTCGAGCTCGGGCGCACCTGGCCGCAGCTCATCACGGACTTCAGCAGGCTCGCCGTGGAGGACGTGCGGCGCGAATGGGACGTCAAGTGCAACACGGCGGACTTCGACATCTATGACAGCGAGGACAACCACGACATCAATCTCACCGTGAGCAACAAAGGGGTCTGCCCGTTTACGTTCAAGAT
Source organism: Thermoanaerobaculia bacterium (assembly GCA_044866775.1). Classification (GTDB taxonomy): domain Bacteria; phylum Acidobacteriota; class Thermoanaerobaculia; order Multivoradales; family UBA5704; genus DASUNQ01. The sequence continues at coordinate 72,874 of JBIOUG010000195.1, read as the reverse complement.
CACGGTCGTCGGCGGCGCGGTCAGGAACGTCGGGCCGATCCCGCCGAACACGCCACGCACGATCAACCGCCGGGACGTGGTGAAGATCGCCGTGGACTGCGATGGAGCGGCCGCCGATGCGTGCAAGGCGAGCTATACCCTCCGCGAGACCGACTAGCCGAGCGCGGCGAGGCACGCTCGTCCTGGCTGCGAGTCTGGCGACTCTGCTCTCCGGCCGCGCCCTGGCGCAGGTGCAGGGAACGCCCTGGGAAGGATCGCAGGACCAGGGGGCCGCGACCCCAGCGGCGGGCGACACCAATCAGGTGTCCTTCGAGTTCCACCCGGAGCGCTCGGAGCTGACGACGCCGTGCGAACAGATTGCCCTGATCCAGACCTGTCAGATGTTCGCCGATGGCGTGCCCCTCGACCCCGGCGATTACTTCGACGGCTACGAGTACCGCGACGATGACGCGATCAGCGACCTGCCCGGCACGCGGGCCGACGAGTCCAGCACCTACCTCGACCACGTCGAAGACGACACCACGCCCTACTATCAGGACAGCGGGGGCGGCATCCAGGGCGAGTCGAACGGGACCGTGGTCGCGTCGACGACCACGGACACACCCCGGACGGGGGGCGGCGACCGCGGGTTCCCCCGCATCGCCGACGTGCTCTACAAGTTCGAGATCTGCGCCTTCTGCGCCCGCGGCGAAGATGCGGGGCACTACTTCGGCTGCCTCACCTGGGAGTTCGCCAAGAGCGCCGCGGAGCAGGCCGCCGGAAGTCCTGGAACATCGAGGTTCACCGGCACCTCGGATCAGCCCAGCGAAGGCTTCAGCGCCGCGGTGGATCGCTGGGCGGAGACCCACGACTTCGACCTGCCCGGCCGATAGGAGGGAGCGACGATGCCATCGACTCGACTGGGACGCGCAGGAACGGCACTGCTCCTCGCGGCCCTCTGCGGGTGCCGCACGGCGGCACCGCCGCCGGTGCCGGGGCCGCCGCGCGCCGTGAGCCCGTTGCCGCAGTCGCCCTATTCAGAGTTCACCCGGCGGCCCCCGGCGCGGCTGTCGCACGTGCAGGTCAAGCTCACCTACCTGGGCGAGCAGACCAAGCCAGTCCCGACGGTGGTGTTCGGCGCGATCGGTCGCCTGATCGATCTCCAGGCGTTTGGCGGTCTACGCAAGGCCGGCATCGACTACGGTAACGACGAGCTGCCGCGCATCGAGAGCTTCGTCGTCACGGTCGACGAGCTGCACGCGATGCTCCAGGCCGCCGCCTTACCGGCCGTCACTCAGGGGCAGCGGGACGGGAGCTGGGTCTCGTTCATGGTGCTCGACAACGCACCTCCGGGAATCAAAGGTGTCGAGGCGATCCTCGACCCACAGGAGGCCGAGGCGTTGGTGCGGGCTCTCCGGAGCGGTGTTTCACCGCGCGACGGACCGGCCGCCGCGGTGCTGGACTCCTTCCTCGCGCGCGCGTTCTGAGGAGGGCGTGGTTCTTAGCGAGTGCCCTACTCGCCGTCCCACCGCCGCATCAGCAGCGCCCCGTTGGTGCCGCCGAAGCCGAAGGAGTTGGTGAGGGCGACCTCGAAGCTCTGCTTGCGGGCGGTGTGGGGGACGAAGTCGAGGTCGCAGTCCTCGTCCGGGTGGTCGAGGTTGATGGTGGGGGGCAGGATCTGCTCGCGGATCGCCAGCGCCAGGATGCCGGCCTCGAGGCCGCCGGCGGCGCCCAGCAGGTGGCCGGTGGCGGACTTGGTCGAGGAGACCGCGAGGTGGTTGGCGTGGTCGCCGAAGACGGCGCGGATCGCCTTGACCTCGCCGCGGTCGCCGAGCGGCGTCGAGGTGCCGTGGGCGTTGATGTAGCCGACGCTCTCCGGCCGTAGTCCGGCGTCGCCCAGGGCGGCGCGCATGACGCGCATCGCCCCGTCGCCGTCCGGCTGCGGCGCCGACATGTGGTAGGCGTCGCCGCTCATGCCGTAGCCGACGATCTCGCAGTAGATCGGGGCGCCGCGGCGGCGAGCTGCCTCGAGCTCCTCGAGCACCAGGATCCCCGAGCCTTCGCTGATCACGAAGCCGTCGCGGTCGCGGTCCCAGGGACGGGAGGCGCGCTCGGGCTCGTCGTTGCGCGTCGAGAGCGCCCGCATCGAGGCGAAGCCGGCGAAGGCGAGCGGCGTGATGACCGCCTCGGCGCCGCCGGCGATCATGGCGTCCGCGGCGCCGAGCTGGATCTGGCGGAAGGCGTCGCCCACCGCGTGGAGGCCGGTCGTGCAGGCGGTGGCGGGGCAACTGTTGGGGCCGCGCGCGCCGTAGCGGATCGACACCTGGCCGGCGGCCATGTTGACGATCAGCGCCGGGATGAAGAACGGCGAGACGCGCCCCGGGCCGCGCTTGAGCAGGATCTCGTGCATGTGCTCGATGAGCGGCAGCCCGCCCATGCCCGAGCCGATGATCACCCCCACGCGGTCGCGGTTGCCGTCGTCGATGACGAAGCCCGAGTCCGCGAGCGCGAAGTGCGTCGCCGCGAGCGCGTAGTGGATGAAGAGATCGCTCTTCTTGACGTCCTTGTGGTCGCTGTAGTCGTGCGGCTCGAACCCCTTGACCTCGCCGGCGATGTGCACCGGGTATTGCGAGCTGTCGAAGCGCGTGATACGGCCGATGCCGCTGCGCCCGGCGAGCAGCGCCTCCCAGTTGGCGGCCGTGCCGATGCCGAGCGGGGAGACGAGCCCCACTCCCGTGACGGCGACGCGGCGACGGGGAAACGGATTCAAAGGGTTGGACTGAGGGGGGTCGAGAGGGTCGCGGGCTAGTTGTGCTCTCCGGCGTTCTGCTCGATGTACTCCACGGCCTCGCGGACGTTGCCGATCTTCTCCGCCTCCTCGTCCGGGATCTCGATCCCGAACTCCTCCTCGAAGGCCATGACCAGCTCCACGATGTCGAGCGAGTCGGCGCCCAGGTCGTCCGTGAAGCTGGCGTCCATGGTGACCTCGTCCTCGTCGACTCCGAGCTGCTCCACGATGATGCTCTTGACCTTGTCTGCGACGGCCATCGGTTCTCCTCCCTCCATGGTTCGATCCGGCCAGCCCCGGGGTTGTAGCACAAAGCCGGGGCGAGTCCAAGCACTTGAATGCGCCCTCCCGGGGCAGTCCCCGGCGGTCAGAAGTACAGCCCCCCGGAGACGTTGAGCACGTCGCCGGTGACGTAGCCGGCCTCCTCGCTGGCGAGGAAGACGACGGCCCACGCCACGTCGTCCGGGGTGCCAAGGCGGCGCAGGGCGATTCCGGCCGCGAGCTGCTGGCGCGCCTCCTCGGCGAGCGCCGCGGTCATGGCGGTCTCGATGAGCCCGGGGGCCACCACGTTGACCGTGATGTTGCGGCTCCCGAGCTCCCGCGCGAGCGACTTGCTGAAGCCGATCAGCCCGGCCTTCGAGGCCGCGTAGTTGGCCTGGCCGGCATTGCCCATCATGCCGACGACCGAGGAGATCGAGATGATCCGCCCCCAGCGCCGGCGCATCATGCCGCGCAGCACCTCGCGGCTCAAGACGTAGGCGCCGGTCAGGTTGGTGCGCAGCACCCGCTCCCAGTCCTCGAGGCTCATGCGCGCCAGCAAGTTGTCGGCGGTGATGCCGGCGTTGTTGACCAGGATGTCGATCGCCGACCACGCCTCGGGCAGCTCCTTGACCCGCGCCGCCGCGCCCGCCGAGTCGGCGAGGTCGAGCGCGTGGGGCAGCGCCGCGCCGCCGGCGGCGGCGATCTCGTCGGAGAGGGCGCGGAGCTTGTCCTCGCTGCGCGCCGCCAGCACCACGCGCGCCCCCTGCTGCGCCAGGCGCCGCGCCACCGCCTCGCCGATCCCCTGCGAGGCGCCGGTCACCAGCGCCGTCCTGCCGTCGAGCCTCAGCATCGGTCCTCCCGTACCCGTGCCGCCGCGCGCCAAGGCGCGAAGGCTTTCGCGCCGGGCTCCAATCAATGTCTCGGAGCGCTTTCCGTCGCGCGCCCAGCGCGACGGGCTCCTACGCCGCGAAGGCTTTCGCGCCGGGCTCCAATCAATGCGTAGGAGCGCTTTCCGTCGCGCGCCCAGCGCGACGGGCTCCTACGCCGCGAGCAGCTTCTCCACCTGCTCGGGCTCGCCCAGGCTGGCGACCGCGCCGGCGGTCACGATGCGGCGGACGAGGCCGGCGAGGACGTTCCCGGGACCGAGCTCGAGATAGAGCTCGACGCCGCCCGAGGTCTCCATCCAGCGCACCGACTCGACCCAGCGCACCGGGCTGTCGATCTGCCGCAGCAGGGCGTCGCGCGCCGCCTCGGCGGTCGCGACCGGCGCCGCGGCGACGTTGGTCACCACCGGCACCGCCGGGTCGGCGAAGGGCGCCGCGCGGAGCGGCTCGGCCATCCCGACGCGCGCCGGGCGCATGAGCGGCGAATGGAACGGCGCCGAGACGGCGAGGAGCGTCGCCTTCTTCGCGCCGCGCTCGCGCGCCAGCTCGACGGCGCGATCGACCGCCGCCCTGTGCCCGGCGATCACCGTCTGCACGGGCGCGTTCAAGTTGGCGACGGCGCACAGCGACCCTTCGCGGCTCGCGTCCGCGGAAACGCCGGCGACCGCCTCGGCGTCGAGCCCGAGGATCGCCGCCATCGCCCCCTCCCCCACCGGCACCGCCGCCTGCATCAGCTCGCCGCGCCGGCGCACCAGGCGGAGCGCGGCGTCGAACGGCAGTGCGCCCGCCGCCACCAGCGCCGAGTACTCGCCGAGGCTGTGGCCGGCCATCGCCACCGGCCGGACGCCGGCGAGCGGCGTTCCGGCGAGCGCCCGGTGGATGGCGACCGAGGTGGCGAGGAGGGCGGGCTGGGTGTTGACCGTGAGCCCCAGCTCCTCCTCGGGGCCCTCCCAGCACAGGCGGGCGAGCGGGAAGCCGAGCGCCGCGTCCGCTTCCTCGAAGGTCCGCCGCGCGGCCTCCGAGGCCTTCGCCCAGGCGCGGCCCATCCCCACCTTCTGCGATCCCTGGCCGGGAAAGATGAAGGCGGTCCGGCGTCCGGCGAGCGGCTCGCCGCTCATCCGGCCCCCACCTCCTGCGCCCCGAGCAGCCGCTGCTCCTCGTCGTGCAGCTCCGCCACCTTCTCGCCGATCTTCCTGTGCACGGCGGCGGCCGAGAACTCGACCGCGCGGCGGATGGCGTTCTGGATCGCCACCGCGTTCGAGCGCCCGTGGCCGATGAAGCAGCCGCCGTCGACCCCGAGCAGCGGCGCCGCGCCGTACTCGCTGTAGTGGGTGCGGCCGCGGAAGCGCTCGAAGGCGGGCTTGGCGAGGAGATAGCCCGCCTTGGTCCGCGCCGTCCGTCCCAGCTCCTCGCGCAGCATCGAGGCGATCAGCTCGGCCAGCGCCTCGGCGCTCTTGAGCACGACGTTGCCGACGAAGCCGTCGCAGACGATGACGTCGACCGAGCCGTTGAAGACGTCGCGCCCCTCGACGTTGCCGACGAAGTTGAGGCCGGTGCGCTTCAAGACCTTGAACACCTCGCGCGTCAGGTCGGTGCCCTTCGACTCCTCCTCGCCGATCGACAGGAGCCCGACGCGCGGCGCCGGGGTGCCCAGCACTTCCTGGGCGTAGAAGTGCCCCATGACCGCGAACTCCCGCAGATGCGAGGGCTTGCTGTCGACGTTGGCGCCGACGTCGAGGAGCACCACGCGGCCGCCCTTGGTGGGCATCACCGCCGCCAGCGCCGGCCGCTCGACGCCGCGGATCGCGCCGATGACCATCTTGGCGGCGATCATGGCCGCGCCGGTGTTGCCGGCGGTGACCATCGACTGCGCGCGCCCGTCGCGCACCAGCTCGGCGCAGAGACGGATCGACGACCGGCGCTTCTTCCGGATCGGCGTGATCGCCGGCTCGTCCATGCCGACCACCTCCTCGGCGTGCACCAGCTCGACGCCCGCCACACCCTCGCCGCCGCCGCGGCGCTTGGCGAGGCGCGCCAGCTCGACCTCGAGCCGCGCGGTGTCGCCGACGAGGAGGATCGAGGCCCCGTCCTGCGCCGCGGCGCGGACGGCCCCCTCGACCGCGCACCGCGGAGCGAAGTCGCCTCCCATGGCGTCGACGGCGATGGTCGTCATCGTGCGGGCGAGGTCAGGGTCAGGGCAAGAGAAAGAAAAAGGCTTTCAGATAAGGGGGAACGGGGCATGCGGCAGGTGGTGCCGAGCGGAGCCGCTTCCGCGGCAACAGGCGGATTGTAGCCGGCCCGGTTCCTCCCGCGCAGAAGACCAACAGGCTACTCCCGGCAGTCTTGTCCCGGCAGTCTTGCCTGCTCAGCAGTCTTTCCGCAGCGGCACGAGCACCACGGCCCCCTCGCCGCAGCCCATCCCCTCCGCCAGCCGCCTTCCCGCCGCACCCGATCTTTTTCTTTGTCTTGGTCGTCGTCCCCTACGTCTTCTCTTTCACGTCCACCACCTGCCGCCCGCGGTAGTAGCCGCAGTGGCTGCAGGCGCGGTGCGGCAGCTTCGACTCGCCGCAGTTCGGGCAGGTCGAGGTGGCGGGCCGGGCGAGGGCGTCGTGCGCCCGGCGCTTGTCGCGGCGGGCCTTGGAGTGGCGTCGCTTGGGGTTCGGCATGGTCGTGGGCCTCGTTCAGATTGCCGTCGCGTTCATTCGTCCCCGGCCAGGCGGTCGCGGATCGCCGCGAGAGCCGCCCAGCGGGGGTCCTCCGACCGCTCCTCGCACGTGCACTGCTCGACGTTGCGGTCGGCGCCGCACAGCGGGCAGAGCCCCCGGCAGTCCGGCCGGCAGAGGGGCATCATCGGGACGTTGAGCTGGAGCTGCTCGACGAGCACCGGGCCGGTCTCCAGGATCTCCTCCTCCAGGAAGACCGTCGCCAGGTCGTCACCGTGCAGCTCGTGCTCGCCGGCACCAGCCGCCGGGGCCCCCACCTCGAAGAGCAGCTCCGCCTCCGGGGCAGTCTGCTCGGTGAAGGGCTTGAGGCAGCGGTTGCAGGTGAGCGTCTGCTCGTAGGAGAGCCGCGCCCGCAGCAGATACCCGGGGTCGACGAAGAGCACCCGACCCCGCCACGAGACCGGCCCCAAGGAAACCAGCTCCGGCCGCCCCAGCTCCTCGGCGGCCACCTGCTGCGTCTCCTCCCAGTCGAAAGGCTCGTCGCGGACCTGATCAAGCCAAATACGCATGCGACCTCCGACCGGGCCAACGGCGTAGGGTAAGGGGTGATTCCCCGGCTGTCAAATCTCCCCTGTCGGGAACCTTGACAGAGTCGCGCGTCTGTTCTATGAATCGCTAAAGGAGGAAGAACAAATGAAACTGCTACCGCGACTCGCTCTGGTTCTCGGACTCCTCTTTGCCTTCTCCGCTGCTGCCGACGCCGCCTGCCCGGGAGGCCCACAGCCCAGGCCCTGCGACTGCAAGTGCGACTGCCAGATGGCGTGCTTCGCACCGTGCGCCGATTCCGACGGATCGACGACCACTTGCGGGGCGTGGGGAGTGTGTTCGGGGCAGCCCCCCTGTCCCGGGGGGCTTGCGGCCGGCGCAGTGCAAGCAGACCTCTCCATGGTGGCGCTCACGCCGGCGGAGCAGTTCGCCGAGTGGCTCAACCCGCTCTCGCGCAGCGGGCGCGCCGCCTTTTGCAGCTTGGCGGCGCCCGCACCGGCTGCACGGGAAAACGCGACGCAGTAGTCCCAGCCGGCGCGGGCAGGCATCCCCGAGGGACTAGAACGCTGGTCGAAGTGAGGCCGGTCGGTGCCGATCAGGCGCGGCCGTACCGCCGCGCCTGGTCCTCGCCGGTGACCCTGGTGTTCTGGCCCTGCCGGCAGCGGCGGCCCGAGCCTCTACCCGATGTCTTCGCGGCTCTGCCGTCGGGGCAGACACATCTCGTTGCAGGTGCTCGGTTACTTCGAATGGTGCGCCACCGCCAATTGCGTGCGTCAATGTCAGCCCGTGCGCCGTTCGTCCCGCAGGTCAAAGAAAGTCGATCAGGTACTCCATCGAAACGGACTCGGTGGGCCGCCGGTCAAGCCAGTGCGTCAGTGCTCGCACGACCTGCTCCGGCTTGCGGTTGGGCAGGCTCCACGGCACGATCAGGACCCCCGGGTGAGGAGCCGCTGCGTGGAAGCAGGCGACCGTCAAACGGATGAAGTCGTCACGGTTGCGCGTGATGAGGACGCGGCCCTGCGCGGCCGCATAGCGGAGTTGCTCTTCATCGGTGTACTGCCGCCGATCCACCTCGTGGACGCTCACGACGTCGAGTCCTCGGCCGCGCGCGATCTCTGCGATTGCCGGAGCCAGATCCTCGTCGAGGAGAAACCTCATCGGCCGCTAGGATGGGCTTTGGCGGCGAGCGCCGGATGCTCGCGACGGAGGTTCTCGGCGGACCAAGCCTCCTCCCGAGCGAGCCGGGCGTCGATCTCCTGCGGGTAGAGCTCGTAATAGGCGAGCGCGGCACGGAGCTGGGGCTCGCTGAGCCAGCCAAACTCCTGACGCAGCGCAGCGAAGTCCTGTCGAGCTTCCTTCCAGGCGCGGACAATCTCCCAGACGTCGAGCCCGCTGCCCGCCACCACAGCGCGACGGCCGCTGGGCCCATCCGCGAAGACGATCCCCGGCGCACGGCGCATCTTGACGGCCTCGCTGAGCAGCTCCTGCGTGGTGGCCGACCAGGACTTGCCACGTGCTTCGGCCTCGCGCGCAATCTCCTGTTCGAGATCGCCGGGAAGGCGGAGTCCTCTCGCGCGTGCGGTCATCGCTACCCTCCACGGCGTGCACGATGTGCACGCCGTGCACAGTCTATCGCGATCCGTCGCGCCAGCGCCTCTACCTTCTTGGCCTCCGTTGGCGAGCCGCGGCCGCCCGCGATAGAATTTAGGCGCTGCTTCAGAAAGCAGGCGGCGGGCTCTGCAGCGAGCAACTGCCGGAAGGAGATCGGAGATGCGTTACGAATCCGGTGCTTCGAAGCGAGTCCTCCTTGTGCCTGCGTTGCTCCTTCTTCTGGGCAGCGGAGCCTCGGCGGTCGAGACACCGGCGGCGCTCGCGGAGGCCGGGCCGCCGTATCGGGTCGGCGAGAACGTCACCCGGCCGGAGAAGCTCTCGGGAGCGAACCCGGTCTATACCGAGATGGCGCGCAAGGCCAGGGTGCAGGGCATCGTGATCCTGGAGGCGATCATCGACGAGCAGGGCGACGTGACCAACCTACAGGTTCTCAAAGGCCTGCCCATGGGGCTCGACCAGGCGGCCGTGGAGGCCGTTCGGACGTGGAAGTTCAAGCCGGCCACGATGGACGGCCGGCCGGTCAAGGTCTACTACACCCTGACCGTCAACTTTCAGGTCCAGGACGGTCCGCCCCCGCTTGGCAACGCGTTCCACGAGTTCCTGGAGAAGAACCCCGAGTTCGCAGCGCACCTGCAGTTCCACCGCTATCAGGAGGCCATGGAGCTCCTCGATCGCTGGGCCACCGAGCGCCCGGCGGATTCCGCGCTCGATCTCGCCCGGTGCTTTCTGCTCCTGGTCCAGGGCCGGTTGGACGAGGCCTGGCGCTTGGCACTGGCCCATCGCGGCCCTGAACGGTACGAGGTCCTCGCCAGCGTTGGCGCCGTGGCGTACATGTGGGCGGCCAACGATCAGACCCTGAGCGCCGAGCGGCGCGCCGAGGTCGTCGAGCTGGGGCTGCAGGCCGAGTCCGAGGCCATGGCCACGAAGCCGGAAGGCGCCCTCGAAGCGGTCGGCTACAAGAGCCTCCTGCTGCGCGAGAAGGCGAAGCTCACGCCCGATGCCGAGGAGCGCCGGGCGCTGGAGGAACAGGCGAGCGAGCTCCAGAAGCTCGCCCTCGAGCTGCGCGCCAAGGCGCCGGCCGCCGAGACCGCTCCAGAGCCTCCGACGCCGGACACCCAACCGCCGGGCGCCCCGCCGCCGCCCGCCGCCCGGTGACCCGGCCCAGCCTCAGAGTCGCCTTCTTCCAGGTCGTCGCGGTGCTCAATTGCACCCGGCCAGCCGCAGGCGGAAGGTGCCGGGCCAGTCGGTGGAGACGAGAGACAGCTCGCGGCAGGCGGCGAGGGGGGTGAGGACGGTCTCCCAGTCGCGCCAGCGCTGGACCTCCGACCGGCTCACCAGGGGTACGCGCTCGAGGCCGGTGCGGACGCGGCGGACGACGCCGAGGGCGCCGCGCGGATCGGCCCAGAGGCCGACCCCCAGACGCCCGCGGCGGCCGGACCCGCGCGGATCGGCGACCGTGGCGAGGCGCGGCGCGAGGCGCGCCGCCCGCTCGAGGCTGACGCGGTCGAGGGCGACGATGCGCCAGCCCGCAACCCGCGCGTCGGGCAGCCCGCCGCGCACCAGCTCCAGCAGGCCGCCGGCCGGCAGCGCCCAGCCGCTGCTCCGCGGCGCGTCCCGCCCGGCCGCCTCGAAGAGCGCGAGCCCGGGGAGATGGAAGCGCGAGACCGAGCCTCCGGCGTAGAGCGCCAGCGCCGCCGGCGCGCCGCGGTCGTCGCCGCCGGCGCTCTCGGTGGCGGCCAAGAGGAGCGGCCGGTCGGCGGCGGGCAGCTCGGCGAGCCGCGGATCGAGGTAGGGGGTCTCGACGCCCGCGAGCAGGAGCTCGAGGTCGCCCTGGCTGCGCCGCAGGAGGTAGGTGCCCGAGGGGAAGCGCGAGATCCCTTCTTCGAGGCGGAGGGCGGCGAGCGCCTTGCCGGCGATCACGTCCGCGCCGCCCCCACTGGCTGGTGCCGCGCGCGGCGGCTCCTCGCCGCCCGTGACCGTCCAGATCCCGTTCTCCCAACCGACCGCGAGTGTCCGCTCCCCGTCCGCCACCGTGCCGCCGGCGAGCCAGGGATTGCCGGCCAGCCGCCCGGCGACGCGGGCGACGGCGCCGAGGGCCGGGTAGACCCGCGCCGCCGCCGCCAGCCGCCCGCCGTCGAGGTCGGAGCAGACGGTCAGCTCGCGCGAGGGCGGGAGCGAGAACGGGCCGAACGCGGGGAGCGCCGGCGGCGGCACCTCGGCGATACGCGAGGTCGCCGCCACCCAGGCCGGCCAGTCGCCCACCGCCTCCTGCAGCGCCGCCACGTTCTGATGGGGGTAGGGGATCCAGAGGCAGACGTCCCAGGCGCCGGAGGCGAGGAGCCGCGCCGGCACGTCGTCGAGATCGGGAGCCGCCGCGCGCTCGCGCGGCAGGTACCAGAACGCCCAGTGCGCGCCGACCAGGAGCAGGACGGCGAGGATCACCGCCACCTTGGCGAGACGGCGGGGCGGAAGCCGGGCCAGGAGCTTGGAGGCGGCGGTCACGGAGCGGAGGCTCTCGCGCGAAGGGGACGGATGCTAGCAGAGGCAGGCGGCGGCGCGTGGCGCGGATCCGGGCGCGGGGTTGATCACGAAAACGCCCAGGACGGGCGCGGGCGCTACGGGGCGCAACCGGCGGCGCAGTGCGTGGAGCCTTTGGTGGAAGCGTCAATTGGTCGATCGTGGATATAAAAGAACGTGATTTGACTCGGGGCCGGAGGAGGGACATCCTTGGGAGGTCTACCCAATCCAGCCGGCCCCGTCCACCGCGCGCGCCCACCGGAGCGCCGAGGGGGCCGACGCAACGGAGGTGGCCCATGCGACCGCTCGCCCGTCCCGCCGTCCTCGCCGGCGTTCTCCTTCTCCTGCTCGCCGCCGCCGCGCCCGCAGCCGGCCCGCTGCGCCACAACGGCGACGGCACGGTGACCGACCTGGGCACCGGTCTCACCTGGGTCGCCGACCGCAGCTTCGCCGTCTCCTCGGGCTTCGCGCGCGACGCGGTGCTGCCGCGCGGCAGCGCGCTCGAGCTGGTCGCGGCGATGAACTCCGGCCGGGTCGAGAACTTCGGCCGCACCGAGTGGCGCCTGCCGACGCAGCGCGAGCTGCTGCGCATGGCGTCGCTGACCGGCGGCCTGCCGCGTCCCTTCGCCGGCGGCTCCACCTCGCTCGCCGGCGCCCGCGGCGCCGCCCCCGCCTGGCCGGTCATCGGCGCCTCGGTCCTCGCCGGGTTCGAGGAGGTGGCGATCCTCGGCACCAACAGCGTCCTGCTCAGCAGAGACACGAACCTGCAGGGGAACCTCGCGGTCAACGACGCCAGCCCCGGGCCGACGCTGCGCGCCGGCTTCGAGCTCGCCGTCGATCGCGCCTCGACCGTCAACGGGAGCCTCAAGGCGGACAGCATCGCGATCGACCGCGACAGCCACGTCGGGGACGTCCACTACAACTCGCTGCAGAACAACGCCGCTTCGACCGGCACGCTGCACACCCCGCTCGCCCTCCCGGTCTTCGCGCTGCTCCCCCAGTTCCACACCGCGGCGCTGCGGCCGGAGGCGGCGGACGTCTTCGTCGCGCCAGGCCAGACCCTCACCCTGCCGGCCGGCGACTACGACGACATCGAGATCGCGCCGACCGGCACGCTGGTCTTGAGCGGCGGCCTCTACAACGCACGCTCGCTCAGGGCGGTGGCCGGGACCGCCATCTGCATCACGCCCTGCCGCTCGCTCACCTTCTCCGCCGCCACCGACCTGCGCATCGCCGAGCGGCTCGACGTCGGCACCTTCGCCTACGTCGGCCCCGCGGCCGGCTCGGGCATCAGCGCATCCGAAGTGATCCTCTACGTCGGCGGGATCAACGGCGCCGACGGTCTGCTGGGCTCGCTCCCGCGCGCGGCCGTCATCGGCCGCGGCGGTACCGTCGCCGCCAATCTCTACGTACCCAACGGCACCATCCACGTCGATCGCGACAACACCGTGACCGGCGTGCTGATCGGCCGCGACGTGCTGATCAGCCAGAACGTCGCGATGACGCTCGACAGCTTCTTCGCCAACCACCCGCCGGTCGCCGACCCGCAGAACGTCTTCACCAGCGGCGCGGCGACGCTGGCGATCACCCTCACCGGCAGCGACGCCGACGGCGACGACATCACCTTCGCCATCGTCACCGGGCCGACGCAGGGCTCGCTGGACACGATCGTCCAGGACCCGCCACCCACCCCGACTCCGCGCCCGGCGACGGCCGGCCTGCGGGCGACGACCGCCGCCGTCGCCTCCAGCGAGAGCGCCACCGTCAACTACACGCCGGCCACCGCCGACAACGTCGAGGACAGCTTCACCTTCAAGGTCACCGACACGTTCGGCGCCATCGGCATGGCAACGGTGCGCATCAACCCGGCGGACGCGCCGGAGAACCCGCCGCCGCCGGCGACCACGGTCATCGCCTTCGACGGCGCGGAGCAGACGACGACCGACCGGGCGGTGACCATCACCCTCCACGGCGACGCCCCCAGCGGCGTCTCGCTCACCTTCTCGCTGGTCGCCGGCAGCGGTCCCGCCAACGGCTCGCTCGGGCCGCTGACGCCCGGCAGCGAATCGCCGCAGCGGACGGCGAGCACCGTCTACACCCCCGCCGCCGGCTTCAACGGCACCGACGGCTTCGACTTCACGGCCTGCGGGGAGATCTCGGGCTCGCCGGTCTGCGACACGGCGCACGTGACGATCACCGTCGCCCCGGCGCCGGTCGAGCCGGGCGAGCTGGCCCCGGACCAGACGGTGACGACGTCGCAGGACCGGGCGGTCCAGATCACTTTGGGCACCACCACCGGCTCCTCGACCAGCGGTCTGACCAGCGCCGCGCGGTCGCTGGTCTTCATCGCCCAGCCGGCCGCCTTCCTCGACGGCGCCGAGATCGCCGGCAACGTCGCCGACGCCGACACCGACGGCTTCGGCGACAACCACAACGCGCTGCCCGGCAGCGCGCCGGTCTTCGTCAGCGCCGGCATCGGCCAGACCGGCGGCGCGGGCTCGAACGGCACGGTGCGCATCCAGATGGAGTGGGATCTCGCCGGCATCCCCGCCAACCCCACGACCGCCCGGGTCATCCTCCACACGCACCGCGGCACCACCGACTCGCTCAACACCTTCTTCTTCTCCGCCGCCGGCGGCAACGGCACGCTGGAGGACAGCGACTTCGAGACCACGATGGAGCAGGTGGGAGGCGCCGTCATGCCGGTGCCGTCGCTGTCCGAGCTGCCGGTCGGGGCGGACGGCACCTTCACCTTCGACGTCACCGGCCAGGTCACGGCGGCGAAGGCCGCCGGCGCCAGCTTCTTCAGCGTGCAGGGGCGGGTGAACGAGACCGCCGTCGGGGTCACGGCCCGCGGCCTCGAGGTCCGCTCGACGGCCTCCAGCAACCTGTCGAGCTTCCTCGAGCCGCAGCTCGAGATCACGACGCCGGGGGTCACGCCGGCGACGACCTACACCATCCTCTCGCTGCCGGCGAACGGCATCCTCAAGGACTCGCTCGGCGCGACGATCACCACGGTACCGACGACGCTGCCCGACTCCCGCGTGAGCTACACGCCGGACACCGGCTTCATCGGCGGCGACGCGTTCGACTACCGGGCGGAGCTGGGGGAGGCGATCGACACCGGACTGGTGTCGCTCACGGTGCGGGCGGGCGACTGCGCGCTCGACCCGTCGTTCTGCGACGACGGGCGGTAGCGGGAAGGACGCCCGGCGCAGGTTGGTCTTGGGACGGCGGGCCTCCGGGCCCGCCGTTTTCATCTAGCCGAGCCGCGCCAGCACGGCCGCGAAGCGCGGCGTGCCGCGCAGCGAGACGAGGTCGTGGTCGTGCACGATCCAGTCCTTGAGGCCGAAGTCCTTCCCCACCACCTCCTCGAGGCAGTCGAGGGCGCGCTCCGGCTCGCCGGCCTGGGCATAGACGCAGGCCAGGTTGTAGAGCACCGCCGGCTCGTCGGGATCGATGGCCAGCGCCCGCTCGGCGAGCGCGAGACCTTCGTCGCGCGCACCCAGCCGCACCAGCGCGCCGCCCGCGAGGTAGCAGGCGCGGGAGTCGTCGGGGTGGAGATCGAGGTGCCGCCGGGCCGCGGCAACCCCGCGGCGGCACGCCGCTTCGGCGTCGGCCGGCCGGCCGAGGGCCTCGTAGACGGAGACCACCAGCAGCGGCGACTGGTGGTCCTCGGGGCGCACCGCCTCGGCCCGCGCGAAGAGCTGCGCCGCCTCCTCGAGCCGCCCCTGCGCGAAGCAGGCACGGGCGAAGAAGTAGAGGGCCTCGAACTGCCCGGGGTTCAGGCGCAGCGCCGTCTGGAACTCGTCTTCGGCCTCGGCGAAGCGCCGGGCGAGCGCCAGCGCCTGGCCGCGCGCCACGTGGGTCTCGGCCAGCGCCGGCGCCAGCTCGACGGCGCGCCGGCTGGCCTCGTCGGCGCGCCGCACCTCCTCGGGATCGTTGCCCCACCAGGGGGCGAGCCACGACGAGCAGTCGGCGAGCCCGGCCCATGCCAGGGCGTAGTCGGGGTCGAGCGCCAGCGCCCGCTCGAACATCTGGCGCGCGAACTCCATCCCCTTGCGGCGGGCCTGATAGAAGAACTGCCGCCCGCGCAGATAGAAGTCGTAGGCCTCGACGTTGCGGGTGGCCGCCTGGCGTTGCCCGCGGCGCACCGCTTCGCTCAGCACCCGGCGCAGGGCGAGGGCGACGCTCTGCGCGATCTCGTCCTGGAGCTCGAACACGTCCTCCAGCCGGCGGTCGTAGCGCTCCGACCAGACGTGGTAGCCGCCGCCGACCTCGACGAGCTGGACGTTGATGCGCAGGCGGTCGCCGGCCTTGCGCACGCTGCCCTCGAGGACATGGGTGACGCCGAGCCGCTGGCCGATCGCGCGCACGTCGACGGCGGCGTCGCGGAACTGGAAGGACGACGTGCGCGCGGGGACCCGCAGGCCCTCCACACAGCACAGGGCGTTCAAGATCTCCTCCGCCATGCCGTCGCAGAAGTACTCCTGGTCCCGCGCCGGGCTCAGGTCGCTGAAGGGCAGGACGGCGATCGACGCCGCCTCCCCGGCCGCCGGCGCGGCGGCGCCCGGCCCGGCGATCGACCCGGCGACGAGGACCTCGAGATCGAAGACGAGATCGGCCGCCGCCTGGTAGCGCTCCTCGGGCCGCTTGGCGAGGCAGCGCCGCAGCAGGCGCGTCAACTCCGGCGACCAGCCGCCGGGCGGCGGCCCGGCGAGCGCCCGCGGCTCTTCGCGCAGGACGGCGACGAGCGTGTCGGCGACGGTCGCGCGCTGGAAGGCGCCCTCGCCGGTCAAGAGCTCGTAGACGATGGCGCCGAAGGCGAAGACGTCGGAGCGGCCGTCGGCCGGCAGCCCGCGCGCCTGCTCGGGCGCCATGTACCCCGCGGTGCCGAGCAGCGTGCCGGCGGCGGTGCCCGCGAGCGTGGGCGCGGCGGCGAGCGCGTCATCGCTTAGGCGCGAAGACTTTCGCGCCGGGCTCCAATCAATCGGTTCGAGGACCTTGGCGAGCCCGAAGTCGAGGATCTTGAGCTGCCCGTCGCGGGTCAGGATCAGATTCTCGAGCTTGAGGTCGCGGTGCACGATGCCGCGCGCGTGCGCGGCGGCGATCCCCCGCGCGAGCTGCAGCGCCCAGCCGAGAGCGGCCTCGGGCGCCGGCCGGCCGGCGCGCAGCCGCTCGCGCAGCGTCTCGCCGTCGAGCAGCTCGCAGACCAGGAACGGCGCCCCGTCGTGGGTGCCGAGGTCGTGGACCGCGAGGATGTTGGGGTGGTTGAGCGCCGCCGCCGCGCGCGCCTCGCGCCCGAACCGCTCGAGCCGCTCGGGATCCGCCGCCAGCTCCGCCGGCAGCACCTTGATCGCCACCTCCCGCCCCAGCCGCCCGTCGCGCGCCCGGTAGACCTCCCCCATCCCCCCGGCGCCGAGCGGCGCCAGGATCTCGTAGGGACCGAGCCGGCTGCCGGGGGCGAGGCTCATTGGCGTGAGCCTACGCGAAAGTTCAAACGCCTCGTGGTGTCATCCTGACTGGTGTCGACGCCGCTGTTGGTGACCCCAACGATGGCGCGCGAGAGTAGCGCCCGGCCCCCGTGCCGGGCGTTTTCGGAGACGGCCCGAACTCCTCACACGCTCTGAGGGCGTCTGCAAGCTCGCGCTCTCGGCGCTGGTTCACGCAGAATAGAGGGGAGGCGAGAGCGGCCATGGGTCTCTTCGACACCGTCCATTGCGAGTATCCGCTGCCGGAGGCGGCGCATCAGGACCTGGAGTTCCAGACCAAGAGCCTGGAGAGCCTCCTCGACACCTACACGATCACGCGCGACGGGCGGTTGATGCGGCATGCGCGCCGGCGGGCGCGGCCGGGGCTCGACCGCGACGTCGAGTGGCCGCTGCACGGCGACATCAGGATCTATACCTCGCTGCGTTCGCCTGAAGGAGATCGCGACTGGGTCGAGTACGTCGTGCGCTTCACGCACGGGCGAGTCGAGTGGATCCGGCCGCACGAGGAAGTGCAGCAGACGCCCGCGGACGATGACGACGCGCCGGCATTCGACTGGGAGCCGCTCGCCGAGCTGTTCTCGCGGAAGCCGTCTCGAAGCGGCGAGGACGGAGCCGAAGCCGGCGGCGCAGCCGGTGCCGATGCGCCGTCCCCACCAGCCGAACGCGGAGCGCCGCTCAATCCGGAAGAGGCGTTGCTCCAGAGCCTGCGGCGCGACCGGCCGGAGCTGGAGAAGCTGCTCGCGGCGAGCAGCGACCACTGGGGCTACGAAGACCCTGTCTACCGCTTCTACCATCAGAGCTTCAAGGCCTTCTGGCTGCAGGAGCGGACGCAGGCGATCGTCGAGCGGCTGCAGGCGCTCGCCCCCGATCGGCCGCTCAATCCCTGGTTCGTCGGGATCGTGCAGTCAGGCACCGGGAAGGAGTTCACGCAGGCGGACAATGCCCGCTGGACGGAGGTGACGCGCCCCATCCTGGAGGCGTTCTTCCACGCTCGCTTCTTCCTCGAGATGGCTGTGCGCTATGCGGAGCTCGCTTCGCCGCCGCAACCGCTGCCCAGCGGGTATGCCGCGCTGCTCTATCTCTTCGGGCTGCGCTAGTCGCTAGACGCCTCGCTCCGCGGCGTCCAGCCCCATCTCGACGCAGTCCGCGGCGAGCGCGCGCAGAAGGTCGCCCTCGTCTTCGCCGGCGCCGAGGTCGACCGCGTCGGCGGTCATGCCGGCGACGACGTCGGAGAGGACGTCGTGCGGCGGGTAGGGGGCGAGCGGCGGCACCGGCTGCCGCGGCTGGACGCCGGCGGCGAGGAGGGTATTGATTGCCGCGGCGTGGCGGGCGGCGGCGCGGTCGACGCGGAGGTGGGCCTCGGCGTGGCGGCGGGCGTTCTCGCCCAAGCGGCGGCGGAGGTCGGGGTCGGCGGCGAGGGCCTCGAGGTAGGCGAGGAGGAGATCCTCCTCGGACTCGTTGGGTTCGACCTTCGCGACCGTGCCGTCGGGCAGCTCGGCGAAGGAGCCGGCGTCAGTGACGACGACCGGCTTGCCGAGGCCGAGGAGGCGGAGGAGGGTGCCAGAGGCCTCGCCGGCGCTCGGGTAGCGCAGGTTGACCGCCAGGTCGGCGGCCTCCATGTAGGCGAGGAAGGTCGCGAGCGGCGGGCGGCCGGTCGTGACGACGCGCGGGCGGAGCGCCTCCGGCACCAGGCTCGCGAGGTCGTAATCCTTCGACACCTCCCCCGCCACGACGAAGATCGCTTCCGGATGACGCGGCGCGAAGCGGGCGAAGGCGCGCAGCACCACGTCCAGCCGCTTGGCGCGTGTCATGTAGCCGAAGGCGCAGATCAGGAAGGCGGCGGGTGGCAGACCGAGCGCGCGCCGCAGGGACGAGGCGGAGTCAGCCTCCCCTACCCAGCTCTTTTCTGCTGTCCCAGTTGACCCTGCGGCTGCGGCTGCAGCGCCATCCTCCTTCTCCGCCGCCGCTCCCGCTGCGGCGCGCGGCGCCGGGAACCACGGGTGCGGCACCACCTCGACCGCCGCCCGCGGGCGGCTGGCGAGGACGCGGCGGCGGCTCTCCTCGCTGTGCACCAGGACGCCGCGGCTTGCGTCCACCACGCGCTCGAAGAGCGGGTAGCTCCAGACGTCGAACGGCGTCCCGGCGTCGAGGCTGCGCTTGGCGAGCAGATAGCCGCTCCGTCCGCAGCAGTAGCGGATCTCCTCGAGATAGGCGTCGCGGTCGCCGGCCACCAGCGTCAGCTCGCGGACCATGTGGTGGAGCACCAGCTCGTGGAGCATGACGATGCCGGGGATGCGGAACAGCATGCGGTAGGCGCCGGCGTGGAAGTCGCCGTTGTTGCCGAGCTGGTAGAGGACGGCGTCGAAGGGCCGGCGCGCGTGCGCCGCGGTGAGGGCGTCGAGCGGGTGGACGGGCAGGTCGGCGTCCGACACCGCGAGCTGTGATCCCGGCTCGGCGAAGACCTCGATCGCGAAGTGAGCCGCCAGGTGCGGCAGCAGCGCGGCGCTGTAGTCGGCGATGCCCGACGCGAGCGGCGGGAGCGGGGTGACGAAGGCGATCCGTCCCCCACCCAGATCCTTCGCTTCGCTCAGGATGACATCGCTGACGGTTTGGCCGTTACAGGCCACTACCCGCTCCCCAGAAGCCGCGCGATCACCTCGTCCCAGTGGATGTCCCGCACCCGCCGCGCCCCCGCCTCGCCGAGCGCCCGCGCCTCCTCGCGGTTCTCGTACAGCCGATCCAGCCGCCGCCCCACCTCGGCCGGCGAGCCGGGCGGGCAGACGAAGCCGTTCTCGCCGTCGCGCACGAACTCGAGCACGCCGCCCGAGTCGGCCAACGTCACCACGGGCTTGCCGGCCTGGAAGGCCTCGACCGTGACGTACCCGTAGTCCTCGTCGAACGGCGCGTAGTAGACCGCGAGCGCGCCGGCGTAGAGCGCGACCACCTGCTCGTCGTCCACCCACTCGAGGAGCTCGACGCGGTCCTCGACGCCGAGGCGGCGGATCAGCGCCAGCAGGTCGTCGCGCTCGGGGCCGCCGCCGGCGATCTTGCAGCGCACGCCGCTCTTGACGTGCTTCATCGCCCGCACCAGATGATCGAAGCGCTTGATCTGGTTCAAGCGGCCGACGGTCAGCACGTAGTCGCCGAAGGGGCCGGGGCGGAGGCGGCCGGTCAGGCGCGGCGGCGGGTAGAGCGCCTCGATGGAGAGGCCGTTGTTGCGCTCGAGCCGCGCCGCGACGTTCTTCGAGATCGAGAACACCCGCCGGGCCTCGGCGAGGGTGCGCGCGTCCATCCGGCGCAGCATCTCGACCACCCGGCGGTCGCGCGGCGTCTCGCGGAAGTCGCTGTAAGTGGTGCCGGCGAGCTCATAGGCCTGGCGGAGCTGGTGCACCAGCCAGACCACCTTGTTGGGGTGCTTGACGACGTAGGAGGGGAAGCGCGTCGCGATGACGACGTCGATCCGCCGCCGCTCGACCTCGCTCAGGTCGAGCATCCGCCAGGCGAGGCAGCTCTTGAAGAGCTGCGTGCGGTCGGGCCAGGTGAAGGGCAGCGCCACCGCCTCGGCCTCGTGCCCGCGTGCCTGGAGCTGTTCGACCAGCGAGCGCACCAGCAGCTCCGCCCCGCCGAAGGTGAACGGGACCTGGACGCCGCAGACGAGGATGCGGAGGCTCACGCCGGTCCGTCGCCCTCGGGCCGCTTGCCCTCCACCGCCGCCAGCCGCCCCTCCAGCTCCTCCACCCGCCGGTGCGCGGCGGCGAGCGCCTCGGCGAGCCGCGCCTGCGCCCCCGCCATCTCGTGCAGGAGCTGGCTCGCCACCTGGTTGAAGCGGTTCTGCCGCTGCAAGACCGGCCGCGCCCACCATTTGAAGAGCAGGTGGAAGGAGGCCTTGCGGAAGAAGACCAGCGCCCGGCCGACCACCGGCCGCGGCGACACCGCGAGCGGCTCCTCGACGTATTCGAGCGTCTTGAGCTCGAGGAGGCGCAGCTTCGTCTCCTCGCCGCCGGCGAGCGTCGCCAGCTCCGCCTGCCGCTGGCGGATGCCGGCGCGCACGCGCTCCAACACCTCGGCGACGCGCCGCTCGTCGTCCGGCTGGGCGGCGTCGGGAACCGGCGGGTCCTCGGGCGGCCACGCCATCTACTTCGCCGCCTTCGGTGCCGGCTCGCCGGGAGGCGGCGCGCCCTTGCGCCGCGGCCGGCCGCCGCTACGCGGCCGGAAGCCGTACTGGATCAGCCTGATGCTTCGGGTGCCGAAGCGGGAGCGCAGCAGGTCGCCGATGCGGCCCCTGACCTCCTGCCCGCGCGCCGCGACCTGCGCGCGCTGCTCGTTGATCTGGCGCAGGAGCGCCGTGGCCTCGGCCTGCCGGACTTCCAGCCGGTTGGCCTCCGTGAGGATCTCCTCGAACTCCGCCTGCAACGGCACCAGGCGCGGTATCTCCGCGAGCAGGTCCTCGAGGTTGTTGTTCAAGCGCGTCCATTCGCTGAGCCGCTCGGCGATCGTGCGCGTAACCATGGGACGCTTCCTTTCTCGCTGCGGCGCCGGTTGCGTCCGGCGAGGAACCCGCCCGGAGCACTCCGGAGCCGAGTCAAGCTGCCGGTCACCGCTCCCGACCGCCTCCGGAGACTCCCCGCGCCGCTCGGGACGGCTCCCGAGCGGTCGAGGAGAGCGCGCGAGCCGCCAACGAACACTCCGCGAGCGCCGGAAACGCCTCCCGCTACCTGCGGGAAGAGTTGCGAGGCGCCGGCAACTATGCCCGGAGCGTTCGGGAAGAGTTACCAGCCACCAGTAACTCTTCCCGGAGCCGTCGGGCAGAGTTCTGAGTCGCTCATAACTCCGCCCGGAGCCTACGGGAGGAGTTCTGAGGCGTCGATCACTCTTCCCGGAGTCTTCGGGAAGAGTTGCGAGCCGCTGGCAATGCCTCCCGAGGCGCCGGTAACTCCGCCCGGAGCGTCCGGGAAGAGTTACGAGCTACCAACAACTCTGCCCGAACCGTCCGGGAAGAGTTATGAGGCGCCAACAACTCCACCCGGAGCGCCCGGGAAGAGTTGCGAGCGCACGGTAACTCCGCCCGAAGCTTTCGGGAAGAGTTTCCTGGCGCCCGCAACCGATCCCGAGCCGTCCGGGAAGAGTTAACAGCGGCCGGTGATCGCTCCCGAGCCATGCGGGAAGCGCCCCGACGCGCTGGAAACGGCTCCCCCGCTGGCCAGGAAGAGGTCCCAAGCGCTCGCAACGGCTTCCGCGCACGAGCACCAGCTCCCGCCGCCGTTCAGGAAGAACCTCCGGGCGGCGGGAAAGCTTCGGCGTCGCCCACGGAGAGATCCCGGCAGGGTGCGACGGCTCCCCCGGCTGTCCGGCAGCCCGCTTCGAGTCGCGGTGAGCGCTCCGCTCTCCTTTGGATCGAGCTCCGAAGCGCCGCGCACGGCGCCTCCGCCGCACGGGACAGATCCTCGGCCGCGCGGGAAGCGTCCGGCCTGTCGCCTCCCTGCCAAGGAAGTGTATCCGCGACCGCCCTTCTCTTTCCGGCCCGATACCACGTCGCCGGCCTTCCGCCTCGCCCTCCAGACTGCCTGGATGACATATGGGGGCAGAGTTGGCGGGGTTGCTAGACTGCGGCCTACGGCTGCTCATGGAGCCCTCTGGCGCGTGAAGTCTCGCCTCGTTCGTGACGGCCCACCCTGGTGATGGGCGATGAGATTCAAGGAGCTCGATACAGTCGTTCTTGACCGAGACCTGCCGGAGCATGGTCTGCGGCGCGGCGATCTCGGAGCTGTCGTCCAAGTCTATGAGCCAGACGGCCTGGAGGTCGAGTTCGTCACCGCTTCCGGCAGGACCCAGGCCTTGGTGACGTTGGGAGTGGCTGATGTCCGCGCCGTGCGGGATGAGGATCTCATCGAGATCATCATCGACACAGACGGCACCATCAGGTCCACTGCCTGCGGACCGACAGCTGGCACGACTACAAGGCGTTCCTTTTGGAGGCAAAGCAGGCCCAAGACGCCGGCAATCACCGCTCTGCCAACAGGTCGCTCAGAGCAGCCCTCCTATTTTTTTTCGCGCACATGGATGGCGTGCTGAAGCACATCAGCGCCGAGAGGAAAATCTCGGACAGGGGCAAGCTGTCCGACATCACGAAGCGCGTCGAAGTGGAAGCGCGAAAGTTTGACAGCGATATCCCGAGCCTGAACTTCCGGTTCGGCAAGCACCTGCGCGACATCGTTGCCCACGCAGGACTTACCAAGGAGTACGAGGACGAGCTCGAGCAGAAGGAAACGCTGACTCAGGACTCAGTGTTCGAGAAGTTGTCCGTGGCGATGTTGGAGGGCTTGGAGGCTATCATCAGCCCATGGCTGGACCGAGTCTGTCAGGCGCTGGGAGTCGAGCGGTTTACCGACACTGAGAGCAGGTGCAAAAAGATCGTCGAGCTTCTCGGCGAGATCGGAACCTTCAACACTCAGGAGGTGTAGCTGTTCCTATTCTCGAGGAGGAGGTCGTGACGCAGTCTTGTCACGCGCGGCTGCCAGCATCCCGCTGCCGAAGTTCTCCGGGTCAAGATCAACCTGAATTCGGTCCTCTGGGCGCCGAGCGGTTACGCCAGAAGGTTGCTTGGACCTGCTCAGCGGCCCAGCCACCGTGAACCGGTACAATCCGCCGAGCCCCCTTGCATCGGAGCCCCCCGTGCTGACCCTCCGCCTCTTCGCCAGCCAACCGCCGGCCGTGCCGATGTCCGCGGCGTGGTACCTCGCCGACCTCGGCGAGGCCAAGGGGCGGCAGGAGCTCTTCATCCGGCAGTCGCCGCAGCGCCTCGAGGCGCTGCGCGGGCACGCGCTGATCGAGAGCGCCGTCTCGTCGAACCGCATCGAAGGCGTGGAGATCGACGCCGCACGCGCTCGCGCCGTCGTCCTCGGCCGGCCGGCCTTGCGCGATCGGAACGAGGAGGAAGTGCGCGGCTACCGCGACGCCTTGAAGCTCATCCACGAAACGGCGGGCCGGCTCGCCGTCACCGCAGGAACCATCCGCGAGCTGCATCGCCTCTCGCGCGGTGGGATCGGCGACGCGGGGCGGTACAAGCGGAAGGACATCGACATCATCGAGTCCTACCTCAACGGGCGCTCGCGCGTCCGGTTCAGGACCGTGCCCGCGAAGCGCACGCCTGCGGCGATACGCGAGCTGATCGCCGCCTGGAACGAAGCCCTGGAAGAGCAACGCCTGCACCCGCTTCTCGCCGTCGCCGCCTGCAATCTCGATTTCCTCTGCATCCACCCGTTCCGCGACGGCAACGGCCGCGTCTCACGCCTCCTCCTGCTCCTCCAGCTCTACCACCTGGGCTTCGAGGTCGGGCGCTACATCAGCCTCGAGCGGATCATCGAGCAAACCAGCGACCGCTATTACGAGACCCTCGAGCAGTCCTCTCAGGGCTGGCACGAGGGCGCTCACGACCCTTGGCCCTACGTGACCTATCTGCTCTACGTCCTCAAGACAGCCTACCGGGAGCTCGAGGAGCGCCTCGGCCAAGTCGATGGCGATCCGGGATCAGGAAGGAGGCCGGCATGAGGGCCTCACGCAGGTGGTATGCGCGTTGTCCCGCGCTCCTTCTGCCCACGGCTCCCAGCCTCTAGCGTGGACCGTCGCCCGGCTCTTCTCCAGCCATCTCCAGCAACCGGCTCCGAAGCTCGGCGGACAGGCGAAACTTCCGCGTGGCGAGTTGGTCCAGGACCACCCGCACACTGGCGATCAAAGCCCTCTCTTTCGTCACGAGCAGAACGCCGCCTGTTCCCACGACTGGGATGCCCCGCTTCTCAGCCACCGCCCGACCGCTGCGCTCATCCATGAGCAAGAACCGGCAGGGACGCTGGCCGGCGAGCAGGATGGCCTGCCGCTCACCGCGCCCGACAAGCCGCTCGAGACCTGTCTCTCGTCACCGCGCAGCTCAACAGTGACCGGCGTGAGCCATCCTGCGGTGAGAGCTTCCGCGAGCGCCTCATAGCCGGGCCGCCGCTGGGCAACCTTCAACTCGTCGTGGACCGCCGGCGGGACGAGGACCGTCCCGTACAGCTCCTGGAGCAGCCGCAGCAAGCCGACTTGAGCCAGTCCGATGAGGGGGCGGGCATCGGCGATGATCGGAGGGCTCAACGAGCCCTCTCGACCTCGTTCGCAAGATCCTCTGGAGGGTAGTCCACCGCCGGGATGCCCGCTTCCCCCACCAGCTCCATGAAGTCCACCAGGGGCATGCCGGCGAGCTTGGCACCCTGCGACAAGCTGGCGCGCCCGGCCTCGACGAGCTGCAGCGCGAGAGCACGGTGCAGACCGAGTGACAGCAGGCGCTCGTCGAAGGGGACTGCAAGGATCGCCGGCCTTCCGTGCTTGGTGATGAGGGAGAGGCGACCTTCCTCGGCATCGCGCAGCAGCTCGCCCGTGCGCCGCCGCAGGTCACGCACGGTGAAGACTTCGAGGGGTTCCATGGCGGCGTCTCTCCCAGCACTTTGTGCCCACAAGGCGTAGCACGTCCCATCCTCAGGAGCGCAGCTTTCTGGAGTCCAGTCCAACGCGCCGCGAGCGGCGTGCCGAATCCGTGTGGCCTCCCTCGCGAATGGTAGACTTCGGGGCCAAAGCACGAGCCAAGCATCATGATCCGAGCGCAGCCGCCGTCGCCGCGGGCCGCCCTCTTCAGCGGCCTGCTCGTCGCCTCCCTCGCCCCCGTCTCGTGCGCCGCCGCTGACGAGCCGCTCGGCCGGCTGGCCGCCGGGCCGTTCCAGCACCTGGCCGTGGACGGCGGCCTGGCGCTCGCCGCCGGCGAGAGCACGATCCACGTCATCGACGTGAGCGACCCTCGCCGGCCGCGCGAGGTGGGCCGGCTCGAGACGCCGGAGACGGTGGGCGCGCTGGCGCTCGACGGCGCGCGCGGCTGGGCCGAGCTGGGGATTCGCTTCAAGAAGCTCGAGACGGAGGCCGCGAGCGTCGATCAGGAGTGGCTGCGGCGCGGCTGGCTGCGCATGGGGAAGGACTCCTGGAGCCAGGGCGCGTTCGTCGGGGTCGGCAACGTCGTGACTCTCGACCTCGCCGATCCCGCGCGGCCGCGCGTCACCGGCGGCATCGACCTCACCCCGCCGGACACCCTGGCGATGCGCGCGTCGCGGCTGCTCCTCGCCGGCGGGCGGCTCTACGTGACCGACGATCCGATGGGCTTGCACATCCTCGACGTCACCGAGGCGACGCGGCCGCGGCGGTTGGGAGGGCTCGAACGCGGTCTCCGCTTCGCCCTCGCGGTATCCCACCTCTACGTCGCCGACGGCGCCGGGGTCACCATCAGCGACGAGAAGGGCCGGGAGACCTTCCCCGGCGGCCTCGCGGTCGTCGACATCGCGGACCCGGCGGCGCCGCGCGAGGTCGGCCGCATCGACGACCTGGCCCTCGGCTCGCGCGGCGACAGCGCCAACGTCGACGTGGTGGCGGCCAACGGCCGCTACGCCTACCTTGGGTTCTCGATCCTGCGCGGCAACCTACGGGTCGAGGAATACCTGGCGGTGGTCGACGTCGCCGACCCCACCCGGCCGCGGGTGGTCGAGCGCCGGCGCGTGCGCGACGGGGTGGCCGAGCTGCTGATCGAGGGCGACACCCTCTACGCGCTCGACACCAGCGACCGCGACACGGTCACCGTCTACGACCTCGCCGATCCCGCCAAGCCGCGCGAGCGCCGGCGCATCCGGCTGCCGCTCGGCGGCGACGGCGTCGCCCTCGCGCTCGCCGTCGACCGCGGGCGGATCTACGCCGCCGGCTGGGAGGACCTGGTGATCGTCGAGGCGGGACCCTAGGCGCGACAGCGTTCGCGCCGGGCTCGCCTACATCCCCCCGCCCGTGAAGTCGAGGAAGGTCCCGAGGTAGCGGTAGTCCTGGCTCTCGGGATCGCGCCGCGCCGGGACCATGCCGGCGGTGCTCTCTAATGTGAAGCGGTAGTAATACTCGTGCCTCGCGCCGGGGAGGAAGGCGCCGAGGTCGCGCGCCACCGGCTCCAGGCGCAGCTCGATCGGCGTGCCGATGCGCTTCTCCTCGCTGTCGAAGCGCACCATCACCCGGTCCTCCCCTGAATCCAGCGTCAACACGTTCTCGGCCACCAGCGAGCGCGCCGTCAGGCGCAGCACCGGCAGCGGCCGCTCCGCCACCAGCACCACCTGCGAGCTCGAGCCACCGCGCACCCAGACGCCGTTGGGGTGGCGCTCGTCGGCGAAGAAGTTGTGCTTGGGCGTGATCCACACCGCCTCGCCCCAGCCGCTGATCCAGTAGCCCGGGATGCGGCCGTTGGCGAGGAGCGGCAGCTCGAGCGGCAAGGCCTGGAAGGTCGGCATGCGGACGTGCGCCTGGAGGGTCGCCTCGGGGGCGATCTGCTGCACCGGCACGGCGACGACCGCCGCGGTCCACAGGCCGGCGGCGGCGAAGGGGAGGACGAGGCTCCGCCGCGCCGTCATCGCCCCCGGCAGGAAGAGGAGCGCCGGGTAGATGCTCGCGAAGTAGCGGTTGCCGATGAAGCCGGCGCCGCCGTGGTAGTTGTACGGGCGCAGGGCGAGGAGCACCAGGCAGTAGCCGGCCGCGGCGGCGAGCAGCAGGTGGCGCGAGCGGTCGCGGGGGCCGCGCAGGTAGAGCCAGAGGACGAAGAGCGCGAACGGGAAGTAGGGCAAGAGGCCGGTGTGGCGGCCGGCGAAGAAGTAGCCGAGGTCGCGCGCCAGCAGGCGCGGCGAGGTCTGCACGCCGAGCCCCGACCAGGAGCCGAAGCTGGTGCCGCGGTAGAGCTGCCAGAGGTCCTTCGTGCTCTCGATCGGGTACTCGCTCTCGAAGGAGCGGCGCTGGACGTCGCGGTAGGGGCTCCAGCGGCCGGTCGCCCGCCACTGCACGCCGACGAGGAGGAGCAGCGCGAGGAGGGCCGGCGCGGCGAGCCAGGCGAGCGCCCGCCACCGCCGCTGCCAGAGGAGGTCGACGGCGATCGGCGCCCCGAGGAGCACGGTCGGCTCCTTGGAGACGAAGGCCGCCGCCAGGAGCGCGCCGGCGAGCGCCATCAGCCAGTACTCGCCCTTCCGCCACTCCGCCTTGCCGCGCAGCGCCTGCCAGATGAGGAGCGCGAAGAACAGGCAGGCCATGTTGAAGACCTCGGGCTGCATCCAGTAGACGTAGCCGTAGGCCGCCGAGGCGAAGAAGAACCCTCCCACGAACAGGCCCACGAGCCCCGTCTGCCCGCGCAGGTACCAGAGTCCCGCCCCCACCATGGCGAGGAAGAGCGCCATGTTGAAGACCACCAGCCCCTGGACGCCGAAGAGGCCGTAGAAGGGCAGCGCGGCGAGCGAGTAGACGAACGGCTTGCCGTAGTGCATGGTGCGGCCACCGTCGGTGGTGAAGAGGATGACGCCGTTCGGCCCCTGGTCCCAGGTCTGGTAGGCGCGCTGCAGGTCCTGGTGCTCGTAGCTGAGGTCGTGGTCGTGCCAGAGGCTCTGCGCCATCATCACGTAGGCGGCCTCGTCGGCGATCGGGCCGGGCGGGAAGTGCACCTTGTAGAGCGTGCCGGCGAGGCCGAGCAGCACCAGGGCCAGGCAGAGGGCGGGGACCGAGCGGAGGCGCATTGGCGGGAAGGGGGCAACGATACACTCTCGCCGGCGTGATGGCGACTCTGCGCCCGACCCGCTCCGGCCCGTCCGCGGCGCAGCACCTGCTGGCGCTGGCGCTCTTCCTGGCACTGACGCTCCTTTACTTCCGCCCGCCCCTGAGCGGCCTCGACCGCCACATCGCGCCCAATGCCGGCGACCCGGTGTTCAACCTCTGGGTCCTCGAGTGGGGAGCGCATCAGCTCCGCCTCGGTTTCCCCGACCTGTGGCAGGCGCCGATTTTCTATCCCACCACGCGGGCGTTCGCCTTCTCCGACACCCTGCTCGGGCCGGCGGCGGCGACGGCGGCGCTCGCCGCTCTCGGCCTCAACGCGATCGCCGCCTACAACCTCCTGCTCCTCGGCTCGTTCGCGCTCTGCGGCTGGAGCGCCTGGTACGTCCTCGCGCGCAGCGGCCTGCCGCCGGCCGCGGCGCTGTTCGGCGCCATGGCCTGGGCCTTCTCCTCGTCGCGCTGGGAGCAGCTCAGCCACCTCCAGGTGATCCTGGCGGCGGCGATCCCGCTCGTTCTCTGGCTCTGGGACCGCTTGCTGGTCGCGCCCACCTGGCGGCGGGCGGGGCTCTTCCTGCTGGTCTACGCGGCGCACCTCTCGGGCGGCGCCTACCTCGCCTACATGGTCCACGCGCCGCTCGCGGTGCTGTTGCTCAATCGCCTGCCGGAGCTGCGCCGTGACGCGGTCCGCGGGCGCTCCGCCTGGGTGCTCGCCGCCACGACCGCGGCCGCCGCGGCCTGCGCCGCCGCGGCCTTCCTGCCGTACTGGCTCGCCTGGCGGGGCGGCGGGCCGCCGCGCACGCCCGACGAGCTCCGGCAGTGGGGGGCGAGCCTGGTCTCCTACGTCACCCCCGTCGACCTGAACTTCTACTCGCCGCTCTGGCCGTGGCCGCTGCGGCGCGACGAGAACGCCCTGTTCGCGGGGTTTCTCCCCACCGCCTTCGCCGTTGCCGGCGCCGCGGCCCTGCGGCGACGGCGGCCGGCGGCGGAGCGGCCGTCGCGCGGTCGCCGCGCGGCCCTGGCGGCCTGCCTGGGGCTCGCCCTCGCCGGCTGGGGGCTCGGCGAGCTCCACACCTGGAGCGTGCGGCCGGGGCTCGAGCCCCTCGACGGCCTAGTGTCGGGCAGTGACAACGACGTGCCCTTCCTGCTGCTCGCCGCCGGGACTGCGGGCTGGCTCCTGCTGCGCCGGCGGTGGCGCCTCGGCTGGTCCTGGCAGGGACCGCTCCCGGGGCTCGATCCCGACCAGGTCCGGTGGTGGCGCGGCCTCCTCCTCGGCGGCCTCGCCTGTCTCCTTCTGTCGCACCCCATCGTGTTCGCGATGGCGGCGAAGCTCGCCCCCGGCTTGGGCGGCATGCGCGTGCCGGCGCGCTTCCACGTCTTCGCATCGTTCGCCGTGGCGGCGCTGGCTGCGGCGGGAGTGGCGCGGCTGCTCGCGGCGCGACCTTCGGCCGGCGCCCGGCGGCGCGCCGCCGCGCTCGTCCTCGTGGTGCTCGCGGTCGAGCTGACGCCGATCGGAGTGGACTGGCTGCCGCTGCCGCGACAGCAGGAGTTCGCGCCGGTGTACTCGTGGCTGGCCGGCCGCCGCGACGTGCAGGCGTTGCTCGAGCTGCCGTGGACCGATCCCGGCGCGCAGTACCCCGCCGGGCGCGACATCCGCATCATGTACTTCGGCACCCGTCACTGGAGGCCGCTGGTCAACGGCTACAGCGGCTACTTCCCGGAGCACTACTCCTGGCTGCGCGCGCGCTGCTGCTGGCCGGTGCCGGATGGCGAAGCGCTGGCCGCGCTGCGCCGCTGGGGCGTCAGCCACGTGCTGATCCACCGCCGCCCGCTGTGGCACCGCTGGCAGCGGCGGGCGATCCGCGAGTGGGAGCGGACCGCCGGCGTGCGCCGGGTCTACACCGACAAGCGCGACACGGTCTACGAGATCAGCCCGCGCGCGAAGCGACAGGCCCTGCGGCAGCCGGCGACTCCACGTGACGCCGGCCGGGCCTCCTCGATCCGCTCCTAGACGCCGGATTTCGCCGGCACGTATTTTTTGTAGACGTGGCAGATGCCGCAAGGAGGCCGCGATGACCTTCCTCCGCACTCCCCCCTCGGCCCTTCTCCTCGCGAGCGCTCTCCTGTTGCCGGCGTCGGCAGCGGCACAGGCGAACAACTCTCAATTCATCTCGCAGAGCGTGGCCACCAGCATGGCGGCAGGCCAGACGCAGGCGGTCTCCGTCACGTTCAGGAACACCGGCACCAGCACCTGGACCCAGGCCGGCAACTACCGCCTCGGAAGCCAGAACCCGCAGGACAACCTCACCTGGGGGTTTGGCCGCGTCCTGCTCGCCGCCTCCGAGTCCATCGCGCCGACTCAGCAGAAGACCTTCACCTTCAACATCACCGCGCCGAGCACTCCCGGGAGCTACAACTTCCAGTGGCGCATGCTGAAGGAAGGAGCCGAGTGGTTCGGGGAGTACTCGACCAACGTCGTCATCAACGTCACCAGCCCGACTCCTGGCGCCCAGTTCATCTCCCAGGTCGTGCCGGCGACCATGGTCACGGGGTCGACGACGTCGGTATCGATCACGATGAAAAACACCGGCGCGACCACCTGGACTCAGGCCGGCAACTATCGGCTGGGGAGCCAGAACCCGCAGGACAACCTCACCTGGGGGATCGGCCGCATCGCGCTCGGCGCCTCGTCGGTGCTGCCGAATCAACAGAAGACCTTCACCTTCAACGTCACCGCGCCCGCGACTCCAGGCACCTACAACTTCCAATGGCGGATGGTCCAGGATGGCGGCTTCGGCTGGTTCGGCCAGTTCACTCCCAACGTCGTCGTCACGGTGAGCGCGGCCGGCGCCAACTGTCCGGCCGCCAATCACGCCGACACCTTGCCCGACGACACGGCCCTGCAGTGTCTCTTGAACCGCGGCGGGCGGATTCAGCTGGCGCCCGGCGCTCCTGGTTATTACATCGCAAGCGGGCTCGTGATGAACCAGAATTCGACCTACCTGACGTCATCGCAGGCGCCGGTCAAGGCGACGCTCATCGCGCATCAAAGCCTCAACTCCGCGCTCTTGCAGAATCAGGGAAGGTCGTTCCTCACGATCGAGCACATCCTGTTCGACGGCAACAAGGCCGCGCGGCGAGGAGTCGTGGTCGTCTGCCAGGGCTGGCGGATCGGGGGGACGAACATCAGCCTCATCGGGGGCACCGGCCACGTCGTCCGCAACATCGAGTCCAGCCGCGCGCTGTGCGGCGCCTCCGTGGGCCTGAGCGGCGGCCAGTTCGAAGTGGCGAACAACCTCCTCCGCGACAACGGCTATCCCAACCCGAGCTATGCCGGCGAGGAGCCGTGGGCGGACGGCATCACCGCCGGCCTGTGCGACGGCGGCTGGATTCACGACAACACCGTCGAAAACTCCACTGACGTGGGGATCATCACCGGCGGCGGAAGCAATTGCGTGATCGAGAACAACACGATCCGCCAGACGAACGTGAAGGCCTTCGCCGGGCTCGGCATCGTCAACTTTGCGGGCGAAGGAAACGGGATTCACACCGGCTCCAGGTTCCAGGGCAATACCATCACTTCGGGATTGAACTTCCTCGAATCCGGGATCGCCGTGGGAGCTCACCCCTGG
The DNA here is from genome assembly GCA_044866775.1 of Thermoanaerobaculia bacterium. Classification (GTDB taxonomy): domain Bacteria; phylum Acidobacteriota; class Thermoanaerobaculia; order Multivoradales; family UBA5704; genus DASUNQ01. The sequence goes on along the minus strand of JBIOUG010000195.1, from coordinate 40,870 downwards.
AATCCGGCGCAGGCGACCAGCGGCGGCGAGGTCAAGTTCAACACCGTGTCGGGGGCGATCGTCAACCTGCTGGTCGACGGCTACTCGAACGGGACGGTGGACAACAACACCCTGAGCGCGCCGCAGGGCAGCGTCGGCAACTGCTCGGCCCGCAACTTCACAGTCGCTCACACCACCAACACCTGCCTGCAGTGCGGGTGGACGGTCCGGCAATGGCACAATGGAAGCTGTGCCGGCACCGGCGAAGTCATTCAGAGCAACTGCCACGTCTGCCCGTGAGGCAGACGAAGGCCGCGCGCCTCGGACCTCGTCCACGGTCGCCGTCGACCTCCGCGCCTTGGTGCCGGAGGCGACGGGGATCGGAGTGTACACGCGCTCGCTCCTTCTCGCGCTCGCGGCGCGCGGCGGGCTGCGCTACGTCGGCATGGCGCACCGGGCGGTCGCGGAGGCGGCGGAATTCGCCGCGGCCGGGATCGCCACCGAGGACCACGGCGGGCCCCTCGGGAGCATCTGGCAGCAGATCCTGCTGCCGCGGCGCCTGGCGCGCGGCGACGTCGACCTCTACTGGTCGCCGCTCTTCACCATCCCGCTGCGCTGCCCGGTGCCGGCGGTGGTGACGGTGCACGACCTGACCGCCGTGCTCTACCCCGAGACCCACCGCGCCAAGGTGCGCTGGAGCCTGCTGCCGCTGCTGCGCCCGTCGCTCGAGGCGGCGCGGCGGGTGATCGCCATCTCCGCGGCGACCTCCGCCGACCTGCGGGCGCACTTCCCGCAGGTGAGCGAGAAGGTGCGGCTGGTCCACTCCGGCATCGATCCCGACTTCCGCCCCGGCGCGCCGGCGGCGATCGCCGCCACCCGTGCCGCGCTCGGCGCGCCTGAGGGCTACGCCCTCTACGCCGGCACCCTCGAGCCGCGCAAGGGGCTCCACCTGCTGCTCGACGCCTGGGAGGCGCTGCGCGCCGCCGACGCGCAAGCGCCGCCGCTCCTCCTCGCCGGGCCCTACGGCTGGCACAGCCGCGACCTGGTGCGGCGGATCGAGCGCCTGCGGCCGGAGGGGGTCGTGGCGCTCGGGCGGCTGCCGCGGGCGCGCCTGGTCGAGGTCTTCCAGGCGGCGCGCCTCTTCGTCTACCCTTCGCTCTACGAGGGGTTCGGCTTCCCTCCCGCCGAGGCGCTCGCCTGCGCGGTGCCGGTCGTGGCGGCGCGCAACTCGAGCCTGCCGGAGGTGGTGGGCGACGCGGGGCTGCTGGTCGAGCCCGGGGACGCCCAGGCCCTCGCCGCCGCGCTCGAGCGCATCCTCGCCGATCCCGCGCTCGCCGCCGACCTCGCGGCGCGCGGGCCCGCGCAGGCCGGGCGCTTCCGCTGGGAGCGCACCGCCGCGCTCACCGAGGAGGTCTTCCGAGAAGCCTTAGAATGAGCTGGATCGTGTCATCCTGAGCCCCGTAGCGCCCGGGCTACGTCCCGGGCGTTTTCGGCAGCCGGTCAGGATCCGTGGCGGAACCTCGTTTGCCTTACACCATCGGGCTCGACGCCCGCAAGCTCACCGACTTCGGCATCGGCACCTACGTCCGCAACCTGGTGCGGGCGCTGGCCGCGATCGACCGCGAGAACCACTACGTCCTGCTGACCGGGACCGCCAGCCGTGAGCTCCTCTCCGACCTCCCCGACAACTTCCGCGTCATCGTCGAGACCTCGCCGGTCTACTCGCTGCGCGAGATGGCGGCGCTCTCCTGGCGGCTCTTCCGCCTCCGCCTCGACCTCTACCACGCCACCCACTACGTGCTGCCGCTCTACGTCCACCCGGTCGTGGTGGTGACGATCCACGACATCATCCACCTGCTCTACCCCGAGTTCCTGCCGAGCGGCCTCGCCTTCCTCTACGCGCAGCGGATGATCCGCAGCAGCCTGGAGCGCGGCACCCGCATCATCACCGTGTCGCAGAACACCAAGGCCGACCTGATGGCGCACTTTGACGTCGAGGGCGAGAAGATCCAGGTCATCCACAACGGCGTCGAGGAGGAGTTCCGGCGGCGGCTGCCGGAGGAGGACCTGGAGCGGCGGCTGCGCGACCTCGGCCTGCAGCGGCCGTACGTGCTCTTCGTCGGCAACCCGAAGCCGCACAAGAACCTCGACCGCGTGGTGCAGGCCTACGCGCGGGCGCTCGCCATCGCGCCGTTCGAGGCGCCGCTCGTCTGCGTCGGCGACCGCGGCAGCCAGGAGTTCAAGATCCGCCAGCGGGCGGAGAACCTCGGTCTGGGTGACAAGGTGCGCCTCCTCGGCCACGTGGCCCACGAGGTGCTGCCGGCGATCTATCAGGGGGCGTCGCTCTTCCTCTATCCGACGCTCTACGAGGGGTTCGGGCTGCCGGTCGTCGAGGCGATGGCCTCGGAGGTGGCGGTCATCACCTCGAACACCTCGGCCCTGAAGGAGATCGCCGAAGGGTACGCCCACCTGGTCGACCCGCTGGACGTCGAGGGGATGGCGCGCGCCATCGCGCGCTGCATGTCCGATCCCGAGCACCGCGCGGCGCTCGCCCGCCTCGGGGTGCGGCGGGCCGAGGACTTCCGCTGGGAGCGGACGGCGCGCAAGACGCTCGATGTCTACCGCGCCGCGCTCGGCGCGAGCCAGGCTCCGGACAAGCTGAGCGAGACCGGCGAGTATCGGATCCAGCCCGGGATCCCGCCGGGGATCCCGCCTGCCCAACCCACCCAGCCCGCCGCCGCCGGCGCCGGCGAGGCGCCCACGCCGGGAGCGGCGCCTTGACCGTACCCGCGCCGCGGGTGGCGCTGGTCCACGACTGGCTCACCGGCATGCGCGGCGGCGAGAAGGTGCTCGAGGTCCTCTGCGATCTCTTCCCCGCGGCGCCGATCTACACGCTCTTCCACTTCCCGGGCAGCGTCAGCGCGACGATCGAGCGCCACCCCATCCACACCAGCTTCCTGCAGCGCGCCCCCGGCGTGCGCCGCCACTACCGCCGCTACCTGCCGCTCTTTCCCGCGGCGATCGAGGAGTTCGATCTGGCGGGCTACGACCTGGTGGTCTCGACCAGCCACTGCGTCGCCAAGGGGGCGATCCCGGCGCCCGGCGCCTGCCACGTCTGCTACTGCCACACGCCGATGCGCTACGCCTGGGACCAGGAGCACGCCTACTTCCCGCGCCGCACCGGCGTCGCGGCGCGGCTGCGCGGCGTGGTCCTCGCCCGCCTGCGCGCCTGGGACGTCGCGTCGGCGCCGCGCGTAGACCTGTTCGTGGCCAACTCGCGCTTCGTCGCCCAGCGCATCCGCCGCTACTCCGGCCGCGACGCCGAGGTGGCGCACCCGCCGGTCGACGTCGACTTCTTCACCCCGGCGCCCGGCGGCGACGACGCGCCGCGCCGCGGGCCGGGCGGCTATTGCCTGGTGGTGGCGGCGCTCGCCCCCTACAAGCGGCTCGACTGGGCGATCGCCGCCTGCGAGCGGCTGGGGGTCGAGCTGCGGATCGTCGGCGACGGCCCCGAGCGCGAGCGCCTGGCGCGCCGCGCCGGGCCGCGCGTGCGCCTCCTCGGGCGGGTGGACGGCGCCGCCCTGCGCGACCTCTACCGCGGCGCGCTCTGCCTCCTCCAGCCGGGCGTCGAGGACTTCGGGATCGCGGCGGTCGAGGCGCTGGCCTGCGGCACGCCGGTCGTGGCGCTCGGCCGCGGCGGGGTGCTCGACATCGTCGAGGACGGGGGCCACGGCCTCCTCACGGAGCGGGAGGGCGACGTCGAGGAGCTGGCGGCCGCGGTTGACAGGGCGCGCCGGATCTGCTTTAGTAAGAGCGCTTTGCGAGCTCAGGCGGAGCGGTTTGCTAGGCAGCGCTTCGCCGATCGCATACAATCCTTGCTGCTCCCGCAGTCGGCAGTTCCGTCAGGTGTGAGGGGTTCCACGGCTTGATCCGTCAGCGTCACCGCGTATCGATGGCGGTCTACTTGGCCGGCGACGTGCTCGCCACGGCCTTCGCCTACGTCGCCGCCTGGCTCCTCCGCTTCGAGGTCGAGGTCATCCCGGTCACCAAGAACGTGCCGGCGATCGAGCCCTACCTGACGCTGCTGCCGATCGTCCTCGTCCTCTTCCCCGTCGTCTTCCACTTCCACGGCCTCTACCAGATCCGCCGCGGCAAGAGCCGTGTCGACGAGGTGCTGACCGTGCTGGTGGCGGTGCTGCTGGCGACGGTCCTGCTGTCGGTGGTCATCGCCTGGTACCGCCCGCCGGCGGCACCGGGCAGCAGCGAGTACTTCACCTACAGCCGCGCCTTCCTCGGCCTCTTCGCGGTAGCCGACCTGCTGCTGGTCGCGACGGCGCGGATGACGATCCGCGCGCTGCTGCGGCGGGTGCGCCTCTCCGGCCACAACCTGCAGCGCATCCTGGTCATCGGCGCCGGCGTCCTCGGGCGCGAGATCACGCAGAAGCTCCTCGCCCACCGCGACCTCGGCTTCGAGGTCGTGGGCTTCCTCGACGACGATCCGGGCAAGCAGGCCTCGACCGTCGCCGGCGTGCCGATCGTCGGCACGCTCAAGCAGGCCGAGGAGGTGGTGGCGCGGCACGGCATCGACCAGGTGTTCATCGCGCTGCCGATCGAGGCGCACCGGAAGACCCTGCAGATCCTCCAGCGCCTGGGGCGCGAGTGCGTCGACATCCGGCTGGTGCCCGACATCCTGCAGTACGCGACCCTCAAGGCGACGCTCGAGGACGTCGACGGCACGCCGGTCATCAACCTCTCGCAGGTGCCGCTCCAGGGCTGGAGCAGCCTGGTCAAGCGCGGCATGGACATGGCGATCGCCGCCGGCGCCCTGCTCTTCCTCGCGCCCTTCCTGCCGCTCCTCGCCGTCGCCATCTGGCTCGAGGACCGGGGGCCGATCGTCTACCGCCAGGAGCGCATGGGGCTCGACGGCAAGCCGTTCATGATCCTGAAGTTCCGCTCGATGCGCGTCGACGCCGAGGCGACCAGCGGCCCGGTGTGGGCGATCCGCAACGACCCGCGGCGCACCCGCGTCGGCAGCTTCCTCCGCCACTGGTCGCTCGACGAGCTGCCGCAGCTCTGGAACGTGCTGGTGGGCGACATGTCGATCGTCGGCCCGCGCCCCGAGCGCCCGAGCTTCGTGCGCGAGTTCAAGCACAAGATCCCGCAGTACATGCTGCGCCACCGCGTCAAGTCCGGCATCACCGGCTGGGCGCAGGTCCACGGCTGGCGCGGCAACACCTCGATCAAGAAGCGGATCCAGTACGACCTCTACTACATCGAGAACTGGTCGCTTCGCCTGGACTTCAAGATCCTCTGGATGACCGTCCGGCAGGGGCTGCGGCACAACGCGTACTGAGGCCTGTTGGCTTCGACCCATACGACGCGGCCCGCCATCCGCCAGTCTCCGCGCTCTCATCCCTCGAACCCTCCGCCTGTCATCCCGAGCGTGAGCGAGGGATTGGGGGGATGGACGGCGCGCAGACCCGACGAGGAGGAGTGTGTTGAAGTCCAGCGCACTAGTCCAGCTGCCGGAGACGAACAGCTTCAGGCTACTCGCGGAGAAGGCTCGATCCTGAAGGCGACCAGCTTGAAGACTCGTGAGGCACAATGACGCATGATCGAAGTTGACTACTCCCACGTGATCGAGGCGACCGACGAGCTGGACTTCTTCGGCTTCTTCGCGCTGGGGCTTGGAAGGGTCGGTCATCGGTTGAGGATTGCCTCTACAGAGCCCGTTGGGGCATGCTGGAGCACATGAAGCTCCTGCGAGAAGGTCCGCGAGAACTGTCATGACTAACGGCACCGAAGGGGCGTATGAACAAAGCGGCTGCTGTTCGCTTCCCAGTCCTCGATAGTCTGCAGAAGACGGCGACGTCGCAGGCTGGTACTTCCGCAAGGATTCGGCGTGCGTCGCCCCTGAGCACGGTTGAGCCAAGGTGCGCACGGTTCCCAAAGCGATGGATGTCTGCAACCGCACGCCGCACAGCATCGCTGAATAGTTGTTCCACGGCGCTTGCATCGCGTCGCCGTTCCTTCCAGCGCCGGCGATACCTGCGCCCCTTCCCGTTGACGACGACATTGCTAATGTCGAGCAAAATGCCACCGAGGAGCACCCGAAACAAGCGCTGGTGCTTGTCGTCGTCCAGGGTCTCGATGGCCGCTAATAGTGCCGCTATCCGTTGCGCGATCGGAGAATCGAAGATCCATCGGCCGTTAACACCAGGTTCCACCATCGTTGCAGGTGCTGCGCCCGGCAACGACAGCGTCGCTCTTGCTCTTCGTCTAACTGCGGAGCGGAGCACGTGCCCAAGGCCCCTCACTAGGGCATCTGGGTCATAAGACGTCAGCTTGGCCTCAATGAGATCGGCCAGATAAGGGTTCACCTCAATGATGACAGGTTCGACGCCAAGAAATTGGCAGGCCATCGCGGTGGTGCCGGAGCCACCGAAGGGGTCGAGGCAGCGGGCGCACCGGTGTTCGTGCCCATTGATGGGACGGAGCGGCTCTGAGTCCAGGCTGAGAAGGGCACAGCCATCAGCAGTCCAAGACCAGTGACTTCAACGCTTGATCTCCGAACAGATCCGTTGAAATCGTCGTGGTCCGCACCCCGTCACATACAGCAAAGACGCCTCCGCTCACCAGAGGCGCGTCACGCCGTACGCGTCGAAGACCGGATCGGCCGACACCAGAGTCAGCTCTTCCACCACCGCCTGCGCTACCAGCAAGCGATCAAAAGGATCTCGGTGATGGAAGGGGAGGGTCGCCACCTGGGCCACGTGGCGGAAATCGATCTCGAGCTGCTGGAAGCCGTTCGCGGCCATCTGCTCGGGGAGGAAACGCTCCAGCGGAGCGGGCAGCCGCAGCTTGCCGAGACTCTGCTTGATCGCCATCTCCCAGCAGCTCACGAGGCTCAGCCAGCAGTCGGCCTCCGGATCGGCGATCGCCTTGCGCGCCTTCCGAGTCAGCTCCCGCGCATCGCTCACCCACCACAGAAACGTGTGGGTGTCCAGCAGCAGGCGCCTCAGAGGTACTCCTCGAAGGCCTCTGGAGTCGCATCGAAATCCGGCGCCATCCAGACCGCCCCCTGAGCGGTGCCGGGCTGCCGGGGGTGCTGCGACTCCCTCACGGGCACGAGGCGCAGGACGGGCTTGTTGTCCCGGGCGATGATCACCTCTTCCCCCATCAAGGCCCGCTGCACGAGGGCGGAGAACTGGGCCTTGGCCTCGGCGATGTTGAACTGCGCCATCTCCGTGCCTCCCTTGTGTTGGTCATCTTAGATGACCAACCCTGACAGGTCAAGGCGGCTGGCGCGAAGGATTCGCGCTCGATGCGCCTCCTAGCGACGAGTGGGGGAGAGCCTCGCTCGGGAGGCGGGGGCGCTCCCTCGGGGCGCGCTGCGCGGCGCCGGGGACGATGGCGACGAGAGAGAACCCAAGCGACCTCACCGAGCTGCGGCGTCGGGTCGACGACGTCAACCTCGACATCCTCGCGCTCCTCCAGCGGCGCGCCGGGATCGTGCTCGAGATCGCGCAGGTCAAGCAGCGCCAGGGTCTGGAGGGATACGACCCGCAGCGCGAGGACGAGATGCTGCGTCTCATGCCCGCGGGCGCGGGTCCCCTGGCGGCCGAGGACGTGCGGGAGATCTTCAAGACCATCTTCCGGGTCTCGCTCGGGATCCAGGAACGGGAGCGCCGGCAGTCCCTGCACGTCCGGCGGCGAGACCTGGTGCCCCCGGGCGGGATCCGGGTCGGTAACGTCGCGATCGGCGGCGGCGCTCCCGTGCTCTTCGCCGGCCCCTGCTCGGTCGAGACGCCGCAGCAGATGGAGGAGGTCGCCACCTTCATCGCGGCGCTTCCCGGGGCCAAGATCCTGCGCGCCGGTGCCTTCAAGCCGCGGACCAGCCCCTACGCCTTCCAGGGGCTGCGTGAGGAGGGGCTGCGGATCCTCCGCGACTGCGCCCTCCGCCACGGCCTCGCCACCGTCACCGAGGTGCTCGACACCTCCAGCCTCGAGCTCGTCGCCGCGCACGTCGACATGCTCCAGGTCGGGGCGCGCAACATGTACAACACCGAGCTGTTGAAGGCGATCGGCCGCCTCGGCAAACCGGTGCTCCTCAAGCGCGGCTTCATGGCCACCGTGGAGGAGCTGCTGCTGGCGGCGGAGTACGTGCTGGCGCAGGGCAACGAGGCCGTCGTGCTCTGCGAGCGCGGCATCCGGACCTTCGAGACCGCGACCCGCAACACGCTCGACATCGCGGCCATCGCGCTGCTCAAGCAGGAGACGTCGCTGCCGGTCATCGCCGACCTTACCCACGCCCTCGGCCGCACGGACATCATGCTGCCCTGCAGCCGCGCGGCGCTGGCGGCCGGGGCCGACGGGCTGATGATCGAGGTCCACCCTCGCCCCGAGGCGGCGCTGTCGGACGGCAACCAGCAGCTCGATCTGCGGGCCTGCTCGGAGCTGCTCGCCGGCCTTGGCCTCCACGCCTTCGAGAGGAGTCGCCATGGCTAAGGGAGACGAGACCACGACCTCGCCGCCGCCGCCGGGCAAGGCCCCCGACCGACTGTTCGCCGCGCCACAGCCGAAGATCGAGGACTTCAACTTCGGGGCCGAGACCGCGGTCGTCTTCGACGACATGCTGGGCCGCTCGGTGCCGCTCTACGACGAGATCCAGCGGCTGCTCGGCGAGCTAGCGGCGGACTTCGCGCAGGAGGGCACGGCGATCTACGACCTCGGGTGCTCGACCGGCACCACGTTCCTGGCGATCGAGAAGCTCCTCCCTCCCGATCTCGACGTCCGCTTCGTGGGCATCGACTTCTCGCAGGAGATGCTGGACATCGCCGGCCGCAAGCTGGCCGAGGCCGGCTGGCAGCGCCCCTACGAGCTGCGTTGCGCCGACCTCAACCGCGGCATCGAGCTGCGCGACGCCTCGGTCGTCCTGCTGGTGCTGACCCTGCAGTTCATCCGGCCCCTCTACCGCCACCGGCTGATCCGGGCGATCCGCCAGGGCATGGTCGAGAACGGCTGCCTGCTCCTGGTTGAGAAGGTCCTGGGCAAGGACTCGACCTTCAACCGGTTGTTCATCAAGCATTACTACGAGCTGAAGCGGCGCCACGGCTACAGCGAGCTGGAGATCGCGCAGAAGCGCGAGGCGCTCGAGAACGTGCTCATCCCCTACCGCCTGGAGGAGAACAAGGAGCTGTTGCGGAGCGAGGGGTTCGAGAAGATGGACGTGTTCTTCAAGTGGTACAACTTCTGCGGCATCGCGGCGGTCAAATGAAGCGGACCGCGAGCGCCTGGCACCGGCTCCTGGTCGGCTGCGGCAGGTTTTTCTTCCGCTACCGCGACGCCCTCTTCCCGCTCGTCTTTCTCGGCCTCGTCGCGGCCAGCGCGCCGGGGACCCTCTTCGGCAGCCGGCGCTGGGACCGCGCTCTCGATGCGGCCGGCATCGCGAACGCCTTCTCCGGCCAGCTCCTGCGCGCCCTGGTCATCGGCCTCGCCTACATTCGCCGCGGCGGCCTCGACAAGAAGATCCACGCCGACGCCCTGGTCGTCGAAGGGCTCTTCGCCCACTCGCGCAACCCGCTCTATCTGGGGAACTTCCTCGCCCTGGTCGGGTTCTGCCTGATCCACAACTCGCTGCTCTGCTACGTCGTGGGGGTCCCGTTCTTCGCCTTCGCCTACCTGGCGATCGTCGCCGCAGAAGAGGAGTTCCTGCGCGGCCGCTTCGGCAGCGCCTACGAGGACTACTGCCGACGGGTGAACCGCTTCCTGCCGGCCCTCCGCGGCCTGCGGCGGACGATCGCCGGTATGCGCTTCGATTGGCGGCGCCTGGTGCGCAAGGAGTACGGCGCCACCTTCGCCGGCGCCAGCGCGGTCCTGGGCTTGCTGGCGTGGGACGACTATCGCCGCCTCGGCGCGGCCGGCGAGCGGGGCACGCTCACCCTGGCGCTCCTCCTCTGGGCGGCGCTGGTCCCGGCGTACCTCCTGGCGCGCTGGCTGAAGAAGAGCGGGCGGCTGGGGAGCGGGATCGCCGAGTCGACGGGTGAGGAGCGAGCCGGCTCGCGCCCGCCGCAAGTGACCTCAGTGAGCCGGTCCTGAGCTCGCCGGCGTCTCGGCGACGGCGAGCTCACTCGAACCGCACGTCGTCGATCCAGAACCGGAACGGCCCGCGCTCCGGGCCGCCGGAGAAGAGGACGCCGGTGAGGTCGTGGCCGTCCATGCCGCTGAAGCTGCGCAAGGGGAAGTGGAACTGCGTCCAATCTCGAGGCGGGTCGAAGGACTGGATGATGGGCACCATCCCGAGCGCTTTGGAGAACAGGATCACCCGGCTGCGCCGGCCGTCTCCCCGCGCCCAGAAGGTGATCGCGCGGGCCCGCGACAGGTCGGCGGGCGCGAGCGGCGCGGCGCCGGGGAAGAACACGGCGCCGGCCCAGGCGAAGGGCGCGCCGTCGCGGATCTCGCCGCTGATCTCGAGGCACCAGGGCGTCCCCTGCGCTCCCCCCGGGCAGACGTCGAAGGTCGCGACGGACGCGCCCCCGATGATGCGGTCGGTCGAGGTCGCCCAGCCGCAGCCGAACTCCGACGTCGCCGCGCCCGCGTCGAAGTCGCTCACCAGGAGCGAGCCCGCGAGTGGCGCGCTCGACGGCCGGGCGCCGGCGCTCGCGGGCGCGCGCAGCGCGTCGCGGTCGATCGTCACGCCGCGCTTCCACACCCCGACGATCGAGCGCGTCGCGGCGATGTCCTGCGTCGGGTCACCCTCGACCAGGAGGAGGTCCGCGGTCTTCCCCGGAGCGATCCTGCCCCGGTCGTCGAGATGGAGCAGGTCCGCCGGCGTCGACGTCGCCGCCCGCAGGGCGTCGATGGGGCGGAGACCGGCGCGGACGAGCAGCTCGAGCTCGCCGTGCGTCGTCGCGCCGTACGCCGTGCCGGGATTGGGGACGTCGGAGCCGACCAGCAGCCGGACGCCGGCCGCCTGGAGCTGGCGCACGGCTTCCTCGGCGACCGCGTAGGAGATGGACACGCCCGTGGGCGCCGGGTAGGCGTGCCGGAGGTTCATGCGCGAGCGCTCCGAGAGCCAGGGCACGACCGCCGGATCGTCGGCGAGCTCGGCCCCCGGCGCCACGCCGGTCACGCTCAGCAGCGAGCTGAGCGTCGGCGACACGAAGACGCGATGCCGGGCCGCGAGCTCGCCGAAGCCCGGATCGGGCATTCGATCGAGGAACACGTGCGCCAGACCGTCGACCTGGGCCGCGATCGCCGCGCGGGCGCCCGCGAGGGTGCCGACGTGGGCGACGACCATCCGGCCGCGAGCGTGGGCCGCCGTGACCAGGGCCACCATCGTCTCGGTCGTGATCGTCGGGAAGGAGAGGCCGTACTGCGCGCCGTCGTCGTAGACGATCTTGATGTAGTCGGCGCCGGCGGCGATCAGCTCGTCGATCAGCGCCTCGGCCTCCGCCGGACCTTCGATCGCCGCGACCGGGAGGTTGTACTCCGTGCCGTGCCCTCCGGGAGCGGTGACCAGAGGCCCGGCGGAGTAAAAGTCCGCCCGCGGCGAGCCTGCCGTCGTCGCCGGTTCCTGCCGCAGCGCCGCGAGCAGGTCGACGTCCATGTACATGTCGAAGACGGTGGTGACGCCGAAGGCGAGCAGATGGCTCAGCGCCTCGCGCGCCACGATGTGGAGGTGGCCGTCGATCAAGCCCGGCAGGAGAGTCCGGTCCTCGCCCGCGACGACCAGCGCCTCGGATGGCGCGGAGAGGCTCCTGCCGACCTCGACGATCCGGTCGTCGACGACCCGTACCGAATCGGCGGCGCTCACCTCGCGGCCGTCGAAGACCCTGACGCCGCGGAACAGGGTGTGCCGCCCCCGCGTGGCTTCGGCGATCACAGGCGTGTCCGGCATTGCAGCAACCGTCATGGGCGGGTGCTCAGGATCTCCACCGGCCCGAACCGCTCGAGGTCGCCCTCCACGGCGCCGGCGTCGCCGACCGCGACGATCGCCAGCCGGTGCTCGGCGAGGTAGCGCTCGGCGACCACGAGCACCTGATCGCGCGTGACCGACGCGACGTCGCGCGCATAGCTCTCCCAGTAGCCGTCCGGCAGGTCGTACGCCACGGCGGTGCCCATCTGGCGCGCGATCTGGCCGTTGGTCTCGAACTTCGAGTAAAGCGAGCAGGCCAGCGACTGCCGCGCCAGGCGCATCTCTTCGGCGCCCGGCGGGCGCTCGCGCAGGCCACGGATCTCCGCGAGCAGCTCCGCGACGGCTGCCGTCGCGAGCCGCGGCTCCACCGCCGCCTGCAGCAGCCAGGGCGCGGCGGCGCGCCGCATCCGCAGCCGGGTGCGTGCCCCGTACGACCAGCCCTTCTCCTCGCGCAGCTTGAGATTGATGCGCGAGCTGAAGCTCCCTCCCAAGATCGCGTCGGCGACCAGCAGCGGCAGCGTGTCCGCTGAGCGATAGGGCGTGGTGACCGCGCCGATGCGGATCTCCGTCTGCGGGCTGCCGGGGCGATCGACGAGGACGACCCGCGGACCGCCGGCGCCGTCGCTGGGGGCGACGGCGATCGCGCGGCGACCCTCTCCCCCGTGCCACCCCGCGAACCGGCGCTCGAGCGTCTCCAGCGCCGCGACCGGATCGACGTCCCCGCAGACCGCGAGCACGGCGTGCCGCGCGCCGCAGTGCGCGCGGTGGAAGTCGCTCGCCGCGGCTGGCTGCAGCCGCCCGATGGCCGCCGGCGAGCCGGCGCTGGGGCGGCCGTAGGGATGCTCGCCGTAGAGGGTCGCCAGGAGGGTCTCGTCGGCCACGGCCCCCGGCTGGCGTTGCCTGCCGAGCAGCACCGCCATGCGCTCGGCGACGGTCCGCTGCACGGCCGCGGGCTCGAACCGGGGCCGCTGCACGACGGTCGCGAGCAGCTCGACCGCATCCTCGAAGACCTCGCTCAGACAGTGCAGGGCGAGGTGCGCCACGTCGTGATCGACGCCGACCGGCATGACCAGGCCGAGCCGATCCGACCACTGCGCCAGCTCGATCGCGTCACGGTCGCCGGCGCCCTGGGTCAGCAGGCGGGCGGTGAGGTCCGCCAGACCGCTCTGCTCGACGGGCTCCGCCGCGGAGCCGGCCTCGAACACCAGGCACAGGACCACCTCGGGAAGGCCCCGGCGCGGCGCGACCTGGATGCGCAGGCCGTTCGGCAGCTCGCGCCTGAAGACCGGCGGCAGGCGCAGCGGCCGGTCCGCGCCGGTCGGCGGCGGGCGCCGGCGACCCGGCTCCGGAGCGCCGGCGCCGGCGGCCTCCGGCGCCCCGGTCGAGGTCGAGGCCACCGCGGGACTCTCCGGCGTCGCCCACCGGCCGCCGCCCGGCGCCTGGACGCCGGCCGGCACGCGGCGCGGTTGCGTCGTCTCCGGCACGACCCGCAGCATCGTCCGGCGACCCGGGCGGAGGACCCTCTGCGCCACGCGCTCGAGGTCGGGCGCGGTCACGGCCGCGTAGCGGGCGAACGCCTCGTTCACGTAGCCGGCATCGCCCCTGAGCGTGGTGGCGTGGGCGAAGGCATCCGCCCGTCCGGCGACGCGGTTGAGCTGCGAGATGAGGGCGAGCCGCCCCCAGGTGAGGCTCCGCTCCAGCTCCGCGGGCTGCACGCCGTCGTGGACGAGAGCGCCGCAACTGTCGTCGAGCGCGGCCTCGAGATCCTCGATCGAGGCGCCCGGCAGGCCGGTCACCACGACGAAGAGCAGTCCGACCTCCACCGTCGGCCAGACGAAGCTCGCGACGTCGGAGGCGACGCGCCGCTCGACCACCAGCTCACGCTGCAGCCGGGCGCTCCGTCCCTGGGAGAGCAGGACGGTCAGGGCGTCGGCCGCCTCGTACTCGGGCTCGCGGAAGGACGGCGCCTCGTGGAGCACGTAGAGCCTCGGCGCATGGACGCGGTCCGCGATCGTCGCCCGCCGTTCGCCGGCCGCCCGGTCGGGTGGCGCCGCCGGCCGGGTCGGAGCCTGCCGGGGATCGAGGTGGCCGAAATAGTGCCGCACCCGCGCCAGCGCGTCCGTGGCGTCCAGATCGCCGCACAGGACGAGCACGGCGTTGCTCGGGCCGTAGTGGCGCTCCCAGAAGTCCGCGACGTCGTCGAGCGACACGCGGTCCAGCTCTTCGACCCGGCCCGCCGGCGGGTTGGCGTAGGGATGGCCGGCGGCGAAGGCGGTGCGGAGCAGCGTCTCGATCGCCACGCCGTAGGGTTGATTACGGTGGTTCTGGCGCCACTCGTGGCGCATGACCTCGCGCTGGTTGTCGAAGCTCCTCTGCGTCAGGCCGGAGGCCAGGAACCCCATGCGGTCCGCCTCCAGCCAGAGCGCAAGATCGAGCTGGCTCGCCGGGACGACCTCGTAGAAGTTGGTGCAGTCGAACCAGGTGGAGGCGTTGGCGCTGCCGCCGGTCTCGTGGATGAGCCGAAAGTGCGCCGCGCGAGGGACGTGGGCCGACCCCTGGAAGAACAGGTGCTCGACCAGGTGCGGCAGGCAGCTCTTCCCCGCCGGTGCGTGCTTCGAGCCGGTCCGCACCATCACCTGGACCGCGACCAGCGGCACCGAGTGGTCCTCGCTCAAGACCACGGTCAGGCCGTTGTCGAGGACGTGGGTCGCGCAGGCAAAGCGTATCGGTCGCGCCGCCGGCGCCGCCGCGGTGGCCGGCCCGCTGCGCGCGGCCGCGGAGCGCAGCCTCATGACCAGCGCGGCGCCGCCGCGGCGGAGCGCGCCGCGGCCACCGGCCGCTCCTCGCCCGGGTTGACGAAGCGGTCTTCCTGCACCAGCGCCTGCCGCTCGTAGAGCTGGCGATAGAGAGCGCAGCCGCGGACCAGCTCCGCGTGCGTACCCGACCCGACGATCTCTCCCTGATCGAGCACGAGGATCTGGTCGGCGCTGAGGATCGTCGACAGACGGTGCGCGATGACCAACGTCGTCCGGCCGGCGCGCAGCGAGCGCAGGCCGTCCTGGATCAGCGCCTCGCTCTCGGCGTCGACGCTCGACGTCGCCTCGTCGAGGATCAGGATCCGCGGATCGGCGAGGATGGCGCGCGCGATCGAGATGCGCTGGCGCTGCCCTCCCGAGAGCTTGAGGCCGCGCTCCCCGACGACGGTGTCGAGGCCGTGCTCGAGGCGCACGACGAACTCGTCGCAGTGCGCCACGCGGGAGGCCCGGCGGATCTCCTCGGCGCTGGCGCGCGGCTTCGCATAGGCGATGTTCTCCCGGATGGTGCCGTCGAAGAGGAAGGTCTCCTGCAGGACGACGCCGAGCTGGCGGCGGTGGTCGGCGGCGCGCACCACGGCCAGGTCCTGGCCGCCGACGACGATGCGCCCGGAGGCCGGCCGCTCGAAGCCCATGACCAGCATGATGAGCGTGCTCTTGCCGGCGCCGCTCGGCCCGACGAGCGCCGTCGTGCTGCCCGCCGCCACCCGCACCGAGACGTCGCGCAGCACGGGCCGGCCGGGCACGTAGGCGAAGCAGACACGCTCGAGCCCGATCGCCGGCGGCGCGGTCGAGCGCGGCTCCCGCTCGCCGTCCGCCGCCTCTTCGGTCGCGACCTGGCGGATCTCGCGGATCCTGTCCAGCCCGGCGAAGGCTTCGCTGAGCCGAGCGCCGACCGCCGCGATCTGCACCAGCGGACTGGTCAGCACGTTGACGAACACGGCGTACATCACGACGTCGCCCACCGTCATGGCGCCCGACACGGCGGCGCGGCCGCCGAGCAGCATGATCGTCACGCCGACGCCGCCGACCGCGAGAGCCGAGAGCGCGGTCATCTTCGCGTTCACCTTGGTGACCTCGACGTTGCGCCGCAGCAGCCGGTGGATGCTCGCGGTGAAGACTCGCTCCTCGCGCCGCTCGGCGCCGTAGGTCTTGACGACGCGGATTCCCCCGAAGGCCTCGGTCAACCGGCCGGTCACCTCCGCGGTCAAGGCGGCGCGGGCGCGGTAGATCGGCCGCAGGCGGCTGAAGGAGCCCCCCATGGCGCGCGAGAAGAGGAGGAGAAGCGCGAGCGTCAGGAGCGTCAGCGGCCAGTGGAGGTAGAACAGCACGGCCAAGGCGGCGAGGGCGGTGATGCCGCTGCCCACGAGCTGGAGGATCCCCGAGCCGAGGAGGTTCTGCAGCCCCTCCGGGTCGTTCATGACGCGCGAGACGAGGATGCCGGCCTTGGTCGAGTCGAAATAGCGCACCGGCAGCCGCAGCACGTGCCCGTGCAGGCCGCGCTGCACGCCGCTGATCGCCCGCAGCGCGTTGATGCCGACCAGCCGCGCGAGCGCCAGCCCGGTGCCGGCCTGGATCAGCGTCGCGGCCGCGCCCGCGGCGACCAGCCAGTACAAGACGTCCAGCCGCCGAGCGGCGATGACCGTGTCCACCACGTACTTCGAGCTCAGGGGGATGACCAGGCCGGCGAGGCGCGAGACGAGGAGGAGCAGCAAGCCGAGCGCCAGGGTGCCGCGGTGCCTGGCGACGAGCGCTCCGGCCTCTCGCCACGCCGCGGTCCGGCCCCGAAGCAGCGTCAGCATGATGGCAGGCTACTCGTCGCCCGCGCAGCGACCCACGGCCAGCAGGAGGAGCACCACCTCCTCCACCGGATTGAGCTGCAAGAGCCGCTCGAAGTCCTCGTCGTAGAAGCCGGCGATCGCGCAGACGCCGAGACCGAGGGCCTCGCCCACCAGATACAGGTTCTGGGCGAGGAACCCGCCATCCATGCAGACGTAGCGATAGGAACGCTCGCCGTACTTCCAGCGCAGCCGCTCGTAGACGCCGGTCAAGACGAGAGTGACCGCCGCCTGCTCGACGAAGCTCTGGTTGAACGTGTGGGCGGCGAGGAAGGCCGAGAAATCACCCTCCCGCAGCGTCTCCAGGGCGTGGCGCTGGGGGCTGTAGTGATAGATCCCGGGCGCGACCCCCTCGACGTGCTGCACGCCGACGTAGAGCTCGGGCGACTGGAGACCGCCCGAGGAGGGGAACGGCCGCCGGGCCAGGGTCGAGAAGCCGTAGGCCGCCGTGTGGTCGTTGATCCCCGCCGCGTGGTGCAGCAGGCCGGAGATCTGCTCGCGCGAGGCGTCGGCGCCGGTGAACCCGCGCCGCGAGCGGCGCGTGCGCAGCGCCTCGCCCAGGCCCAGGGTCAGCGCGGGCGGCGGCGGCAGCTCGATGCGGCCGCGGTCGGGCCGGTGCTTGACGATCGGGATGGAGACGAAGTCATCGCCGGTGTGCAGGGGCTTGGGCGGCGTGTTGACGCCCACCTTCAGTCCCCGCTTGGCCACCACCGGCCGCGCCTTGACGTGCTCGTTGTAGCAGAGCGCGATGTCGCGCTCCCAGAACCGCTCCCCCGCGGCGACGTCTTCGAAGAGCGGCGCTATGCTCTCGCACTCGTCATTGGACAGCAGTTCGACGATGTCCTTGAGCCTGGCTTTCGCGGCTGCCATCGACGCCTCCGGCGATCAGAAGAGCCAGCGTTCCTTGTTCGAGACCGTCGACCTCGACCACGTCGTCGACGACGCGGTCGTAGAACTCGAGCACCGGCGTGACCGTGGGCCCGCCCGGATCGCGCAACGCCTCCAGCGCGCCGGCGAACCGGCCGGCGTCGAGCACCGTGCGCCGGTAGCCGCGGCTGCCGAGCAGGATCTCGCTGCGGGCGAACGAGCCGATCACCGCCAAGAGCGCGCGGCCGTCCGCGAGGTGCGCCGCCGCCTCGCCGGGCGCGATCGCGCGCTCCAGGCGGGTCAGCGCCTCGGGCTCGAGGGCGCGAATCAGCCGCAGGCGGCACGTGCTCGGCTCGCAGGCCCAGAGACGGTCCGCCACGACCAGGCGCAGCTCGAGCCCGTAGAGCGCCTCCGGGTCGAGCGCCCCGGCCGCCCGCCGGACCAGCGCCAGCAGCGGTACGGTCGCCGCCGGCGGCTCGCCGGCGTCGCCGGCCGCCGCCTGCGCGCGCCGGCGCACGAACTCCGCCCGCGTCTCCGACCGTGACGCCGCCGCGGCGGCGACCAGCGCCGGGTGCTGCGGAAACAGCTTGCTGTTCTCGTGGTACAGCTCGCCGACGGCGAGGCGCTGCGACGCGGCCCGCCCGGCGTAGTCGTCGAGCGTCGTCGGCTCCAGGCGGACGCTCTTCCACGGCAGCGTCACGGTCTGGAAGAGCGTGCGCTGGAACAGCTCGGCGGGCGGCATCCCGACGCCTTCTCTCTGGATGGCGCTCATCGTCGCGGCTCCGGGCTAAGGCAGGGGCACGGGCGCATGGTTGAGCTCCTCATAGGTGAGCGTCCGGTCGCTCCGCCCGAGCTTCCGCGGCAGCTCGTAATACCGCCGGTGGCCGAGGAACGGGAGCGCCGGAACGCCCGCCTGGGTGAGCTGCGGCAACAGGGTCTTGACGACCCGCACGCCGGGCCAGCAGGCGCCGCCGAGATCGAAGGCGATCGGCCGGATGCCGTCGGCGTTGAGGCCGTCGACCAGGGCGCGCAACTCGACGCGGGGATCGTCGTACGGCCGGTCGGGGACGGACTCCCACTCGATGGTCTCGCCGTCGTGGCGGAACCAATCGAGCAGCGGCAGGTTCTCGCGGTAGCCGTAATAGACGACGGAATCGAAGAACTCCGTCAGCTCGTGCAGCGGGCTGTCGGAACGGATGTGCTTGCCCTGGACGGGGCGATGGTACTTGAGGATGTTGCGGCACTGCCCGAGCTCGTAGACCGATTGGCTGAGCGCCCGCGTGCGCGTCCCCCAGGCTCCGCCGCCGCTGAGGAACGACTTGTCCGGGCGCTGGCCGTCGACGGCGATGGTGGAGATCACCGGGATCGGCAGGTCGAGCGTGTTGAGCAGCAGCTCGATGCTCTCGATGCCGGCGACGGTCAGGCGCGGGCGCGCGCCGCCGCCGCGGAGCACCGCCTCGAGATCCACCACGATCCGCCGCGGCGGGATGCGCGCGTGCCAGCAGACGTTGATCGCGTCGCGCTCGACCACCTCGTAGAGCCCGTGGAGGATGGCGCGCTCGCGGCTCGAGTGGAAGGCGAGCCCGCCGGTCGTCGGGTATCCGATCGGCGGCTCGCCGCGGCCCCGCCGGTAGTAGAGGAGGACGAGCTGCGCCGGCGCCAGCACCTCCTCGCCGCTCCCCAAGTCGGTCCCTGCCACCCAGCCCAGATGCGTGTCCTGCGTGAAGGGGCTGTAGGGGAAGCTCGGCGCCTGCAACTGCTCGGGCGCGAACAGCGGCAGCTCCTCCGGGAGCAGAGGGCGCAGCCCGCGCGAGAGCAGCTCCTCGCAGGTGCCGAAGACGATCCCGCCGGCGCTCACGGTGTGGAAGTGGAGCATCCCCAGGAGGCGCTCGGACATCTCGCCGAGCCCGCCGAGCAGGGCCTGTTGCGGCTCCCCGCCCTTTCCTCCCCCGGGGACCGTGAGGACGTCGCTGTTCTCGGGCTTGTCGAGCACGTGGGGGAAGAAGGTGCCGACCGGGCAGTGCCTGGCGGCGCTGGTGTACATCGAGAAGTCAGTCGCCTCCGGACGGTGGAGCACGATGGTCTGAATCGGCCCGAGGTGGCGGTTGTAGAGGCGCGCCACGGCCTGGCGCTCGCCTTCCCGCCCGCCCCCGAGGACCGGATCGAAGAGACCGATGCGCGCGTTCAGGTGCTCGACGGAGAGAGTCATGGCGTCGTCGTCGTGACAGCAGTCGATCCCGTCTCGACGATCCGCGCCGCGAACGGCGGCTCGAGAGCCGGCGCGGACCGGCTACACGCGGGGCAGCGCGGGAGTCTCAGCACGTCCTCGAGGTCGAGGCCCATGACGCCGAAATCGAGCATCAGCGCGCGGCCGAGCAGGAACGACGTCCGCCGCGCCAGGAAGTGAACCGCGCCTAGAGTGGTGTAGCCGGCGACGAGGTCGCAGTGTGCCGGCAGCCCCGGGAAGAAGCTCGGATCACGGCCGTTCGCGAGGTGGCGGCGATAGCGTTCCGCCATGTCCTTGCTCGGCACCGTGGTGTCGAGCAGCGTGCGGAAGCAGTTGTAGCAGGCGGTGTCGGGCGGCGAGAACAACGGGCCCGCGATCCCGAAGCTGCCGTCGATCTGCGCCAGGAGCCAGGGTTTCTCGAGCTGCAGGCAGACCCGGTTGATCAGGTGGAGCAGCCGCAGGTGCGGTCGCTCGAAGGCGGCGACGAGCAGGTCATGGCGGCCGATCTCGCGTTCCAGCCCGTCGAGATCGTCGAAGCCGACCTCGCATACCCGTACCCGCTCCCGCGGTCCGCCGTTGGTCCCGAGCGCGGCGACCAGGGCCTGCGCCGCCGGCGCCGCGCCGTTCGCCTGGACGCCGAGCGGCGCGAAGCGGTTCCACACCTCATCCGTCTGCCGCGAGTCGAGCACCGTCAGCGAGCCGAGCCCGTGCTGCAGCAAGCCCGCCCCGATGCGGGCGCCGAGCGGGCCCGCGCCCACCAGGACCGCGGAGCGACCGACCAGTGGCGTCGCTGCGCCGAAGGAGTAGCGCAGGTAGGCGCTCAGGAGATCCTCGGCCGCGGGCGCGAGGATCCCGACCGCGAGCAGGTCGTCCAGCATCTGCTGCACGTCGGTCTGGTGGGCGGGCTGGCCGAGCTGGCGGAGGTCTTCGGCCGTGGCGGGAGATTCGACGAGCCGCGCCATGAGCGGGCCGAGAAACCCGCGCAGCTCGGTGTCGCGCAGGAGCTCGGACGGCCGCGAGCGCGTGCCGTGCTGGATGAGGACCTCGTTCTCGTTGAGGATCACGACGTCCAGGCCACCCGCTACCGTGAGAGGGGGGGATCCGGTGGATGAGCTCATTGCCACCTCGTTGGTGGTTGCGAGCGTTGGGTGGAGCCACGTTGGACGGCGCCGGCCCTGAGAAGGTGCCACCCACGTGACCCAAGGGACTACTACAGCTCTACGAACCGTTCCCTACGAGCTTCGGTTCGCGCGGTTACTCCGCTGGGGCCGGGAAGCCGGCTTCACTCTGTGAGCTCGAGCTCTCGACGGCGGCGTCAGCCCAGCAGCCGGCCCAGCAGCCCTCCACCCAGCAGCCAGCCCAGCAGCCTTCCTCTTCGGAAGTGCTGGCTGCTGCCGAGAGGTCCCTTCCGGGATTCGGTATTCGCGTAATCGGCACGGTTGACCTCCTTTCCAGTGTGTGAGTTTGGCGTGGCAGGTCTTCTCAGGACCGGCTCTGTCGATGGGTCGGCGGAGCGCAGCTCCCCTCCTACCTCCCCAACACGTTTGGCTTCCGCTGCCGTCGCTCTCGCGTGAGGACGGCAGGCACCTCGGAGCTCGCCGCAGCTTCGCGCTTGCCTGCCGATGATTCGACGACTCTAAGTGAAACCTTTAAACCATTAAGGCCACGCGTGTCAAGTGGCGCCGCGCGCTCGCCGCGCCGCCGGCAGCCGTGCGGGCGGCTTGGTACCATCGGCGCATGTGCATGCCGCCCCGGTCCGCACCTCTCCTCGTCTTCGCGATCCTCACCCTGGGGACGCTCGCCACCGCTCCGCGTCTCGCCGCCGCCGAGCTGGCGCTCGGTGCGGGGGCGGGGACGCTCGGGGTGGGCGTCGAGCTGACCGCCGGCCTCGCGCCGCAGCTCCATCTGCGGCTGGGCGCGCACGCCGGCTCCTATGACGACCGGCGCGAGGCGAGCGACATCGAGTACGACGCCACCGCGCGGGTGCGCGCCGGCACGGCGCTCCTCGACTGGCACCCGGGAGGCGGGGCGTTCCGGCTGAGCGCCGGCGCGGTGTACAACTCCAACGAGGTCGAGGCCGAGAGCCGGACGCCACCCTCCGGGCTCTACGAGATCGGGGACGTGCTGGTGCCGGCGGCGCTGCTGGGGAGCCTGCGCGGCAACGTCGAATGGGACCCGGTGGCGCCGTACGCGGGGCTCGGCTTCGGCAACCCGCTGGCGCCCGGCCGCCGCTGGCACGTCGGGCTGGATCTCGGCGTCGTCTTCCAGGGCGAGCCCGACGTCACCCTCACTCCGGTCATCCCTGCCGGGAGTCCGCTCAACAATCCGGCCGCTCGCGCCCTGCTCGACATCGAGCTCACCAAGGAGGAGCGCGATCTCGAGGACGAGGCCGCCGACTACGATCTCTATCCGGTGGTGGCGCTGGGCGTCTCGTATCGGTTCTGAGCCCGGCGCCGCCGGCGGTCAGCTCTTCCGCCGCGGCCCATATGCTCTCGCCCCGTGCGCGCCTTCAGGAGCGCTCTCTGGCGCAACCGCGACTTCGTCCGCCTGTGGGCGGCCACGACCGTCTCGATCTTCGGCACGCTGGTCACCCGCACCGCGCTGCCGTTCACCGCGATCCTCGTCCTCGGCGCCGGGCCGCTCGAGATCGCCATCCTGCGCGCGCTCGAGCTCGTCGCCGGCCTGACCGTCGGGCTCGCCGCCGGCGCCTTGGTCGATCGCCTCCGGCGGCGGCCGATCCTGGTTGCGGCCGACCTGGGGCGCGCGGCGCTGCTCGCCTCGATCCCCATCGCGGCCGTCCTCGGCGCGCTCGGCCTGCCTCAGCTCTTCGTCGTCGCCTTCCTCGCCGCCGCCCTCACCACCCTCTTCGAGGTGGCCAACCGTTCCTTCCTCCCCGCCGTCGTCGGCCGCGAGGACCTCCTCGCCGCCAACTCGACGCTGACCGCCAGCTCCTCGGCGGCGGAGCTCACGGCGTTCGGCGCCGGCGGCTTCCTGATCCAGCTCCTGACGGCGCCGATCGCGATCGCCGTCGACGCCGTCTCGTTCGTCGTCTCGGCGCTCTTCCTCCGCGGCATCCGGGCGCCGGAGCCGGCGGCGGCGGCGCCCGCGCAGCGCCTGCCGGTGCGGCGCGAGATCCGCGACGGTCTCACCCTCGTCTTCCGCCACCCGACCCTGCGGCCGATCGCCCTCGCCGCGGCGTCGGTCGAGGCGCTGTTCGGGATCTTCGGCGCGACCTACCTGCTCTATGCCAACCAGGTGCTGGGATTCTCGCCGGCGGCGATCGGCGTCATCGCCGCGATCGGCGGCGCCAGCGCGTTCCTCGGCGCGGTGACGGCCGAGCGGCTGACCCGCCGCTTCGGCCTCGGCCCGGTGCTCCTTGGATCGATGATCGCCGTCTCCGTCGGCAACGCGTTCATCCCGCTCGCGCCCCACGGCTGCGTGCTCGGCGCCCTGTTCCTGATCGCGCAGCAGCTCATCGCCGACAGCGCGCTGACCGTGTTCGAGATCGGCGACGTGACCATCCGGCAGGCGCTGGTCGATGACCGTTGGCTCGGTCGGGTCAACGGCAGCGTGCGCGTCCTCGGCCTGGCGGCGCAACTCGGGGGAACCCTCGCCGGCGGCGTGCTGGCCGAGGTCATCGGCATCCGCGGCGCGCTTGCCGTCGGCGCCACCTGCGGCCTCGTCGCCGCGGCCTTCATCTTCCGCTCACCCGTCCGCAAGCTGCGGGAGGTGCCACGCCGGGCAGGGGCGCCGGGCGCGCCGGTGATCGCCGGCGAGGACGTGCCGCTCAGCGAGTGACGGGCGTGGCGATACAATCGCGCGCCGATGCCGAGCCTCACCGTCCTCCGCCCAACAGCCCTCCTCGCCGTCGCCCTCGTTACCGCCTGCGCCTCGCCGCGCCAGGAGCCGGGCGCCGCCGTCGTCCTCACCCGGGAGCCCCGCTCGATGGACCAGATCGCCGAGGACTACGTCAAGCTGGTGCTCGCCGCCGGGCGGCATGACGCCAACCTGGTCGACGCCTACTACGGGCCGGTGGAGTGGAAGACGGCGGCGGAGGCGACGACGGTGCCGCTGCCGGAGCTCCGCACGCGCGCGCTGGCGCTGCGCACCGAGGTCGAGCACCGCCGCCCTCACCCGGCCGCGGCGATCGACCCCATTCATTTCCTCCGCCACGCCTATCTCGCGCGGCAGCTCGACGCGTTGCTCGCGCGCCTCGAGATGCTCGCGGGCAAGCGCCTGACCTTCGACGAGGAGTCCCAGGCCCTCTACGACGCGGTCGCGCCGCACCACCCGGCCGAATACTTCCAGCAGATCCTCGACGAGCTGGAGCGCGCGTTGCCGCCGGGCGTCGGCGCCGCGGGCGCACCGCTTCCCGAGCGCGTCGAGGCGTACCGGCAACAGTTCCTCATCCCGCCCGACCGCCTCGACGCCGTCTTCCGCGCCGCGATCGACGAGTGCCGGCGCCGCGCGCTCGAACACGTCGAGCTGCCGGCCGGCGAGAGCTTCACCGTCGAGTACGTCACCGGCCGCCCGTGGAGCGCTTACAACTGGTACCAGGGAGGCTTCCGCAGCCTGATCCAGGTCAACACCGAGCTGCCGATCTTCGCCGACCGCGCCATCGACCTCGCCTGCCACGAGGGCTATCCGGGGCACCACGTCTACAACGCCCTGCTCGAGAAGCACCTGGTGCGCGACCGCGGCTGGGTGGAGTACTCAGTCTACAACCTCTTCTCGCCGCAGTCGCTGATCGCCGAGGGGACCGCCAACTTCGGCATCGAGGTCGCCTTCCCCGGCGCCGAGCGCGTGGCCTTCGAGCGCGAGCGCCTGTTCCCGCTCGCCGGCCTCGACCCGGCGCGGGCCGAGGAGTATTACCGCGTCTATAGCCTCCTGCAGCGGCTCTCCTACGCCGGCAACGAGGCCGCGCGCCGCTACCTCGACGGCGAGATCGACGCCGCGGCCGCCGCCGACTGGCTGGTGCGTTACGCCCTGATGTCCCCCGAGCGCGCGCGCCAGCGCATCTCCTTCTTCGACACCTACCGGAGCTACGTCATCAACTACAACCTCGGCCAGGACCTGGTGCGCCAGCACGTCGAGGCCCACGGCGGCACCCCCGACCGCCCCGACCAGCGCTGGCGCGTCTTCGCCGAGCTTCTCGCTTCACCGCGGCTGCCGTCCGGGCTCGAGCGGCGCCGGGACTAAACACCCTTGGCGCTCACGCCGGGAAAGCGCGTGACGCTCATCGTCCTCCGGCATCCGGACCCGAGGCGCTGGAACCTCGAGCGGCTAGCCAAGAGCGGCACAGAAGAAGATCGGGCGCTTGCTGAGCAGGGCATCGCCGCATGGGCCGGCGCGCTTGAAGCGGAGGACCATCGTTGAGACGGGGCAACGTGCGGTGGGCAGACTGGTTGATCACGTGACAAGAATGGCTTCCTGTTCGACCATGGACCGGATGCGGTCTCGAAGCCCGGCCTCGGTCACCAGGTCCACTGGAGCGCCAAGGAGATCCTCGAGGAGGATTCGGAGGCCCATGAACTGCGAGAAAGTCGGCGGCTGCTCGAACGTGACGAGGAGATCGACGTCGCTGCCCGGAGAAGCCTCGTCTCGCGCAACAGATCCGAAGAGCCGCAACGACGCCACATGGAACGGTCTCAGCGCTGCCCGGTTGGCCCGAAGGGTGGCGAGAACTTGGTCTCGTTCCATCCGCTGTCTCCGGCGGTCTGTCCGCGTGCACGTCCAACCAACGCGCGTCGATTGCCTTTATTTTCTCGGGATACTCCCGGAAATGCATGCGGAATTGGGGCAGCGTTGCTTACCGCTACCGCGACAAGTGCCGCAGCTCTTCAGGCCAAAGCGGCGGCCTATAGTGCGAGCAAATAAATAGCGGTCTGGGCCGACGACCGTCCCCTTCCCTGCGCACCAGCGGCAATCGATCTCGCCCGTACCACTGCATTGTTCACACCTGCTGTAGCTATCAGGTAACTGATCCCATAGTGGGCGGGACATTGGAGGGCCTCCTTTAGATCCGTCTCCCTTTCAAGGAAGACTCTCGACTGCGCGTCATCCGGAGAAGCCACTGCTTCTCCCAGAGAAGCCGCCGCTTTCTTTTCGTGCAGCGGCCCTTCTTCCACAGAATGCGCCCCTTCTTTCGGGGAATGGGCCGCTTCTTACGATCCCCTCGCAGCTTCTCCAGGCGGTTGCCGGGCTCGAGCGGGAGGCGCGGCGGAGGAGGCGGGGCCGGTGCACCGGCGGAATGGAGCCATTCTCCCGTTGCAGCGAAGGATTCTGCACGGAATGCCTCCAGCGGCCGGAGAATCCTTCCATTCAGCCGCTGAATGCCTCCATTCGACCGCCGCAACCCTCCATGCAACCGCCGCGGCCCGCGATTCAGCCGCCGGATGCCTCCATCCCGTCGCCGCGGCTCGCGATTCAGCCCGGCCGAGCCGTCACGCCCGGACCCGCCGCCTCAGTCGCGTACGATGGCGAAGTAGATGACGTAGAACCAGGAGAGCACGCCGTGGAGGATGGCCCAGAGGATGGATTTGTTCTGGGACCAGGAGATCGCGATCGCCAGCGCGGTGCCGAAACCGATGCCGCTCTTGGCGACGTCGGTCTTGTCCATGCCGCCCCTCCCGCGGACTGCCTTCCGCTGCCTCTACTTCGCCTCCCGGCACTCCAGCCGCACGCGGCGCTTCAGGCCGCGGTGCTCGGCCAGGGCCAGCTCCTTGAGCGCCGGGAAGGACGCCGGCTCGATCCACCGCCCGGCGACCTCGGTCGTGCGCTCGATCGTCACCCTGCCGCCGCCGTCCGCCACCCGTTGGCGGAAGCTGCCCAGGCTGTTGGCGACGCCGTCGTCCTGGGCGGCGATGGGGCACCAGCCGGCCGGGAGCGTGAGCTTCCAGGAGATGCTCTGGCGGCCGGGCGAGGCGACGACGGGCAGCGCCCGCCCCTCGACCAGCGACGGCGCCGGGCTCAGCGGGCCGCCGGGGAGCTGGAGCGAGATCGATCCGCCGGCGGCCGCGCTCTCCGCCAAGCCCGGCAGGAGCCCCGGCAGCTCGACCTTGGCGGCGAAGGTGAACTGCGGCAGGTCGCCGGTCTGCTGCGCCCAGCGCAGGTCGCGCAGGGCGGCGCCGGGGAGGAGCCGGCCGAAGAGCTCGCGGCCGAGGCTCTCGATCGGCTCCGGCGGCCCCGCGCCGTGGAGCGCGACGAGCTGCGCCCCGACGTCGCCCGAGAGGGCGAGCCGCACCTCGCCGCGGGCGTCGCCGGCGCGGTCGACCGTCAAGTCGACTTCCGCGCGCCGCGCCTCGGCCGCCTGGCGGATCGGCGTCCTGACCAGCTCGCCGCCGTCGCCGTGCACGACAAGCGCCTCTTGATCCTGCGTCCACGGCGAGAGCCAACGCAGGCCGCCCTGCGTCTGCGTGGCGTCGAGGAAGAGGTAGCCGCCGGCCACCGGGTCGTCAGCGGCAAGCCCCAGCCCCTCGGCGGGCACCGCCACGATGACGTGGTTGAACTGGTCGACGCTCGGGAAGTCGCGGTCCAGCCGCCCCTCCTCGCCGGCGCGGATGAGCGCCGGATAGGCCGCGATGCCGGCCTCGCGCAGCAGCTCGACGAGGAGCAGCGCCTTGTCCTTGCAGTCGCCCCAGCCGCGCCCCAGGACCTCGGCCGGAGCGTGCGGGCGGTAGCCGCCGATGCCGACCTCGACCGCCACGTAGCGCACCTGGCGGCGCGCGAAGTCGAGGAGCGCGGCAAGCCGCTCGCGGCGCCCGGGAATGCCCGCGATCAAGTCGCGCGCGCGGCGGCGCACCGCCTCGTCGGCGCGCGGCACCTGCCACAGCAGGGACTGGTACCAGCGCCCGACGCCCGCCCAGTCGCGCTCCTCGCCCCAGGCATAGCGCAGCACGGCGCCGGAGTCGGCCTCCTCGGGAGCGAGCTGGGGTGGCACCACCGCGGCCAGCCGCTCGCCGGTCAGCGTCACGCCGCCCGCCGTCTCCCGGACCGCGACGCCGGGCAGCGACCCGTCCAGCCGCCAGCGCCAGCCGGCGCCGCCGCCGCGCACCTCGACCGTGAGGCGCTCGATCGGCTCGGCGCCGGCGAGAGCGACGAAGCCGGAGCGGAAGTAGGGACGCTCCTCGATCGTGTAGTCGAGCGACAGCACCGAGCCGACCGGCACCGCCGGGAAGCTCACCGTGCGGAAGCTCTGCGAGCTGTGGAGCACGTCCTCGCCGGCGTACTCGACGGTGTCGAGGTCCTTGCGCCGCACCTCGAGGCGCTGGCCGTCCGGACGCAGCGCCGAGGCGGCGACGCTGGTCAAGAGCCGGTGGTCGTCGATGTAGATCGGGTACGGCGACCAGGCGTCGAGGTCGCGCGGATCGTCGAGGCGGACGGCGAGCCGCGTCCGCTCGACGACGGCGCCGTCGGGACGGATGTCGATCGCCACCGCCTTCTCGACGATGGTGGCGGCGCCCGCCGGGGCGGGGAGGCCGGCGAGCCCGAAAACGAGACTACCGGCGAACCAGGACCAGCGCCTGCGCATCGCTCTTCTCCACCGCCGCGAACAGCGAGCGGACGGCCTCGTACTGCTCGCGGCTCGTCGCCTGCCGCTCGCGGATCTCCACCGCCCGCCGGTAGGTGAGCGCGTGGCCGGCCGCGTCCACCTCGAGCGTCGCCTCCAGCAGTCCGAGGCCGCCGTCGTGCCGCACGGGCTGCGGCCGGACGTCGAGGCTCCACCCCGCCGGCCAGCGTAGCTTGAGCTCCACCTCGTCGCGGTCGGCGAAGCTGAAGAGCACCGGCGAGCGGCGGCTCGCGGCCGGCAGCGCGAACGGCTGCTGCGTCGGGCCGAGGGGAGCGCTCGGCTTGAGGCTCACCTCGTCGCCCAGCGACTCCTCGGCGCGCTGCGCCATCGCCCACGTCAGGCGGACGGTGCGGTCCTCGACCGACTCCTCGACCTTGACCTCGGAGACCTGGAACTCCGCGAAGGACTCCTGCAGCCACTCTTTCCAGGCCTCGAGCTCCTGCTCGCGGCTCTCCAGCCAGCCGATCCTCGACCAGGCGTGGTGGCCGGTCAGGAGGAGCGTGCCGGTGCCGGAGACGACGCCGGCGTCGTCGAGCGCCAGATCGACCGTGGCGCGCCGCCGGTTGTGGTCGAACGGCGTCGCCGGCAGCGTCAGCCCCTCCGGCTTCTTGGTATCGGGGATGAGCGCCGCGGTGCCTTCGAGGTCGGGATCGAGCTGTCCGAAGCCGAGCGCGCGGTCGGACGGGTCGAGGAAGACGCGCTCGCCGCCGAGGTCCGCCGCCACCAGGACGCGGTGGAACCAGCCCGGGTTGGCGATCTGCGGATCGATCGTGCCGCGGCTGCGCTCGGCCGCCCAGACCGGCTGCGCCTTGACGCCGACGGCGCGCAGCATCTGCTCGAGCAGCAGCGCCTTCTCCGCCGAGTCGCCGCTGCCGCGCGCGAGGACGCCGTCGACGGTCGCGCCGTCGCGCAGCGTCACGCCCTCGAGGTCCTCGTTGGCGATCTCGTCGCGGACGAAACGGTAGAGCGCGGTCGCCTTCTCGCGCGGCGTCCCCTTGGCCGCCAGCGCGCGCGCCTTGCGCTGCGCCGCGCCGTCCTTGCGCCGGGCCTTGTCGTACTGCTCCTTGAGGATCAGGTCGCTGGTGCTCGCCCAGTCCTTCATCAGCGGGTAGTGCAGCACCTCGTCGGCGTAGACCGCGGGGAGCAGCAGGGTCTGGGTGGCGAGGTCCTCGAACGGCAGGCCGAACGGCTCGTCGGCGATCGGCGGGAGCTTCTCGGCCCAGACCCGCACCTTCGAGCCGCCGCCGGCGACGCGCGAGGTCTCGGTGCGCAGGCCGGCCTTGAACGGATCGCGGCTCCACGCCTGCACCCCCATCTCGGCCGGGACGTGGTAGACGATCTCGGCCCGCCGCACCGGGATCTCCTCGGAGAGGTACCACGGCTCGAGGTAGTAGAAGGTGTCGAACCGCAGCTCCACCTCGTAGTCGAGGATCGCTCCCACCTCGACGCTCGGGAAGGCGACCGAGGTCACGAAGCGCTTCTCGGAGCGGGAGAGCCGGCGCTCGAAGCGGGCCTCCTTGGGCAGCGGCAGCACGCGGCCGTCGGGCAGCACGGTCCGGCCCTCGAGCCGGTTCAAGCGCACGAAGCTGCTGTGCGGGATCTCGACCTCGCCCATCCCCTTCCCCTGCTCGGTCAGGACCTTGATGCGGACGCGCGAGACGAGCCGCGAGGAGACGTCCTGGCGCGAGAGGTCCATCAACCAGAACTCGGCGTTCTTCGACAGCACGACCGCCGGGGCGTTGGGCTCGCCGGCGACGGCCTTGAGCGCCCGCTCCTCGTCGGTGATGGGCGGGAACTCGACGGCGGCGGCGCGGGGCGAGAGGCAGACGGCGGCGGCGAGGGCGGCGAAGGCTGCGAGGACGACACGAGGCGCGTGCTGCATGGCGAAGCTACTCCTACGGCTGGCGGCGGGGCGACCCGGAACCGCTCTGGTGAGAATGAGGTACGCAGAGATTGTACGAGCTGGGACCGGAACCGCGCAACCGCAGCCCGGCCTCAGGGCGGCAGGCCGCCGGTTCCCGGCCGGCCGCTGCGGCCCGGACCGCGGACCTGGCCGCCGGGCTCGGGGAGGACGTCCGGCCACCAGGCGTCGGGGCGGACCGGCACCGGGCAGCTGCGGTGGATGCCGAGCTGGTGCAGCATCGGGTGGTCGTGGCGGAGGTCGAGCTGGAGCGGCTGCTCGCCGCCGCAGCGGTAGTGGGGGCTGCCCACCGCCATCAGCAGCAGCCAGAGGATGGAGATGACCGCCCACGCCCAGGCGCCGGCGACCGCGATGCGCGCCCGGCGGCTGCGCGCCAGCGCCTCGCCCCAGAGGACGACCGGCAGCACCGCTGCGTGCAGCACCAGCAGGCCCTGCCACATCATGATCGTGGTCGGCGCGAGCGCGAAGGCGATGACGGCGGCGCCGAAGCAGCAGCCGGTGTAGCTCACCAGCCAGCCGCGGAACGAGGCGGCGGGGGCCGGGGCGGGGTGGCGCACGAGGCGCCGCACGAAGGCGCGCGGGCCGTCGCCGCCGGTGCGCCGGCCGCCCGCGCCCCGCCGCCGCAAACCCAGCCACCGCCGCCCGAGCCGCCAGTTGGCGAGGAGCGGCACGACGAGGGTCACGCCGAGGGCGAGCGTCAGGCCGGAGACCAGCGGATCGAGCCAGGCGTCCACCTGCGCGCCGAAGGCCGGCGCGAAGTCGAACCGCGTCACCTGCTTGGGAAGCGACAGCGAGGCGTAGCGCAGCCAGTAGAGGAGCCCCTTGAGCATGGGCTGGACCAGCAGCAGCCCGCGCCCGAGGAAGCCCTTCTGCACCGGCAGGCTGCCGGCGTCGGCGCTCGCCTGGAGGGCCCAGGGGATGAGCGCGGCGAGCGAGACCAGCGCCGCCGCGACGGCGCCCGGCCAGTGAAGCCGTAGGCGCCGCCGCCAGAGCAGGAGCGCCGAGGCGAAGACCAGGAGCACGAACGAGGCGTGGAGCTGGAAGGCGACGCCGAGCGCCAGGACGTGGGCGAACGAGGCGCCGAAGCGCGCCCGCTCGCGCTGCGCCGCGGCGCTCCAGAGGTGGACCGCGGCCGGCAGGAAGAGCCAGTTCGGGTTCCAGAGAAAGGCCGAGAAGTAGAGCCGCCAGGGGTTGAGCCAGTAAAGGACCGCGAGGAGCACCCGCCCCCACGGGGTGAGCGCGCGGGCGAGCGTGCGGTCGAGGAGCAGGTAGGCCGCGACGTGGGTGAGGAGGACCAGCGCCGAGGCGGCGCGGTGGTCGCGCCAGAGCCAGAGCGGCAGCGCGACGAGGAGCGAGGTGAGGCCGCCCGGCTGCGCGCCGCCGCTCGAGGTCGGGTTGCCGTAGGGCACCCAGACCCCTTCCTCGACCAGCAGCCAGCCGCGGGCGAGGAGGTTGAGCTGATCGCCCCCGACCTGGCTGCGCGCCACCATCGCGACGGAGAGAGCGAGACCGACCGCGAAGAGCGTCCAGCGCAGGCGGCGGGCGGCGACCGCCGCGAGCACGGCACGCGGGTTGGCGTCGGTCATCGGCGCCGGAGCTTATCCCGCAGCGACCGAGCCCTTCGTGGCCGCTCCACGGTAGACCGGCCCGGGCAGCGGATCAAGCGCGGAGCGACTCCTCACGTCCGAGGATTCACCGCCGCTCGGACGCCTCCATGGCCTCCACCATCCACGCCACGGGGTCCTTGTCCGGTGGACGCGGCTGGTCGAGCATCCAGTACCCGCGGCGCTCGGGGAACCGGAAGTCGCCGACCGGCGCCAGGAACAACGGGCGCGGCTCGGGCGTCAGCTCGAAATCGTCGAGCCGGTAGCCCAGCAGGTAGAGCGAGGCCTGGTAGATGCTCTCGACGGTCGGAGCCTGCTCGAAGTACGCGCGCCGGTCTGCGCCGCCTTGCTCGCCGGGGGTGAGGTCCCAGAGGCGGATGCTCCTGTCGTCCGCGCCCGAGGCCAGGTGAGTTCCGTCGGGGCTGAACGCCACGGTCCGGATGCGATCCCGATGGCCCTGGAGGCGGGCGATCTCCTTGCCGGAGTCGACGTCCCAGAGGCGGATACTCCGATCTTCCGAGGCCGCAGCCACGCGGCGGCCGTCGGGGCCGACCGCCACGCTCCAGAACGGAGCCGCGCTCTCGCTCCGCAGGCGGGCGATCTCTTGCGCCGAGGCGACGTCCCAGAGGCGCACGGTCCCATCTTCCGAGGCCGAGGCGATGCGGGCGCCGTCGAGACTGAAGGCCACGCTCAGGACCCGGCGCTCATGGCCCTGGAGGCGGGCGATCGGCTCGCGCGAGGCGACGTCCCACAACATGATGCTCTTATCGGGCGCAGCCGCGGCCAGGCGGCGGCTGTCGGGGGAGAACGCCACGCTGAAGAACCCCGCGGCCTCTTGAATGAACAGCTCTTCCGTCTGCTCGAAATCGCGGGCCCCGGCCGGGGCGGCCTGACCGCGGCCCCCGCCGTGATGAGCGTGGCCTGCGCCCTGACCGCGGCCCCCGCCTCCGCCCCCGCCGGCCCCACGCCCTCCAGGGCCTTGCAGCGCGGCGATCTGCTCGCCCGAGGCGATGTCCCACAGGCGGACGCTCTTGTCGGACGAGCCGGAGGCCAGGCGCTTACCGTCGGGACTGAACGCCACGCTCCAGATCCGCTCCCTGTGGCCCACGAGGCGGGCGATCTGCTCGCCCGAGGCGAGGTCCCAGAGCCGGACGCTCCTGTCGTCCGAGCCCGACACCAGGCGGGTGCCGTCAGGACTGAACGCCAAGCTCCTCACTCGCCCCTGATGGCCGGAGAGGCGGGCGATCTCTTCGCCCGCGGCGAGGTCCCACAGGCGGATGCTCTGATCGTCCGAGCCGGAGGCCAGGCGCTTGCCGTCGGGGGAGAACGCCACGCTCCACACCCGCTCCGGATGCCCTGGGGCGCGGGCGAGCTCCCGGCGCGAGGTGAGGTCCCACAGGCGGATGGTGCGGTCATCCGAGCCGGAGACCAGGCGCTTGCCGTCGGGGGAAAACGCCACGCTGCGGACCAGCGCCTCATGGCGCACGAGGCGGAAGACCTCTTTGCCCGCGGGGATCTCCCACAGCCGGATGCTGCGATCCGCCGAGCCCGAGGCGAGGCGGGTGCCGTCGGGGCTGAACGCCACGCTCCACACCCGGGCCATGTGGCCCTCGAGGCGGGCGACCTGCACGCCCGAGGAGACGTCCCACAGCCGGATGCTCTGATCCTCCGCGCCCGCGGCCAGGCGGCGGCCGTCGGGACTGAACGCCACGCTCCAGACTCGGGGCCCGTTGTTCTCCTTTTGCAGGAAGCGGGCGATCTCCTTGCTCGAGGCGACGTCCCAGAGGCGGAGGGTCTTGTCGGGCGAGCTCGAGGCCAGGCGGGCGCCGTCGGGGCTGAGCGCCACGCTGACGACGCTCCCCTCATGGCCTCTGAGGAGGGCGATCTCCGAGCCCGAGGCGAACTCCCAGACGCGGATGACCTGGTCCACGGACCCCGCGGCCAGGTACTGACCGTCGGCGCTGAACGCGAGGGAGATGACGCTCCCGCCGAAGCCGCTGAAGCGGCGGATCTCCGCGCCGGAGCCGACGTCCCACAGGCGGACGCTCTCGTCGTCCGAGCCCGAGACCAGGTGGGTGCCGTCGGGACTGAACACCACGGTCGAGACCCGGGCCTCGTGGCCCACGAGACGGGCGACCTCTTCGCCCGAGGCGAGGTCCCACAGGCGGACGAGCCCGTCGTCCGAGGCCGAGGCCAGGCGGCGGCCGTCGGGGCTGTACGCCACGCTGCGAACGGAGCTCAGGGCCTCCGGCGAGCGCCAGATCTCGCGAAAGACGTCGGCGGCGATCTCCGGCGGCGGCAGGCTCTCCGCGGAGACCGGGCGCCGCTCGGCCGCCCCGAGGTCCCGCCGCAGGGCCGCCAGCGCGTAGAGCCAGGCGTGCCGGGAGCTGTCCTGCGAGCCGCCGTTCGCGGCGGCGCGCAACGCCTCTCCAGCTTTCGCCGCGAACACCTGGGACCGGTCGTTGTCCGCCGCCTTCGCGACGACGCCGAGGCCGAGGAGGATGACGAGGATGAGGAGGCTCGAAAGGCCGGGTCGCCCCTGGGTCATGGCGCTACTCCTTTGCAACCGGTGTCACGGATCGGAGTTTCCACGAATTCTACTTGCATGGTGGGCCGAGCAAGCACGAGGGCGGCCCTCCCGGGCCGCCCTCCGAAGCCCCCGTCGCCGGCCAGGCGGCGGGTGTTAACCCCAGCTCACGGGATCGGCTGGTAGATGTTCTCATCGACGTCGATCTTGCAGCCCGACGCGTCGGCGGCGCCCTCCTCGGCGATGCAGAAATCGGTCATCATGCCCAGGCCCGCATGGTGCAGGATGTGGCAGTGCATCAGCCAACGGCCCAGTGCGCCGCCAAACTCGGCGTCGGTGCCCGGCATGTCCCCTGCGCCGCCGAAGGGCGCGTCCTGGTCGTAGGGGAACTTGGCCTGCAACTGACTGACGGTGAATTTCGTTGCGTCGGGGATCTTGAACCGGTCGTTGATCTTCACCCGGTACTTCAGGGCCAGCGCCGGCTGGATGGCCTCGACGTCCAGGAACTCGTTGTAGTCGTACGTGAAGACCGGAGGCTCGATGAGCGTGGCCGAGTCGACGACCTGCGGGTCCGGTCCAGGGACCAGGTTGACGTTGTTGAATCGGTAGAGGGCGATCGGCTGGAACGAGAAGCCGTGCGCGTGGAACGGGTGATGCGCGGCGCCGGTGTTGTTGGCGACGATGAACTCCAGCACGTCGCCGATATGCGCGTAGCGCGTGGCGAGCTGGGTCGGCACCTCGTCGCCGCTGACCACGTCACCTTCGAACTCTCCCTTGACGGCGTTGATCGAGGGGAACCGCCGGTTGTCTTCGATACGGTTGCTGAGCACGAGGGACTGATCCACGTCGCGACCTTGGAACGGGGTACCGAGGAACGGATCCAGTGCCTGCGGCACCGCCGAGAACGGCACGACGGTGGCGTTCCGCAGGTCCTCCGACGGCCGGTTGATCTGTGGATGCGCCATCAGGGGGTCGCCTTCGGCGAGATCGAAGTCCGGCAGTCCGAGGGTGTCCGAGATGATCTTGATGCGGACCAGCTTGCGGGCGGCGATGTCGCGGTTGCTGACGTCGCCGGTGCCGATGAGGTTGTCGAACTTCGGAGCGAAGGCGCCGTGAGGATAGTCGATGGTCCAGATGAACATGCTCTCGCCGGGGTCGAGGTAGTTGCCGTCGCGATCCTTGGGCACGACGACGAACTCGGTCCGCTCGGAGATGCCGATGAAGTCCTCGCCTCTGCGGATGATCGTGTCGAAGGGGCGCGGCACGAACGGATTGGCCGGCGGGAGCTCGGGCTGACCCTCGAGGCGCACGTGGTCGAGCAGGCCGTTCTCGCCGCCGATGCGGTACAGGGGGAGGCCCTGGTCGCAGGAGAGCGGATCGGCGCCGGAGAACTTGACGCTGCTGCCGGGGGCGTAGCACTGGCCGGTGTTCGCCCCACCCCTCTGCAGCGCCGGGCCGAAGGGCGGCGCTTCACCCTCGAGCAGGAGGCGGAAGCGGTAGAAGCGCTCGTTCGAGGAGTTGACGAACGAGATGCGTACGCCTTGACCCTGCCGGACGAAGATCGTCAAGATGTCGTTGTCGCTCGTGGGGACCTTGCCGTTGACGAAGACCAGCTCGCCTTCCCTGACGTTGCAATCCCCGGTGAGCACACCGCGATCGCACTCGCCGTCATTGTTGAGATCGGCCGAGATGTCCGGCATCAGGTGGTTGTTCACCTCCTCGTCGGTGTAGAGGTTGAACTGGACGTTGTTTCTAAACTGGATTCGGTTGATCTGATTGGCGACCAGGGAATCGGTCAGTTGGACGGTTTGCTTCTGCGCCGGCAGGACGCCGAGCCCTTCCAGCTCGTCTTCCTCATAGGCTTTGATGGTGAGCCTGCCGACCATGCCGCGGTGCTCGCTGAGCAGCGGCAGGATGTGCGGGTGGAACCAGTAGTTGCCCGGGCGATAGAGCCGATACTGGTACAGGCGCTGCTCGCCCGTCTCGATGCCGAACTCGCTCACGGGAGTGCCGTCGCTCTCGTTGTCCAGCTCCATGCCGTGCCAGTGGACGATCTGCCGGTTGTCGGCCGGCGCGTAGAACCCGGTCGAGATCGCCTCGCCGTTGACCGCCTCCGGCAGCTCGTTCTGGACCGTCAACTGCACGATGTCACCCACGTGGCCGATGATCTCGATGCCG
Organism: Thermoanaerobaculia bacterium; assembly: GCA_044866775.1. Lineage (GTDB taxonomy): Bacteria > Acidobacteriota > Thermoanaerobaculia > Multivoradales > UBA5704 > DASUNQ01. The sequence continues at coordinate 4,430 of JBIOUG010000195.1, read as the reverse complement.
GCGGGCTTGCCGTTGTAGGCGGTGGCGTTCGGCGTGGTGACGGTGCCGTCCTTCTTGAGATAGCCGTTCTGGAACACGAGCTGGGCCTGCAAGCGGCAGAGGTCGGCATCCTGCGCGGCGCCCTCCGACTTGTTGCCGCCGCAGGCCTTGCTGCCCGGAGCGTTCTTGAAGGTGCCGAGGACGTCGACGAACACGTAGGCGGGCACGGGCAGCTTGAGAGAGATCTCCGACATCACGAGCTCTTGCTGGATGACGTGGAAATTGTTGGGCGGTGGCGAAGTCACGACCGCGGACAGAGGGGGGGCGGCGAGCAGAAGGCTGACTGCGATCGCCAGGGCGATCGGTGGCGGAAGCGAACGGCTCGGCGAGGACATGGTCGAAGGCTCCTTTCCTTGACGGGTCCTTCGTGCGCCCACACCACCACCAGAGCGGCAGGCCGCGGGCGAGTTTGAACGTCTACTGCTTGGTCGCTGTAATGAGCAACGCATGTGCCACGGGAAGGCGGCGCGCAGCGCTGCGCCGCGCCGGCGATGCACGAGCGCGATCCAAATCTTTTGGCGTCGGCGGTTTACGCGCGCCAGCTCCGGCCTTTCCCGCGGCTCCGCGGAGGTCGTCGAGACCGTCTTCGCCGGCTGCAAGGAGCGCTCCGCCGTCCAGATCCTGAATCGATCCCGGCGCCGCTTCCAGAATTTGGAAGCGGCTCGACCCGCGAGTCGGCGGACGAACCCGTCTAGGAGCCCGTCGCGCTGGTCGCGCGACGGAAAGCGCTCCTAGAGATTGATTGGAGCCCGGCGCGAAAGCGTTCGCGCCTAGCTCGTCCCCCTCGCGCCTGCTGCGCGCACCTGTGCTTATGAATCGATCACGATCCGGGCTATGCCGTTTTCCCCGCGAGCCTTTGAGGCTCCGCCCGCCGGGCTCTCCCGCCAGGCGTACCCCTCGCCGAGGACGAGCCGCGCAATCCCAGTGATCCGAGGAGGGACCGATGAACGCACGCATTGCCGACCTCACGCTCGTCGCCCTCGCCCTCGCCGCCGCGCTCGCGGCCGGCTGCCGCGCGGCCCCGGGGGAGGCTCTACACACCGGCCACGACCACGCCGCCCCCGGGCCGGTGCGCGAGGCCGCGGCGAGCGCCGGCGGCGCCGCCGGGGACGAGATCGCCCACTACACCTGCTCGATGCACGCCTCGGTCCGCAACGCCGGGCCCGGGAGCTGCCCGACCTGCGCGATGGAGCTGGTGCCGGTGTTCCGGCGGGAGATCGCGAGCGGGGAGATCGTGCTCGACGCCGGGCGGCGCCAGCAGATCGGCGTCACCACCGCCCGGGCGGAGCTGCGGACGCTCGCCGTGCCGGTGCGCGCGGTCGGCAAGGTGACCTACGACGAGACCCGTCTGACCGACGTCACGCTCAAGGTGGGCGGCTGGATCGACGAGCTCTACGTCGACCGCCCGGGCCAGTTGGTGCGCCAGGGCGAGCCGCTGTTCACGCTCTACAGCCCGGAGCTCTTCGAGGCCCAGCAGGAGTTCCTGACCGCGGCCAACAACCAGCGCATGGCGCGCATGGTCGGCTCCTCCGAGAGCAGCGAGTTCCTGGCCGAGGCGCGGCGCCAGCGCCTGCGCCTGTCGGACCTGGCGCCGGACCAGATCAAGGACCTGGAAGCGCGCCGCGCGCCGCTCGAGCGCGTCCCGATCCTGTCGCCGGCCTCCGGCCACGTGATCGAGAAGGACGTGGTCGCCGGCGCCGCGGTCGAACCCGGGATGCGCCTGCTGCGCATCGCCGCCCTCGACCGGGTATGGGTGGAGGCCGAGGTCTACGAGTCGGAGCTGGCGCTGCTCGCGGTCGGCGCCCCGGCGAAGGTCACTCTTCCCTACCTCCCGGGACGGAGCTTCGCCGGCCGCATCGCGTTCGTCTACCCCTGGCTCGACGGCGCCACCCGCACCGGCCGGGTGCGCATCGAGCTGCGCAACCCCGGCCTCGCGCTCAAGCCGGAGATGTACGCCGAGGTCGCCTTCGAGCGCGCCCTCGGCAAACGGCTGGCGGTGCCCGAGCAGGCGGTCCTCTACGCCGGCGACCGCCGCTACGTCTTCCGCGACCTCGGCGGCGGACGGCTGCGGCCGCAGGCGGTGACCCTCGGCCAGTGGGCCGGCGAGTGGGTGGAGATCCTCGACGGGCTGGAGCCCGGCGACGTGGTGGTCACCTCGGGCAACTTCCTGATCGCCGCCGAGGCCCGCCTCAAGCTCGCGCTCGATCACTGGACGCCGGAGGCGACCGCGGCCGAAGGCGCCGCACCCGCGGCGTCCGGCCGGCCGGGCGGGCACGACGCCCACGGCGGCCACGGCGGACACGGCGGGCACGAGCCAGAGGACGACTGATGGTCCCGCCCGCGGACACGCCGCGCGCCGGCTGGATCGCGCGCGTGATCGCGGTCTCGGCGACCAACCCGTGGCTGACCGTGCTGTTCGTCGCCGCGCTCGCGGTCTGGGGCTGGTATGCGCTCGCCCGCTCGCCGCTCGACGCCATCCCCGACCTCTCCGACGTCCAGGTCATCGTCTTCACCGAATGGCCGGGGCAGAGCCCGGACATCGTCGAGGACCAGGTCACCTACCCGCTCGCCGCCGCGCTGCTCGCGGCGCCGCGGGTGGCCTTCGTGCGCGGCCAGTCGATGTTCGGGATGTCGTTCCTCTACGTCATCTTCGACGACGGCACCGACCTGTACTGGGCGCGCTCGCGCGTGCTCGAGTACCTCGACGAGGCGCGGGCGCGGCTGCCCGAAGGGGTGACGCCGACCCTCGGCCCCGACGCCACCGGCGTCGGCTGGGTCTACCAGTACGCGCTGGTCGACAAGAGCGGCCGCCTCGACCTCCAGGAGCTGCGCAGCCTCCAGGACTGGAACGTCCGCTTCGCGCTCGAGAGCGTCCCCGGCGTCGCCGAGGTCGCCTCGGTCGGCGGCTTCGTCAAGGAGTACCAGATCGTCGTCGACCCGCTGAAGCTCGAGGCGTTCAGGGTCCCGATCCAGGAGGTGGTGCGCGCGGTCCGCGAGTCCAATCAGGAAGTGGGCGGCCAGGTCTTCGAGCTGGCCGAGCACGAGGTCATGGTGCGCGGCCGCGGCTGGGTCAAGAGCCGGCGCGACCTCGAGCTGGTGCCGCTGCGCGCTACCGAAAGCGGCGTCCCGGTGCGCATCGCCGACGTCGCCGAGGTGCGGCTCGGGCCGGCGCCGCGCCGCGGGTTCGCCGAGCTGGACGGCTTGGGCGAGGCGGTCGGCGGCATCGTCGTCATGCGCTACGGCGAAAACGCCCTGGCGGTGATCGACGCCGTCGAGGAGCGCCTCGAAGAGGTGCGCGCGAGCCTCCCCGCGGGGGTCGAGCTGGTCGTCACCTACGACCGCTCGGGGCTGATCCGCGAGTCGATCGCCACCATCAACCGCACCCTGGTCGAACAGATGCTGGTGGTCTCGCTGGTGATCTTCGTCTTCCTCCTCCACGCCCGCAGCTCGCTGGTGGCGATCGTCACCGTGCCGGTGGCGGTGCTGCTCTCGTTCATCCCGATGTCGTATCACGGGCTGACCGCCAACATCATGTCGCTCGGCGGCATCGCCGTCGCGATCGGCGAGTTGGTCGACGCCTCGATCATCGTCATCGAGAACGTCCACAAGCGGCTCGAGCGCTGGCAGGCCGCCGGCGGCCTCGAGCAGCGGCGGGCGGTGGTCGTCGCGGCGATGCAGGAAGTCGGGCCGTCGCTCTTCTTCTCGCTGCTGGTGATGACGGTCTCGTTCCTGCCGGTGTTCACGCTCGAGGGGGTCGAGGGAAGGCTGTTCAAGCCGCTCGCGTTCACCAAGACCTACTCGATGGGCTTCGGCGCCCTGCTCGCGGTGACGCTCACCCCGGCGCTCGCCGCGCTCTTCATCCGCGGCCGCATCCGCCGCGAGGAGGCGAGCCCGGTCAACCGCTGGCTGATCGGCCTCTACACGCCGGTCGTGCGCTTCGTCGTGCGCTGGCGCTGGGCGGTGGTGGTGGCGGCGGCGCTGGCGATGATCGCGACCGTCCCGGCCTTCCTCGCGCTCGAGGGCGAGTTCATGCCGCCGCTCCACGAAGGGGCGATCCTCTACATGCCGACCGCGCCGCCGGGGATGGGGTCGAGCGAGGCGGTGCGCGTGCTCCAGGACATGGACCGCAAGCTCCGCGCGTTCCCCGAGGTGGTCTCGGTGTTCGGCAAGATGGGCCGCGCCGAGACCGCCACCGACCCGGCGCCGATCGGCATGGTCGAGACCGTCATCGTGCTGAAGCCGCGTGAGGAGTGGCGCGACGGGCTGACCTGGGACGGCCTGATCGCCGAGATGGACGCCAAGCTCTCCTACCCCGGGATGCCCAACATCTGGTGGATGCCGATCCAGACCCGCACCGAGATGCTCTCCACCGGCATCCGCGCGCCGCTCGG
>JBIOUG010000194.1:0-47612 GCA_044866775.1 Thermoanaerobaculia bacterium | reverse complement strand
GGCGGGTGGTGCAGCCGCGGGTGGACGAGTACGAGGCGGAGGAGGCGAAGCTCGCCGAGCTCCAGAACAAGATCCAGGAAGGGCGGGCCGCCCGCCAGGAGCTGCCGAAGTTCCGCGAGGAGGTGCGCCAGCTGGAGCTCGAGCTCGACAAGCTGCTGCGCATCCTGCCGGCGCGCCGCAACACGCCGGACCTGCTGCGCCGCATCCGCTCGCTGACCGAGCAGGGCAACTTCACGCTCAAGCGCTTCACCCCGGCCCAGCAGCTCAACGACCGCGACTTCTACAGCGAGTGGCCGATCCAGGTGGCGGTCGACGGCACCTACCACAACCTCGCCCTGCTCTTCGACAAGATCGGGCGCTTCTCGCGCATCATCAACATCGAGGACCTCGCGATCGTGGCGCACCCGGTGCAGAGCGAGGGCGGCCATACGATCCAGGCCGAGTTCAAGGCCAAGACGTTCGTCTACAAGGAGCCGGAGCCGCAGCAGCCCAGCACGGCGGCGGCCGGAACGCCGGCCGTGCTGACGCCGCCGCCCGGCGGCTGAGCGCGCAAGGAGACTGGATGAAGCGTTCGTACCTGGTGAGCTGCGCGATCCTGGGCTGGCTGGCGGTCGCTGCCGTCGCGCAGCCGCCGCCGGCCGCGCGCGCGCAGCCGCCTGCCCAGTCCCAGACGGAGGGGATCGACCAGATCCTGGAGGAGGAGGAGGAAGTCCTCTCGGGCGAGGGATACAGCTACGACCCCGGCAACCGCCGCGACCCGTTCAAGTCGCTGCTGACGCCGACCGATCAGACGCAGTTCAAGGGCCCGCGGCCCGACGGCATCCCGGGCCTGCTGATCGACGAGATCACCTTGACCGGGATCTTCCGCACCCGGCGCGGGTACGTGGCGCAGATCAAGGCCGCCAACCAGGCGAAGAGCTATCTCGTCAAGGAAGGAGACCAGCTCTACGACGGGGACGTGGTGAGCATCAGCAACGACGAGGTCGTCTTCAAGCAGATCGTCCAAGACCCGACCGCCTTGAAGCCGTTCCGCGAAGTGGTCAAGAAGCTCAACCCCGCGTAGGGGATGGATCTTTCCCGAAAGGGAGGCGAGTGCCATGGGGAATGTGGTCAGTCCGGAATGCGCTGCTGAGTGGCGAAGGCCGATGCGGCTGAGCGCGATGCTGGTGGTGGCGCTCGCCCTCGCCTGCGCCTCCGGCAAGCCCGTGAAGGTGGCCGAGGCCACTCCTTCTCCGGAGCCCGCCACCGCGCCCGCCGCGAGCGCCGCCACCGCGCCCATCCAGGTGCGCGCGCTCGAGATCGCCGAAGGGGCGCCCGAGGCGTTCGTCAACCTGGAGGCGAGCGGTCCGCTGGTCTGGACCAGCTATCGCGACCCCGACGGGCGCGTGGTGCTGGAGCTCCCCAACGCCGTGGCCACCGCCGCCGTGGCGGACCTCGCGCCGGCGGAGGGGTTGGTGGCCTCGATCGACGTGCAGCAGAGCGAGGAGGGGAACCGTCCCCTGACGCGGCTGCTGGTCGCCACCCGCCAGGACGTCGAGCATGCGGTGACCGCCGACGGGCCGCGCCTGCAGCTCCGGCTGATGCCGCTCGAGGAGAGCGTCGCGGCCGCGGCGCCCGCCGAGCCCGCCGCGCCGTCCCTCAGCTTCGAGCGCATGCCCGAGGAGACTCCCGCCGCCGCGCCGGAAGAGCCGGCGCCGGCCGCTGCCGAAGAGGCTTCCGCCGGTACCGCCGAGGCGCCGGCCGTGGCGCCGGCCCCGCACGGCGACGCCGCCACCCGCCTCGATGCGGTCGAAGCGGCGGCGAGCGACGCGGGCACCACCGTGCGCCTCGCCGGCGACGGCGAGTTCCCCTACTCCACCTTCCTCCTCGAGCAGCCGACCCGCTTCGTCATCGACCTGCCGGGGGTGATGAACCGCAGCACGACGCCCAGCGTGGCGCTGCCGACCGGGGCCGTGGCGCGGGTGCGGGTGGCGCAGTTCAAGCCGGCGCCGCAGCCGGTGGCGCGCGTGGTCTTCGACCTCAACACGCGCCTCCTGCCGCGCATCGAGCGCACGCCGCAAGCGCTCGTCGTCCGCTTCGCGGCGCCGCAGGGCGCGCCGCCGCGGGTGACGCGCCGCGAGCCGTCGCCGGCCGCGCCGGAGCCGCCGCCGGCGGCCGCGCCGCCGGCCGAGCGCCCGACCGCGCCGGCGAGCTTCGCGACCGCGGCGCAGACGCCGCAGATCGAAGAGGAGGAGGCGCCGCCGAGCTCGGTCGAGGTGACCCGCCGGCCGCCGCAGCCGATCGAGCCGCCGGTGGCGGGAGAGCCCGGGCTGTCGAGCGCCCGGCCGCCGGCCGAGAGCTTCGCCAGCCAGGCCCTCGGCGAGACCGAGCGCACCTACGTCGGCGAGCCGATCGACCTGCAGGTGACCAACGCCGACGTCAACGACGTCATCCGCACCTTCGCCCAGCTCTCGGGGCTCAACATCATCGTCCAGCCCGGCGTCACCGGCCAGGTAACCGCCGAGATGGAGAACGTGCCCTGGGACCAGGCGCTCGAGCAGATCCTGCGCATCAACGGCCTGGGCTACGAGCTCGAGGGCAACATCATGCGCATCGCGCCGGTCGCGGTGCTGCGCCAGGAGGCGACCGAGCGGCAGGAGCTGGCGGCGGCGCGCGCCCTCGCGATCCCGCTGCGCACCGTCATCAAGCGCCTCTCCTACGCCAACGCCCAGGCGGTGTCGACGGTCCTCAGGTCCGGTGGCGCCGGCGGCGGGCTGCTGTCGCAGCGCGGCAGCGTCATCGTCGACGACCGCACCAACACTCTCATCATCAAGGAGCTGCCGACTTTCCTCGACACCGTGCTGGCGGTCATCGACAACCTCGACACGCCGGAGCCGCAGGTGATGATCGAGGCGCGGATCGTCGAGACCACCAAGCGCTTCACCCGCGACCTCGGGATCGACTGGGGCTTCGACGCCATCGCCGACGCCGCCCACGGCAACACCACCGGCCTGGTCTTCCCCAACAACGTCTCCGGCGGCGGCGACGTCAACTTGGGGGTCGGGGCGGAGAACGGCTTGCTCAACCTGCGGTTGGGCAACATCCTCAACACCTTCACCCTCGACGTCGCCCTGCAGGCGGCGGAGGGCGAGGGACTGATCAACATCCTCTCGGCGCCCAAGGTGGCGACGCTCAACAACCAGCCGGCCTCGATCCAGAGCGGCCTGCAGATCCCGGTGCAGACGATCGCCAACAACACGGTGACCGTGCAGTTCGTCAACGCCACGCTCTCCCTCGACGTCACGCCGCACGTCACCGCCGAGGGCACGATTCTGATGGACATCGACATCCGCAAGCGCGAGCCCCAGCTCGGCCTGGTGGTCCCGGGCTCGACCAACGCGCCGATCGCGACCAAGGAGGCGAGCACGCGCGTCATCGTGCGTGACGGCGGCACCACCGTCATCGGCGGCATCTACAAGGTCTCGACCGACCAGGGGGAGGACCGCGTGCCGGGCCTCGCGAACATCCCCGTCATCGGCTACCTCTTCCGCAACCGGACGCGCCGGGACGAGAACGAGGAGCTGCTCATCTTCATCACCCCGCGGGTGATCAAGCTCTAGGCGTCCGCAGAGGAGCCGCAATGCGCACGACGACTCGAGTCATCACGCAGGTCCTGCTGGCCGGCTTGCTGCTGAGCTGCAACGGACGGACGGAAGACACCGACAGCGGCGGTGTGCTCCTGAGCTTCGGCGCGATCGACTTCCCGGCCGTCTTCTCGGTGTCGGGCTCGGCGGCAGTGGGCGGCGTGTCGATCCCCATCGTCACCCTGCAGTCGGTGGTGGCGGACCCCAGCGGCACCACCAGCTCGTTGATGGACATCGAGCTGCAGACGATCGAGATCACCTTCAGCCGCGCCGACGGCGGGACGCGCCTGCCGCCGCCGCTGGTACGGCGCTTCCCCGGCGTCGTGCCGGTCAACGGCACGCTGACCATCAACGGTCTCTTCGTCATGTTCGAGCCGCAGTTGCAGACGCCGCCGCTCTCCGATCTGCCGGACTTCGGGTTCGACACCGAGACGCGCAGCACCGTCGTATTGCTCAACATCCGCATCCGGTTCTTCGGCCGGACGCTGGCGGGCACGGAAGTGATCAGCGAGCCGCTCGTCAAGACCGTGCAGTTCCAGCCCTAAGGAGCCTGCGAGGGCACGGGAGAAGTACAAATGCGCCATCATTCGAGAACGCTGACCGCGACCGCCCTGGCGATCGTCCTGGGTGTGCTGGCGGCTTGCTCGGCCGATTCGCCCTCGGAGCCGGCCCAGACACCGCAGCCTCCGGTCCCGCCCGTCCCGGTCGTCACCTTCAACGTCTCGGTCACGGCCAACCCGACGCAGATCACGGCCGGGACCACGGCGTCGAGCAACATCACCGTGCGGGTGACGCGCAGCGACACCGGCGCGCCGCCGCCGGACCTGACGCCGGTGGTGCTCACGACCACGCTCGGCAGCTTCGGCAGCTCGGGCTCAGGCGTGCAGACGGTCACCCTCCAGCTCGTCAACGGCCAGGCCGAGGCGGTGCTCTTCCCCGGCACCGACGTCGGCACGGCGACCGTGCGCGCCCAGGTCCAGCAGAGCGCCGGCGCGGCGACGGTCAGGATCGAGGGCGCGGCGACCTTCTTCGTCTCGTCGCTGAGCCCCGGGACCGGCGACCCCGGCGGCGGCGAGACGGTCGACATCATCGGCGGCGGCTTCGACGGGCCGGTGCGCGTCACCTTCGGCGGCGCCACGGCGCAGGTGCTCTCCGTCACCCCGACCCGCATCCGCGTCCGCACGCCGTCCGCGGCGGCGGCCGGCGTCACCGTGCCGGTCGGCCAGACGGCGCAGGTCGACGTGGCGGTGACGATCAACCTGAACGAGACCGGGCAGGCCACCGACACCCTGCCGCGCGGCTTCACCTTCACCCACGGCGGCACCACCCAGCAGCCGCAGATCTTCTCGGTGTCGCCGGCCTCGGGGACCAATGACGGCGGCACCCGCGTGAGCATCATCGGCACCGGCTTCCAGTCGCCGGTGCAGGTCTTCTTCGGGCAGGGGACCTCGACCGAGAACTTCAACGGCGTCGAGGCGACCGTCGAGTCGGTGAGCGCCAACCAGATCAACGTCATCTCGCCGCCGGCCCGCGGCTTCGGCCAGGATAACGTCAACCAGCTCGTCGACATCCTGGTCAGGAACGTCAACACCGGCTTCTCCGTGCTGCGCGCCGACGCCTTCAAGTACGGCAACCGGGTGCTCATCACCGCCATCGGCCCGACCGTCGGGCCGGCGACCGGCGGCACCATCGTGACCGTCTCCGGCCAGGGCTTCGACGAGCCGGTGGCGGTGTCGATCGGCGGCATCGGCCAGGCGGTGATCTCGGTGACCGGCACCGAGATCGTCATTCGCACCTCCGGGGTGCTGGTCACGCAGTGCCCGGCGAGCGGCTTCATCGAGGCGCGCGGGGTCCGGGTGGTCAACATCGAGACCGGGGACTTCGACGACGAGTCGGAGATCGTCTTCCAGTACATCGTGCCGCTGCCGCGCATCTTCGGCGTCAGCCCGACGTCGGGCGCGATCAATACCCAGGTCACGATCAGCGGCGAGAACTTCGCGACCAACGTGCAGGTGCTCTTCGGCGGCCCCGACGGCAGCGCGGCGCCGATCGTCTCGAAGGCGCCGAGCGCGATCGTGGTCAGGGTGCCGACGCCGCCCTCGAGCTTCACCTTCGCCACCGAGCCCTGCGACGGCAACGGCGACGGCATCCCGGGCGGCACGCGCAACATCCCGACGCCGATCACCGTCGTGGTGCGCAACTTGGACAGCGCCGGCTGTGTGGCGACGCTCACCAACGCCTTCACCCTGACGCCGCAGAACACGACCTGCACCGGCGACGAGTCCACCCCGCCGCCGCCGCCGGTCGTGCAGTGCACCGACGGCTTCGACAACGACGGCGACACGTTCATCGACGCGGCCGACCCGCAGTGCACCGGGCCGACCGACAACAGCGAGTCGAGCTAGGAGAGGCAGGGAAGAATCGCCTCGCCGTAGCTGTTCTGCAGTCCATTCGAACCAGGGACGGCCGCTCGCCGCGGCCGTCCCTGCGCCGTTCCCGGCCGCCTAGACGCACCGCTTTTCCCCTCCGTATACTCGACCGGCCATGACGCACCGCCTCGCCCTTTCCGCCGTCGCCGTCCTCGGTCTGCTCGCCGCCGCCTGCGACAAGGCCACCCCGGTCGCCCCCGAGGGGACCATCCTGACCCTCAGCGCCAGCCCGACCAAGATCGGCCTCAACGGCTCCTCGGTCATCACCGCCGTGGGGCGGAAGCCGACGGGGCAGCCGCTCAACCCGGGAACGGAGATCCGGTTCTCGAGCGACCGGGGGACGATCACGCCGGTGGTGGCGCAGGTGGAGGAGGGCGGGGTCGCCACGGCCACGCTACGCGGCGACGGCCGCTCCGGGATCGCCAAGGTCAGCGCCACGACCGGCGACGGGTCGGTGACGGCGACGGTCGACGTCCAGGTGGGCGAGACGACGGAGTCGAAGCCGATCCTCCTGGTCAGCGCCAACCCGAACACGATCCCGACCGGCGGCGGCGCGCCGGGGAAGTCCGTCATCACGATCATCGCGCGCAGCAGCGACGGGACGCCGATCACCAGCGGCGACGTCATCCTCACCACCACCCTCGGCAGCTTCGACGACTCCACGCCGAGCCTCGGCTCGAGCGGCACCGCCACCGCGACGCTGACCTCCGGCGCCCAGTCGGGCACGGCGAAGGTCACGGCGATCCTCGGGGCGAGCGACGCGGTGTCGACCGACGTGACGATCCGCGACGTGGCGGACAAGCTCGCCTTGAGCGTCAACCCGACGTCGGTCTCGAAGAGCGCCGCGACCTCGAGCGTGACCCTGACGGCCCTGGTCTCGAACGCGCAGGGCGAGCCGATCCCGAACGCGCCCGTGACCTTCACGGCCGATACCGGCGAGTTCGACCCCGGCTCGCTGGTGCTGACGAACAGCTCCGGCATCGCGACCGTGACGCTGGAGTTCACCTCGGCCAACCTGGCGACCCGCACCAAGGTGCACGTCGAGGCCAGCACGCCCGGCGCCGGCGGCGCCCAGGTCGACGACGAGGTCGACATCGCGGTCGAGAACTGACGTCCCCGGGCGCGGAGCGTCCGTGCCGCGCCCGGCCCCTCCTCGCCGAGCCGCAACTCACGTCGTTCCAGACTGTTGGGAGCACCTGGGCCGCCTGCTATAATGCGCCCACTTTGCCACTCAGCGCGTTTTTTTCCCCGGCCAGACGACTGCCCCGCGTGACCGTCTCGGGGACTACCGCGTGAGCAACGGCCCCGCCGCCGACCGCATCGACCAGCTCCGCGACCGCTGGCGCGCCGAGCCCTCCTCGCGGGGGTTCCTGCAGATCGCCGAGGAGTACCGGCGGGTGGGCCGCCTGACCGACGCTCTGGCGATGCTCGACGAGGGGCTGCGGCAGCAGCCAGGGTACCTCTCCGCTCTCGTCGCCAAGGGGCGCTGCCATCTCGAGCTCGGGCAGGCGGCGGCGGCGCGCGAGGCGCTCGAGCGGGTGGTGCGGCAGGACCCGACGCAGCCGGTCGCCAACAAGCTTCTGGTGCGCGCCCACATCGAGGCCGGCGAGGCGCGCCAGGCGCGCGAGCGGCTCGACCTCTACGGGCTGCTGCACGGCGGCGACCCCGAGATCCAGGAGCTGGCGGCGCGGATCGCCGGCCTCGAGCGGCCCGGGCGCCCGCAGCCCGCCGAGGACGACATCTTCCACCTGCCGCCGGTCGCCGCGCCGCCGCCCGAGCTGGCGCTGCCGGGCGAGCAGCCGGCGGAGACCGAGCCGGCGGTCGTCGCGGCCGCGGCCTGGTCGCCGGCGCCGGCCGAGCCGGAGCGGGGCGTGCCGCAGGAGCTGGCGGCGCCCTACGGCGACAACGGCGAGCCCTTCGCGGGGCTGGCGACCGCGGACGCCCGGCGGCGGTACCTCGCGGCCTTGGTGGCGGAAGGGATCTTCTCCTTCGAGGACGTGCCCGCCCTCACTCCGGCGGCGGCCGGGGCGCCGCTCTGGGACGCGATGCTCGAAGCCGACGCCGAGATCGAGGCGGAGACGCGCGCCGCGGCGGCGGCCCTCGGGGAGGAGCCGGCGCTCGCCGAGCCCGAGCCGGTCGCGCCCGCGCCCGGGCCTGCCGCGCCGGTCGCGACCGTGACGCTCGGGCAGGTCTACCTTGAGCAAGGCCATACCGAGGAGGCGGAGCGGATCTTTTACGAGGTGCTGCGGCGCGAGCCGGACAGCCGCGGCGCCCGCGAGGCGCTGGACGAGATCACCCGCCGGCAGAGCGCGGGCGCTGCCGCGCCGGAGTCCGTCGCCGCGGCCGGCACCGGCCTCGACGCGGCCGCGCTCCTCGCCGGCTACCGCCCCGATCCGGCGCGCGGCGGCGACACGGCCGCCGCGCGCAAGGCGTATCTCCTGACGCAGTACCGCGAGCGCCTGCGGCGCGGAGGCGAGCGCCGTGTTCCTTGAGCGCCTGTCGCAGATCGCGGGGAAGATCGAGGGCACGCTCGCGCTCTACCTGGTGGCCGGGGACGGCATCCCGATCGAGGGGGTGAGCTTCGCCGCCGACCTCGACCTCGACCTGCTCGCCGCCGAGCTCATCGCCCAGGCGCGCTCGATCTCGAACGACCACCGCGAGCTCGCCGTCGGCGAGCTGCAGCAGTTCTCGGTCACCACCGACCGGCTGACGCTGATGGTAAGCTCGCTCGCCGGCGGCTACTATTTGCTGCTGGTGCTCGGTCCGGACGGGAACTACGGCCGGGCCCGCTTCGAGCTGCGGAGGGCGCGCCTGCTCCTCGACGAAGACCTCGCCTAGCGGTACAGAGAGCCACGCAGTTCCGGTGCGGGCGGCGCCTGCGGGCGGCCGCCGGAGCGGGGGACCCTGAGCCTTGCTGACCTTCGAGCAGATCAAGGAACTCGTCGAGCTGGTCGCGCAGCGCGGGCTCTCGGGAATCGAGGTCGAGCGCGCGGGCTTCCGCCTGCGCATCGAGGGCCAGGCGGCCGCCGGGAACGCCGCATCGGCGCCCGCCGCCGGCGCGCCGCCGCCGCCGGCTACGGCGGCGGTCCCCGCCCCCGCGGGTGTGGCGACCCAGCCCGTCGCCGCCACCGCGCTGCCGGGTGACGTGCCGCCGCTCCCCCCCGGCACGCACGTCCTCAACTCGCCGATCGTCGGCACCTTCTACCGCGCGCCGGCGCCGGGGGCGGACCCCTTCGTGCAGATCGGGAGCCGCGTCAAGCAGGGGCAGGCGCTCTGCATCATCGAAGCGATGAAGCTGATGAACGAGATCGAGTCGGACGTCGACGGCGTGATCCTCGAGATCTTCCCGCAGAACGCCCAGGCGGTCGAGTTCGGCGAGCCGCTCTTCGCCATCCGCCCAGCGTAGCGTTTTTCAAAAAGACGTAGCGTGTTCAAAAAAATCCTGATCGCCAATCGCGGCGAGATCGCCCTGCGCGTCATCCAGGCCTGCCGCGAGCTGGGAGTCCGCACCGTCGCCGTCTACTCGACCGCCGACCGCGACAGCCTGCACGTCACCTACGCCGACGAGGAGGTCTGCATCGGGCCACCGGCCTCGGCGCAGAGCTACCTCAACATCTCCTCCATCATCTCGGCTGCCGAGATCACCGGCGCCGACGCGGTCCACCCCGGCTACGGCTTCCTCGCCGAGAACGCCCACTTCGCCGAGGTCCTGAGCGAATGCCGGGTGGCGTGGATCGGCCCGGCGCCGGAGGTCATCCGCCTGATGGGCGACAAGGCCAAGGCGCGGCAGACCGCGGCGGCGGCCGGCGTGCCGGTCCTGCCCGGGAGCCGCGAGCCGCTGGCCGACGCCGACGAGGCGCAACACCTGGCGGCCGAGGTCGGCTACCCGGTGATCCTCAAGGCGGTCGCCGGCGGCGGCGGGCGCGGCATGCGCATCGTCGGCACCCCGGCCGAGCTGCCCGGGCAGTTCGCCACCGCGCGCGAGGAGGCCGACAAGGCGTTCGGCGACGGCTCGGTCTACCTCGAGAAGTACCTCGCCGAGCCGCGCCACATCGAGTTCCAGGTCTTCGGCGACCGCCACGGCCGGGTCATCCACATGGGCGAGCGCGAGTGCTCGATCCAGCGCCGCCACCAGAAGCTGATCGAGGAGTCGCCGTCGCCGGCGCTCACCCCCGAGCTCCGCCAGCGCATGGGCGAGGCGGCGGTCCGCCTCTGCGAGGAGGTCGGTTACCAGAACGCCGGCACCATCGAGTTCCTGCTCGACACCGACGGCAGCTTCTACTTCATGGAGATGAACACCCGCATCCAGGTGGAGCACCCGGTGACCGAGATGGTGACCGGCATCGACCTCGTCAAGCTGCAGATCCTGGTCGCCGCCGGCGAGCGGCTCGAGCTGCCGAGCGGCTTGAAGCCGCGCGGCCACGCCATCGAGTGTCGGATCAACGCCGAGAACCCCGAGACCTTCACCCCTTCTCCCGGGCCGCTGCGGACGTTCCACGTCCCGGGCGGCCCCGGGACCCGGGTCGACACCCACGGCTACGAGGACTACGTCATCCCGCCGCACTACGACTCGCTGGTCGCCAAGCTCATCGTCCACGACCGCAGCCGCGCCGAGGCGGTAACGCGCATGGCGCGCGCCCTCGACTTCTTCGTCGTCGAGGGTATCCAGACCACGATCCCGCTGCACCAGAAGATCGTGGCCGATCCCGATTTCGTCGCCGGCCGGCTCTCCACCCGCTTCATGGAGCGCTTCCTCGACCGCGAGCGGCGGCGCGTCGCCTCATGAGCCGGCGGGGCGGGGCCGCGCCGGGCCCGATCTACGCGATCGCGGACGCCGAGGCCCTCGCCCCGACGCCGGTGCCGGAGGCGGTGCGGCGGATCGCCGCCGCCGGCGTCCGCTGGATCCAGGTGCGGGCCAAACGCCTCGCAGGCGGCGAGCTGTATCGCGTGGTCGAGGAGTCGCTCGCCGCCGCGGCGGCGGAGGGCGCCGTCCTCTGGGTGGACGACCGGGCGGACCTGGCGGCCCTCTTCCCGGTCGCCGGGGTGCACCTGGGGCAGGCGGACCTGCCCCCCGGCGCCGCCCGCCGGGTGGTGGGGGAGGCGCCCTGGATCGGGCTCTCGACCCACGACGCGGCGCAGCTCCAGGCGGCCGACGAGGACGCGGCGGTGGACGTGGTGGCGGTCGGTCCGGTCTTCCCGACCCGCAGCAAGGAGGCGCCCGACCCGGTCGTCGGGCTGCCGTTCGTGACCGCCGCGCGCGCGGGCACGGCGAAAACGCTGGTGGCGATCGGCGGCATCGACGCCGGCAACGTCGCCGCGGTGCTGGCCGCCGGCGCCGACGCGGCGGCCGTCCTCGCGGCGGTCTGCCGCGGCGACCTCGTGGCCAACTGCCGGCGCCTGCTGCGCGCCGCGGAGGGGAGGTGAGGCTCCTCCCGTGCGCCTCTTCCTCACCGGCTTCATGGGGGCCGGCAAGACCTCGATCGGCCGCATCGTGGCGGCGCGGCTCGGGTGGGCCTTCGTCGATCTCGACGAGGAGGTCGAGCGCCGGGCCGCCATGAGCGTGCGCGGGATCTTCGATACCCTGGGAGAAGGGGAGTTCCGGCGTCTCGAGGCCGAGGCCCTGCGCCAGGCGGTGGCCGGCGACGAGGTGGTGGTGGCGACCGGCGGCGGCACGATCACCTTCGAGGCCAACGCCCGCCTGCTGCGCGCGAGCGGCGTCACCGTCTGGCTCAATCCGAGCTTCTCGACGCTCGCCGGCCGCATCGGCGCAGCCGGAAGAATGGGCAAGGAGGACCGCCCGCTGTTCCGCGACGCAGCCCAGGCGCTGGCGCTCTACCGCGAGCGGCTGCCGGCCTACCGCGCCGCCGACTTCACCGTCGACGTGGCGCCGGAGGAGGCGCCGGAGGAGGTCGCCGGGCGGATCCTGCTCCTGCTCGGACGGCGATGCGCTACCTGATCCTCTCCGACATGCACGCCAACTGGGACGCCTTCGAGGTCGTCCTGCGGCGGGCGCGGCGCAAGCGCTTCGACGCCGTCCTGGTGCTCGGCGACCTCGTGGGCTACGGCGCGGCGCCCAACCAGGTGGTCGAGGCGGTGCGGGCGCTGCCGGGGAAGGTGTGGGTGGTGCGCGGCAACCACGACAAGGTGGTGGCGGGCATCGACGGCGGCGGCGGCTTCAACCAGGCCGCGCTGGCCGCCGCGCAGTGGACGACCGGCCGCCTGACCCGCCCCAACCTGCGCTACGTCCGCGAGCTGCCGCAGGGACCGCTCGAGGTGGCGCCGGGGCTCGCCATCTGCCACGGCTCGCCGCTCGACGAGGACGCCTACGTCTTCTCGGACGTCGACGCCTACGAGATCTTCGCCAGCCACCCGGCGCCGGTGACCTTCTTCGGCCACACCCACATCCCGTCGCTCTTCACGCTCGAACGGCGCGGCATCGGCGTGCGGGCGCTGCGCGGCGGGAGCGGCCGGCTGGTGCTCGAGCCGGCGCGCCGCTACCTCGTCAACCCGGGCTCGATCGGCCAGCCGCGCGACCGCGACCCGCGCGCCTCCTACATGACCTACGACGACGAGCGCCGGGTGGTGCACTGGTACCGCATCGCCTACCCGGTGCGCCGCGCCCAGGCCCGCATCCGCGCCGCCGGCCTCCCCAACTCGCTGGCCGAGCGGCTGGCGGTCGGGACCTAGGGCAGGGGTTCGCCGTCGGCGTTGATCGCGGCGCCCTGCGGGCCGTCCGTCCCCTCGCCTTCGTCGCCCGGCTCCGGCCCGAAGAGCAGGGTGCTGGTGAAGCCGACGAGGCTCAGGTTGTCGAGCACGAAGCCGCCCTGGCCGCCGATACCGTCGAAGCGCAGCTCGTCGACGGTGCCGAGCGGTGTGCCGTCCACCACGGTGTAGCCGGTGCCGAGAGACGGCACCTCGACCGTTCCCGTCACGGCGCCGTTGCGCAGCCCGGTCACCCGCAGCCCGACGGCCGGGTTGTTGTTGCGCGCCGTGGCGACGTCGACCGTGGCGAGCGCGAACGTGCTGAATGACGAACCGGGCGCGGCGCGGACGAAGATCTCGGTGTTGCGGTCGTTGAGCAGGATGCCGGTGCCGTTGCTGGGCAGCCCGAAGCCGGTGCTGGTGATCTCGTGGAAGTGCTGCTCCTGTCCGACCGGGTTGCCGATCCGGTACCCCGAGCGGACGATGGGCGCGTTGTAGATGGTGTTGGAGAAGCCCTCGAAGCGGATGATCGTCGGCGCGCCCGGCCGCAGGGCGATGATGCCGGCGTCGGTGATGCCGCCGGCCACCGGGGTGAGCGGCGCCGAGACCCCGAAGTAGGAGGCCCCACCGACGACCGCCGAGGCGGCCACCGTGAACGACGAGCCGGCCGGCACCACGAGCGGCAGCGAGAAGAGGCCGTTGGCGTTGGTCGTCGTGGAGACGCCGAAGGGCGTCGACACGACGGCGCCCTCGACCGGCTGGCCGTCCTCGAGCTGCACGAACCCCTCGACGGTGGTCTCGAGCGTGTCGTCGGCGACCGTCACCTGGAGCACCGCCGTCGCGCCTTCGTTGACCGCGGTGACGAAGGCGACGCCGGCGGCGTGGCCAGTCAGCAACCCGTCCTCGTCGACGGTCGCGATGCCGGGGTTGCTGGTGCGGTAGACCGTCCAGGAGGCGCGCGGCGTCACGTCCTGCTGGCTGCCGTTCGCGAGCGTGGCGGTGACGGTGAGCTGCTCGCTCTCGTCCACCTGCACCACCGGGCTCGCTGCCGAGAGGCGGATCGCGGCGGGCACCGGCGGTGGCGCGCTGGTGGTGAAGGTGAGGCCGGTGACGACGAACTGCTGCCCCTGCCGGATCTGGAAGGGCTGGCTGAAGAGGTACCGCGTCACGCCGCCGGCGGTGCTGACGCCGGTCAGGCGCAGGAAGTCGTCGCTCAGGAAGTCGGGTCGGGTGCCGGGGCCGCCCGGCCCGAACTGGTCCGCCGCCGAGACGTTGGGGATCCGGAAGGTGCCGTCAGGGTTGACCTGCACGTTCTGGCCGTTGACCGTCACGGTCCAGCTCGGATCGAGCTGCGCCGCCGCGGGCGCCCCGGTGAGCAGGGCGGCCACCAGCGCCGCCTGCACCGTCAGCCAAGCTGCAACGCGCCGAGTCGGGTTCGCACGCATGTTCGCGCTCCTCTCCGGTTCACTGCGCCGGGGGCGGCTGCGCGCCACGCTCGCCGCCTCCCGGGAAGTGCAGGTTCAAGACATGGAGCTTCAGGCCAGGGTCGTAGAAAAGCTGCCAGGCAAGGCGCCGGCGGGCGGTCGCCTCGCCGGTCGCGAGGGCGCGCACGAGCACCTGCCGGGCCGGCTCGCCGGCCGCGCCGAAGGCCGGTCTGGCGCGGAGCAGCGGCTCGACGGGCGCCACGCCGAGGATCACCCGCGCGCCCGCCGCCCGCCCGACCGCGGCCACCAGCGCGGCCAGCAGCTCGGGTCCGCTGCGCGGCTGGGCCGGCAGCGTGACCTGGGTCTCCAGCACCGAGCGCGCCGCCACCCACTCGCCGTGCGCGTCGCGCACCTCGGCGGGGACGACGAAGAAGCGGCCGGTCTCCTGGATCAGCCGGAAGCGCCCCGGATTGCCGCGCGCGGCATGGTCGTCGAGCAGCGCCTGCACCACGGCCGCCGGATGCTCGAGGATGCCGCCCTCGCCCATCGCGTAGCGCACCTCGACCCTGCCGCTCGCCGGCACCAGGACACGCGGCGCCGTCCCGGCCGCAAAGCGATCGAGGTCGCGCCGCACCTCCAGCGTCACGTCCGCAAGGTCGCCGGGGAAGACGTAGACCGGGTCCTCGTAGCTGATCGGCAGGCCGTGCCGCGCCGCCAGGGTCTCGAGCGCCAGGGCGAGCGGGCGCGGGCCCTCGACCGCGATCTCCGCCATGCCCTGCTGCGCCCGTCCCGGCGCCGGGCCGAGCACGGCGAGCGCCGCCAGCGCGAACGCCAGCGCCGGCGCCGGGCGCCGCCGCCTAGTGCGCACTGGTGGCGGCCACGCCGTCGCGGCTGACGATCGTGCCGCCGGCCTGCACGTTGATGTCGAAGGCATTGACCGTGTACTCCACGTTGCCGCTCGGGCAGTTGATCTTCATGTGCTGCTCGGTGTGCATGGCGCAGGGGGTCCGCCCCTGGGCGCTGTAGTAGCCATCGATGTCGGCGAAGAAGCCGATGTGGTCGGTCTGCCAAACGTTGCCGGCGCCGACCGTCCAGGTGCCGCCGCTGATCGAGTTGGCGTTCGTGTACTGCGGCAGCGCCGAGCCCGCGAACCAGCAACTGTCGGTGGTGTTGGTGCCGCTCCCCACCGGGTTCTCGGTCACCGTCCGGGTGTTGAAGTCGGCGGTCGCCGGCGTCAGCGTGCCGCTGAACATCGCCACGTCCTGGCCGGCGCCGCCGAACCAGCCGAGGAAGGCGCTGGTTTCGTCGGCGGGCAGCACGCAGATGTTGCCGGTGTCCGAGGCCGAGGCGTCGCCGGTGACGTTGAGGGTCATGACCGCATGGTCGCGGGCGGCGCTGTTGGCCGGCACCGTCATCTGCAGCGGCGTGTTGGCGGCGGCGCCGGGGCCGAGGGTCAGCGAGCCGGACGGCGGATTGGGGTTGACCGTCGGCGTGCCCGAGGTCTTGGTCACCGTCCAGTTGAAGTTGCAGGTGCCGGTCGAGGTGTTGGTGATCACGCACTGCACGCCCTCGGTGGCGCCGGCGTCGATGTCCTTGTCGCCCAGCACCGCCGTCACCGTGCAGCTCGTGCAGGTCGAGGTGACGGCGTACGGCGGGCAGTTGCACCCCCAGCCGGCGGTCGAGATGCCGGCGCCGGGATCGGTGACGATCTCCGAGCCGTCGCGGCTGACGCTGCCGCTGGCCACGATCTCGAAGCGTCCGGTGTCGTGGTTGAAGGAGAGGAAGAAGGCGATGGCGCCGGCCGGCAGGCCGCTCATGTTGGGATAGGTCACCTTGACCGGCGGATCGAAGTGCGCGCCGCCCGGCTGCAGCGTCCAGGCGAAGGGGGGCGCGGCGCCGTCGGGCATCGGCATCGGCACGTCGTCGTGGTGCACCTGGTTCAAGGCCAGGACCGCCGGGTCGGCGGGGCTCGGGACCGTGCCGTCGGCGCGCCGCATCGAGCCGGCCTTGACGAGCATCTTCAGGCCGGCGATCTCCTCGACCGTGAGCTCGACGTCGTGCGTGTTGTCGAAGACCACGGCGTTGTGCGGGTTGAGCACCGGCAGCAGCACCGGCGTCGGCAGCGAGTTGGCGGCGTTGGGCACGACCTGCATCTCGTAGGCGAGCGCCGGGAAGGTGCCGGGGGCGATGGGCTGGCCGTTCAGGGCGGTGGCCACCAGGCCGTCGACGTGCAGGTGGGCGGCTCCGGCCGGCACGTCGGTCAGGAGGAACTGGCCGGCGGCGTCGGTGAAGGTCGGGGGCACGGTCACGCCGTTGACGACGAGGGTGCACTTGGCGCCCTGGATCGGGCGGTTGGCGTTGTCGACGACTAAGCCCGAGAAGGTCGTCGGCTGGTTCTCGTCGCGCCGCAGCCCCGAGGCGACGAACTCGGCCGGCGCGCCGGGGTTGCCCGGGAAGCTGGCCTCGACGACGTTGTTGCCCGCCTCCGGCCCGAGGGTGAGCCGCACCGAGGCGTGTCCGGTCAAGCCGCTGACGACCGTCACCTCCGAGGCGCCGTCCACCGTGCCGCCGCCGCGCACCACGCGGAAGGTGACCGGCACTCCGGGCGCGCCGTTGCAGCCGTCGTTGACCCAGGCGACCAGCGGCTCGCGCGCCGGCCCGCCGGCCTCGCCGCGCTGGTTGTTGCCGGTGCCGACGTTGATCTGGTCGGGAACGCCGGCGAGCGCCGTCGCGCAGAGGAAGGCGCTGCCGACGACGCCGTTCGCCTTGACCTCCAGGCGGTTGTTGCCCGAGCCCGCGTCGCTCCCCACGCGCCAGAAGGCGCGGGCCTCGCCCTGGGCGTCGGTGCGCACCTGCAGCGTCAGCGTCCCGTCCTCGCCGCCGTCGGTCGTCAGGCGGCCGTTGCTGCGCACCACGTCGAAGGTCACCAGCTTGTCGGCGAAGGGGCTGCCGTCGGCGCGGGTCACCCGCACCACCACCGGCTGCGGTAGCAAGGTGTCGATCTCGGCGCTCTGGCCGTTGCCGGAGAGGACTTCGAGGCGCGGGCTGTCGGGAGGGATCTCGATGCGCGTCACGGTGACCTGGCGGGTGGTCTCGTTGCCCAGCTCGTCGGTCGCCGTGGCGGTCAGCGTCGTGGGCTGACCGGCGAGCAACGGCACGGCCGGGGCGAGGAAGGTGCCGTTGTTGCCGATGCCGACGTTCACCTCGGCCGGCACGCCGTTCACCGTCACGGTCAGTCCCATGAAGCCCGAGAGCATGTCGCCCACCCGACCGACGACGTCGACGGCCGCGAGCGTGAGCTGCGCCGCCGCCGGCGGGAAGTCGATGAACAGGCTCGGCGCCTCGGCGTCGTGGATGACCTGCGTCGTGGTCGCCGCGCTGCGCACGTCGCGAGCGTTGAGCGCCGTCAGGGTCAACAGGTTGACGCTGTTTTCCTTGAGCGGGACCGGGGCCTGGAAGGCGCCGCTCGTCACGGCGACCGTCAGGACCGCGGCCGGCCCGACCACTTCGACGCGGTTGGCGCCGGGCGCCCGGCCGGTCAGCGTGATCGTCGTCGCGGTCGTGCTGGCCGCGTGCGGATCGAGCACCGGCGGCGACGGCGGCCCGAGGATGTCCTCGGGGGTGAAGACCTCGAGCACCAGGAAGCTGCCCGGCATGCTGCCCAGTCGCGCCTCGAGCGTATTGGCCGCGGCGAGGCCGGCGAGCGGCACCACGAGGCCGGCCACCTGCTGGTTGAGGTCCTGCTGGCTGACGACCGCGACGCCGTTGACCCGCACCTCGGCGCTGCTCACCCGATGCCCGCCGCCGGCGTCGCCGTTGCCGACGCGCAGGAAGTACGGCACGTCGAGCACGCTGAGCTCGAAGCTGGCGGTAAAGGTCTGCGGCGAGCCGGTGGTGCGCACGACGGTGGCCGGGCCGAAGACGACGGTCTCCGCCGCCGCCGGTGCGGCGAGCGCGAGCGCCGTCAGGGTGGCCAGGAGAGACAGTGCGGCACGTAGGATCGGCGATCCTGGAGTCACGAGCCCTCCCTCAGCCGCAGCACCGCGGGCGCGGTGACGGCTGCAAATGCAAATTACGGAACTTCTTGAATATATTTTTTATCGCAGCGCGAACGCGCTGTCAAGAGGCGCGGCGAGACGCAGCCGGCTTACGACGCAGTCGTCGCCAGCTTGTCACGCAGCAGCGCCTCGCGCAGCCGGTGGACGGTGGCCATGAGGCCGCCGGCCAAGACGACGTAGAGGCCGTACCAGACGAGCTTGATGAGGGGCTTCCGGGTGACGTCGACCGACAGGCGCGCCGGGTTCGCGACGCCCGCGAGCTCGAGCTGCACCTTGCGCGTCGAGGCGTTGATGCCGGCGAGGACGAGCTGACCGCCGCCCGGGAGCGGCAGCGGCGGGGTCTGGACGCTGCCGCTCGTCGGGTCCATGCGGTAGAGGGGGCGGACCTGCTCGCTGCGGCCGTCGCGGGTCATCTCGATGACCGCGCCGACGGTGAACGGCCGGTTGCTCGCCATCTGCGCGATCGCGTTGCCCTCGGCGTTGAGGTCGAAGTCGACGAAGCGGAACTGGACGTCTCCGATCGTCCCCGCCTCACCGCGCGCCAGTTGCAGCTGGAGCTGGCCGGGGTCGAACTCGATCGGCGAGATGTAGAGGTCCTGGAGCGCGAAGTTGCGGATGTGGGGGTTGACCATCACCTGGCGCGTGCGGTCGTTCAAGAAGAGGCGCGGGTAGGCGAGGTAGCTGCTGCCGTCCTCGCGCACCACCTTGATCTCCATCTTCTCCTTCGGGTCCTCGGCGCTGCGCGGCACGAAGCGATTGAAGGTCAAGGTGAGGCCGTCGACCTTCGTCGGCACTCCCTGCTTCAGGGTGACCTTGCTGCTCAGATCGTAGGCCGAGGAGGCGAGGAAGCCGAGGAGCATGACGCCCACCCCGACGTGCGCCAGATAGCCCCCGGCGGCGCGCAGCCCGCCGGCGCGCGCCTTCATGATCGTCTTCTGGAGGTTGGTGGCGAGCGCCAGGCTCGCCAGCAGCACGAAGAGCAGGTGGAGCAGGTTGTGGACGCCGGCGGCGGCGGCCACCGCCGTCACCACCAGGCTGGCGCCGACTCCCGGCAGCAGCTTGCGCAGCAGCTCGCGCCCCGGCGTGCCGCTCCAGGTGAGGAACGGGATCATGGCCACGAGGAGGCCGATGAGCAGCGCGATCGGCAGGGTCACCGTGTTGTACCACGAAGGCCCAACCTGCCCGACGTTCTTCAGCAACCGGGTGAAGACCATGAAGCGGGTCAGCAACGGCGCCGAGGTGCCGGCGGTAATGACCAGGGCCGCCACCAGGATGGTGATCGTCGAGAGCACCAGGAAGGTGCCGCGCGAGAGCACCGGGTCCTCGTTCTTCGCCGTCGGCACCTGGCGCAGCCGGGTGGCGAGGAGGTAGACCGCGAGCAGCGAGAAGCCGCCCATCAGCGCGATCAGCCAGCCCGAGATCCCGAGATCGACGAAGCTGTGCACCGAGAAGTCGGCGAGCACGCCGGAACGGGTCAGGAACGTGCCGTAGAGGACCGAGATATAGACCAGGGTCGCCAGGACGTAATTGGCGCGGCGGTACCGCCCGCGCGTCCGCTCCAGGTAGAGGCCGTGGATCAGGGCGGTGCCGAAGATCCAGGGGATCAGCGAAGCGTTCTCGACCGGGTCCCAGCCCCAGAAGCCGCCCCAGCCGAGCGTCTTGTAGGCCCAGTAGCCGCCCATCAGGATGGCGCAGCCGAGCACCAGGAAGCCGCCCAGCGCCCAGGGGAAGGCGCGCGCCGCCCAGCCGTCGTACTGGCGGCGCCAGAGCGAGGCCATGGCGAAGGCGAAGGGGATGGCGCTCGCGGCGTAGCCGACGAACATGATCGGCGGGTGGATGACCATCCAATCGTCCTGCAGCAGCGGGTTCAAGCCTTGGCCGTCGAGCGGGCTCTCGCGCAGCATGACGAAGGGGTTCTCGCGCACCAGGATGAAGAGCAGGCCGAGGAGCGTCAGCGTGTAGAGGCCCATGACGCTCGCCTCGGAGCGGCCGGCGCTGCGGCGCACCAGGAGACCGAGCAGCGTCCCCCAGAGGAGCCAGATCAGGAAGCTCCCCTTCTGCCCCGCCCAGAAGGCGGCGAACTGATAGTGCGCCGGCAGGTCCATGCCCGAGTACTGGAAGACGTACTCGATGCGGAAGTCGCGGATGACCAGCAGCAGCGCCAGCAGCAGCGCCGCGGTCGAGATCGAGAAGGCGAAGAAGCCGTAGGCACGGCGGGCGAAGACGAGCGAGCCGGCGTCGCCGCGCAGCACCAGCGAGTAGCCCCAGATCGCGGCCAGGCCGAAGAGCAGGGCGCACCACAGGGCGAGCGCGCCTGGGAGGTAGAGCTGAGAGAGGGCGGTCATCGGAGGTTCTGGGGCCTACGTGTACTTCTTGACTTCGGCGCCCTGGTACTTGCTCGGGCACTTGACGAGGAGCTGGTCGGCCACGAACTCGTTGCTCTGCCGGTCGTAGCGGCCGATGGCCACGATGCTGATCGCGTCCTCGAAGTTGGCGGGCTTCAGTCCCTCGTAGCGCACCGGCAGGGTGGTGCGGGTCTCCGCTTCGCGCAGCGTGAAGTGGAGCATGCCGGTCGCGTGGTCGTAGCGGCTGCTCGCCTTCTCGAGCCCGCCCGCGACCTGCACCATGCGATTGGCGGTCTGGGCCTCGGCGTAGGAGACGTACGGCGTCAGCGACTTGGTGAACGAGGAGAGGGAGAAGCCGGCGAAGACGACGAGGAGCACGCCGCCGCAGAAGTAGAGGTGTTTGCGAGTCATCGCTCTTTCTCCAATCGACGCAGCTTGCGGTCGAGGCGGAGCAGGGCCACGAACAGCCCGGTCCAGATCACCAGGTTCACCGCGACGACCCAGTAGAGGGTTCCCGTTTCCATTCTCTCAGCCCTCTCGCCGCTCGCCCAGGGCGGCGATCCTGCGCTGCAGGTTGTGCAACCAGAAAAACAGGGCGTTGAATCCCACCCAGGACGCCAGGAGCACCTGCAGCATGCGCGACTCCATATCTATGGTGCCTCGGGCGTTGATCACCGAGTCGGGGTGGAGCGAGAAGGTGATGCGCGGCACGATCCAGAAGAAGAACGGCGTCACGACCAGCCCCAGGATGGCATAGACCGCCGCCAGCCGCGCCTTGCGCTCGCGGTCCTCGATCGCCCCGCGCAGCGCCAGATAGGCGCCGTAGAAGACCAGCACCAGCATGATCGAGAGCTGGCGCGGGTCCCAGTTCCAGAAGGCTCCCCACATCGTGCGCGCCCACATGGCGCCGGTGACGGTGGCGAGGAGGCAGTAGAGGAACCCGAGCTCGACCGCCGCCGCCGCGGCGCGGTCGTGCCGCCGGTCGCGCCGGACGAGGTAGAGGCCGCTCCAGACCGCCGCCGCGAGGAAGGCCACGAAGGCGGTCCAGGCGAGCGGCACGTGGAAGTAGAGGATGCGGCTCGACTCGCCGATGAAGCCGGCGGCGGGCGGCGCATAGAGGAACGCGCCCACCAGGACGAGGCTCAGCCAGAGCCAGAGGAGCGCGGCGAGGAGCTGTCTCACGGGTTCCAGACCACCGGGAACAACATCAAGGAGGCCACGGTGACCGTCGCATCATACAGCAGCAGTTGGGTGAGCGCGCCGCCGCCCGGATCGCCGGTGACCGCGTTGCGGGTCAGCTCGACGGCCAGGACCAGCAGCGGCAGGGTCACCGGGAAGGCGAGCACGGCGAAGAGGGTCGACCGCCCGCGCGCCTGGGCGATGATGGCGGCGATCAGCGTGCTGGCGACGGCCAGTCCGTACCCGGCGGCGAGGAGGGTGGCGGCGAAGAGGCCGGGGCCGGCCACCTCGAGCTGCATCATGGCGAGGAAGAGCGGCGCCACCACCGCCTCGAGCGCCAGCGTCAGCGTCGCGCTGTAGGCGAGCTTGCCGCAGAAGAGGGCGGAGGGGCTGGCGGCGAGACGCAGGGCGGTGGCGGTGTGGGTCTCCTCCTCCTGGACGAAGGCCCGCGGCAGGCCGGCCGCCGCGGCGAAGAGGAGGATCACCCAGAGCAGGACCGGCAGCACGGCGGTCGCCTCGGCCAGCGAGGTGCCGAGCGGCCCCAGGCCGACGCTCACCACGACCAGGGTCGTCAAGGCGAAGAGCCCGAGGGTGTTGAGAGCGTAGCGGGTGCGGAACTCGCACCGCCACTCCTTGGCGAAGACCGCCGCCGCCTGCCCGGCCCAGTCAGCCGCCGAGCGCGAGGCGGGCGGTGTCACGGCCGAGCTCCAGGGGCGAGGGATTGGCGACGACGGCGAGCCCGCCGCCGGCGAGGTGCTCGCCGAGCAGCGCGCGCACCGCCGCCTCGCCCGGCGCGTCGAGGTTCTGGAAGGGCTCGTCGAGCAGCAGGAGCCGCGGGCGGTGGAGGAGGGCCCAGATCCAGCGCAGGCGCTGGCGCATGCCGGAGGAGAGGGCGCCGGCGGCACGCGCGGCGGGCAGTCCCAGGCGGTCGAGGAGGTCGCGCCCGCGCTCGACCGGGACGCCGCGCAGGCGGGCGAAGAAGGCGAGGTTCTCGCCTGCGGTCAGCTCCTCGTAGAGCGCCAGGTCGGGGGCGACGTAGCCGACGCTCCGCCGCCGCTCGGCGGTGGCGAGCGGGCGGCCGTCGTGGCGCAGCTCGATGGTGCCGGCGTCCGGCGCCAGGAGCCCCGCCAGGCAGCGGAGGAGGGTGCTCTTGCCCGAGCCGTTGGGGCCGGTGACGACGAGCGCGCCGCCGTCGGTCAGCTCGCCTGAAACCCCCTCCAGCACCGCGAGGCGGCCGAACCTGCGGCGGAGGCCGGCGAAGCGCAGCACTGTCTGCGACATGCGGGCGGGGATGTTAGCACCGGGCTCGCCGGCGAAGCCCCGCGCGGCACCGACAGTCGCCGCGCGGCATGCCGGGTCGTAGGCGGCTCCACAGGAGCGCCGCTTCGCGGTGCTGCTCCAAAGCGGTGGGGGCCTGCGGTTCGCACTCCGCTACGCGGAGTGCATCACAACGGTGTTGCCAGGCAAGGGGGCGCGCTCCGGTTCCGCCGCCTACGACCCGGCATGCCGCGCGGCTGCACGGTTCCAAGAGTCCGTAGCGACGTCGAGATGGAGGGAGGCGCTTCCTGCCGAGATCCTTCGCGTGGCGGCTCGGCTGGCGATACCATCCCACTCGTGCGAGCGCGCCGCGCCTCGTTTCCTTACCTGAGCTTTTTTCTTCTCGCGTCGTCGCTCGGTGGGGGCTGCGCTTCTGGGCCTTCGCCGTCGACGGTGCCCGACTTGCCGCAGGTCGCGGTCGACGACCTCGACGTCCGGTCTCTGCTGCTCCTGATGGTGGACCGCCAGGCCTATGAGCCGGTGACCGTCGACCGCGCGGTGCGCGGCGACGCGGCGCTGCGCGAGGCGCTGGCGGACGCGCTGGGGAAGGCGGGGGACCCGCGCGGCCGGACGATGCTCGAGGGGCTGCTCATCGATCCGGAGGTCGCGGTGCGCCGGGCTGCCGTTTTCGGTCTGGGGGAGCTCGAGGACGCAGCCGCCATGCCGGTGCTGCTCAAGGCGCTGCGCGACCCGGATCGCGAGACCGGGGTGCTGGCGGTCGAGGCGCTCGGCAAGCTCGGCGCGCGGGTGGTGGACGTGGCCGAACCGCTCCTCACCCTGTCGGAGGAGGAGCGCTGGGCGCGCCTCCTGCCGCACCTCTTCCGCTTCAAGGACGAGGCGAAGGTGGCGCTCGCCGAGCGCGGCCTGGCGCGCCCGGACCCGGAGCTGCATGCCCGCGCCGCCTACGCGCTGGGACGCGACGCGCTCCCGGCCGCCGCGCCGGCGCTGCGCAGGCTCCCCGCCGATTCCGATCCATGGGTCCGCTCCTGGGGCGCCCGCGGCCTGGCGAGCGTCGGCGCGCCCGAGGATCTGCCGCGCCTCCGCCCGCTGCTCGACGACGCCGACCCGAGCCCGATCATCCAGGCCCTGCGGGCGGCGCAGCGGCTGATCGTCGAGAAGAAAGCGGCGCCTCCGCCCGACTGGACGCCGCGGCTGGTCGAGCTGATCGGCGATCCGCGGCCCGGCGTGCGGGTGACGGCGCTCGAGGCGGCCGGGACTTGGCCAGCGGAGGGAGCACTGGGAGAAGCGGTGGCGGCGCGCGCGGCGACCGGCAGCGGCCGCGAGCGCGAGGTGGCGCTGATTGCGGCGGCCGTTGGCGGCCACCCGCGGGCCGGCGAGCTGGTGGCCGCTGCGGCGGCGGCGGAGGCGGATCCGGTGCTGCGCGCCCGGGCTGCGGACGCGGCTGGCGAGCTGGCAAAGAAAAAGATTCAGGTAGGAGGGGAACTGTTGGAGCGGCTGGCCGCCGACCCGGCGGCCATGGTACGTGCGGCGGCGCTGGTGGCGCGGCTCGGGGTTGCGATGGCGGGGGGGGAAGGCGCCGCCGGGCAGGCCGCCGCGGCGCCGCTGGCGCAGGCTGCCCTCGCCGATCCGGATCCCGGCGTCCGCGCCGCGGCGTTCGACTGGCTCTCGACCAACCCGGTGCTGCCGCTCGAATCGTTCCAGCCGGCGCTCGGCCCGGCGCTGGCCGACCGCGAGGTGGAGTCGGGGCTGGCGGCGGTCGGCGCCCTCGCGGCGCGCGCCAAGGCCGAGCCGCTCGAGCGCGGCGCGGCGGTGGCGCTCCTCGAACAGATCGCGGCCGGGGCCGACCGGCTCCTCGCCCGCACCGCGGCGGCCGGCTTGGTGGAGCTCGAGCGCCCGGCGCCGCCGCCGCGGCCGTTCGACACCGGCCGCACGCTCGAGACCTACCGTGAGATGGTGCAGCGCACGCGCCAGCCGCGGCAGGTCGAGCTGGTGACCAGCCGCGGCAGGATCCGCGTCGAGCTGGCCTGCCCGCAGGCGCCGCTCACCTGCCTCAACTTCCTCCAGCTCGCCGCCCAGGGGTACTTCGACGGCGTTCGCTTCCACCGCGTGGTGCCGGACTTCGTCGTTCAGGGCGGCGATCCGCGCGGCGACGGCCTGGGCGGCCCCGGCTACGCGATCCGCGACGAGATCAATCGCCTGCGCTACCGCCGCGGCGCCGTCGGCATGGCGCTCGCCGGCGCCGACACCGGCGGCAGCCAGTTCTTCATCGCCCTGACTCCCCAGCCCCACCTCGACGGCGGCTACACCGTCTTCGGCGCCGTCGTCGCCGGCATGGAAGTCGCCGACCAGCTCCTCCAGGGCGACCGCATCGAGCGCGTGCGCGAGGCCCCCTGACGGCCTGAGGCCCGGGACGCCGGTGTACACTACGCCGCCATGGAGCGGCGGGAATGTCTCCGGCGCAGTGGCCTTCCAGGTGTGATCGTCACCGGCGCGCTGTTCGCCGCCGCCGGCTGCGCGACAGCCGGTGGCGAGCAGAAGCAGGCGGCCACGCCCGGGGCGAGCGCCACACCCACCGGCGCGCCCGCTGCGGCGTCGCCTGCCCCTCCGTCGGCCGCCGCCACCCCTACCCAGCTCGAGGTTCCCGTCCTGACCGGCGAGGTCACGCGCGAGCAGGTCGAGGAGGCCTTGCCGGCATGGGTCAAGGTCGAGGTCGACGCGCAGCCGGACGTCGCGGCGGCGCGCGCCCTCGCGGCGGTCCCTCCGGGCGCCGTCGTGACCGTGTACCTCGGTACCTGGTGCGGCGACAGCAAGCGGGAGCTGGCGCGCTTCTGGCGGGCAGTCGATCTGATGATGGGCGAGACCGCGAGCGCCGTCCCTTTCACCCTGCGCTACGTCGGCGTGGCGCGGGACAAGAAGGAGCCCGCGGCGCTGCTCGCCGGCGTCGGGCTCGAGTACGTGCCCACCTTCCTCGTCGAGCGCGACGGGCGCGAGGTGGGGCGGATCGTCGAGCAGTCGCCGCAGGGGGTCGAGCGCGACCTCCTTGCCCTCCTCGACGGCACGGTGCACGGCGTGGTGAGCGCCCGCACGGACCTCCAGCCGCAACCCCCGCCGCAGCCCTGACGTGGGCGGCCTCGCCCGGCTCCTGCAGCTCATCGCGCTGGTCGTCGTCGGCAGCGGGCTGCTGGTCGGGCTGGTGTACGACCAGATCCGGCTGGAGGTCGGGCTGCTGGGCGTCGGCGGTGCGCTGTTCCTGCTCGGGCGTTGGCTGCAGGCACGAGGGCCGGCTGACGGCTGACGGCTTCCCCCACCAGATCCCTCGCTGCGCTCGGGATGACGTCGGGGGACGGTGTCTCGCAACCTTGATCTACCCGCTGCGTATTCAACCATGACGCGGGGAGCCGAGCAGCCCACCGACGACGAGCTGGTCGCGGCGATCCTCGAGGGCGATCGCGAGCGCTTCGGCGACCTCGTCGAGCGCTACCAAGGACGCCTCGTCAACTACCTCTTCCGGCTGCTCCGCAACCTGGACGAAGCTCACGAGCTGGCGCAGGAGGTCTTCCTCAAGGTGTACCAGGTCCTGGACCGCTACGACCCGCAGTACAAGTTCTCCACCTGGCTGTTCCGGGTGGCGCAGAACGCGGCCATCGACCAGATCCGGCGGCGGCGGCTCAAGCTGGTGTCGCTGCAGCAGGAGGACGCCGAAGGCGAGGCCCGCGACTGGGACCTGCCGAGTCCCGAGCGCAGCCCCTACGGGCACCTGAGGAACCGGGAGCGCGGCGAGGCGCTGCAGGAGGCGATCGACGCCCTGCCCTGGGAGTACCGCGAGCTCATCCTCCTCCGCCACATGGGCGAGCTGCCGTACGAGGAGATCGCGCGGTTGAAGCGCATGCCGCTCGGCACGGTCAAGAACAAGCTGTTCCGCGGCCGCCAGATGCTCAAGGAGCGGCTGGCGGACTTCCTCAGCGACTGACGCGAGACGACGCAGATGAGCAGGCAACAGCAGCACGCGGTGTTCGAGGAGTGGCTGGAGCTCGAGCTGGACGGTCGTCTCGCGCCCGAGCAGGAGGCGCGGCTCGCGGCGCACGCCGCCGAGTGCGCGCGCTGCAGCGCCGCGCGGCGGTCGCAGGCGCAGCTCGCCGCGCTGCTCGCCGGGACGCGGGTCGAGGTCGAGCCCGACTTCCGCGAGCGGGTGCTGCAGGCGCTCGTTCCCGCCGGCTGGGAATCCCGCCATCCGCGCACCTGGCGCCTGCCGCTCGCCGCCTTCGCGCTCCTGGGCGGGCTCGCCGCCGCCCTCCTCGGCGTCAGCTCGGCGCACGTCGAGGCGGGTGGCTCGGTCGTGGGCGCGCTCCTCGCGCTCGGCGGGCTGGCACGCGCCGCCGTCCTCACGGGCGCCGGCCTGCTCGGCGCGTCCTGGAAGGGGATCGGCCTCGCGGTGCGCGAGCTGCTCGACTCGCCGCTCAACCTCGGGGCGCTCGGGCTGCTGGTCCTCTGCCTCGACCTGCTGCTGCTCTCGCTCCTGCGGCGGCGCCGGCCGGCCCGCGGCGTCGCGGCGGGGCGGTCGGCCGCGCCGGGCGCCGGGCGCCGCCGCAGCCGAGGCGACTGACCCTGCGCTCGCCGCTGCTTCCCGTCCTGCTGCTGGCGGCTCTGCCAACCGCGGCGCTCGCCGTCGCGTCTCCGGGCGCCGGCGCCGCCACGCCGCCCTCCACCGACGCCGTCGCCCTCCACCTCGCGAAGGGGAGCGTGGCGCGCCAGCAGCTCGTGGCGCTCGGGCGGGACCTCGTCGTCGACGGCGCCGCGCTCGCCGACGTCGCCGCCCTCCAGGGCTCGGTCGTCATCCGCGGCAGCGTGGCGGGGGACGTGGTGGTCCTCTCGGGCGGCGCGCGCCTGGGGCCCGCGGCGCGCATCGACGGCGACGTCTTCGTCCTCGGCGGCTCGATCGAGGCGGCGCCCGGGGCGCGGATCGGCGGCCGCGCGGTGTCCTATCCGACGGCCTCCTCGGCCTGGCTGGCGCTGCTCGAGGGGCCGAGCCTCGGGCTCCCCGCCGGCTCGCCGCTGCTGCTCGGGGCAAAGCTCGCGCTCCTCGCTGCCTGGGCGGCGCTGCTCATGCTCTTCTTCGCCACCAGCGGCCGGCAGATCCTCGGCACCGCCGAGAGCGTGCGCCGCGAGCCCTTCCGCGGCTTCTTCGTCGGGCTGACCGGGGTCGTGGCGATGCTCCTGACGGCGCTCTTCTTCAGCGCCTTCGCGGGCACCTTGCTCTCGTTCCCGCTCCTCATCCTGGTGGTGCTGCTGGCGCTCCTGCTCAAGCTCTGGGGGATGGTGGCCGTCTTCTGCGCCTTGGGCGATTGGGCCGCGCGCCATCTCTTCCGCCGCCGGCGGCCGCGTCCCATCAACGCCGCGACGCTCGGCCTGCTGCTGCTCGGCGCGGTGAAGTTCCTGCCGGTCGTCGGCGTCTGGGCCTGGAGCGTTGCCACCTTGATCGGCGTCGGCGCCACCTTGACGACCAAGTTCGGCCGCTACGAGCCCTGGTTCGAGCTGCAGGCCGCCGAAGGCTGATCCCGACAACCGGCTCGCGGCAAGCCCCGCCGTTCCTGCGCGCCGCATCCCCCTGCGCACCGGCTGCGCAGCAGTAGGGTCGGGGACGAAGCGAGTGACAACTTCGATTATCATGTCGCGCGTACACTGCACCCGAATCAGGTAAGGAGGGGAGATGAGATGTCGCAGCATGCGGCAGGTTGTGACCCTGTGTGCCCTCACCGGCGTTCTGCTGCTGGCGATGCCGGCAAGCGCCCTGGCCGCCGACTCGCGCGGCGAGGATCGTGGCGGCGTCTGGACTCTGGCGTGGGAGCGGCTGGCGGCGTTCTGGGATGAGGCGTGGGACGCGGTGGCCGGCATGGTGCCGGGCCGCGGCGCGAAGCCGGCCAAGACGCCGGCGGCAAGGGTGGCCCCCACGGAAGCGGCGCCGTTGCCGCCACCCGTGGGGTACCCGCCCCCGCCGCAGATCAACGGCGACAACGGCGGGGGCATCGATCCCAACGGCGGGTAAGGGGCGGAGAGGGAAGATTTGACCAACCATCTGACCGCGGCCGAGCTGGAGCGCCTGGCCGACGGCACTCTTGCGGGCGAAG
Organism: Thermoanaerobaculia bacterium; assembly: GCA_044866775.1. Taxonomy (GTDB): domain Bacteria; phylum Acidobacteriota; class Thermoanaerobaculia; order Multivoradales; family UBA5704; genus DASUNQ01. The sequence goes on along the minus strand of JBIOUG010000194.1, from coordinate 18,449 downwards.
CGGCGCGCACGGCGTTCGACCACCTGCTGCGCGGCTGCGGCGAGTGTCTCGCCGCCCTGGGCGCCGCGGTGCCGATCCTGGCGGGCGCGCCGCGCGACCCTGGCGTGGCGACTGCCGAGGAAGGGGAGCCGATCCCGGTCCTCGCCGGCGTGACGCTCGTCGGGTCGCCGCCGCCGGTGCTCGAGATCGCTCGCGCCGCCGACGCCCTCACGCTGCTGCAGCAAGGGGGGCTGCCGGCGCTTGCCGCGGCGCCGGGAGCCGGGCCGCTCGCCGTCTGCCTGGCGCTCCTCCGCCACGCCCGTATGTTGCGGCACGGCGAGCCGGCGCCGCTCGTCACGGTCGCGCGCTGGGCGGCGCTCGCCGCCAAGGCCCTCGATCCGCAGCGCTACGGCACGCAGTTCGTGGCCGACCTGCAGGCCCGCGCCTGGGCCGAGCTGGGAAACGCCTACCGGGTGGCGGACGAGCTGATGGGGGCGGAGCAGGCCCTCGCTCACGCCTCGACGACGGCGCGGCGGGGAACCGGCGCGCCGCTGCTGCGCGCGCTGCTGCTCGAGTTCAAGGGGTCGCTCTACGGCGCTCTGCGCCGCTTCGGCGAGGCCTTCGCGATGTTCGACGCGGCGCGCGTCCTCTACAACGAGTCCTGGGAGCGGCACCAGGTCGGGCGCGTGCTGATCAGCCAGGGCCTCTACACCGGCTACGCCGGCGACCTCGAGCGCGCCGTCCATCTCCTTCGCGACGGCCTGGCGATGGTGGACGAGCACCGCGATCCGCAGCTCGCGCTCGCCGCGGTGCACAACATCGCCTACGCCCTCGCCCAGCTCGGACGCTTCGCCGAGGCGCAAGCGCTCATGCTCCGCAACCGCGAGCGGTACGAACGCCATGCCGGGCCGGTGGACCGGCTCAAGCGCACCTGGACGGAGGCGACGATCAGCGCCGGCCTGGGCGAGCTCGAGGCCGCCGAGCGCTGCTTCCTGGAGGCCCGCGCCGGGTTCAAGGCCGCCGGCCGCCTCTACGATCACGCCCTCGTCTCGCTCGACCTGGCGGCGGTCTGGCTGCGGCAGGGACAGGGCCTGCACGCCCGCCAGCTCGTCGAGGACGCCGTGCGGGTCTTCCGCGATCTCGGCATCGCCCGCGAGGCCCTGGCCGCGGTGCTCGTCCTGCAGCGCGCCTTCGAGCTCGAGGTGGCGAGCGTGGCGCTCCTCGACCCCGTGGCCTCCTACCTGCGGCGGCTGACGCGCGACCCGAGCGCCCGCTTCGAGGGCTAGGAAAGCCCGGCGCGAAAGCTTTGGCGCCTAAGAGCCCGTCGCGCTGGGCGCGCGACGGAAAGCGCTCATAGCCATTGATTGGAGCCCGGCGCGAAAGCTTTCGCGCCTTGGGGGCCCCGCCTCGGGCGCCCCGCCCTCTGGGTGGTAGGGTACGCGCCGCATCGCATGCGCTCCCTCGCCGCGCGCGTCTCCCTGCTGCTCTTCGGCTCGGGCTTCTGCGCCCTCGTCTACCAGACCGCCTGGCTGCGCACGCTGCGCCTGGTCTTCGGCGCCTCGACCGCGGCGTCGGCCGCGGTGCTCGCGATCTTCATGGCCGGCCTCGGCTTCGGCAGCCTGGTGCTGGGACCGCGCGCCGACCGCAAGGCGGACCCGCTCAAGTTCTACGCTCACCTCGAGGCGGGGATCGCGCTCTCGGCGGCGCTCTCGCCCTTGCTCATGGCGCTGGTGCGCGACCTGTACATCGCCCTGGGCGGCAGCGCGCGCCTGGGCCTCGCGGGCGGCACCGGCGTGCGGCTGGTCCTCTCGTCGCTCGTCCTCGGCGTGCCGACCTTCTTGATGGGCGGCACCCTGCCGGCGGTGGCGCGGGCGGTCGAGCGCTCGGCCGACCGCGGGCGCCGCCTCGTCGGCACGCTCTACGCCGCCAACACGCTCGGCGCGGTCGCCGGCGCCCTCGTCACCACCTTCTTCTCGCTCGAGATCCTGGGCACGCGCAAGAGCATCTGGGTGGCGGCCCTGATCAACCTCCTCGTGGCGCTCTCCGCGCGCCGGCTGGCGGTCTCGCTCGCCGCCGCCCCCGCCGCGGCGCCGGCGGCGCCCGAGCCGGCGATTGCGAGCGCAGCGGCCGCCGCCGCACCCGACGGTCCGCCGCCGGCGCGCTCCGGCCCGGCCGCCTCGGCGCCGGCGGTCCCCGGCGCCGGCTGGCTGGTGCCGGTCGCGGCGGCGCTCGTGGGGTTCGCCTTCCTGCTCATGGAGCTCGTCTGGTACCGCATGCTGGCGCCCATCCTGGGTGGCTCCTCCTACACCTTCGGCCTCATCCTCGCCGTCGCTCTTCTCGGCATCGGCCTCGGCGGCTTCTTCTACGGCGCGCAGCCGCGGCGCCGCCGGCCGACGCTGCTCGCCTTCGCCGGCACCTGCGCCTTCGAGGCGCTGCTGCTGGCGCTGCCGTTCGCGCTCGGCGACCGGCTGGCGATCGCCGCGGCGGTCCTGCGGCCGAGCGGCAGCGCCGGCTTCGTCGCGCTCGTCCTCGCCTGGACGGCGATCACGGCGATCGTCGTGCTGCCGGCGGCGTTCGTCGCCGGCTACCAGTTCCCGCTCCTGATCGCGCTCCTCGGCAGCGGCCGCCGGCGCGTCGGCCGCGAGGTGGGGATCACCTACGCCGCGAACACCGTCGGCGCCGTCGTCGGCTCGATCGCCGGCGGCTTCGGCCTCCTGCCGCTGCTGACCGCGCCGGGGGTCTGGCGGCTGGTCGCCGTGCTCCTGGTCGCCCTCTCGCTGGTCGCCATCGTGGTCGACCTGCGCGCCACCGGCGCCGGCGGCCCCCGCGCCGCCGTCCGCGCCGCGGCCGGACCGCTCGTGCTCGCGGCGCTCGCCCTCCTCGCCGCCGCCGCCACCGGCCCGACGGCCTTCTGGCGTCACAGCGCCATCGGCGCCGGGCGCTTGAAGGCGGCGTGGAGCGGGCCGAACGACGTGCGCCGCACCGTCAACGAGCAGCGGCAGTCCGTGGTCTGGGAGGCCGAGGGCGTCGAGAGCAGCGTCGCGCTGGTCGGCGGCGTCGAGTACGCCTTCCTGATCAACGGCAAGTCCGACGGCAGCGCCCGCGGCGACGCCGCCACGCAGGTCATGAGCGGTCTCGTCGGCGCCATGCTCCACCCGGCGCCCAAGCGCAGCCTGGTCATCGGCCTCGGCACCGGCTCGACCGCCGGGTGGCTCGCCGCGGTGCCGACGATGGAGCGGGTGGACGTGGTCGAGCTCGAGCCGGCGGTCGTCGCGGTCGCCCGCGCCTGCGTGCCGGTCAACCGCGACGTCCTCGGCAACCCCAAGGTGCGGCTGACGATCGGCGACGGCCGCGAGGTCCTGCTGACCACCGGCGAGCGCTACGACATCATCTTCTCCGAGCCCTCGAACCCCTATCGCGCCGGCGTCGCGAGCCTGTTCACCGATGACTTCTACCGCGCCGCGAATGAGCGGCTGGCGCCGGGCGGCGTCTTCTTGCAGTGGCTGCAGGGCTACGAGGTCGACGCGCAGGTGGTCCGCACCGTCTACGCCACGCTCAGCGCCGCCTTCCCGGTGGTCGAGAGCTGGCAGGTGAGCGAGGCCGACCTCATGCTGGTCGCGAGCCGCCAGCCGATCGTGCACGACGTCGCGCGCGTGCGCGCCCGCGCCGCCCAGGAACCCTTCGCCAGCGCCCTCGACCTGACCTGGGGGGTGAGCGGCGCCGAGGGCTTCTACAGTGGCTTCCTGGCAACGCCGGAGCTGGCGCGCGCCCTGGCGGCGCAGGAGCGGCAATGGCTCAACACCGACGACCGCTCGATCCTCGAGTTCGGCTTCGCCCGCAACCTCGGGCGGCTCGGCCTGTTCAAGATCGCCCAGCTCCAGGATCTGGCGCGCAGCCTCGAGGCGACGCAGCCGCCGACGACCGGCGGCAGCCTCGACTGGGCGCGAATCGAGGAGCTGCGCTCGGCGCGAATGGGGTTCTTCGGCACCATCCTGCCGCGGCCGGAGGGAGGCACGCCGCCCGCGGCCGCCGCCCGGCAGCTCGCGCGCCGGGCCTACAGCGTCGGCGATCTGGCCCGCGCCTGCTCCTCCTGGCTCGAGCAGACGGAGCCGCCGGCCTCGCACTTCGACCGCTTGCTCCTCGCCGAGTGCCTGGCGACGACCGGCGATCCCCGCGCCCCCGCCGCCGCCGCGGCGCTGCGCGCCGACCAGCCGCTCGAGGCGGACTTCGCGCTCGCGGCGTGGCACCAGACGGCCGGCCGGCCGCGGCAGGCGGGCCGGCACCTCCTGCGGGCATTGCGCCGCCTGCAGCGCGATCCCTGGATCTACCAGCCGCTCGGCCAGCGCGCGCTCCAGCTCGCGATCCCGGTGGCGCAGGTCGAGCCGGCGGTGGGGCTCCGGCTCTACGCGGAGCTGGCGCGCCCGCTCGCCGTCGGTCTCTACGGCTTCCCCCGCCTGCAGATGCGGATGGAAGTGGCGCGCGCCATCCGCCGCCCCGACCTCTGCATCGAGACCCTCGCCGCGTTCGAGCCGCACGTCCCCTGGGATCAGGGCTTCCTCGCCCACCGCGCCGAGTGCTACCGCCGCCGCGACCACCCCCTCGCCCCCCGCGCCGAGCGCGACCTCCAGGACTACCTCGACGACGCCCCTCCGCAGCTCGCGGATCGCCCGCTAGGCCCCTGAAAGCGTCCCCCTCTCCCAAGTGGGAGAGGGGCCAGGGGTGAGGGAGATCGGATCAACGCCGTAAAGCGGGAACGAGCTCCAACGCACGCCGACGTTCAACGGCCGGCCTGACGATTCGGTCCCTATTCCGAGCCCGAGGGGCCAGGGGTGAGGGAGATCGGATCAACGCAGTAAAAAGGCGGATACAGCTCCACCCCTCGCCTGTGCATGTCCTGCTATACTCGATAAGTCCTATCCCAACAGTATTTTAGCTTACCTTCCTAAGGAGGAACCGCATGAACCGACTCGTCGCGGTGCTGGCGCCGGCCTGGATCATCATCGTCGGGGGTCTGATGCTCATCCCCGATAACGGCGGTGTGATCATCGAGTGCACCAAGTGCGGTCTCAACCTCACCCGGATCCTCGGCGTGATCTCCATCGTCATCGGCGTCGCCGCGTTCGCCGCCGGCCGCGGCAAGATGCCCGGCTGAGGAGCGCCGGCGCACCCTGCAGCTCGCGGCACGATCGCCTGCCGCCGCCCGCGGCGGCGGCAGCGCGGTCCAGGCAACCGGGGAGAAACCACAGGAAGCTTCATACTGCGCAGAGCCGAACGAGAGGCGGGTCTCCGCTGCTGCTGGCCGCCGCGCTGGTCCTCGCGTCTGCCGGCGCGGGAGACGCCAGCGAGATCCACGCCTGTGTCAACAGCTCCAGCGGGACGATCAAGATCGTCGCGGCAGGCGAGGCCTGTCACCACACCCACGCGTTGCCTTGACCTCCCCCCGGTGATCTCCTAGGCTCGCCAGTTCTCCGGGGCGGCCCCGGGCTGGGGAGGTGGCATGCGGGAGATCCGCACCGTCGGCGTCGTCGGCGCCGGGACGATGGGGCAGGGCATCGCCCAGGTGGCCGCGCAGAGCGGCTACGAGGTGCTGCTGGCCGACGTCGTGCCCGCGGCGCTCGAGCGCGGGCGGGCGCAGATCGGGAAGGGCCTCGAGCGGCTCGTCGCCAAGGGGAAGCTCGCGGCCGCGGAGCGCGACGCCGCTCTCGGGCGCGTCGCCTTCCACGCCGAGCTCGCCCCGCTCGGGGCGGCCGACCTGGTGGTCGAGGCGGTGGTCGAGCGGCAGCCGGTCAAGGAAGCGGTGCTCGCCGAGCTCGACCGGCTCTGCCCGCCGGCGACGATCCTGGCCACCAACACGAGCTCGATCTCGATCACCAGGCTCGCCGCCGCGACCGGCCGCCCGGGCAGGGTCATCGGCATGCACTTCATGAACCCGGTGCCGGTGATGCAGCTCGTCGAGGTGATCCGCGGTCTCGCGACCGCGCAGGACACCTACGACGCGGTCGAGGCCGCCGCCCGCCGCATGGGGAAGACCCCGGTCGAGGTGCACGACGCCCCCGGCTTCGTGTCCAACCGGGTGCTGATGCCGATGATCAACGAGGCCGTCTTCTGCCTCCAGGAGGGAGTCGGGAAGGCCGAGGCCATCGACGAGGTTATGAAGCTGGGAATGAACCATCCGCTGGGGCCGCTGGCGCTGGCGGACCTCATCGGCCTCGACGTCTGCCTCGACATCCTGCGCGTGCTGCAGCAGGGGTTCGGCGACCCCAAGTACCGGCCCTGCCCGCTGCTGGTGAAGATGGTCGACGCCGGGCACCTCGGCCGCAAGACGGGCCGCGGTTTCCACGTCTATTCCTAGGAGCCCGTCGCGCTGGCCGCGCGACGGACAGCGCTCCTAGGGTGTATTGGATACGGCGCGAAAGTTTTTGCGCCTAGGGGAAGCCCGTCGCGCTGGCCGCGCGACGGACAGCGCTCCTAGGATCTATTGGATACGGCGCGAACGCTTTCGCGCCTAGGTAAGGAGTCGCGAGGCTTGATGTTCTGCCAGGTCTGCGGCGCGCTCAATCCTGACGACCAGGAGTACTGCGTCCGCTGCAACTCGAAGCTCCTCGTCCTCTCCGGCGTCGCGGTCGAGGACGAGGGCGGCTACGACGAGTCGGCCGAGGAGAGCTTCTCCTTCGACGAGCACCTGCTCGAGCGCATCTCGATCCTCGAGGAGGCGGTCAAGCGCACCGCCGAGACCGTGCGCACGCTGCTGTCGGCGCTGCACAAGCAGGAGCGCAACCTGCTGATCAGCCAGACCGGCATGACCACCCTGCGCGAGCTCCTCGAGCAGAAGAAAGTCATCGGCTGGGACGAGTGGAGCGAGCTCTGGGAGTCCAAGATGGACTACCAGCTCCTGGCGCTCGAGAAGCGGGAGCGCTTCGTCTCGATCAAGGAGCGGATCGCCGCCCTCCACCACGGCGACAAGCGCAAGCTCTTCCTCCAGCACCTCGAGGACGCCGAGTACGCCCTCTTCGCCTTCGACATCGAGCGCGCCGTGCGGGCGCTCGAGGCGGCCTTCAAGCTCGACCGCGACAACTACGAGCTCGCCTACTTCCTCGGCGAGACGCACTTCAACGAGGGCGAGCCCGAGGAGGCGCTCGGCTACTTCGCGCGCGTCCTCGAGGTCAAGCCCGACCACTACGAGGGGCTGGTCTACAGCGGCGTCATCCTCTACGAGCGCGGCGACCACTCGCGCGCCGAGGAGAGCCTGAAGCGCGCCGTGGCGCTCTACCCCGAGACCTTCCTGCCCAACTTCAGCCTCGGGGCGGTCTACGCCAGCCAGGGCAACCTCGGCAAGGCGGTGCTCTTCCTGGAGCGCGCGGTCAAGGTCGACTCAGTGCCGCAGGCGCTGTTCCTGCTCGGGAGCTGCCTCTACGAGATGGGGCGGCTGTCGCAGGCGATCCGCCCGCTGCAGGAGGCGGTGCGGCTCGACCCGGCGTTCGAGGAGGCGCACCACCTGCTCGGGCTCGCCTACCTCGACCGCCACTGGAACCGCAAGGCCCTCGACTCCTTCCGCCGGGCGCAGCGCCTGAACCCGAAGAAGCTCCAGTATCAGGACCTCGTGCGCTACCTCTCGGAGCAGGCCGGCGGACCGCTGCCGCAGGTGCAGGGCGAGGCCGCGTCGTGGCTGTCCAAGGGCGAGGAGCTGCTGGGGCGCGACAAGCTCAAGCAGGCCCTCGGCTGCTACCGCCGCGCGCTGGCGCTCGAGCCGAACAACCCGACGCTCCTCATGTCCTACGCCATGCTCTGCCTGCGCCTGGACCGCAGCCAGGAGATCGAGGCGGTGACGCGCAAGGTGCTCGACCTGCAGCCCGGCGAGATGCTCGAGGCGACCGCCTGCGCGGCGCTCATCGAGTCGCTGCGCAGCCAGGGGAAGTTCCGCGAGGGCAACCGCGTCGGGCGGCGCCTCCTCGACGAGGGGCGCTCGCCCTTCGCCAAGTCGATCGCCTACTACGAGATGGCCTACAACCTGGCGGAGATGGAGGAGGACCTCGACGAGGCGCTCGACTACGCCCGGCGCTCGCTCGAGCACTCGCCGGAGGAGTGGAAGCAGTTCCCGCTGGCGGCGCTCGGCTGGGTGCACTACAAACGGAAGGAGTTCGAGAAGGCCATCGACTTCCTCGCCAAGTCGAGCGAGCTGGGACCGACCTCGACGACCCTCACCCACCTCGGCATGGCGCTGCTCGCCTCGGGCGAGGAGGACCGGGCGCGCAACGTCCTCGCCCACGCCCGCACCTTGGGCGGCCGCGGCGAGCGCGTCGAGGAGAAGATGATGGAGTGGATGAAGGACTCGACGCGCCTCCTCGAGCGGGTGCGCCGCGGGCAACGAAAATAACGGCGGCCTAGGCGCGAAGGCGTTCGCGCCCCGCCGGCGACCCGTAGCGCCCGGGCCACGTCCCGGGCGTTTTTCGATTGAGGGACGACCATGCGCTGGACCCAGTACTACCTCTACACCACCCGCGAGGTGCCGAACGACGCCGAGGTCGTGAGCCACCAGCTCATGGCCCGCGCCGGCATGATCAAGAAGGTCGCGGCGGGGATCTACAGCTACCTGCCCTACGGCTGGCGCAGCCTGGTCAAGCTGATGGCGATCGTGCGCCGCGAGATGAACGCCGCCGGCGCCGTCGAGCTCGCGATGCCCGCCGTCCAGCCGGCCGAGCTGTGGCAGGAGTCCGGGCGCTGGCAGCGCTACGGCAAGGAGCTGCTGCGCATCAAGGACCGCCACGAGCGCGACTTCGCCTTCGGGCCGACGCACGAGGAGGTGGTCACCGACATCGTGCGCCGCGACGTCAAGAGCTACCGCCAGCTCCCGTTCAACCTCTACCAGATCCAGACCAAGTTCCGCGACGAGATCCGGCCGCGCTTCGGGCTGATGCGCGGGCGCGAGTTCCTGATGAAGGACGCCTACTCCTTCCACGCCTCGGCGGAGAGCCTCGACGAGGCCTATCAGGCGATGCGCGAGGCCTACCAGCGCATCTTCGAGGCCTGCCACCTCGACTACACCATGGTCGAGGCCGACACCGGCACGATCGGCGGCTCGGCCTCGCACGAGTTCATGGTGGTGGCCGAGACCGGCGAGAGCGCCGTCGTGCGCTGCCCGCAGTGCGGCTACGCGGCGAACGTCGAGAAGGCCGAGACGCGCCGGGTGGCGGTCGGGCCGACGAGCACAGGGAGGGAGGGAGCGGCGGCCGGCGAGGCCATGCGCGAGGTCGCGACGCCCGGCAAGACCTCGATCGAGCAGGTCTCCGCGTTCCTCGGCCTCACGCCGGCGGAGCTCGCGAAGACCCTCATCTACGACACCGAGAAGGGCTACGCGGCGGTGGTCATCCGCGGCGACCGCGAGGTCAACGAGGTCAAGCTCGCCAACGTCCTCGACGTCCAGCACCTGGCGCTCGCCGCCGACGACAAGGTGCGCCAGGCGACCGGCGCGCCGGTCGGCTTCGCCGGCCCGGTCGGGCTGCCGGCCGACGTGCGCCTGGTCGTGGACCCCTCAGTGCCGGATCTCTCCTGCTTCGCCTGCGGCGCCAACAAGGCCGACGCCCACCTCGTCGGCGTGCGCTGGGACCGCGACGTCGGCCGCGGCGAGGTGGCCGACGTGATGCTGGTCGGCGGCGGCGACCCCTGCCCGCGCTGTGACGGCACCCTCGAGCTCTTCCGCGGCATCGAGGTGGGGCACATCTTCAAGCTGGGGACCAAGTATTCGGAGACGATGGCCTGCAACTTCACCGACGAGCAGGGCGCCGACCGGCCGATGATCATGGGCTGCTACGGTCTGGGGATCGGCCGCACCATCGCCGCCGCCATCGAGCAGAACCACGACGCCGACGGCATCGTCTGGCCGCGGCCGCTGGCGCCCTTCGAGGTCCTGCTGATCGCCGTCAACCCGGACGACCCGGCCGTCCGCCAGGCCGCCGACGGCATCTACGCCCGCCTCCGCGAGCAGGGCACCGACGTCCTCTACGACGACCGCAACGAGCGCCCGGGGGTCAAGTTCAAGGACGCCGATCTGATCGGCATCCCGGTGCGCATCGTCGTCGGCGCCAAGTCCCTCGCCGACGGCAAGGTCGAGGTCTCCCTCCGCCGCGACAAGGTCAAGCATCCCGTGCCGGCGACCGAGGCCGTCGCCGCCGCGCTCGAGCGACTGCTGTAGCGGTCGCGGCGGGTCCTCCAGACACCCGGAGGGTCCTGGAGGCCAGCTAAGGGTCCCGGAGATTTCCTGAGGGTCCTGGAAGCCAGCCAAGGGTCCTGGAGATTTCCTGAGGGTCCTGGCCGCCAGCTAAGGGTCCTGGAGATTTCCTGAAGGTCCTGGAAGCCACAGGAAGGTCCTGGAAATTTCAGGAAGGTCCTGGGAGCCACAGGAAGGTCCTAGAAACTCCAGGAAGGTCCTGGAAGCCACAGGAACGTCCTGGGGATCCCAGGAGGCTCATGGAGACTGGATGGAGGAGCTGGAGCCGCGGCGACTCGATCGTGACTTCATAGAATCTACGCGGCGTCCGGCTCCCTCCGCCCCTTCTCAAGCCCCGTCGCCGGCGCGTTACCAGACGAATAGCAAATCGAACCGGTTGTCCGACGCCGCCCCGGCGTGGTTGAAGCAGCGCACCGTCGCCGAGAAGTCGGCGCCGCCGGTGACCCAGCTCGCGACCTTGCACTGGTCGGCGTCCTCGCCGCCGTAGGCCGTGACCTGGACGTGGCCGCCGGGGCCCCAGGAGCCGGAGCCGCCGAAGAGCGCGCCGCCGCCGACGCCCTTGCAGGTCACGGTATAGGTCCCGACCGCGGTCCTGGTGACGGAGTTGGCCGCCGACCGGCCGACGGCGTTGTACGAGTAGACCGCGCTCGGCGAATACGCGGCGCCGATGGCGGAGGTGGCGTTGTTCGCCCAGACGTAGCACAGCACGTTGCTGCCGCGGCCGGGGTCCGCCGCCGCCGGGAGGGCGCAGATCGCCACGGCCAGCGCGAACCACGAGCACACTGCGACGAGTCTCTTCGTCATGATGCGACTCTCCTTTGGGTTGGTCATGGACATGCCGCCAAGCTGCGTACGGCTCCTTCTCCAGGCGCCGTGCGAGCGAAACTTGTTACGGGATCAGGGGTTCGGCGCGGGCAGGATAGCACCCCGCCCGGGGGCCTGCGTCCCCTGTGCTAAGATCCGGCGTGCCTTGAAGGACCAGCCTCCCAGTACCACCCCCATCGACAGTCTCCAGACCTCGGGTCTCGGCCCCGGCGCCGCCGTGCGCCGCCGCGCCCGGCGCCGTCCGGCGGCCCGCTCCGCGCTCGCCGGCGGCGGTGAGCTGCCGCCTCGAAGATGCCGTCCGCGATGCCGCTGATCCTCCCGCCACCCCTCGCCTCCGTCCCCGGTCCCGACCTCGCGATCGACCCCCTCTGGGGGCTCGTCCTCGGCCTGCTGCTGGTGGTGGCGAACGGCTTCTTCGTCGCCGCCGAGTTCGCCCTGGTCAAGGTGCGGCCGACGCAGATCGACCCCCACGTGCAGGCCGGAGAGCGGCGCGGCAGGGTGGCGCGGCACATGGTCCGCCACCTCGACGCCTACCTCTCGGCCACCCAGCTCGGGATCACGCTCGCCAGCCTGGCGCTGGGCTGGATCGGCCAGCCGGCCTTCGTCTGGATCGTCGAGCCGGCGGTCACCTTCTTCGCCGGCGACAACCCGGCCCTCGTCCACTCGGCGGCGGCCACGGTCGCCTTCCTGATCATCACCGTGCTGCACATCGTGCTCGGCGAGCTCGCCCCGAAGTCGCTCGCCATCCGCAAGGCCGAGTCGACGGCGCTCTGGGTGTCGCTGCCGCTCTTCGTCTTCTACAAGGCGACCTACCCGATGATCTGGCTGCTCAACCACGCCGCCAACGGCCTGCTGCGGCTGGTCGGCCTGCGGCCGGTCACCGAGGGCGAGCTGGCGCACGACGAGGAGGAGCTGCGGCTGCTCCTCGCCTCCTCCGGCGGGGCGCGGTTGTCGGACCAGAAGAAGGAGCTGCTCGACAACATCTTCGAGCTGTCGCACCGGGTGGCGCGGCAGATCATGGTGCCGCGCGCCGACGTGGTCTACCTCTCGACCGCCCGCAGCGTCGCCGAGAACCTGGCGCTCGCCCGCCGCAGCGGCCACACGCGCTTCCCGCTCTGCGAGGGGGACCTCGACCACGTCGTCGGGCTGGTGCACGTCAAGGACCTCTTCCGCGCCGAGCGGCCGCCGGCTGCGCTGACCGAGATCGCGCGCCCGATCGTCTTCGTCCCCGACACCCTGCGCCTCGACCGGCTGCTCAAGCGCATGCGCGCCGAGCGCTTCCACATGGCGGCGGTGATGGACGAGTACGGCGGCGTCTCCGGTGTCGTCACCTTCGAGGACGTGATCGAGGAGATCGTCGGCCAGGTGCAGGACGAGTTCGACGCCGAGAAGCCGGAGCTGACATCCGGCGGTGAGGGCGTCTACCAGGCCTCGGGCGGCATGCTGGTCGAGGAGCTCGAGGCGGCGCTCGGCATCGAGTTCTCCGAGCGCGACGAGGACACGATCGGCGGCGTCGTGCTCTCCGAGCTCGGGCGCCTGCCCGAGGCCGGCGACAAGGTCGAGGTGGGGCCGCTCGAGATCGAGGTCCTGGACGTGCGCCGGAACCGGATCGTGTCGCTGCGGATCCGGGTCAAGCAGCCCGCCGCGGTGACCGAAGGGTAGGCAAAAAAAGCCGGCACGTAAGGAAGGCTCCGTTGAGCCCCCGGCGACCGCGCGAGGTTCCCCTCAGCTACGTCCCCCTCTCCCATGTGGGAGAGGGGCCAGGGGTGAGGGAGATCGGATCAATGCAGTAAAGCTAGAACGAGCTCGTACGATCCCCCTAGAGCTCCGACGAGCGCCGGGCGCCAAGGGTGCCCTGTCCAGCCTGAGGGAGATCGGATCAATGCCGGAAAGCTGGATCCCGCTCCGGCGCCTTTGTCACCGCTGACGATCGCCGCGCGCCAACGGCGCCTCCCTCACATGGCTCGACGCGCAACGATATCCGCCGGTCAGGATCACACTGCGGACCAGCGGCGGCAGCAGATCGAGCTTCGCGCCGGCGCGGCGGAAGACTTCGACGGCCCGGCGGTCTGCCGCGGGCAGGAGTGAGGCGAAGCCTTCGGCTCGCACGCGGCCGTCGCGGGTCTCGACGACGACGTTGTTCCAGGTGATCAGGAAGCGGCTGTGGGCGACGCCCTCGGGCTCGGCCAGGAGCGAGACCGGCACGTAGAGGAGCGGCAGCCGCTCGACGCGCATCCCCTGCGCCGCGAGGTGCGCGGCGACGAGGTCGAGGAACTCCGCCAGCGCGGCGGGCGCCGGGGCGTCGAGCGCGGCGGCGAGCGCCGGCGGCAGCCGGTCGGGCGCCGGCGCGAGGCCGTAGGCGTCACGGAAGGCGGGCCAGTCGGCCGCCGGCGTCGTCGCGAGCAGCTCCCGTCCCGCCCGCAGGTCCGCCACCAGCGCCACCAGCCCTCCAGCCGCCGTTCTCGGCAGCAGCGTCACCAGCGAGTCGAGGTCGTAGCCGGCGCCGCCGCCGAGGCGCGCCATCAGCGCCGGCCGCTCGGCCGGAGGCACGTCCTCGGGCAGCGGGTGGGCGAAGCGGACCGGCCGGCGGTAGAGCGCCGCCAGCTCGCCGGCGGCGCGCTCGACCGCCGCCATGTAGCGGTCGACTCCCGCCGGCCGCGCGAACTCCTCGACCGGCACGCGGGAGAGTCCGAGGATCTCGAGCGCGCGCAGCTCGACCGCGTGAAGGGTGATCCAGGCGGCGTCGGGAGCGAGCAGCACCTGGCCGTTGTGGAACGGCACCGGCGCCACCGTCCAGCCGGGCCGCCGCCAGGCGCCGTCCAGCCGCTCGGGCAGCGTCTGCACCAGCTCGCGGCCGAGGAAGACGTCCTCCTCGCGCTGCGGCTGCGCGTTGGGGCGAACGAGCACCGCCAGGCCGCCGTCGGCGCGCCGCACCAGGCTCAGCGGATCGCGCGGCCAGGGGGAGAAGGGGCGCCCGTAGGTCGCAAGGAGAGTGATCCGCGGCCGGCCGGCGCCCTCTCCCGCGAGCGGCAGGTCGCTCATGACGAGGAGCTCGCGGCGGGGGTCGAGGGCGCGCACGGCGGCGAGGAACCGCTGTGCCTCCCCGAGGTCGAAGATCGCCGCCGGCAGCGAGTAGAGGGAGGCGGCGAGCGGGCGGGAGAGGTCGTCGTCATAGGTCAGCCCACCCGCCTGGGCCGCGGACAGCCGCCGCCCGGCGCTCGCCCGCGGCACGGCTCCCCAGGCCGTTTCCACCTGCTCCGAGGCTTCGTAGTCGAAGCCCTCGACCTGGTTGAGCCGGGTGAGGAGGCGATCGCGCACCCGCGGGGAGGTCGCCGGGTCGAGCGCGTGGGGCAGGACGCGAAGCACCCGCGCGCGGAAGGCGGCGTCGCGTGCGAAGCGCTGCGGATCGACGAGCAGGAGCGTCAGGAGGCCGTCGACCTCGGGGTCGCTCGCGGCGGCCGGGAGGCGGTGGCTGCGGGCGCGGGCGCAGGCGGCGAGATAGCGCTCGGCGGTGCTCGCCGTCTCCGGATCGTCGCTGCTCAGGGCGTCGGCCAGCGCCGTGAGCGCCGGCGCGACGAGGCCCGGGTCGCTCGTGAGCCGCGCTTCGAGCGCCTCGGGCGCGACCTCCCGCAGCAGCCGGGCCGCATCGGCTACCGCTTCCGAGCCGCCACGCACGGCGAGTGCCGCCGGCGTGGCCGGTGGAGCCAACCCCTGCGCGGCGGGAGCGAACCAGGAAAGGCCCAGCGAGACGAGCAGCCAGGCGGGTACGGCGAACATCCGGCGGAGTCTAGCAGGGCAGGACAAGCGGCCTGGGGGGAGGTGAGAGGCGTCGGAGGCGGCGTGCTACCCTTCTCATCTGCCTTCGTTCCGCCGCCCCTCGGACCCTCATCCCAGCACCAGCCAGGAACCCGCAGCCCTGAAGCCCAGCGTTTTTCCCACCCGGCTCTTTGTTTTTCTCTCGATCTGCCTCCCCGTGGCGGCCTCCACCCCCGTCCCCGCCGTCGCGGCGATCCACTTCCACGAGGTGGCGCGGGCCTGGGGGATCGACTTCCGCCACCACCACGGCGGCTCCGGCAGGCGCTTCCTGCCCGAGACCACGGCCGGCGGGGTGGTGATGCTCGACTACGACGGCGACGGCGACGAGGACCTCTTCTTCGTCGACGGCGGCAAGCTCCCGGGTTACCAGGGCGAGGAGCCGCGGTCGCGCCTCTATCGCAACGAGGGCGGCGGCCGCTTCCTGGACGTGACGGCGGGCTCGGGGCTCGCCGTCCGCGGCTACGGCTTCGGCGGCACGGCGGGCGACGTCGACGGCGACGGCGACCTCGACCTCTTCGTCACCCAGTACGGCGCCGACCAGCTCTTCCGCAACGAGGGCGACGGCACCTTCACCGACGTCACCGCCGCGAGTGGCGCGTCCGACCCGCTGTGGAGCTCCTCTGCCGGCTTCGCCGACGCCGACCGCGACGGCGACCTCGACCTCTACGTCGCCAACTACGTCGCCTACGACGTCACCAAGCACGGCGACTGCACCGACCGGCAGTCGGGGATCTCCTCCTACTGCGCGCCGCTGCTCTTCCCGAGCCTGCCGCACCACTACTACCGCAACCGCGGCGAGGGGACCTTCGAGGACCGGACCGCCGCGGCGGGGTTCGCGAGCGCCGTCGGCGCGGGGCTGGGCGTCGTCTGGGGCGACGTCGACAACGACGGCTGGCCGGACCTCTACGTCGCCAACGACGCGGATCCCAACTTCCTCTTCCACAACCGCGGAGACGGCACGTTCGAGGACATCGCGCTGGTCGCCGGCGTCGCGCTCTCGCCGCGTGGCATCCCCGAGGGCGGGATGGGCACCGACCTCGGCGACTACGACGGCGACGGCCTGCTCGACCTCTTCGTCGCCAACTCCGACATGGAGCACAACGCCCTCTACCGCAACCTGGGCGGCGGCAACTTCAGCGACCAGCGTTTCCAGGCGGGAGTGGCCGAGCCCTCCCTCTTCATGGTCGGCTTCGGGATGGCGTGGGCAGACGTCGACCACGACGCGGATCTCGACCTCGTGGTCGCCAACGGCCACATCCTCGACAACGCGCCGCAGCTCCGCGCCGGCTCGCTCTACGAGCAGCCCAACCACGTCTACGAGAACCTGGGCAACGGCCGCTTCCGCTTGGCCGAGGGCACCGGCATGGACGTGCTCCTCGCCAGCCGCGCGATGGCCAACGGCGACCTCGACGGCGACGGCGACCTCGACTTCGTCGAGGTGAACATGAACGAGCGGACGGAGGTCTACGCCGGCGAGGCGACGGGCGCCTGGCTGCTGGTGGACCTCGAGGGGCGCGCGTCGAACCGCGCCGGGATCGGCTCGCGTCTCGAGCTGGCGGCGCTCGGCAAGACCCAGATCCGCGACGTCAAGACCGCCTCCTCGTTCCAGGCCCAGAACGCGATCACGGTGCACTTCGGGGTGGCCGGCGCCGCCGCCGTCGAAGGGCTCACGGTGCGCTGGCCGAGCGGCAAGGTGCAGCGGCTCCTCGATCTGCCGGCCCGCCGGCGGCTGCGCATCTCCGAGCCCTAGCGCCCGGCTCCGAGCAGAGCACCTTCGACGCCCCGGCTGTCGTAGCGCCCGGGCCACGTCCCGGGCGTTTTGCGCCTCAGCCCTCGACCAGCGTTCGCAGCAGCCCCTGCTCCTCGAAGCACCCATACAGCGTCTCGGCGATCTTCCGGTCGCCGGCCTCGAGCAGGTGGATGCCGTCGCGCTGGAAGTAGACGGTGCGCCGCTTCCACGCCGGCTCGCGCGCGAAGACGGCGGCGAGATCGCAGAGGCCGGCGCGCTCCGCCGCCGCCACCTCGCGCACCGCCGCGACGTAGCTCTGGTGCAGGGGCACGAGCTGGTCGAGGTCGGCCACCCAGCGCTTGGCGAGGTAGCTCGGCTCCTGGCCGCGCTCGTGGGCGGTCGGCGCGGTGAGCAGGACAGGCGTCGCGCCGAGTGAGCGCGCCCGCCGCACCAGCCGCCGCAGGTTGTCGCGGAAGTCGGGGAGCGGCACGCGCAGCGGCGGCGGGTCGCCGGCCGCCCGCAGCGCCACCTGGGCGCGGTTGGCGAGCTGCACCAGCCGCAGCCCCTGATGGCGGAAGAGCGGGCTGCGCGCCAGGCGCGCGACCTCGCGGTCCGGCAGGCCGATGCTCAGCCAGTGGTCGTTCCAGCCGTAGTAGAGGGTGACCAGCCGCGGGCGGATGCGGCGCACGTCGAGCTCGAGCTGCGCGAGCCCCTGGTGCGTCGTCCAGCCGGCGACGCCGAGGTTGACGTAGGGCAGCGGCCGGCCGCCGCCGAGGCGCTCGGCCGCCAGGCCGGCGAAGAGCGCCGGGTAGCGCCCGAACTGCGTGCAGGAGTCCCCCATGAGGGCGACCGCGGGACGGACGGCGAGCGCCCGCGCCACCGCGTCTTCGTAGCCGACGGGCACCCACAGGCGCTCGGGGTCGACGCGATAGTCGGCGAGGACGTCGGCGGCGTTGGGCGCCGTGCTCTCGATGACCGTCGCCCGCAGCTCGTAGCGGAAGCCGGCAAGGCGCAGGGCCAGCTCGGCCACGGCCAACGCCGCGACCAGGCTGGTGGCGCCGAGCAGGAGCGACAGGGCGGGCCGGCGCGGCTTCGCGGCGACAGGCATCCCGCGGACTCTAACAACCCTCCACCTGGAAGCCGCGCCGCCCGTGCTAGCATCCCGCTCTCTCATCGCGGCCGTCCGCCAGACCTCCGCCGTCCCCCATGGGTAAGAAGAGACGCTCCTCCCGCTCCGGCAAGGCGGAGCCGATGCCTCATCCGGCACCGGTCGCCCCAATCGACCCGGCGCCGCAGCGGCTTCCCTGGAGCTGGGCGGCGGGGGTCGCGGCGCTGGCCTTCGTGGTGCGGGCCGCGGTGGCGGTGCAGCTCGGGCGCACCGTGCTCTACCGGTACCCGCAGCTCGACTCGCTCGAGTTCCTGCGCTGGGCGCAGAGCATCGCCGGCGGCGGGCCGCGCTGGGCGCCGGTGCCTACCCACGGGCCCGGGTATCCGTACCTCCTGAGCGCCATGCTCGCGCTCTTCGACGGCTCGTTCACCGCCGTGCGGCTCGTGCAGGCGGCGCTCGGGGCGGCGACCTGCGTCCTCGCCGCGCTCGTCGCGACGCGGCTCTTCGACCGCCGCGCCGGCCTCGCCGCCGGCGTCCTGCTCGCCCTCTACGGTCCGCTGGTCTACGTCGAGACGGCGTTCCTCGCCGAGGGGCTCCTCGTCCTCCTCCTGACCGCGGCGCTCTGGGCGCTGCTGCTGCCGGCGGCGACGCCGCGCGCCTCGCTCGGCGCCGCGGCGGCCGCCGGCCTGCTGCTCGGGCTCGCCGCCGCCGTCCGCGCCACGGCGCTGCCGCTCATCCCGGCCCTCGCCGTCGTCGTGCTCCTCGGG
>JBIOUG010000193.1:0-32654 GCA_044866775.1 Thermoanaerobaculia bacterium | reverse complement strand
GCGCCTTCGCCGGGCGACCAAGGATAGCGCAGGAGCGCAGGCGCGCCCGGCGGGTGGAGGAGGCGTCATGGACGGAGGGGTGGAGGCGGGCCGCCTCGAGCTGCCGCGCGAGGAGATGCGGGCGCTCGGCTATCGCGTCGTCGACCTGCTGGTCGAGCACTTCACGAAGCTAGGAGTCCGTCCCGCTGGGCGCGGGACGGACGACACTCCTAGCGTTGATTGGAGCCCGGCGCGAAAGCCTTCGCGCCTAGGCGAGCTGCCGGTGACGCGCCACACGCCGCGCTCGACGCTCGAGCCGCGCCTCGCCGAGCCGCCGCCGGAGGCGCCGCGCGATCCGCTGGCGGTGCTCGCGCGGCTCGAGCGCGACGTCGTCCCCTTCATGGGCCACATCGGGCACCCGCGCTTCTTCGCCTTCGTCCCGAGCCCCAACAACTTCGTCTCCGTGCTCGCCGACGCTCTCGCCGCCGGGCTCAATCCCTTCTGCGGCACGTGGCTCGAAGGCGCGGGTCCGGGCGAGGTCGAGCTGGTCACCATCGACTGGCTGCGCCGGCTCTGTGGCCTGCCGGAGGGAGCCGGCGGCCTCTTCGTCAGCGGCGGCTCGGTCGCCAACCTGACCGCGCTCGTCGTGGCGCGGGAGGAGCGGCTGGGCGCGACGCCGCTCGAGCGCGGCGTCGCCTACTTCTCCGACCAGACCCACTCCTCGGTCGAGCGGGCGCTGCGCGTCCTCGGCCTGCCGGCGGCCGGCCTGCGGCGGCTGCCGGCCGACGCCGCCTTCCGCCTTCCGGTCGAGGCGCTGCGCGCGGCGATCGCCGCCGACCGCGCCGCCGGCCTCACGCCCTTCTGCGTCGTGGCGACCGCCGGCACCACCAACACCGGCGCCGTCGACCCGCTGCCGGAGCTCGCCGACCTCTGCGCCGGCGAGGGCCTCTGGCTCCACGTCGACGGCGCCTACGGCGCCGCGGCGGTGCTCTGCGAGCGCTGTCGCGGCGAGCTCGCCGGTCTCGAACGCGCCGACTCGCTGTCGCTCGACCCGCACAAGTGGCTCTTCCAGCCGCTCGAGATCGGCTGCGTGCTGCTGCGCGACCGGTGGCTCCTGCGCCGCACCTTCCACGTCCTCCCCGAGTACCTGCAGGACGTCGACCGCGGCCTCGAGGAGGTCAACTTCTGCGATTACGGCGTCCAGCTCACCCGCGGTTTCCGCGCGCTCAAGCTCTGGATGTCGATCCAGGTCTTCGGGCTCGCCGCCTTCCGCCGCGCGGTAGAGCGCGGGGTGGAGCTGGCCGAGCGCGCCGAGGCGATCCTCGGCGAGGACCCGCGCTGGCGCGTCGAGTCGCCGGCGCGGCTCGGCATCGTCTGCTTCCGCTGGGCGCCCCCCGGCGCGCCCGAGGAGGCGCTCGAGGCGATCAACCGCGGCGTCACCGACGAGCTCCTCGCCGACGCCACCACCTTCGCCAGCTCGACGCGCCTCGGCGGGCGCACCGTCCTCCGTCTCTGCACCATCAACCCGCGCACCACCGAGGAGGACCTGCGCTGGGTCCTCGAGCGCATGGCGACCGCCGGCGCGCGGCTGGCGGCGCGGGCAGGATACGCTTAAGCAGTTGAGCGGCGCCCGGCGCGAGAGCTTCCGCGCCTCGGATCCGCAAGGAGAACAGCCATGACCGACACCAGGGTGACCGTGCTCAAGAACGGCCCGTTGCGCATCGAAGGGGACTTCCAGATCCTCGACCCCACCGGCGCTGCCTACGGCCTCGGCGGCCGCACCTTCCTCTCCCTCTGCCGCTGCGGCCAGTCGCAGAACAAGCCGTTCTGCGACGGCAGCCACAACCACCACGAATTCCAGGACGACCCCCAGGCGCGCGATCTGCCGCCGAAGAAGCCGGTGCTGTAGGAACGATCGACCGCAGCCGATGCCGCGGCGCCGTCCTGCTGTTCTCCTGGTCCTCGCCCTGCTCGGCGCCGCGGCGGCGGCCGCGCAGCCGCCGTCGGCCGACTGGCGAACGCTCGCGACCGAGCACTACCGGTTCCACTTCCCCGCCGCCTCCGAGGCCTGGGCGCGGCGGGCGGCGGCGCGCGTCGAGGCGGTGCGCGAGCGGGTGGCGGCGGAGGTCGGCTACGCGCCGCCGCAGAAGATCGACGTCCTCGTCGTCGACCCGCTGGCGAGCGCCAACGGCGCGGCGCTGCCGTTCCTCGGCCGCCCGCGGCTGGTGCTCTTCACGACGCCGCCGCCGCCCGGCTCCACGATCGGCAACTACCGCGACTGGACCGAGCTGCTGCTGGTCCACGAGCAGACCCACCTCGCCCATCTCCTGCGGCCGGCGCGCAACCCGCTGATGCGGCGGCTCGCCTGGCTCCTGCCGGTCGGCCCGATCGCGCTCGCCGCGCCGCGCTGGGTGACGGAGGGGTACGCGACGCTCGTCGAGGGGCGCCTGACCGGCTCCGGCCGGCCGCACGGCGACCTGCGGGCGGCGCTGCTGCGCCGCCGCGCCCTGGCCGGGAAGCTCCCGAGCTACCGCGCGCTCGTGGACGCCGACGAGAGCTGGCAGGGCGCGTCGATGGCCTACCTCGCCGGCTCGGCGTTCCTCGAGTGGCTGGAGCAGCGCGCCGGGCCCGACAGCCTGCCGCAGCTCTGGCGGCGGATGACGGCGCGGGAGACGCGCTCCTTCGACGATGCCTTCCGCGGTGTCTTCGGCGAGCCGCCGGGGGATCTCTGGGGCCGCTTCGCCGCCGAGCTGACCCACAGCGCGATCGAGGCCGAGCGGCGGCTCGCCGCGGCGGCGCCCGAAGGCGCGAAGGCTTTCGCGCCGGGCTCCGATCAAACGCGAAGGCTTTCTCGGCCGGGCTCCGATCAAACGCGAAGGCTTTCTCGCCCGGGCTCCGATCAAACGCGAAGGCTTTCTCGCCCGGGCTCCGATCAAACGCGAAGGCTTTCTCGGCCGGGCTCCAACAAAGCGCGCGAGGGGGAGCTCTGGCTCGACCACGACTGGGGCATCGGCGCGCCGGCGCTCTCGCCTTCCGGCGACCGCCTGGCGGCGGTGCGCGGGCGGCGCGACGAGCCGGGCGAGCTGGTGGTCTGGGCGACGGCGGTCGACGAGCGGGCCGAGCGCGAGCGGCGCGAGAAGATCGAGCGCCTCCTGCGCCGTGACCCCGAGGACGTGGCGCCGGTGCGCACCGGACCGCCGCCGCACGAGGCGCTCCATGCGCTGGTGCTCGAGCCCGAGGCGACGATGCCGCGCTTTCTTCCCGGCGGCGAGGCGATCCTCTTCGTCCGCTTCGCGCCCGACGAGGAGGGGTTCCTCCACCCCGATCTCTTCCGCTGGCGGCCGGAGGGTGGAGGGGTCGAGCGCTTGACGCACGGCGCCGATCTGCGCGATCCCGACCCCGCGCCGGACGGCCGGTGGGCGGTGGCGACCCGCAGCCGCAACGGTCTGTCCCAGGTGGTGCGGGTGGACCTCGAGAGCGGCGAGGTCGAGGCGGTCACCGAGCCCGGGTTCGACCCGGTCGATCGGCCGCGCGTGGCGCCGGACGGGCGGCGGGTGGCGTTCGCGCGGGTAGCGCGGCCCGGTCGGTGGGAGCTCGTCGTGCACGACCTCGCGACGGGCGTCGAGACGCGGCCGGCGCCCCCGCCAGGCGGGTCGGCATGGACGCCGGCCTGGAGCGCCGACGGGCGGACGCTCTTCGCGTCGGTGGGTTTGGAGGGGTTCGTCGATCTCTGGGCGTTCCCGGTCGACCCGCTGGGGCTGCCGGTGCGGCTCACCCGGACGGTGGGGGCGGCGCTCGATCCGGCGCCCACGCCGGACGGCAAGGCCCTGTTCTACCTCTCGCTCGACGCCGACGGCCTCGACATCTACCGCCTGGAGCTGCCCGCGCCGCTCGCCGCGCGCGAGCTCGGACCCGTCGAGACGGCGGACTTGGTGCCGGCGGCGCCGCCGCCGCCCCCGCCGGAGCTCGCCCCTCTCGCGCTCGCCGAGCCGGGCGCGAGCCGCCCCTACGGCCTCGGCCGGCCCGAGACGCTCCTGCTGTCGTCAGGCAGCGCCGGCACGGCCGGCAGCGCCTGGGACGTCGGGGTACGGGTGGGCGACGTCGTCGGGCGCTACGACCTCCTGGCGCTCGGCGGCTCGGGCGATGCGGGGCCGCGCGGCGGTGCGCTGGCCGGCGTCTATCGGAGGCTGCCGGTCGAGATCTCACTCCGTGCGCTTCAGGTCGAGGAACGACCATCGAGGAAGGACGATCTGCCGCTTTCCGGCGTCCCTGTCCGGGTGGGGGAGGGCGCGTTGGACGCCGAGCGACGCGGCTTCGAGCTATCGGCCGACTGGGCGCGACACGGCCTGAACAGCCGCCTCCGTTTCTCACCCGGAGTCTTTTTCGGCGAGATCGATCGGCTCGAAGGCGCTCTCCTGGAGGCGCCCGATGGGTCGTTGCATCAGGAGATCGTCTCCCTCAGCGCGGACTGGCAGGGCCGCCGCCGCCTCGGCCGCTGGACGCTGGAACCGGGCGCCAGCGCCCGCTGGGACACGGGCGAGACCGGAGACTCCTCCTGGGATCGCTGGCGGGCGGCTGCCGCCCTCGGCGTCTCGTACCACGACACCGGCGGGCTGGGCTTCACCTGGACCCGCGGCCGCGCCTCCGGCGCCCGTCACGCCTGGGACCTCTTCCAGGTCGGAGGCGCCGCCTCGAGCCTCCTCCCCGAGACCGTTCTCGCGCCGCGCCTCCTCGCTCCCGCCCTGCCCGCGGGGACCCTGATCGGCGACGAGGTCGAGTCGCAGCGCCTGGATCTCGCCCTCGACGCCCTGCCGCTGCCGCTCTTCGCCGAGCGCCATCGCGTCGTGGCGGCGGGCGCCGGCGGCTGGGGGGAGTGGCTGCGGGTGGCCGGCGTCGAGTGGAGCCTCGCGACGCCGCCGCTGCCGATCGCCGCCATCCCGGCGCTCGAGCTGCGGCTCGGCGCCGCGCGGATTCTCGACCCACCGCTCGAAGACGACGACCGCTGGTGGATCGCCGTCGTTATCCGCCCCTGAGCGCCCCTGAGCACGCTAAGATGGGGGGGCTCCCCGGCTCGACCGTCCGCGCACCCTCCCCCTCGAGCCGCGAGGCCTCCGGCGTGACCGACCGCGTGATCCTCCTCCGCCTCTCGGGCGACTTCTACACCAAGGCGCGCAGGACGCGCCTGCGTTTCCTGCGTCGTCTCGCGCACAACCTCGAGGACGCCCTCACCACCCACGGCATCCCGCATCGTTTGGAGAAGACCTGGAGCCGCTTCTTCTTGGAGGTCGACGGCGGCGAGGCGGGAGCCGCGGCGCCCGAGGTGCTGGCACGGGTCTTCGGGCTGCAGTCGATCTCCGAGGTCGAGAAACGTCCCTGGCGGACGCTCGACGACCTGGTGGCAACCGGCGAGGAGCTCTTCCGCGACGCCGTCGCCGGCAAGCGCTTCGCGGTGCGCGCCGCGCGCCGCGGCGACCGCGAGGCGATCCCCTTCGACTCGGGGATGGTCGAGCGCGCCCTCGGACGCGCCCTCCTGCCCTACGCCGCCGGCGTGCAGCTCAAGAACCCGGAGGTGACGGCGCACGTCGAGGTCGAGCCGGCGGCGGCGTACTTCTTCCGCGAGCGGCTGAGCGGGCGCGGCGGTCTGCCGGTCGGCGTCGAGGGGCGGGCGGTGGCGCTCGTCTCGGGCGGGTTCGACTCGGCGGTCGCCGCCTGGCTGATGTTGAAGCGCGGCGTGCAGCTCGACTACGTCTTCTGCAACCTGGGCGGCGATCCGCACCGCATCGGGGCACTGCAGGTGGTCCGCCTCCTCGCCGAGCGCTGGAGCTACGGCTACCAGCCGCGCCTCCACGAGCTGGACTTCCGGCCGCTCGTCGAGGCGATGCAGGCCGCGACCGAGCCGCGCCTCTGGCAGCTCCTCTTGAAGCGCCAGATGCTGCGCGCCGCCGAGGCGCTCGCGCGGCGCGGCGGCGCCTCGGGGATCGTCACCGGCGACGCCATCGGCCAGGTCTCCTCGCAGACCCTGCAGAACCTGGCGGTCGTCTCGCAGGCGGCGGCGCTGCCGGCGCTGCGGCCTCTGCTCGGCAGCAACAAGGAGGAGATCCTCGCCCTGGCGCGCGACATCGGGATCTTCGACTCCGCCGCGGCGGTGGCCGAGTACTGCGGTCTCGCGGCGGTGCGGCCGGCGACGCGCGCGCCGCTCGCCAGCGTCGTGCGCGACGAGGCGCGGCTCGACCCGGCGCTCCTCGCCCAGGCGCTGCGCGGCCGCCGCGCCTACGACCTGCGCGACCTCGCCGCCGCCGACCTCGCCCCGTCGCCGCTCGAAGTCGAGCGCATCCCCGACGGCGCCACCCTCCTCGACCTCCGCACGCCGTCCGCCTACCGCACCTGGCACCACCCGGCCGCGCTGTCGCTCGAGTTCCCGCAGGCCCTCGCCGCCTTCGCCGCCCTGCCGCGCGACCGCACCTACGTCGTCTACTGCGAGGTGGGATGGAAGAGCGCCCACGTCGCCGAGCGCATGCGCGACGCCGGCTTCGCCGCCTACCACCTGAAGGGCGGCATTGAGGCGGCGATGAGCGAGGCGGGCCTCGCTGGCGCCGAGGAGCGGGCGCTCCTGGCGCCGGCGGTGCGGGACGGCTAAAGATGGCGCGGGTTCGGCAGGACGACGACATGGACCTCGGTCGAGCCGCTGTCTCCCCGCTTCTTGATCGGCGGTAGCGAGGCAAGGCAGGGGGCGCCTGGCCGGCGCCCCTGCCACGTACGTCACGAACGGGGTGGAGCTTCGATGCGAAGCGCCTCCTGCTTCTCCGTCACCTTGGAGGCGGAGATCGCCTTGGTCGTCTCGAGCTTCCCCTTACGCCAGACCCCTTCGACCTCGATCGGCACGATGCCGAGCCGGCCCGCGGTGTGGAGCGCGAACTTCGCCTCACCCGTGGCGCCGGGCTCGATCACGCCGGCCCAAGCCTGCTCGCCGGTGGTGCGGTGGACGAGGAAGGCGACCTGCTTGTCGTCCGGCCGCGGCGCGGAGAAGAGGAGGAACGCCACGGAGTAGCGGCCGTCCTCGGTGTTCTTGACGGCCAACAGACCCACGACGGTCTTCCGCTTCCGCAGCGCCGAGCCGGCGGCGGCGGCGAACGCCTCGCTGAAGGCGAGCATCCACCTGCCGCCGCCGCACTGGATCTGGAGCTGCGAGCTCCGATCGATGGGGATGTCGTACGGCTCGTCCCGGAGGCACTGGGCGAAGAGCTCCACCTCCTCGGGGCGCGGCGGGGTGAACTTGATCCGCCTCTGATCCGTCGGGGGCATCGGCTCGTACTGTCGCGGCACCGGGAGGTCGTTGCCGGGCAGGCCGAGGCGATGCGCGATGAGCGCCGCCGCGAACGAAGCCTGCGCCGCCAGGATGCCTTCGCCACCGCTCTGGATCGCCTGGACCGCTTCGAGCGCCCGTTCGTCGCCCACGCGGCCCAGGAACTTGACGATCCCCGTCAACAGCCAGGGGTCCTTCACCGTCTGCACCGCGTCGAGCAGCACCTGGCGCGACTCGGCGGTGTTCGTGCGCCACAGGGCGGCGGCCGCGAGCCGCCGGGGCTTGAGAGCCTCACCCTCGTTCTCCAGGACCTTGCGCAGCAACCCCGGCGCGTCACGCACGCCCGCGGCCGGCACCAGGCTGATGGCCCAACCGCGTGGGATGGACGTCTCCTTGCCGAGGACGCCGTCGACGAGAGTCTGTTCTGGCATGTCCTGCCTGATCTTGACGCTCATGATTGGGGCTCCTTGTCTCCGGCTAGGTCACGAAGCAGTGATCTGTCATGTTGATGCGTTGGTCGCGCGTGAGGTTGCTGGCGGTGAGCGCCACGAAGGGGTTCATCAGGTTGTTCGTGTCGTCGACGTGGCCGAGGCCGAGGTAGTGAGCCGCCTCGTGCGCCGCGACCAGCCCGCTGACCTCGGGGAAGCTCTCGATCGACACGACGCTGCCGTCCATCCCCTTCGCGTCCTTGTCGCAAGGACCGTCGACTCGCGACCGGCCGATCGTGGTCCCGGCGTAGCCGAGGACGAAGAACACATCCAGGGCGTGATTGTGCACGGTCCACTCGTCCGTCAGCGCCGCCGCCTCGCCGTCGTCGTCGATGAACTCACGACCTCGGGCATACGCCAGCGGAATGCCGTACCAGTCCTCATACACCGTCAGCCCGACGGTCGCGTAGATCGCGCGGGTGCGCTGGATCGCCTGGCTCACCTCGAGCCGATCGGCGGCCGTGAACAGCTCCCAGCCGACCAGTAGGACGTTGATTTGCACGCTAGCCATGTGTTCCCCCTTGTGCGGCGGCAAGCCGGAATGGCGGGTTGGGTGACGGAGCCGAACGGTCGCCGGGACGGCGTGGCGACGAACGGCTTCGCGCTCTGATCTGACGTCTGAGCATCGTCGTTCCTCCTCGATGGCACTTCGGTTGAGCTCCGACGGGAGCCCGGCGTTCCCCCTCGAGAACAAGCTGCCGCGGCCGCTCGGGCTGTCTCACTTGCCGGACGAGGATGCAGCGTGGAGGACACTCGCCGGCGCCGAGGAGCGGGCGCTCCTGGCGCCGGCGGTGCGCCAAGGCGAGTAGCCCTACGGGACGATGTAAGGCTTCGCCGCGAGGTCGAGGGTGGCCACCGCGCCGGGGTCGCCCGCCTCGCCTTTGACGTCGGCCGCGGCGGTCCAGGCGCCCGTCCCCTCGCGGCGGGCGTACAGAAGGCCGCCGCTGTCCGTCGCGCCGGCGACGTGCAGGCGGTCCAACTCGCCGATGCCTGAGTAGTGCGCGATCGTCACCGCCGTGAAGATCGTGCCGGCGGCGTTGATCTCCCGGTTGACGTTGACGAACGGCGTCCAGGTGCCGTCCCGCCGCCGCAGAGTGTGGAAGATCTGGCCGGCATCGTTCACGACGCAGAGGTGGAGCGCGCTCGGCGACTCGGCGCAGCTCAGGCCGACCGGCGTTCCCGGATCGCCGGCCTGGCGCTTGACGTCGCCGAAGACGGGTCTGACATCGCTCTGCAGCGCGTGGTAGAGCCCGCCGGACACCGTCGTGACGCAGAGGTGGCGGAACTTCTCGCCGGCGGCCCCGAACGGGGTGAAGTCAACGTCCACCAGAGGATCGGCGGGATCGAGCGCGCCGGGATCGACGGTGAGGATCTGGTCGCCGCGCCGATCCAGCGTGCGGCCGGCCAGCGGAACGCCGACGCGCAGCAGCGGCAGGGCGGAGGCCCAGCTGCCCGTCATCGAGGAGCCGATCCCCACGACGGCGATGTTGAAGTCACGCGCGATCGACTCCGCGCTGGCCGGCGCGATCCCGGTCGAGAGCGGCGTGGAGAACGTCGACCAGCCGGAGCCGTCGAGCCGGTACGCGTGCAGCAGGCGGCTCGGCGTGCTGGCCGTCACGGCGCAGACGTGCTCCTGGTACTGCGTGGCTGCCACGCTGACGCTCGCCGCACGGTCACGCGGGGTCGGGGGCGTGTACAGGACCTGGAACGGCGACCAGGGCCCGGCGGCACCGGAGTGCCCGGTGGTGAAGATGCGGCCGTCGCTGGTCGACACGGCGAGGAACAGGAAACCCATTTTTTCGTTCACATCGGCCATCGTCGTCTCCTTCATCGATCCGAAATCGGTTGAGCTCCGACGGGAGCCCGGCGTTCCCCCTCGAGAGCAAGCTGCCGCGATCGCCCGGGCTATCTCACGCGCCGGGCGAGGAGGCGCCGAAGCGCACTCGTCGGGACGATGGGCAGGAAAGACTCGCCGGCGCCGAGGAGCGGGCGCTCCTGGCGCCGGCGGCGCGGGTGGTGGATGAGGCTGGTCGTCGGAGAAGAGGTTCGGCGTTCGGGTTGCCCTAGCGGGTGCCGATCAGCCGCCCGCCTCCGCCGTCCAGGAGCCGCCCCCGGTCTCATGCCCGCCCGGTCCGCCTCCGGGCTGGATCCCGGGGCGGCCGCCCGGCGACGCCTCGCCGGGCGTGCCGGGGGAGGCGGAGATGAGGCAGCCCAGCTCGAGCGCGGGTGTCTCCGTGAGCGTGATCACGAACTGCCGGAGGGGCAGGTTCCCCCTTACCTTCTTCTCGTTGGTGCCGGAGACGAAGTCGCAGTGGACGTTCGACCACTCGTTGGTGATGACCGTGCTCCCATCCTTGACGGTGATCTTGAGCCCGGTTCCGTCCGCTTCGAAGTAGAGGCGGTGCGAGGTCTTCAGCTCTCCGACTTGACCGATGAGGAGAGAAGGCTTCCACCCGTTGGCGCGTTTCCACGTATCAGCGCTCATCTGAGGCTCCTTTCGATCACATCCTTCGTTCTCCTAACTCCTGTCGCGAGGGTCCGGTTCGTCTCACGCCTCCGCGCGGCCCGCTCACCGCCACTCTCCCTGCAGGACGAACCCGGCCCACGCGTAGGGATCGCGGTAGCGCGGCTCGCGGCGGAGCGAGCGCTGTGCCTGGCGCAGCGCCGCGGCGGGGCTCAGACCCTCCCGCCAGAGCGCGTGGTAGAAGCGCGACATGAGCTCTGCCGTGGCCCGGTCCTGCACGCGCCAGAGGCTCGCCACCACCCGCGGCGCGCCGGCGAAGAGGAAGGCGCGGGTGAGCCCCATCACCCCTTCGCCGCGGACCTCCCTGCCGAGCGCCGTCGCGCAGCCGGAGAGGACGACCAGGTCGGCGTCGAGCTCGAGCTCGTAGATGTCCGGCAGCCCGACGAACCCTTCCCGCGGGCGGCCGGCGGAGTCGACGAGCGAGAGCACGAGGCCCGAGCGTTCGGGGTTCTCGGTGTCCGCGACGGCGTGGGTGGCGAGGTGGACGACCCGGTAGCCGCTGAGGTCGCCCGAGAGCGCGGCGTCACGGCTGGCGGCGGCGCCCACCGCGGTCCACACCTGGCCGGCGGGGGCGAGCGCCGCGATGGCGTCGGCCTCGCGCCGGCTGGCGGGCAGGGGGTCGAACGGCGCCGGCCCACCGCCGCCCGGACCCTGCGCGGCGAAGACCGGATCGGCCAGCACGGCGGCCCATCGGGAGGCCGGCGGCCGATCGCTCAGGCGCTGCCGCTGCAGCGCGAGCGTCGCCGCCGAGGGGAGGTACACCACCTCGTGCAGCTCGAGAAGCGGCTGGCGGGCGCCGGCGGCCCATGTCCCGCCCCGGGCCGGGACCGGCAACGCCGACCAGGGGATGAGGTGGAGCGCGGCGTCCGCGACGATCGCCAGCCTGGGGCGGCGCTCCGTCTCGCTCCACACCGGCCGCATCAGGATGCGGCCCAGCTCCTCGAGCGCGGAGGAGCCCGGAGCGGCGCCGCTCTCGACCGTGCGCAGCTCCTCGTGAGCGCGGCGCGCCAGCTTCTCGATCTCCTCAGCGGGAGGCAGGACGAAGCTGCGGAACGTGCCGGCGCCGACCGCCCAGAGGAAGCTCCTCTCGCCGCCCAACGCGACCTCGAGGAGCAGAGTATCGGGGCCGAGCAGCGTTGCGACCTCGGCGCCGAGCGCTGGCGGCGCGGCGAGGCTGGTCGAGCGCGGATCGCGACGTTGGATCTCCGCCTCGACGTCGTCGAGCTGCGCCAGCAGCGCCTCGATGTCGCGCCGCAGGGCGTCGGCGTGGCCGCCGCTCTGCTTGAGCTCCTGCGCGGCCTTGGCGCTCAGCCGCCGCCGCAGCAAGCGGCGTTGCGCGAGGAGGTCCGCGGGGACGCCGGCGGTGCGCTGCACGCCGCCGGCGTAGATCGCATCGCGGAGGCTGCGCGCCCGCGCCCGCTCGCTCACCGCGAACGCGGCCCGGTCGTGCCCGGCCGCCGGATCGGCGGCATGACGGTCCATCAGCAGCTCGATGAGCAGCTCGTAGGCGCGGCGCTGCGTCGCCAGGAAGGCGGCGCGCAGGTCGAGGCTCGCGAGCTCGATGCGCATGCCCTCGACGCGTGCGATGGCCTCCTCGGCGTGGGCGCGAGCCTCCTCCGCGAGCCCGAGCGCGCGCTCCGCGGTGGCCAGCGCGTGCAGCGTCTCCGCCTCGCCGCCGCGGTCGCGTAGGGCTTGCCGCCGCGCCAGCGCCTGCTCCAGGAGCGACACGGCCTGCCCCGGGCGTCCGG
This sequence comes from Thermoanaerobaculia bacterium, assembly GCA_044866775.1. Lineage (GTDB taxonomy): Bacteria > Acidobacteriota > Thermoanaerobaculia > Multivoradales > UBA5704 > DASUNQ01. The sequence continues at coordinate 20,612 of JBIOUG010000193.1, read as the reverse complement.
CGAGCGCGTGACCGCGGCCCTGGAGGTGGAGCGCGGCGGCCTCGTTGCGGCGGTCGCCGCTCGCCGCGAAGTGAGCGAGCGCAGACCCGGCCTCGGCGAGCGCCGCGGCGGTGTCGCCGCGGTCGAGGTGGACCTCGGAGAGCCGCAAGCGGCTGATGGCCTCCTGGCGTGCGTCGCCGAGCGCGGTGGCGCGCTCGGCGGCCGCGCGGTGGTGCGCGAGCGCTTTCTCCAGGTCGCCGAGGCTCCTCCAGGCGCGGCCGAGGTTGTTGAGGGTGATGACCTCGCCGCGCAGGTTACCGGTCAGCCGGCGCAGCTCGAGGGCCGCCTCGAAGGAGACGAGGGCGCGTTGCGGCTCGCCGACGCTGGCGTAGGCAAAGCCGATGTTGTTGAGCAGGGCGGCCTCCTGGAGGCGGTCGCCGAGCGGCGCCAGGAGCTCGCGAGCCTGGCCATAGACGCGCAGTGCCTCTTGCCACTCGCCGACGGCGCCGTGCACGGTGGCGATGTTGTTGAGGGTCTGCGCCTCGCCCGCCCGGTCCCCGAGCTGGCGGCGCAGGGCGAGGGCCTGCTCGTAGTGGGACAACGCGGCGTCCGGATCGCCGAGGAGGTCGTGGATGCCGCCGAGGTTGTTGAGCGCGCGCGCCTGGCTGCTGGCGTCGCCCAGCTCGCGGAAGAGCGCGCGCGTCTCCTCGTAGCAGGCGAGCGCGGCCGGCAAGGCGCCGCCGGTCTGCTCGGCGAGGCAGAGGTGACTATGCGCCTCGCCCGCCTCGAAACCTTCGCCGAGCCGTTGCCAGAGAGCGGCGGCGGCAGTGAACTCGCGGCTCGCGGCCGCGGTGGCGCCGCGGCTCAGCTCGGCGCGCCCGAGCTCATCCAGCGCCGCGGCCTCACGCGGCTCGCGCCGGAGCTCCCGCCAGAGAGCGGCGGCGCGCGCGAAGTCCGCGGTCGCCGCCGGCAGCTCGCCGAGCTGCAGCTCGACCGCCGCCGCGGCGTGCAGCGCCTCGGCTTCCAGGCTCCGATCGCCAGTGGCGCTCCACCCTTCGCGCGCCAGCCGGTAGTCCGCCAGGGCTTCGCGGAGCGCCTCCGGCGTCTGCCGCGCGACGAGCTGCCCGCCGCGGCTCATCGCCTCGGCGGCGGCCAGGCGCCGCGCTCCGTCCGTCGCGTCGAGCTCGAGCGGCGCGACGGAGATCGCGTAGCGGCCCGGCCGTGCGCCTCGGCGCGGTGCGCTCACCGCGATGCGGTGCTCGCCGCCGGCAGGCTGGAGCAGGAGGATCTCGGGTCCCCAGCGGCCGGTGAGACCGTCGGCCACGAGCGCTCTGCTGCCGGCCGGCCCCCAAGCTTCGACCGCGAGATCGACGCCGAGCTGTTCGACGGTGAGAAGCAGCGGCGTGTCGGCGGCCCCGACGCGCCAGACGTGGGTCTCTCCGGCGGTCACGGGAACCTCCCGTGACTGCCCGGGAAGCAGGGCCTCCCCGTCCTCCGCCGCGCCGCCGGGCGGCGGCGCGACCCCCCCGAAAAGCGTTGCCGCCCCCAGCGCGAGGGTCAGGAAGCAACACTTCACGGAACACCTCCGTTGCGCAGACTATAGCCTACGCAAACGTAGACGGCGCTGTCGGCTCCCGGCAGAGGATCCTTCGTGTTTTCGATGCTTGCCAGAGAACCCAATGTCCTCTGGATCGGTCCACAACTGTCGCCGGCGGGCGCGCTATCTCACCGGGCTCGAGATCTCGGGCCGCGCCGCGGCCGCGGCTTCAGCGGGCGGCGGGGAGGACGCGGAAGGAGAAGCGGACGGGAGCGGGCGAGGGGCCGCCGGCGTCCACGCCGGCGACGGTGGCGACGTAGTCGCCTGGTGCGAGGAGGGTCGAGGGGAGGCTCAGGCTCAAGGTCTCCATCTCGTTCAGGCGGAGACCCTCGCCGCGCCAGATCTCGCGCCCCGCGGCGTCGCGCAGGACCGCGCGGTAGGCGGCGTGGTGCGGCGGGTCGATCTCGAGAGCGAGGACGATCCATCCCGGCGTCGCCGGCAGGCGGAGGCGCACGCTCGGCTCGCCGGCGGACGGGCCGGCGCCGCGCTCGGGATTGAGGAACAGGATGGGGACGTTGGCCTGCGGCCGGCGCGCCTCGGCCAGCTCCTCGGCCGCGCGAGCGCGGGCCTGGCGCTCGCCGTCGAGGGCGCGCCGGCTCGCCTCCAGCTCCCGGCGCAGCCTCTCGGCCGCCGCCGCCGCGGTGCGGGAGCCGGCGGTCGACCCCTCGCGCTCCCGCTCCAGGGCCGACCGCGCGGCCGCCAGCTCGCGGTCCCGCTCGCCGAGCCGGCGCAGCGCGAGCCCGCTCGGCAGGAGGACGGCGACGACCAGCGCCATCGCGAGCACCGCGACCTGCCGCGAGCGGCCGAGGCGGAAGAGCCAGGCGAGCAGAGCGAGCTGCCGGGTCGCGGCGACGCGCGCCAGGTCCTCCCCGGCGGCGCGCTTGAACCCGCGCTGCATCGCCTCGGCGAGCTCGAGCCGGTCGAGGCACTCCGGGCAGCCGAGGTAGTGCTCCTCGAAGCGAGTCGCCTCCTCCGCCGGGAGCTTGCCCATCACGTAGCGGTCGGCGATCTGCTGCTCTTCGATGTACGCGTGGTCCATATCCGACTCTCTCGCCAGCGCCGCTAGAATCTCACCCCTGCCCCTTGGCTCGACCTCGCCAACAGCTCCTTGAAGCGCTGGCGGGCGCGGAAGAGGACGCGGTTGAAGTGGAGGCTGTCGAGCCCCAGGTCGGCGCAGATGCTCTCTTTGTCCCCCTCGGCGATGTAGAAGCGGAGCAGGATCTGCCGGTCGCGGTCGGTCGGCAGCTCGCCGATCAGCCGGCGGACGGCCGCCGCCTCCTCGTCGCGCAACACGGCGGAGAGCTGGCTCGGCGCGGGATGGACCGCGCGCTCGAGCCCGTCGGGGTCCGCGTCGGTGCGGCGGCGGGCGCCCTTCCGCCGCTCGGCGAGCAGCAGGTTGCGCGCGACGCCGCGGAGGAAGCCGGCGAGGCCGGCGGGATCGTCGAGCTGGCGCCGCCGCAGCCGCTCGAAAGCGATGCGGAAGGTCTCCTGGTGCAGGTCGTCGGCGAGCTCCGGCGGCGCTCCCAGACGCCGCAGCAGATAGAGCAGCCCGCGGCCGTAGCGCGCCACGAGCTGCCCCTCCGCTGCCAGGTCGCCTGCCGCGATGCGGCGCACGAGATCGGCCGCGACCGCCGCTTCGTCCGACTCGGCTGCGGTGTCGGTGCTCATGGCGCTCGTCGCGCCACGGCCCCTGCCGACGTGCGCGGCCGGCCGCGGCGGAGACCTCTCGAGGAGAGCGATCATGACACCTTGGCCCGCCGCGCGGATCGCCGAGCACCGCCGCCCACTTCGGGGCCGCGGGACGATCCGCCGCTGCCCTGCTTGAGCTGCTGGCTCACCGCGGCGCTCAGCCGCCGGCGGAGGGAGAGACGGGCGAGGGCCTGCTCGTAACGGGCCAGCGCCGCCGGTCTGCTCCACGAGGCATGAGGTTGTTGCGCACGTCCCCATCGTCGAAGCGCTCGCCGAGGCGCTGCCAGAGGGCGAGGGCCTCGGCGAAGGCGCTGCGCGCGGCAGGCAGGCGGGGAGACGCCATCTCACGGAGATCCCCTCTGCGGACGGGAGGACAATAACCCGATCAACCTTGCCCTCGCCGCCCGCGAGGGCGTACAGTTCACGCCTCACGACGGGAGGCGACACGTGAAGTCACCCGCAGCGCGGTCGTATGCGGGAGGGGGTCTGTTGCCCTGCCGCGCCGCGCCGTGCTGCCGGGCTCCGGCCGAGGTGCGCCGGTGAGCCATCCGCTGCGGACGTCCGCCCCGCCGGCGCCCGATCCACGCTGGCTGCGCGCCCTGCTCGCCGGCTCGCCGGTCGCCCTCTTCGCGGCGCGCGACGCCCTGCTCTATGCCAGCCCGGCCTGGGAGGCTCTGCTCGGCTATGCGCCGGCCGAGCTCGTCGGGCGCCGCCTCTCCGACCTCGCCCACCCCGACTCGGCCGCGCGCGTCCGCGCCTGGGAGCGCGCCGGCGGGGCGCCGGACGGCGAGCCGATGCCGCTCGAGGCCGGCTTCACGGCGCGCGACGGCTGCATCCTCTGGCTCGAGCTCCAGGCGGCCTGCGTCCCCTCCGAGGTCGGGCCGCTGACCGTCGGCGCGGCGCTCGACGTCACCGAGCGCCACCGCTGGCAGCAGGAGCTGTCCCAGAACGAGCACTGGTTCCGCGCCCTCGCCGAGACCACGGCCACCACCATCCTGGTCTACGGCACCGACCGCATCCTCTACGCCAACCGCGCCTGCGAGGTGCTCACCGGCTACAGCCAGGAAGAGCTGCTCCAGATGCCGGCCTGGCGCCTGCCGCACCCCGACCACCAGGAGATGACCCGCGTGCGGGTGGCGGCGCGGCTGCGCGGCGAGCCGGTGCCCGGCCGCTACGAGCTCAAGCTCCTGACCAAGGACGGCCAGATCCGCTGGGTGGACTTCACGGGCGGCGTCGTTCGCGTCGCCGGCGAGCCGATGGCGCTCGGCACCGCCTTCGACATCACCGAGCGCAAGCTGGTCGAGATCGCGCTGCGCGAGAGCAACGAGCGGCTCGAGCTGGCGCAGCGCGGGGCGGGCATCTTCACCTGGGAGTGGGACTTGCGCAGCGACACCCTGCTCCTCCCCGAGCACGCCGCGACCGTCCTCGGCACCGCCCCCGAAGCGCTGTGGACGACCGGCGCCGCCTTCCTCGAAGCGGTCGCCGCCGAGGACCAGCCGCAGCTCGCGGCGGCGCTCGCCCGCTGCTTCGCCGGCGACGAGGACCTGTCGGTGCAGTTCCGGCTGCAGAGCCCCGACGGGCGGATGCGCTGGATCTCCGAGCGCGGCCGCATGCTGACCGGCGCCGACGGCGCGGCGAGCCGCATCATCGGCGTCGCCCAGGACATCAGCAAGCGCAAGCAGGCCGAGGAGGCGCTCGAGCAGGAGCGCGAGCGCGCGCAGGTCACCCTCGCCTCGATCGGCGACGGCGTCATCCGCACCGACGCGCGCGGCCTGGTCGACTACCTGAACCCGGTCGCCGAGCGCTTGACCGGCTGGAGCGCGGCCGAGGCCGCCGGCAAGCCGCTCACCCGCGTCCTCCAGGTGGTCGACGAGGTGGCGCACAAGCCGATCGCCGATCCGGTCGAGCGCTGCCTGCGCGAGGGCCGGGTCGTCGAGCTGCCCGGGCCGGCCCTGCTCGTCCGCCGCGACGGCGTCGAGTTCGTCATCCGCGACTCGGTGGCGCCGATCCGCGACCGCCACGGCGCGATCACCGGCAGCGTCGTCGTCTTCAAGGACGTCACCGAGCTGCGCGGCATGGAGCGCGAGGTGCGCTTCCTCGCCCGCCACGACCCGCTGACCGGCCTGCCCAACCGGCGGGAGTTCGAGCGGCATCTGGCGCGCGCCATCGAGGGGGCGCAGCAGGAGGGTAGGGAGCACGCCCTCCTCTACATCGACCTCGACGAGTTCAAGCTGATCAACGACACCTGCGGCCATCTCGCCGGCGACGAGCTGCTCAAGCAGGTCGCCTCCGAGCTGGCGCGCCGGCTGCGGCCGGACGACGTGCTGGCGCGGCTGGGCGGCGACGAGTTCGGCGTCTTGCTCGAGGACACCCGGCACGAGCTCGCGCGGCCGGTGGCCGAGGCCCTCCACGCGCACTTGGCCGAGCTGCGCTTCGCCTGGGAGGACGGCATCTACCGCATCGGCGCCTCGATCGGCCTGGTGCCGATCACCGCCGCGAGCGGCGGGCTCGCGCCGGCGCTCTCGGCGGCCGACGCCGCCTGCTACGTCGCCAAGGAGCAGGGGCGCAACCGCATCCACGAGTGGCAGCCGGACGACCTCGCCCTGGCCGAGCGCTACGGCGAGATGCAGTGGATCCACCGCATCGCCCGCGCCCTCGAGGAGGAGCGCTTCGTCCTCTACCACCAGCCGATCCAGCCGCTCGGCGCCGACGGCCGCGAGCCGCCGATGTGCGAGTTCCTCCTCCGGCTCCTCGACGAGCGCGGCGAGGTGATCGGCCCGTCGGCCTTCATCGCCGCCGCCGAGCGCTACGGCCTGATCGGCGCCGTCGACCGCTGGGTGGTACGCGCCGCCTTGGCCGCGCTCGTCGCGCTCACCGCCGCCGACGACCGCACCTACTTCGCGATCAACATCTCCGGGCAGTCGCTGGGCGACGAGGCCTTCCTCGAGTACGTGCTCGCCGAGCTGCGCGCGAGCGGCGTTCCCGCCGGCCGGCTCTGCTTCGAGATCACCGAGACGGCCGCCGTCGCCAACCTGGCGCGGGCCCTGCGCTTCATCGCCGCCCTCAAGGGGCTCGGCTGCCGCTTCGTCCTCGACGACTTCGGCAGCGGCCTCTCCTCGTTCGCCTACCTGAAGAACCTGCCCGTCGATTACCTGAAGATCGACGGCGAGTTCGTGCGCGGCATGACGGCCGGGAGCGTCGAGCGGGCGCTCGTCGCCTCGATCAACCAGATCGGCCATCTGCTGGGGATCCGCACCATCGCCGAGTCGGTGGAGGACCCCGATACCCTGGCCGCAGTGCGCGAGCTGGGCATCGACTATGCCCAGGGCTTCGGCGTCTCCCCGCCTCAGCCCCTTCCGGTCTTGCCTGAATAAAGACTAAGATAGCCACTTCTGCACGGTTCGGCCGCGGGCGCCGGCGCCCGCGCGGCGTAACCGGGCTCGGTTTTTGCTACTGCGCCACTCCCGTACCTCCCCGCCGGCGGGGACACCATGGCGGCCGTGACCAGCAAGCTGTTCTCCGGGGCTTCCGTCCCGTCCTTCCCGGTCCCGCACCCGGGGAGCGCGGTGCCCGCGCGCCGCCTCGACGACCCCGCCGCCGTCCTGCTCTGGACCACCGACCACGACCTGCGCTTCACCTCCTGCCCGACGGCGGCCGAGGGCGGCCCCACCCCCGGGATGAGCGTCGTCGCCTTCTACGGCGTCGAGGACTGGAACCAGCCGCCGGTCCTCGCCCACCGCAAGGCGCTGGCCGGCGAGTCCGGACAGTTCGAGCACCGCTGGCGCGGGCGCCTCCTGCGCTGCCACGTCGAGGCGCTGCGCGACGCCGCGGGACGGGTGACCGGGACGATCGGCGTCGCCCTCGACGTCACCGACCGCCAACAGGCCGAGGAGGATCTCTACCGCGAGAACGAGCTCGCCGCGGTGACCCTGGCCTCGATCGGCGACGGCGTCATCCGCACCGACGCCGAGGGGCGCATCGACTACCTGAACCCGGTCGCCGAGCGGCTGACCGGCTGGACGGAGCTCGAGGCGACCGGCAAGCCCGCGGGCACCGTCTTCGCCCTCTTCGACGAGATGAGCCGCCGGTCGATCGCCTGTCCGGTCGAGCGCTGCCTCGCGGAGAACCGCGTCGTCGAGTCGCCGGGGCACGCCGTCCTGGTGCGCGCCGACGGCATGGAGTTCTCGGTGCGCGACTCGGCGGCGCCGATCCGCGACCGCGGCGGCAACCTGGTGGGCTCGGTCCTGGTGTTCAAGGACGTCACCCAGCTCCGCGGCCTCGAGCGCGAGATGATCTACCTCGCGAGCCACGACGCGCTGACCGGCCTGATCAACCGGCGCGAGTTCGAGGCCCGCCTGAAGCGCGCGCTCCGCAGCACCCGCGCCCACCGGCGCCGCCACGCTCTGCTCTACCTCGACCTCGACGAGTTCAAGGTGGTCAACGACACCTGCGGCCATCTCGCCGGCGACGAGATGCTGAAGCAGATCACCGCCCTGCTGCGCTCGCGGGTGCGGCGGATCGACAGCCTGGCGCGCCTCGGCGGCGACGAGTTCGGGGTGCTGCTCGAGGACTGCCCGCTGGCGCAGGCGCGGCAGATCGCCGAGGAGCTGCGCGGCACGGTGCGCGAGTTCCGTTTCCGCTGGAAGGACCAGATCTTCGAGGTCGGCGTGTCGATCGGCCTGGTGCCGATCAACGAGGCGAGCGGCGACCTGGCGCAGGTCCTCTCCGCCGCCGACGCCGCCTGCTACGTCGCCAAGGAGGGCGGGCGCAACCGGGTCCACGAGTACGAGGCCGACGACACGCTGGTGGCCGAGCGCTACGGCGAGATGCAGTGGATCCACCGCATCAACCGCGCGCTCGAGGACCGCCTGTTCCGCCTCTACTACCAGCCCATCCAGCCGCTGGCGCCGGAGAGCGAGCGCGAGATCCTCTGCGAGGTCCTGATCCGCATGCTCGACGACCGCGGCCGGGTGATCTCGCCGGCCGCCTTCATCGCCGCCGCCGAGCGCTACCACCTGATCGGCACGGTCGACCGCTGGGTGGTGCGCACGGCGCTGCGGGCGCTCGCCGAGGCGCAGCGGCGCGACGCCTCGAAGCGCCTGCTCTTCGCCATCAACCTCTCGGGGCAGTCGCTGTCGGACGAGAGCTTCCTCGACTACGTCGTGGCGCAGCTCGTCGAGAGCGGCGTCGACTCGCACCGCATCTGCTTCGAGATCACCGAGACGGCGGCGATCAGCAAGCTCGACGGCGCGACGCGGTTCATCAAGGTGCTGCGCGAGGTGGGCTGCCGCTTCGTCCTCGACGACTTCGGCAGCGGCCTCTCCTCCTTCGCCTACCTCCGCGACCTGCCGGTCGACTTCCTGAAGATCGACGGCGAGTTCGTCAAGAACATGATCGACGACGAGGTCAAGCGCGCTCTCGTCGAGTCGATCAACCAGATCGGCCACGTCATCGGCGTGCAGACGATCGCCGAGTGGGTCGAGAACCGCGCCACCCTCGATGCGCTCAAAAAGATCGGCGTCGACTACGCCCAGGGCTACTGGATCGCCAAGCCCCAGCCGCTGGTGCACGACCTGTAGGCCGCGCGTACCGTGGCTCGGGGCCTCGATTAGCGTAGGCGTGCGGCTGTCGCCCGCACGCGACGAGTACCCATCACCACGACGCGTGTGCGACACCGCGGCGGCCCGGGAAGACCGCGGACGCCGCGACGTCGACTGCAAATGCCGCGATGTCGTATCGACTCAACGCCGCCTCGTGCCGGAAGGCCGCGTTCTCTATTGACGGCGCCGGCGCACCATGGCGCGACGCTGCGATACGGCTACGCCCCGACCGTCCGTGGCCCGGCGGCCTTGATCGCTTCGCTCACCCCGCCCTCGAACTTCTCGAAGTTCTCGACGAAGAGGTCCGCGAGCTGCGCGGCCTGGGCGTCGTAGTCCGTGGGGTTCTGCCAGGTGTCGCGCGGGCGGAGGAGCTTGTCGGGGACGCCTTCGATGCGCTCCGGCACGGCGAGGCCGAAGATCGGGTCGAGACGGGTCGCGGCGCCCTCGAGCTCGCCCGCGAGGGCGGCGTGCACCATGCGGCGCGTGAAGGAGAGCTTGATGCGGCTGCCGGTGCCGTAGGGGCCGCCGGTCCAGCCGGTGTTGAGCAGCCAGACCCGGGCGCCGTGGCGCTCGAGCTTCTCGCCCAGCATCTTGGCGTAGGTGCCGGGGTGGAGCGGCATGAAGGGGGCGCCGAAGCAGGCGCTGAAGGTGACCTTGGGCTCGGTGATGCCGCGCTCGGTGCCCGCCACCTTCGCCGTGTAGCCGGAGAGGAAGTGGTACATCGCCTGCTCGAAGGAGAGCCGCGCGATGGGCGGCAGCACGCCGAAGGCGTCGCAGGTCAGGAAGACGACGTTCTTCGGATGGCCGGCGCGCCCGTCGAGATCCACCCGCTCGAGGTGCGAGATCGGATAGCTGCCGCGGGTGTTCTCGGTCAGCCGCTCGTCGTCGAGGTCGAGGCGGCGGGTGTCGGGGTCGACGACCACGTTCTCGAGGATGGTGCCGAAGCGGTGCGTCGTGGCGTAGATCTCCGGCTCGCCCTCCTTGGAGAGGCGGATCACCTTGGCGTAGCACCCGCCCTCGAGGTTGAAGACGCCGTCGGCGCTCCAGGCGTGCTCGTCGTCGCCGATCAGGGTCCGCTCGGGGTCGGCCGAGAGCGTCGTCTTGCCGGTGCCGGAGAGGCCGAAGAAGAGCGCCACGTCGTCGGGGGAGGTACCGTAGTTGGCGCTGCAGTGCATCGACAGGATCCCCTGCTTGGGCAGCAGGTAGTTCATCACCGAGAAGACGCTCTTCTTGATCTCGCCGGCGTAGGCGGTGCCGCCGATGAGCACCAGACGCTCGGCGAAGTTGAGCAGGATGAAGGTCGGGCTGGCGGTGCCGTCGCGCTGCGGCTCGGCCTCGAAGCTGGCGGCGTCGAGGACGGTGAAGCCGGGCTCGAGGGCGCGCAGGGCGGCGCCGTCGGTCTCGCGCACGAACATGTTCCAGGCGAAGAGGCTGTGCCAGGCTTTCTCGGTCACCACCCGCACCGGCAGCCGGTAGCGCGGATCGGCGCCGGCGTAGCCGTCGAAGACGAAGAGGTCGCGGTCGGTCCAGTGGGCGCGCACGCGCGCGAGCAGAGCGGCGAAGCGCTCGGGGTCGAAGGGCCGGTTGACGCTGCCCCACCAGACGTCGGGCGCGGTCGAGGGCTCGCGCACGACGAAGCGGTCGTTGGGCGAGCGGCCGGTGTGGGCGCCGGTGGTGGCGACGAGCGGCCCGTCCTCGGCGATCAGCGCCTCGCTGCGCAGCACGGCCTGCTCGTAGAGCGCCGCCGGCGACAGGTTCCAGTAGACCCGGCGCGCGCCGTGGATGCCCTGCCGCTCCAGACCGAAGCTGCTGACGTAGGGACCCTCGTTATGCATTCCTCACCTCGGGATTGGGGGGAACACGCGCCGGGCGTGAACGCTGAATCCTAGCAAATCGGCTGGTCGGGCACTCCCGCGCCGACTCCCCGCCCAGATCTTGCGCTGCGTTGCGTTCCGCTCAGAGCGTGTGAGGAATCCGAGCCGGCCTCCGAAAACGCCCGGGACGTAGCCCGGGCGCTACGCTCAGGATGACTGCTTTGGGTCTATGCCGCGCACAGCCCCTCGGATGTCATCCTGAGCGCAGCGAAGGATCTGGGCGGGGGAAAGCCGGCTATCTCGCGCTCTGACCGCCGACCAGGTAGTCCGCCACCAGCCGCGCCATCGCGCGCATGCCGACCGGCACCGCGCTGTCGTCGGCGCGGAAGTCGGGCGTGTGGAGGCCGCCGGAGGTCGTGCCCGGCTTGACCGTCCCCAGCCGGAAGTAGAACCCCGGCACCTGGTTGGCGAAGTAGGCGAAGTCCTCGCCGCCCATGGTCGGCGGCGAGTCGACGACGTTCTCCTTGCCGACCGCGCGCTCGAGCGCCGGGCGCACGCGCGCCGCGAGCGCCGGATCGTTGATCGTCGCCGGCGCGTTGTTCTTGTACTCCAGCTCGTAGGAGCCGCCGAAGGCGCGGGCGATGCCGTCCAGGATCTCGCGCATCCGCCGCTCGATCGTGCTCCGCACGGTGTCGCTGTAGGTCCGCACCGTCCCTTCGAGGTGCACCTCGCCGGGGATGATGTTGAAGCGCTCGCCGCCGCGGAAGATGCCGACCGTGATCACGCTCGGCTCGAGCGCCGGCAGGGTGCGCGAGCGGATGGTCTGGAACGCCGTCACCGCCTGCGCCGCCATGACGATCGGATCGACGCCGAGGTGCGGGTAGGCGCCGTGCGACTGCTTGCCGCGCACGGTGACGATGAAGTGGTCGACCGCGGCGTACGTCGGGCCGGCGGTCCACCCCACCTTCCCGACGAGGCCGGGGGCGCCGTCGGCCAGCTCGGGGAACGAATGCAGGCCGAAGATCGCCTCCGGGCGCGGGTCGGCGAGCGCTCCGGCCTGCAGCATGCCGAGCGCCCCCGTGACCTCGCCCGGCGGCGGCCCCTCCTCGGCCGGCTGAAACAAAAACTTCACCGTCCCCGGAAGCTGCTCGCGCACCGCCGCCAGCGCCGTCGCCACCCCGAGGCCGACCGAGGTGTGCACGTCATGACCGCAAGCATGGGCGATCGGCACCTCCTCGCCCGCCCAGGTGCCGCGCTTGGTCGAGCGGAACGGCAGATCGGTCTGCTCGAGCACCGGCAGGGCGTCCATGTCGGCCCGCACCGCCACCACCGGCCCGGGCCGGCCGCCGCGCAGCACGGCGACCACGCCGGTGTGCGCGACGCCCGTCGTCACCTCGAGCCCCAGCGCGCGCAGCCGCTCGGCCACCAGCTTCGCAGTCTCGACCTCCTGATAACCGAGCTCCGGGTTCTGATGCAGCCGGTGGCGAACCTCGATGATCGCCGGCGCCGCCTGTTCGACGGCTTGGTCGATGGCAGCCTCAAGAGCGGCCAGATCCTGGGCATCGACTGGCCAGGGGCGGAACAAGGCAACGGCTACAAGCAAAACCACAGGTAGGGAAGGCAGCTTGGCGCCCAAGCGAGATGGCCACATCGAGCCGGTCCTCCGGTGAAGGGCAGGGAGTCTATACTCCTCTCCTCTTTCGACGTCGCCGGAGACATTCGGACCGGGCGGCCGCGTGGGGTGCCGGTCCGGAGGGAGCGGAACCGGCGCGTGCCCCCGTGTCTGGCAACACCGTTGTGATGCATCCCGCGAATGCGGGATGCGAACCGCAGTCCTCCAGGCCCTGATAAGCAGCACCGCGAAGCGGCGCGCCTGTGTAGCTCCCTCCGGACCGGCGCCCCACGCGGCCACTGTCGGTGCCGCGCGGGTACAATCGCCGCCGTTGAACATCGCCGGACGCAAGGTGCTGATCCTCGGGGGCTACGGCCTGGTGGGGAGCGCCGTCTGCCGCGAGCTCCTGACGCGGCAGCCGCGCGAGCTGCAGATCCACAGCCTGCGGCCCGAGGAGTCCGAGGCGGCGCGCGCCGAGCTGGCGCGCGAGGCGGGTACCACGGCCATCAGCGTCTCGGCCGGCGACATCTTCGGCCTGGTCGACGCCGGCTCGCGCCGCGAGCGGATCGCCGCCCAGCTCGCCCCCCTCGCCGACGCCGATCTGCCGACCTTCCTCCTCTACGGCCTCCTCGCCGAGTCGCGCCCCGACATCGTCGTCGACTGCGTCAACACCGCGACCGGCATCGCCTACCGCGACATCTTCCGCTCGGCCGAGGCGCTGTCGCGCGAGCTTGAGGGCGGCGCCGTCTCCGAGGACGGCGTCGAGTCGCTCCTCGAAGCGCTCTACATGCCGCGCCTCATCCGCCACATCCAGGTGCTCTACCGCGGCATGACCGACGCCGGCAGCCAGGTCTACGTCAAGGTCGGGACGAGCGGCACCGGCGGCATGGGGCTCAACATCCCCTACACCCATTCCGAGGAGCGGCCGAGCCGCGTGCTGCTCGCGAAGAGCGCCTTGGCCGGCGCGCACTCGATGCTCCTCTTCTTGATGGCGCGCACGCCCGGGGCGCCGATCACCAAGGAGATCAAGCCCGCCGCCGCCATCGCCTGGAAGCGCATCGGCTACGGCCCGATCCGCCGCGGCCGCGAGCCGTTGCGCCTGGTCGACGCGCGCCCGCGCCCCCTGCCGGCGGCCTTCTCGACCTACGATCCCGCCGCCGCCGTCGTGCGCGACGAGAACCTCGAGAGCGTCTTCATCGACACCGGCGAGAACGGCCTCTTCAGCCTCGAGGAGTTCTCCACCCTGACCACGGCCGAGCAGATGGAGTTCGTGACGCCGGAGGAGATCGCGAGCTACCTGGTGATGGAGATCGAGGGGCGCAACACCGGCCACGACATCATCAACGCCCTCGACAACGCCGTTTTGGGGCCGACCTACCGCGCCGGCTTCCTGCGCCACTGGGCGCTCGAGCGGATGGTCGAGCTCGAGCGCGAGCACGCCACCCACAGCGTCGCCTTCGAGATGCTCGGGCCGCCGCGCCTGACCAAGCTCCTCCACGAGGCGCACCTGCTGCGCCTGGTCTACCCCTCGATGCGCGCGGTGCGCGAGGCCTCGCCCGAGGAGGTGCGCGACCGCCTCGACCAACTGGTGCGCCAGGAGCGCGAGGAGGCGAACCGCGTGGTCGCGGTCGGCATCCCCATCCTCCTCGACTCGGGCGAGCTGCTGCGCGGCCCCAAGGTCATCGTCCCCGGCCAGGCGGTCGACGAGCCGGTGACACCGGAGAAGCTCGAGGGCTGGGTCAAGGACGGCTGGGTCGACCTCCGCCTCGCCAACTGCGCCACCTGGATCGAGCGCTGCCGCAGGGTCCATGCCGAAGTCGAGGCGATCCCCGAGGACGACACCTCCAGCCGCCACATCCGCAGCCGCCGCTTCTGGGACGAGGACGCCCGCCTGCAGCCGGGCAAGCTCGTCGGCTGGATCCTGTCGGTGGAGGAGAAGGGGCTGCGCCTCAAGTAGGCGGCCTTGCTTTTTCGCGGCGGTTCGGTTACCATGCAGTACCTGTGCGAGAAGTTGGCGCACGAGGTTCCGGCGACACCCAAGAGGCTGGCGTCCGAGACGCTGGCCTTTTTTGTCGTCGGGACATGCACGCGGGGGCGGCGGGTGCCGTTCGCTGTCGGGCAAAGCCCATCGTGAGGGCTCGATCACGAACAACAGGAGCACGACGGGAACGGCATGGCCGCACCGCGGCTCCACACGTACAAGGATAGGTAAAATGCGTACGACCGGTAGAGTGAAGTGGTTCAACGACACGAAGGGCTTCGGCTTCATCACCCCCGAGAACGGACAGAAGGACTGCTTCGTCCATCACTCGGCGATCAAGGCGGAGGGGTTCAAGAGCCTCGCCGAGGGTGAGCGCGTCGAGTTCGACATCGTCCAGGGCCAGAAGGGCCCGGCGGCGGAGAACGTCATCAAGCTGGGCTCGTAACCGCCAGCCCACACGACGGGCCACGACACTCGTGCTGATCGGCCGGTTCGCCTCGCGGCGAGCCGGCCGTTCTGTTTTCAGGGCTCCCGCCACGGCGCCGGCGGCTCGATCCGCTTGGGCGGGTTCTTCTCGAGCTCCTGCAGCAGCACCTCGATCCCCTTCTCGAGGCTCGGATCGTGCCCCTGCGCCACCAGGTGCGGCGCGTCGACGACCTCGATGTCCGGCGCGACGCCGACGCCCTCGACCGCGAACTCCCCCTCGGTGTCGACGAAGCGGAAGGTCGGCACGGTCACCGCGCCGCCGTCGAGCAGCGACGGGTTGCCGGAGATCCCGATCAGCCCGCCCCAGGTGCGGGTGCCGATGAGCGGCCCCAGGCCAAGCTTGCGGAAGTAGTAGGGGAAGGCGTCGCCGCCCGAGCCCGCCTGGCCGTTGATGAGCGCCACCTTCGGCCCCTGGTGGGTGAACCCCGGCGTCGTCGTCAGTTGCCAGGTGCGGGTGATCCAGTAGTTGAGGAGCGGCCGGGCGAGCAGCGCCGCCATGCGGTCGGGGATGAAGCCGCCGCCGTTGTAGCGCACGTCGACGATCAGCGCGTCCTTCCCGGCCTGCGGGTAGAAGTGCTTGAACAGCTCGCGGTTGCCCGCCACCGCGGTGTCCGGCAGGTGGATGTAGCCGATGCGGCCGCCCGAAGCCTCGACCACCTTGCGGCGATTCGCTTCGACCCAGGCGAGGTAGCGCAGGCCGAGCTCCGAGGCGATCGGCCGCACCCGCTCGAGGCGCGCGCCGCGCGCCTCGGGGCGGTCGTTGACGAGCAGCGCCACCACGCGGTCGGCCTTGTTCTCGAGCAGGCGATAGAAGTTGTCGACGCCCTTGGTCGGCACGCCGTCGACGGCCAGGATGAAGTCGCCCTCGGCGACCCGCACCCCCGGCTCGGTCAACGGCGCGCGGTAGTCGGCGTGCCAGTTCTCGCCGTGGTAGATCTTGGCGACGCGGAACGCCCCCGAGGGGTGGGCCACGATCTCGGCGCCCAGGAGCCCGCCCGGCGCCCGCGTCACGCCGGTCGGGTCGTCCGAGGACTGGACGTAGGCGTGGCCGGCGTTGAGCTCGGCGATCAGCTCGCCCAGGACGAAGTCGAGGTCGCCGCGGCGCGCGACGTGCGGCACGAGCTGCCCGTAGCGCTCGCGCATCGCCGGCCAGTCGATGCCGTGCAGGCCCGGGTCGTAGAACCAGTCGCGCATCAGGCGCCAGGCGTCGTCGAACATCTGCCGCCACTCGGCGCGCGGGTCGACCTTCACCTCCATCGTGTCGAGCGCGAGCTTCGCGTCCTTCTGCCCCGCCGCCGCGGCGACGATCCCGAACTCGTCGTCGCCCTTCCGGTAGAGGAGCTTCTTGGCGTCGGCCGAGAGCGCGAAGGCCTGGACGCCGTCGAGGACCGACTCCTCCTTCTCCGCCTCGAGGTCGTACATCTTGAGCGCGCCGCGCGGCCCGTCGCCGGTCAGGTAGAAGACCCCTTTCGCGCTCGCCGCCAGGTTGCGGTAGTTGCCCGGCGAGCCGGGGATGGCGCGCACCCGCGCCTCGAAGCCGTCGAAGTCGATCGCGACGCGCACCGGCTTCTTCTTGGCCGCCGCGTCCTTGCCGTCCTCGTCCTCGTCTTTGCCCTTGTCGTTCTCCTCGCCGTCCTTCTTCTCCTCCTCCGCCTCGTCCTGCACCGCGTCGGCCACCCGCGCGCCGTCGTCCTTCTTCGCCGCGGCCGCCGCCTCCTCGTCGCTCTTCGGCAGGAAGAGCGCCGGCCCGTCCTTCTTGAGCACCCCCACGTAGACCCGCGTCGGGTCGGTGTAGACGTAGTCGAACTCGTAGCCGCTGAAGGTCAGGTTGTGGTCGCGGTTCGAGAGGAAGTAGAGGTAGCGCCCCTCGGGGTCCCAGACCGGCGCGAACTCGGCGGTCGCGTCGCTGGTGAGCCGGTGCGGCCGCTTGTCGTCGAGCGAGTAGACCCAGATCGACGGCAGTTGCGTCGTCCCGATCTTGGTGTAGGCGAGCCAGCGCGAGTCGGGCGACCAGCGGTAGTCGGTGACGTCGCCCAGGGGGTCGCGGTCGGCGTCGACCACGCGGCCGCTCGCGACCTCGACGTAGCGGAGGCGCTGCCGCTTGTCGCCGAAGGCGATCTTCTTGCTGTCGGGCGACCAGGCCGGCGCGAAGCGCCAGATGTCGCCGTCGGTCGTCAGCCGCCGCGCCTCGCCGCTGCCGTCGGCCGGCCGCACGTAGATCTCGTACTCGCCGCTGGCGTCCGAGAGATAGGCGATCGAGCGGCCGTCGGGCGACCAGGCAGCGTCCATCTCGCGCACGCCGGGCGTGCCGGTCAGGTTGCGCACCTCGCCGTGCTCGGCCGGCACGGTGAAGACCTCGCCGCGGGCGCCGAAGACGGCGCGCTTGCCGGTCGGCGAGATCTCCCACGACTGGATGTCGTCCTTGACCTGCTTGAAGTAGGGGACCGTCCCCGGGAAGTCGCCGGAGACGCGCACCGGCACCCGGCGGCTCTCGCCGCGCGCGGGAGCGAAGAGGAAGAGCCAGCCGCCGTTCTCGTAGACGACGCTGTCGGGGCCGCCGCTCGGCCAGAGCACGTCGTAGGGCTCGTGGTTCGTCACCTGGCGCGGCGTGCGGGTCGCCGCGTCCCAGGCCCAGAGCTGGAGGCGCCCGCTGCGGTCGGAGGTGAAGTAGATGGTGCCGCCCACCCAGACCGGCTGGTTGTCGGTGCCCGCGAAGTCGGTGATCCGCTCGGCGGTGTTCTTGACCAGGTCGTAGATCCAGAGGTCCTGCGCCCGCCCGCCGCGGTACCGCTTCCAGGTGCGGAACTCGCGCATGATCGGCGGGAAGACCCAGCGCGTGCCGTCGGGCGAGATGTCGCCGGTCGCCGACTCGGGCATCGGCAGCGGCTCCTCCATGCCGCCCGCCGCCGGCACCCGGTGCGGCCGGCCGATGCGGTCGCTCCACGGCGTGCGGTGGGCGTTGAAGAGCACGAACTTGCCGTCCGGCGTCCAGCCCAGCACCTGGTTGTCCACCCCGCCGCGCGGCGGCAGCGCGCCGACGTCGTTGTAGAAGGTGAGCTGCCGCGGCGTGCCTCCCGCCGTCGGGATGGTGAACACCTGCCGCGTGCCGCCGTACTGGCCGGTGAAGGCGATCGTCCCGCCGTCGGGCGAGAACTTGGGGAACAGCTCCTCGCCCGCATGCGAGGTCAGCCGCCGCCCCGTCCCGCCCGCCGCCGGCACCGTCCAGAGGTCGCCGGCATAGACGAAGACGATCGTGTCGCGGTGGACGTCGGGGAAGCGCAGCAGGCGGGTCTCGCTCTCCGGCGAGCCGGCGGCGGGCGCCTGGGCGGCGGCGGCCGGCGCGAGCGCCGGGACGAGCAGCAGGACGGCGACGACGTTGAGCGTTTTGCGCACAGGGACTCCTTCAGATCAAGGGATCGGGAATCAGCTACGCACAGTCGCGCACGACCGGGAATGCTAGCAGGGACCGTCAGGGTGCTTCGGCGGGCTCTATGCTATCTACAGCATTTTCTCCGCGTCGCTACGCTTCTGCGGCGGTGATGCCCAGGGCTTTCTGGAAGGGGCGCAGTGTCAATGAGCGGCAACTCTTGGCGGCGGCGAGTTGGATTCTGGCTGCTCGCGATCATCGGCGCCGGCTGCATCGCCGTGACCGCCTCGAGCTGTCACGGCCATGTCATACGACGAGTCCACGCCCCGAACTTCGGGGCGGATTTCGACTTCAAGGCGCCGCCCTGCGGTCCGGCGCAGGGAGCACCGGCGGGAGGAGGAGAGGACATCGTGCTCGTGCGCTACCTTGGCGCCGGGGGGTTGTACGTGTACTGGCGCGGGACGGCGATCATGACCGCGCCTTTCTTCTCCAATCCAGGGCTCTTGGAGGTCGCGTTCGGCAATCTGCGGTGGCGCGAAGGCGACATCGCCCGAGGCCTCACCGGCCTTCCCGAAGCGGCAAGCGCGATCTTCGCCGGTCATGCGCACCACGACCATGTGGCCGACCTCGTGCCGATCCTGCAGACGCACGCCCCCGCAGCACGGCTGTACGTCAACCGAACCGCCCACCACATGCTCGGACCGTATCCCGCCCTGCGGGCGCGCAGCGAAGTGCTGGAGGCCGGAGCGGGTTGGGACAGGGTTCGCGATGCGCAAGGGAGGCTCCTGCCGATCCGCTATCGCGCGTTGCGCTCGCGCCATGCGCCGCACCTGGGTCGGCTCCACTTCTACCGCGGAAGCCTCGACCGCGACTGGCGGTATGAGTGGACAGACATGCGCTGGCGCGACTTCCTGGAAGGAGAGGTCTTCGCGTTCGTCTTCGATCTGTTGGACGAGGAGGGCAGAGCTCGATTCCGCATCTATGCCAACGACGCCGCGAGCCCGCGCGGATGGGGAGAGCCGGACGCCGGACTGGCGCGCGAGCGCCGTTTCGATCTAGCGGCACTCGTCATGGCGTCCTACTACCTCGTCGAGGAGTACCCGGAGGCGCTGCTCCGCGGCCTTCGTCCGCGGCACGTCTTGGCGATCCATTATGAGGACTTCTTCCAGCCGCCCAGCGCGCCGGTCCGCTTCGTCCCGTTGCTGACCGATGCGCGCGCGAACCGCTTCCTATCGCGAGTCGATCGCGCCCTTGGTGGCTCGGCCGACGGCCTGCGGCCACCGCTGCCGCCGGTCTGCGGGCCTTCGGGACGCGCCGTGACCATGGCGGTTCCCGGCGAGTGGCTCCGCTTCCGCGCCGGGAGCTAGCCGCCGGGATGCGGCGGCAAGACGCGGCTAAACCGCCGCGGCGTAGTGGGCGAGACGGACCGGTTGGCGGCGGGCGCCCCAGGCGCCGGGCCGCGGCTCGAAGCGGCCGGGGCAGGGGGCGCCGCAAGCGCCGCAGCGACCGCCGGCGTCGAGGTTCCACTCGGTCAGCGTGTACCAGTCGCGGCCGATCAGCCGCTCGCCACAGGCGTGGCAGTAGGTGGTGCCGCCGTCCTCGTCGTGGACGTTGCCGGTGTAGACGTAGCGCAGCCCGTTGCCGAGCCCGATGCGCCGCGCGCGGGTGAGAGTCGCGGGAGGCGTCGGCGGCTTGTCGAGCATCTTCCAGTCGGGGTGGAAGGCGGTGAAGTGGAGCGGCACGTCCGGCCCCAGCTCCTCGGCGATCCAGCGGGTCTCGGCGTCGATCTCCGCGTCCGAGTCGTTCTCGCCGGGGATCAGGAGCGTGGTGATCTCGAACCAGACCCCGGTCTCGTGCTTGAGATACTTCAAGGTGTCGAGCACTGCCTGCAGCTCGCCGCCGCAGATCTGGCGGTAGAAGCGCTCGCTGAAGGCCTTGAGGTCGACGTTCGCGGCGTCCATGAAGCGATAGAACTCGGCCCGCGGCTCGGGGCAGACCTCGCCGGCCGTCACCGCGACCGAGAGAATCCCCAGCTCCTTGCAGGCCGCCGCCACGTCGATCGCGTACTCGTGGAAGATGACCGGGTCGTTGTAGGTGAACGCCACGCTCCGGCACCCGAGCCGCCGCGCCGCCCGCGCGATCGCCTCGGGCGACGCCTGGTCGGCCAGGGTGTCGATCTCGCGCGACTTGCTGATGTCCCAGTTCTGACAGAACTTGCACGCCAGGTTGCACCCGGCGGTGCCGAACGACAGCACCGGCGTGCCCGGCAGGAAGTGGTTGAGCGGCTTCTTCTCGACGGGATCTATGCAGAAGCCGCTGGACCGGCCGTAGCTGGTGAGCACGATCTGATCGTCGAGTCGGCCGCGGACGAAACACAGGCCGCGCTGGCCCTCGCGGAGCTTGCACGCCCTCGGGCATACGTCGCACTGGATCCGGCCGTCGTCGAGGGCGTGCCAGTGCGTGGTGGGGACAGTGAACGAGTCGAAG
>JBIOUG010000192.1:0-80549 GCA_044866775.1 Thermoanaerobaculia bacterium | reverse complement strand
CGGTCGCTCCCTGCGGACCGGCACCCCACGCGGCTGCACGGTTCGAAGAGTTACGGTGACGTCGGGTCGCTGGAGCGGCGGCTATTCGCGATGACCCCGGATATCGACGGTCGCGGCGAGATGGGCTGCGAGGCGGCGGGCTGCGGGGTGGTCGGGGGCGATTGCGAGCGCGCGGCGATTGAGGGCGCGGGCGCGCGGCAGGTCTCCTTCGCGCAGGGCGAGGAGAGCGAGGTTGTGGAGGGCCGGCAGGCTCTCGGGGTCGAGGGCCAGCGCCTGTTCGAGGCAGCGGCGGGCGCGCCGCGGGTCTCCGGTTGCCAGGTAGACGCCGCCGAGGTTGCTCCATGCCTCCGGCGAGCGCGGCTCGAGCTGGGCGGCGCGGGTGAAGAGGCGGAGGGCTTCGGACCAGTGGCCGCGGCGCGCGGCATGGCGGCCGAGGGTGAGGTGCGGGAGGAAGGCCTCCGGATCGAGGGCGAGCGCGGCGCGATCGTGCGCCGCGGCGGCGTCGAGGCGGCCGCGCTGCTCTTCTAGGCGCGCCAGGTTGTAGTGCACGAGGTCCAGGCGCGGCGCGTGGCCGGCCGCGTGGGGCGCGACCAAGGCGGCGAGACACAAGGTGGCGAGAGCCGCCGCCGCGCCACGCCGGTGGGCGCGCCAGTGCTCGGCGGCCGCGGCGAGCGGGTGTGCGGCCAGGAGCAAGAGCGCCGGGACGACGGGCAGCCGGTAGCGCGAGAAGAGGAAGAAGACGACGGTCGCGGCAGTCCAACCGGCGATCCAGAGCAGGGCGGGCGCCATCGCCGCCGGCCGGCGCCGCACCCACCAGAGCCCGGCCGCGGCGAGGAGCGTCACCCCGCCGAGCTCGACGAAGGCGAGGCGGAGGGGCGGCGAGAGCCGGCGCAGATAGTAGTAATCGACGGCGTCCGGCCACTCGTACCAGCTCCAGAACATCGCCAGCTTGCGGAACTGGAGGCGGAGCGCCGCGGCCGGCTCGGCCGCGGCCCAGACGAGAGCGCGGCGCGCCCAGTAGCCCGAGACCTCGGCCGGCGTGAGCACGCGGCCCAGAGCCCGCTCGGCGAGGAGCTCCGGCGCGCGCCGCTCGAGGGCGGGCTCCTGGCGGCCGGGGACGAGCGGGCGGTAGGCGCCGTCGGCCGCGGGGTTGTTGCCGATGTAGAGGTTCACGCCGCCTTGCGACGTGGTGGGGAGGGGAGAGCCACCCACGATCGCGTTACGGATTGCGATCGGCGCGAGAATCGCGGCGAGCCCGAGGAGCAGCGTGCCGCCGCGGCGCACGAAACCGGCGATCCGGTCCTCACGTCTCCAGGCGAGCGGCAGCAGGAAGGGGAGGACGAGCAGCGCGTTTTCGCGCAGCAACGCCACGACGCCGAGGAGCGCGCCCGCAGCGAGCCAGAGAGCGAGGCGGCCGCCATCACCCCGCGCCGCTTGCCGAAGCGGCGACGAGCCCGCCGGCGAGTCGCTCGGCCGCGGCAAGCGCGCCGCGGCGAGCATCCACAAGAGGAAGCAGACCGCGCTGACGGCGAGCGACTCCTTCCCTACCTGAACGTCGTAGAACACGAACGGCCCGTAGAGCGCGGCCAGCCCGGCGGCGCCGAGCCCCACAGCCTCCCCCGCCATCGCCCGTCCCGCGCGGTAGAGCGCCCAGCAGCCGGCGGCGGCGAGCAGGATCTGAAAGAGATAGACGGCGTCCAGGCTGCGCCCGACGAGCCGGTACAAGCCGCCCAGCAGGTACGGATAGAGCGGCGCCTGGAAGAAGGTCTCCTCGCCGAGCCAGTCACCGGCCGCGATCCGCTGCGCCCAGCGGTCGTACTCCTGTGCGTCGACGGCCAGCAAGGCGACGAACGGCGCCTCCCGCACCGCCCACCAGTGCGCGAGACGCACCGCCAGCGCTACAGCAAGGATCACCAGCAGCAGGTGCGGCCGGCGCGTACCGGCGGCGACGGAGGAAGGCATCGCGGCAGCAGCTAATCTCGCACAAGGAGCGCCTGGATGGTACACTGTGCGCATGAAACGTACGAATCTTGTGCTCGACGAACAGCTCCTGCAAGAGGTCACGCGATTGAGTGGGGAGCGGACCTACTCGGGGGCAGTGATGCGCGCGCTCGAGGACTTCGCGCGCCGCTGCCGGGCGCAGCGGATCTTCGAGCTGGCCGGCTCGGGGCTCTGGGAAGGGGATTTGGCCGAGATGCGTGGGGACAGCGGCGCTCCACGCGAGCGGCCCCGGCGGCGCTCCCGTGCTGCTCGTTGACACCTCGGTCTGGGTCGAGCTTTTCCGCCGCCGACCGCAGTTCGACGTCCGCTCCACGCTCGACCTCGACGACGTCGTCACCTGCCCGCCGGTCATCCAGGAGGTGCTGCAGGGTTTCCGGGACGAGCGAGCATTCCGCCTCGCCCGATCGGCCATGCTCGCGCTGCCCGTCGTCGATGCGCCCTTGCCGCTCGCGCGTTTCGAGGAGGCTGCACAGCTCTATCGCACCGCCCGCCGCGCCGGCTTGACCGTCCGCTCCAGCATCGACTGCCTGATCGCCGCAAGCGCCCTCCGGCACGAGCTGACCGTCCTCCACGTCGACCGCGACTTCCCTCAGCTCGCCACGGTCTCATCCCTCGCTGAGCGCCGGCTCTGAGCAGCGCTCCGCACGCGTGCTAGCATCCGGCCAAGCTCGTGATCACCGTCGCGCGAACGGCAGGTCCGGCCGCCCGCCGCGCGAGCCTTCGTTCCCCTCTCCCATGTGGGAGAGGGGCCAGGGGTGAGGGAGAGCGGATCAACACTGTAAGGATGGATCCAGCTCCGACTCGTCCCAAGCTTCAACGATCGCCCGCGGCAAAAGGGTTCCAGATGTCGAGCATCATCCCATTCACCGGCAACTACGAGGACCTCTCGACCGACAAGGGCTACCAGTTCAAGTTCTTCTGCGAGAAGTGCGGCAATGGCTACATGTCGAGCTTCAAGAGCTCGAAGCTGGGGATGGCCAGCTCGGCGATGCAGGCCGCCGGCAGCTTGTTCGGCGGCATCTTCGGCCAGGCCGCCAACAGCGCTTACGAGATCCAGCGCGCCATCGGCGGCCCGGCGCACGACTCCGCGCTGCGCGAGGCGGTCGCGGAGATCCGGCCGCAGTTCCGGCAGTGCACGCGCTGCGGGCAGTGGGTGTGCGAGCCGGTCTGCTTCAATAAGAAGGCCCAGCTCTGCGAGGCGTGCGCGCCCGACATGGACGAGGAGATCGCCGCCGCCCAGGCCGAGGCGGCGCGCCAGCAGGCCTTCGAGAAGGCGCAGACCGTCGACTGGATGAAGGGACGCGATCTCGGCAACGTCACCGGCGCGGTCTGCCGCTCCTGCGGCGCCAAGACCGGCGGCGCCAAGTTCTGCCCCGAGTGCGGCACCCCGGCCGCGCAGTCCCGCCGCTGCGGCGGCTGCGGCTCGACGGTCGAAGGCTCGCCCAGGTTCTGCCCCGAGTGCGGGCAGAAGCTGGCCTAGGCGCGCTTCCGCCGCAGCCACCGCCCGACGAGAGGTAGGGCGAGGAGGCCGAGGGCGACGGCGAACCAGAGAGTCGCGGCGCGGATGATGAGGGTGGCCGAGGCGGCGGCGGCCGTGGACAGCCCCTGGGCGTCGAGCAGCGCGGTCAGCGAGCCCTCGGTGGCGAGGAGGCCGCCGGGGAGCATCGAGAGCGAGCCCAGGCAGGTGCTCGCGGTGTAGTCGAAGAGGGCCGGCAGGAAGCCGGCGCGCGGCGCGTACTCGCGGACCACGACGAAGAAGCCCATCCCTTCGGCGCCCCAGGCCAGCACCGCGACGGCGAGCGCCATCGCCAGGAGCCCGGGCGACAGGAGCGCGCGCAGCGTGCCGTAGAGCTCCGTCAAGACGGGCACCCGCCGGCCGACGAGCGGCAGGCGCGCGAGCAGCCGGAAGAGCCGCTCGGCGCCGCCGCGCCAGGTGAGGAGGAGCACCGCCACCAATACCGCCGCGACCCCGGCCGCCGCGAGCAGCCGGCCCCCGGGGAGCGGCAACGCTCCGAGCGCCAGCAGGAGCAGGACTCCAAGGAGATCGGTCACCCTCTCGGCGAGCACCGCCGGCACGACGCGCCGCGCCCGGCCGCCGCCGAGCTCGCGCACCAGCCACGCCTTCCCCAGCTCGCCCGCCTTGCCCGGCGTCACCGAGAGGAGGAAGCCGACGAGGAAGACGGCGAGGCTTTGGCGGCGCGGCAAGGCAACGTCCAGGCGCCTCAGGTAGAGCTCCCAGCGGAGAAAGCGCAAGAGATAGTTGAGGAGGGAGAGCGCGAGGACCGGCGGCAGGACGCGCAGCGGAAAGCTGGCGAGCTGGGCCGCAAGCTCCCGCGCGTCGGCCCACAGGACCAGGCCGACCAGCGCCAAGAGGCCGAGCGCCGCCGGCACGAGCAGACGCCGCCCGAGCCGCTCGAGGCCCGCCTGCTCGCTCGGCCCGCCGGCGGACGTCGCGGCAGGCTTCGCCGCGCCGCTCAGGCCGCCTTCTCTTCGGCCGTGACCGCCTCCGGGTACTCCGCGAAGAGGCGCATCCACTTGCTGGTCTTCTTGTAGTGCTCGATGCGCCGCTTGCCGATCGTCGGGTACCAGGCGAAGTCGTGGTAGAAGTACGAGCCGAAGACGAAAAAGTAGACGAGCGGCGTCCGGAAGAGAAGCTTCTGGAGCCCGTGGAGCGGCCCGAACCAGACCAGGTCGCCGAAGCGGGAGACCGCGTTGTCCCCCACCGAGAAGCGGAAGTTCCAGCGCGAGACGTCCTCGCCCACGACCTCGATGTCGCGCGGATCGCCGCAGCCGAGCCCGGCGTCGTGCGCCAGGCGGATGTAGGGGATCGAGAGCGGATCGAAGCCCATCATCTTGGCCGAGACGGCGTCGATCGCCACCTGGTCGCCCGAGGCGAGGAGGATGTCCTTCTCGACCGGGATCATGGTGCGCGGGCCGGGGCCGTTGCCGCAGGTCGTGCCGTCCATGACCGCGAAGAGGCCGGCGTGGATCTCCTTCTGGATGGTCAGCAGGTCGACCAGGGTCTCGTGGATCCAGGAGTGGGTGTAGTGGCGGCGGGTGTTGAGCAGGCCGCCGAAGGCGTTCTTCATCGCCCCGGTCGTCGTGGTGTAGATGTGGCACTTCACCGTCGGCAGGTGGACGATGTTCTTGCCGAGGAAGAATTCGGGGATGCGGATGCCCTCGGGGTAGATCTTGGGCAGCGCCAGCATCTTGCCCTTGGGCTCGTAGCGCACCCACTTCAGGTCGTCGGGGAAGCAGTTGTAGCGCACCGGCACGCCGTACTTGTCGAGCACCGGCAGGTAGCGGTTCAGGCGCTCGCCTTTCTTGGGGTCGGTGACGACGGTGTTGTTCTGGACGCAGACCTGGTCGGCGTAGCCGTCGGCGCGGAGCTTCTGGATCGTGCCCTCGAGCTGCCAGGGGGTGGTGTTGGCGCCCGGGAAGGGGAAATGCCAGGAGATGTTGTCCTTGAGGATCGTCGTGGCACCGGGAGCCAGGTGGCGGCGGATGTCCGCCAGCTCCATGGTGCGGCCGACGTCGTCGAGGACGGTCTCGGGGCGGGTTTTGAGTACGGCGACACGGGCTTTCGACATCAGGCTCTCTCCAGGAGATCGGCTACGGCAGGCGCCGCATTATAGCGGCTGGCCCGAGGGCGCTACGTGAAGAACGCCTTGACGGCCGCGCAAACTTCCTCGACCTCGTCGTTCGTCAGCTCGGGGAAGATCGGGAGGCAGAGAACCTCGCGGGCGGCGTTGGTGGCGATGGGGAGGTCGCCGGGGTCGGGGATGAGGCCGTCGAGGGCGGGCTGGCGGTGGAGGGGAGAGGGGTAGTGGATGGAGGAGCCGACGTTGCGGGCGGTCAGGTGCTCCATCAGCGTGTCGCGCTGCGCGGTGAGGACGGTGAGCTGGTGGTAGACGGAGAGGGCTCCCGGAGGGTCCTCGAGGAGGCGCAGGTCGCCGGCCCCGGCCAGGCCGCCGTAGTAGCGGCAGGCGAGCTCGCGGCGGCGGGTGTTGTCGGCCTCGAGGAGCGGCAGACGGCAGTTGAGGACCGCCGCCTGCAGGCTGTCGAGGCGGCTGTTGGTGCCGATCTCGACGTGATGGTAGCGGCCGCTCTGGCCGTGGTTGGCGAGGCGGCGCACGCGCTCGACGAGCTCGCGGTCCGGGCCGCTCACCGCGCCGCCGTCGCCGAAGCAGGCGAGGTTCTTGGTCGGGTAGAAGCTCCAGGCGGCGAGCCGGCCGAAGCCGCCGATCCGCTTGCCGTCGAGGCGGGCGCCGTGCGCCTGCGCGGCGTCCTCGAGCAGCCAGAGGCCGTGGCGGTCGCAGAGCGCTTGCACCGCCGGCACGTCGAAGGGGCGGCCGTAAAGGTGCACGCCGATGACGCCGACGGTGCGCGGCGTCACCCGCGTCGCGGCGTCGCGCGCGTCGAGGTTGAGCGTCTCGGGAACGACGTCGCAGAAGACCGGCCTCCCGCCGAGCAGGATCACCGCCTCGGCGGTGGCGAAGAAGCTGAAGGCCGGGACCAGGACCTCGTCTCCCGGCCGCAGGCCGAGGGCGCGCAAGGCGAGGACGAGCGCGTCCGTGCCGTTCGCGACTGCCACGCAAGCCGGCACCTCGAGGTAGGCGGCGAAGCCTTCCTCGATCTCCTTGACCTCCGGGCCGAGGATGAAGGCGTTGGTCTCGAGCACGCGCCGCCAACGCTCGTCGAGAGCGCCGGCGATGCGCGCTCTGGCGCGCGAAAGATCCAGGTAGGGAACGGGCAAAGGGGGATCTCCGAAACAGGCATTCTAGTGGAGCGTGACAAACGTAGCGCCCGGCCCCGTGCCGGGCGTTTTCGGAGGACGGCCCGAATTCCTCACACGCTCTGAGCGAGACACGATTGCTCGGCCGGAAAGCGGCCGGTATCGTGCGCCGTGATGACCCTCCGCCGCACGGCCGCCGCGCTCGCGGCGGCGCTCGCGCTGGCGCTCGCCGGCGCGTGGCTCCTCCGCTCCTGGGGAGGCGGCGCCACGGTGCCGCGCGAGGAGCAGTGGCCCCAGGGGCGCTGGCACCGGCTGCCGGAGGGGACGAGCGCGGCCGGCGGCAGCCGCGCCGCCGAGGAGGCCGCGCGCACGCTCTCGCTGCCCTACTCGGCGGGCGGCGCACGCGCCGGCGGCCGTCACGGCGTGGTGATCCACGACGCCGCCCGCGCGGCGCCGGGGCTCAACCTCTACGTCTCCGGGCACGCGCCCGAGGCCTGGCTGGTGGACATGGAAGGGCGGCCGCTCCACCGCTGGCGGTATCCCTTCGCACGCGCCTTCCCCGGGAAGCGCCCGGACGAACAGAGCGGCTACTTCCGGCGCGCCCATCTGCTGCCGGACGGCACGCTGCTCGCGGTCTTCCAGGGCGCGGGGGTGATCCGTCTCGACCGCGCCTCGCGCCTGCTCGCGGCCTACGACGCCGGCTTCTACAACGACATCGAGGTCGACGCCGCGGGGAACCTCTGGGGGCTCACCAAGGAGGCGCGGCGTATCCCGGAGATCGGCCGCGACGCGCCGGTGCTCGAGGACTTCCTCGTCGAGCTCGCGCCGGACGGACGGCCGCTGCGTCGCGTCTCGCTCCTACGCGCCTTCCAACGCTCGCGCTTCGCGCCGCTGCTGCGTCCGCTGCCGCACGCCGGCGACATCTTCCACAGCAACACGGTCGAGCTGCTGCGGGACGCGACCGGCGCTCCGGAGCCGTTCCGCGCCGGCAACGTGTTGGTGTCGCTGCGCGAGATCGATACGGTGGCGGTGGTCGATCCCCAAAACGGCGAGGTGCTCTGGGCGCGCCGCGGCCCCTGGGACGCCCAGCACCAGCCGACCCTCCTGCCGGGCGGGCGGCTGCTCGTCTTCGACAACCGCGGCTACCGCGGCCATTCGCGGGTGCTCGAGCTCGACCTGCGGAGCGGCGGCGTCGCGTGGGAGTTCCACGGCGAGCCGGCCGAGCAATTCTCCTCGCCGGAGGCGGGCTCCTGCCAGCGCCTGTCGAATGGCAACACCCTGATCACCGAGTCCGAGCGCGGGCGCGCCTTCGAG
The DNA here is from genome assembly GCA_044866775.1 of Thermoanaerobaculia bacterium. Classification (GTDB taxonomy): domain Bacteria; phylum Acidobacteriota; class Thermoanaerobaculia; order Multivoradales; family UBA5704; genus DASUNQ01. The sequence goes on along the minus strand of JBIOUG010000192.1, from coordinate 72,499 downwards.
GTGACGCCGGCGGGCGAGGTGGTGTGGGAGTTCCGCAGCCCCCACCGCGCCGGCCCGCGGCGCGAGCTGGTCGCAACCCTCTTCGAGGTGGTGCGGCTACCGCCGGAGTTCTTCGCCCCGGGATGGAAGCCGACAGCCGTGCGCCACGACGGACGCACGGCCGACGGTTCTCTGCCCGGCGTCGATTCTCAGCCGCCGAGGTGACCCCGCAGTCCTTCCAGCGCGATCTTCCACTGCGCCCGGTTCGCGCAGGGGGTGACGGGTCCAGGGGGTGGCGTAGACCACGACGTCGTCGCCACCCATGGTGAGGTTGTCTTGGATGTGGAGGCCGGCGACGGGGTGGAAACGGGGGTCGCGCGAGAGGGTGGGGAACCAAGAGGGAAAGATCACCAGGTAGTCGGGGCGGCGCTCGGCGAGGTAGGCGAGGACGGCTTGTTCCCAGGGGATGCCTCGCGTCGCGCCGGAGGTCATGCGGCGGCGGATCTCGGGGGTGGCGATGCCGGCCAGGTCGACGACACGGTTGGGGAGCAGGAACTTGATGGCGCCGATGTCGTTGACGGCGAGCACTGCGTCGGGCGGCAGGCGGGGAGCGAGCCAGCGCGCGACCGCCACGTCGCTCTCCTGCACGTTGGCGACGTTGCGGGCGTAGAAGAGGGCGCCTTGCGCCAGGGACGACGCGGTCGGCCAGGCGAGGATCGCCGCGAGTAGAGCGAGCAGCGGTATCCGGAGGCGGCCGGCGCGCGGCGGCGGCTGAAGGGACGCGGCGGAGCGCTCGAGGCCGACCGCCGCCAGGACGACGAGCGGCGGGAAGAGCGGGAAGTGGTAGCGGCCGAAGTTGCCGGCGAGCCAGTGCGCGCCGCTCGTGGAAAGGGTCGAGTAGGCGAGCGGCAGGCCGAGGAGCCAGAGTGCGGGAAGCAGGCCGCGGTCGCGCTCGCCGCCCAGCCGCGCGACCAGCGCCGCCACGCCGCCGCCGGCGAAGACGACCGCCCACGGCTGCGGCCGGAACAGGATGCCGAGCACCTGGTAGACGTAGCGGCTGTCGGGAAGCCAGCGCCGCACCTCCGCGCCCTTGGCGGCGAACGTGGTGGGCAGGACCGAGCCGCCGGCAGCGGCATAGAAGGCGAGCACCGGCAGCACGGCGAGCGCCGCGAGGCCCAGTCCCACCGCCAGCTTCCGCCACTCCGGTCGCCGCCAGACGAGCGCTCCCGCCGCGTCGCGCTCCCAGCGCAGGCAGCGGTCGAGCGCCGCGAGGCCGAGGAGGAGGAGGCCCTCCGGCCGCGCCATCGCCGCGAGGCCGAGGACGCCGAGCGCGAGCGGCGCGCGAGCGGGCCGCCGGCGCTCGCGCAGGTGGAGGATGATCCCCCAGAGGGAGAGCAGCACGAAGAGCGGCACCTCCATGCCGGAGAGCGCCGACCAGACGAGCCAGCTCGTGCCGAGCGTCAGCGCCGCGGCGAAGAGCGCGAGGCCCGGCGGCAGGTCGAGCTCCCGCGCCAGGCGGTGGGTCGCGTGGACGCCGGCGAGGTAGAGCGCGCTGCCGAGGACCTTCGCCGCGACCACGAGCGTGCCGACGCCGCCGGGGAGGGCGAAGAGCAGCGAGAGGAGCGCCGTCCAGAGCGGCGCCGTCGAGCCGGTCACCGGCTCGCCCGGGTTGTACGACAGCCCGTGCCCCGCGGCCAGGTTGCGCGCGAACTGGAGGTGGATCCAACTGTCGTCGAGCGGGAACCCGAGGTCGCCGCCGAGCAGGTAGGCCTCGGTCGCGGCGTAGCCGATGCAGGCGAGGAGACCGGCGGCGAGGAGGAGGAGCACGCGGCGGCGCTCGCCGCGGGCCACCGGCGCCGGAGCGGACGCGGAGTGCGGAGCGGGCGCGGCGCGCAGAGGTTCGGCCATCCGGGATCGCTGGGTGCGGCGCGCAGAGCATGCCACACGCCGCCGGGCGCCGCGCGCGCCACCTGCTACCATCGCGCGCCCGATGCCCCGCCGGACGTACTCGCCGTTCGTCAGGCGCCAGCGCCTCGCGGCGCGCGTTGCGCTCTACGGCAGCCTGGCGCTGTCGCTCTGCGCCGCCGCCGCCGGCCTCGTCTACCTCGAGCGCCAGCCGTTGCGGCTCGGCGCGGCGGGCCGCTGGCGCGAGGTCGACTACACCGCGCTCCCCGAGGTGCAACTGCTGCGCGACTACGTCCGCATCGACACCAGCGAGACGGGCGATCAGGTCGCCGGCGCCCTGTTCCTCGCCCGCCAGCTCGCCGCCGCCGGCTTGCGGGCGGAGGTCGAGCGGGTCGGCGACCGCGCCAACGTCTACGCGCTGCTCGAGGGCCGCGACCCGCGGGCGCTGGTGCTGCACAACCACATCGACGTCGAGCCGGAGTTCCACAGCGAGCGCTGGCGCTTCCCGCCGTTCTCGGCGCACGTCGAGGGACCCTGGCTCTACGGCCGCGGCACCTTCGACATGAAGAGCGTCGCCGTCGCCCAGCTCATGGCGCTGGCCGACCTCGCCGGGCGCGGCCGGCCGCCGCGCCGCTCGGTCCTCTTCCTGGCCACCAACGGCGAGGAGAGCGGCAGCGAGCTCGGGACGCGCTGGGTGCTGGCGCGCCGCCCCGAGCTGGTGCGCCGCGCCTGGACGGTGCTCACCGAAGGGGGCGCAGTCGAGCTGCGCGAGGTCGGCGACGTCAAGTACTGGGGCGTCGAGTTCGCGCAGAAGCGCTACCTGGACTTCGAGGCGTGCAGCGGCGATCGGCAGGCGCTCGAGGAGTTCGCCCGCGCCCTGCTCGAGCGCGGGCAGCCGGAGCGCCTGCGACTGACTCCCGAGGTCGCGCGCTTCCTCCGCGCCTACGCCGGCAGCCGTGACGATCCGGGGCTGCGCCGCCTCCTCGCCGACCCACAGGCGCTGGCCTACGACCTGACGCGCTTCCGCCGCCTCCCCAACTATCTCCAGGCGATGCTGCGCGACGAGGTGGCGCCGTTCGCCATCGCCGAGGCGCCGGGAGGCGGATACCGGATGCGGCTGAAGCTCCACATCCTGCCCGGCAGCGACCCCCGCGCCGCCGCGGCGGAGCTGGTCCCGCGCTGGCTGACGACCGGGCTCACGACGCAGCTCTACGACGAGGGCGGCGCCGGCGCCGGCAGCGTGCTCGACGGCCGGCTGCTCGACGCCATCGCCGAGGCGGTGCACGAGGTCTACCCGAACGCGGTCGTCGGTCCGCTCTTCCTGCCGCGCACCGCGACCGACTCGCGCTTCTTCCGCGCCGCCGGCATTCCGAGCTACGGCTTCTCCCCGTTTCCCATTCCCATCACCGATACGCTCATCGTCGGCGGCGGCAACGAGAGGATCTCGCTGCCGGGTTTCGCCGAGGGCGTTGCGATCTATCGCCGGTTGGTCGAGCGGCTGGCCGGCTGACACTTTCTGTCGCTTCGACCCTGCCACTCTTTGTCAGCTCGGGGTGGGGCCGAAGTCGCCAAAGTGTTGATTCGGCCGCTCTTCGGCCGCTGGCACAGACCCTGCTCTCCTATCGAAAAAACCGTATTTGGGGTTGGCCCTGGTGGCCGATCCACGGAGGGAGGACTCGCGCAATGCTCAAGAGAATCAGAAACCGGCAACGGGGCTTCACGTTGATCGAGCTGCTGATCGTCGTCGCGATCATCGGCATCATCGCGGCCCTGCTCATCCCCAACTTCCTCGACGCCCTGCAGAAGGCGAAGCAGAAGCGGACGGTCGCCGACGTGCGCAACACCGGCACGGCCATGTTCTCCTGGCTGACCGACCAGGTGGGCGCCGCCGCCGCCGGCGCGGGGGCGTCGACCATCGCCCTCAGCAACTACAAGGCGATCACGCAGGCCAACCTGAAGAAGGAGCTGGTCTCGACCTACCTTCAGGAAGTGCCGAACCTCGACGGGTGGAAGAACCCGTACGACTACTACCTGAACACCGCGGACCCGCTGGCGCCGAGCGTCATGGCGATCCGCAGCTACGGCCGCAACACCAAGGCCGAAGGCAGCGGCTCGTACACGGTCACCAACTTCGACCCGACCGACTACGACCAGGACATCCTCTGGGCGGACGGCTTCATGGTCCGCTGGCCGGAAGGCCGGAAGTAGCTCCACCCCTCCGCATCGGCAGCAGGGAACCCCGGGGCGCCGCGGAAGCGGCGCCCTTCTGTTTGTGACTGCCGCGGGAACGGCGCCTCCACTCTGCTTTAATGCCCGCGGATGCCCGCCACGCTCCTCCGCTCCACCGCCGCCGCGGTCCTGCTGGCGATCGCTCCCGGGCTCGCCTGCGCCCAATCTCCCTCCCCGCTGTCCGAGCCCGCGCGCTGGCTGCGGGGGTATCTCCGCATCGACACCTCGAATCCGCCCGGCCGCGAGCGGCCCGCGGCGGCCTACCTGGCCGCGATCCTGCGGCGCGAGGGGATCCCGAGCCGGCTCCTCACCACACCCGACGGCCGCACCAGCCTCTACGCCCGACTCGCCGCCACCGTGCCGTCCCCTGCCGGAGCGCGGCGCCCCGGCGGCCTCCTCCTCCTCCATCACCTCGACGTAGTGCCGGCCGGACCCGGCTGGAGCGTGCCGCCCTTCGCCGGCACGCTGCGCGACGGGCGGCTCTGGGGACGCGGCGCGGTCGACGACAAGAGCCTCGGGATCGCGCACCTGGCGGCCTTCGTCGACCTCCACCGCCGCCGCCTGCCGCGGGTGCGCGACGTCGTCTTCCTCGCCGTCGCCGACGAGGAGAGCGGCGGCGGCCGCGGGCTCGCCTGGCTGCTCGCGAAGCATCCCGAGCTCTTCGCCGGCCTCGCCACCGCGCTCGGCGAGGGGGGGCGGAACCAGCAGGTCAACGGCCGGCTCCTCTGGTGGGGCGTCGAGGTGGCGCAGAAGCGGCCACTCTGGATGGCGGTCGAAGCGCGTGGCCGGGGCGGCCACGCCTCCGGCCTCAATCCCGGCAGCGCCGCCCACCGCCTGGTGCAGGGGTTGGCGCGCGTCCTCGCCTTGCCGCCGCAGTGGCGGGTGACGGAGCCGGCCCGCCGCTACCTGGCGGCGCTGGCGCCGCTCCACGACGGCCGGCTGCGCCGGCTCTTCGCCGACGTCGACCGCGCCGTCGCGCCCGGCAAGCCGCCGGCCGGCGTGCCGCCGGGGATGGCGACGCTCTTCCTCGACACCGTCCAGGTGACGGTGCTGGCGGCGGGGCATCGCATCAACGTCACGCCCGACCGCGCCGCGGCGCAGATCGACATCCGCCTCCTCCCCGACACCCCGACCGCGCCCGTCCTCGACCGCGTGCGGCGGGCGCTCGGCGAAGGGCTCGCGACCCGGGTCCTCCTCGACGCGCCGCCGGGCGTCGCCTCGGACACCGGCACGCCGCTCTACCGGCTGCTCGAGCGCCGGCTGGGCCGCGAGGCACCCGTCGTGCCGGCCTTCGTCCCCGGCTTCACCGACTCCCGCTATCTCCGCCGACGCGGCCTCCCCACCTACGGCCTCTCGCCGTTCGCTCTCGAGCCCGGCGACACGCTGGGCATCCACGGGCCGGACGAGCGGATCCCGCTCGCCGAGCTCGACCGCGGCGTCGAGCGGATACGCGACTTGGTCGCCGCCTTCGTCGCTCCGGCCGCGAGCCGATAGCGGCGCGCCCGCCGGCCGGAAGGGCGGCGTTCACCGATGCTCCAATGTGCCTGCCTCTATGGCTCCGTCCTTGCTTTCTCCGGGCTGCAACGAAGGAGGCTCGGACCATGCCGCGGAGAGTGAGCCAGCGTGGCTTCACGCTGATCGAGCTGCTGATCGTCATCGCGATCATCGGCATCATCGCCGCCATCCTGGTGCCCAACATGATCGACGCCCTGCAGCGGGCGCGGCAGAAGCGCACGGTGGCCAACATCCAGCTCGCCGGCACCGCGATGATGGCCTGGCTGACCGACCAGGCGGCGGCAGCGGCGGCGGGCGCCTCCACCAACGCCATCGACCTGTCGAGCTTCAGCGCCATCTCCGCCGCCAACCTCGAGACGCAGCTCGTCTCGACCTACATGCAGGAGCTGCCGGCCCTCGACGGCTGGAAGCAGCCGTTCGAGTTCTACCTCGACACCGTCAACCCGCTCGGGCTGCAGGTGATGGCGATCCGCAGCGGCGGCCGCGACCGCAAGACGAGCGGCGACAGCTACACCCCGACCAGCTTCGAGACCACCGACTACGACCAGGACATCGTCTGGACCGACGGCTTCATGGTGCGCTGGCCGGAGGGGAAGAAGAACTGACCGGCGACTGCCCGGAAGATGGAGTATCAGCGAACGATTGTGGGGAATCTACGGCGTGCGCCCTTCGCGCCGGGCCTGACGAGCGACGATCTGATCCGGCGGCTGGAGCGGCTCGGCGGCGTGCCGACGACGCCCCGCCCGAGCCGGATGCCGAAGCGCTGCCCAAGACGCCTGCCGAGCTCAAGCAGTTCGTCCTCGGGATTCTCGACGCGGCCGGGTTCCCACCTCCGAAGGGCAAACCGAAGCGGCCGGGGACCGCCCGGAAGGCTGCCTCGGCCAAGCCGCCGAAGCGCGAGCCGCGCTCGCGCGCGCCCAAGAAGAAGGCTCAGAGGCCACCGGAGAAGTAGCCGCCTTCAGCGGCACCGGGCAGGCTGATGTGCTGGGTAGCGCCCGGGCCACGTCCCGGGCGTTTTCGCACGTCGGCTCGGATTCCTTCACACGCTCCTTGCGAAGCGAGAGAGCTGGGCAGAGGGAACCCCGGGCGCTCCTCGCGGCGTGGGATCGAGAATGCCGCCGCGCGCTTCTGGCAGCGCGCGCTACGGTTTTTATCCCGGTATCTTCTGCAGTTGGGCGGCGGCAGTCCTGAGGACCTTGAAGCTCGCCTCGATTACCGAGATCGGCGTCGTCGCCGCGGCCGAGCGGACCTGGAGCTACGGCTGGGAGGGCGACGACCTCATGTCGATCGCGCGCCCGGACGGGACGGAGCTGCGCTTCGTCTACAGCGATCCATGCCACCCCGGCTTCATGACCCGGTCGCGGCTGCTCGGCGCCGACGACGGCGACCCCGCGACACCCCGGCCGGAACGGGTACTCGGTGCCTGGGAGTACGACGACGAAGGCAACGTCGCGCGCGCCTGGCGAGGCGCCGAGGAGTTCGCCTTCGGCGTCGACCGCTACGAGCTCGCCTACGACAACCCTGGATCGGGTTCTCGACCCGCTGGATCGGGTCGGCCGACCCACTGGATCCGGCTGTCGACCCACTGGGTTTCGGAAATCAACCCACTGGATTCGGACTGCCGACCGACTGGATCCGGGGCCTCGATCCACTGGGTTTCGGAGTCAACCCATTGGATTCGGCTTGCCAACCCACTGGATTCGGCTTGCCGACCCAGTGGGTTCGCGGTGCCGATGCACTGAGTTCGACGGCCGCTCTGCCGGCTTGGCGAGTCGACGTGGTCGGTCGCGCCCGCCGCCCACCGGCGACGGCGCAACGCCGACTAGAATCGCGGCCGCGTGCTCCTCGACATCCTCCTCGGCACCTACGCCGCCGCCCTCGGCCTGATCGTGGGCAGCTACCTCAACGTCGTCATCCACCGCCTGCCGCGGGGGATCTCGACCGTGCTGCCGCGCTCGCGCTGCCCCGCCTGCGGCGCCGCCATCCGCGCCCGCGACAACCTGCCGCTGCTGAGCTTCGTCCTGCTCGGCGGCCGCTGCCGTGACTGCGGCGCGCCGATCCCCTGGCGCTATCCGGCGATCGAGGCCCTGACCGCCGCCCTCTTCGTCGGCTGCGCCCTCCGCTTCGGGCCGACCCGCCACGCCGTCGCCGCCGCGCTCTTCTGCTCGCTCCTCGTCGCCTTGGGCGCGATCGACGCCGAGCACCTGCTGCTGCCCGACCGCATCACCCTGCCGGGGATCGTGGCCGGCGTCGCGCTCCAGCCGTGGCTCGGCTGGGTCGGCTGGCGCGGCGCGCTCCTCGGCGCCGCGCTGGGCGGCGGCGTGCTGCTCGCGCTCTACGGCCTCTGGTATCTGCTGCGGCGGGAGGAGGGGCTGGGGTTGGGCGACGTCAAGATGTTGGCCATGGTGGGCGCCTTCCTCGGCTGGCGGGGAGTCCTCGTCACGCTCTTCTTCGGCGCGCTCGCCGGCGCCGTCGCGGGGCTCGCCTTGATCCGCAGCGGCCGCGGGGACCGCAAGTCGAAGCTGCCGCTCGGGACCTTCCTCGCCTTCGGCGGCGTGGTGGCGCTGTTCGCGGGGCAGCCGCTCGTCGACGCCTACCTGGGCCTGCTATGAGCACGCGCCGCCGCCTCGGCCTGCGGCGCGAGGTCCTGATCCTCCTGCCGGCCTCGCTCCTCCTCCTCGCCGGGCTCTCCACCTTCACGCTCTTCGCCCACCGCAGCGCGCTCGCGCTCCTCGCCGAGGAGCGGCGCGAGGCGGCGGCCGACCTCGCCGCGAGCGCCGCCGCGGCGCTCGCCGACCTTCCGGCGCCGAGCGAGGCCGCGCTGCGGCAGCTCGCCCCCGGCGCCTCGGGGGTGACGCTCGTCGCGGCCGATGGCGAGATCCTGGCGGCAAGCGGCCCGCCGCTGGCGACGGCGCCGCTCGCGCCTGCCGCCGGCCTGCCGCTCGACCGGCCGTCCGGCCTGGGGCTCGACGAGCGCCTGCCGGACGGCGTCGCCGGCTTCGCGCCGGTCGGGGGTGCGGGCGGCCGGCGGCTCGTCCGGGTCGACCTCCCGAGCGGCGCGCTCGCCGGCAGCCTGCGTGCGGCGCGTGTCCTCACCATCGTCGTGCTGGCGATCAACGGCGCGCTGATCCTCCTCGTCCTCGCCTTCCTGCGTCACCTGCTGGCGCCCTACGAGGCCCTCCTCGCCCGCGCCCGCGCCGCCGGCGAAGCCGCCGGCCCCGAGCGCGACGAGGTGGAGTTCCTCGTCGCCACCTTCGAGCGGGCGCTCGCGGCGATGGCCGGAGCCGAGGCGCGGACGGCGGACGACGACATCGCCGCCCTCGAGCGGACCCTCGCCGGAAGCGTTCAGAGCGGCCTCCTGCTGCTCGGCGAGGGCGGCGAGGTGCTGGCGCTCAACGCCGTCGGCGCACGGCTCCTGGCAGTCTCGGCGCCGGAGCCGGGCCGGCCGCTCGGCGAGGTGCTGGCCGGACATCCCGATCTTCTCGCCCTGCTCACCGAGACGGTTGCCGGCGGCCGCGAGCTGCAGCGGCGCGAGTGCACGGTGCGCCGCGGCGGCGAATCCCTCACCCTCGGGCTCTCCGCCCACCCGCTGCGCCGCGGCGACGGCGGCGTGCGCGGCTTCCTGGTCCTCTTCGCCGACCTGACCGAGGCGCGGCGCCAGGCCGAGGAGGGACGGCTGGCCGAGAGCCTCGGGCGCCTCGGCGAGATGGCCGGCGGCGTCGCCCACGAGCTGCGCAACGGCCTGGCGACCCTGCGCGGCTACCTGACGCTCATCGAGCGGCGTCGCGACGAGGAGGCGCTCCCCGACTTCCTCGCCGAGATGCGGCGCGAGGCCGACCACCTCGAGCGCGTGCTCGACGACTTCCTCGCCTTCGCGCGCCCGGGCACGGCGCGCACCGAAGAGCTGTCGCTGCCGGCGCTGCTGCGGCGCGCCGCCGCCGACCCGGCGCTCGACGGCGTCGAGGTCGAGCTCGCCGGTGCGGTGGGGGAGGAGCCGCGTCTCGCGGGCGATGCGCAGCTCCTCGAGCGCGCCTTGCGCAACCTGCTGCGCAATGCGGCCCAGGCCGAGCGCGAGGCGGGGCGGTCGGGGCCACTGCGCGCGGCGGTCGAGAGCGTCCCCGGCGGCGCCGAGCTCCTGATCGAGGACCGCGGCCCGGGGCTTCCTGCCGAGGTGCGCGAGCGCCTCTTCCACCCCTTCGTGACCGGTCGCGCCGGCGGCGTCGGCCTGGGGCTCGCGCTCGCGCACCGCATCGTCGTGCTGCACGGCGGCACCATCCGCCTGGAGGACCGGCCGGGAGGCGGCACCCGCGTGCGCATCCACTTCCCGGACGACACTCTCGTTACGAGCGGTAACAAGAGCACCCCAGGGACGCCGCTCCCGCCGGCGTCGGCCTGAGCGGCGCAACCGCCAGAGCGCCAGCCAGTTGCGCCGCGCGCGCCGGCGCCGCCCGGCCGTGGCACCCGCCTTGCTCCTTGGCCTCGGCGCAGCTCCGCACGCAGTTCACAGCGCCGGCCGCGCCGGCGCGGGAGGTCGAGCATGGGAGTCCCACGCCGGGCGCGCTCCGGCAGCGCCGGTTTCTCAGTCGTCGAGGTGCTGATCGCCGCCGGGATCTTCCTCATCATCGCGGTCGGCCTCCTGCCGCTGTTCGTGCAGTCCATTCGCAACAACCTCGCCGGCCGCGAGGCGACCGACGTCAGCAACATGGGGAAGTCGCGGCTCGAGGAGCTGTTCCAACTGCCGTTCGACAGTCCGCGCTTGGCGATTCCGGCCGCCTCGACCGAGCTCTGGGTGAGCGACTTCTACGTCCTGCTCGGCGACAGCTCGGGCCCCTATGGCGGCGTCGGCAAGTGGATGACCTCGGCGCCGACGGGCCTCGGCGACATCGGGCCCTGGTCGCGAGCCACCCGCATCCGCCAGTTCAACCTCAACGACCTCGAAGAGCCGCTGCGGGGCGACACCGAGCCGGGCCAGGTGCACCTCAAGGAAATCCAGGTGGAGCTGCAGAGTCGCCGCTCGCTCGCCAACCCGTTCGGCGGCGGTCGCGAGCTGATGCTCAAGATCTACAAGGCAAAGTGAGATGAGGACAACCGAAGACGGGTTCACCCGCCGGCAAGCCGGCTTCACGTTGGCCGAGCTGCTGGTTGCCGCCGGCGTCACCGCGATCCTGCTGCTCGGCGTCCTGGCGCTCTTCGACTTCAACAACCGCGTGGCGCGCGTGCAGACGCACGTCGCCGACATGCAGCAGTCGCTGCGCGTGGCGCAGTACGACATGGTGCGCCTCGTCCGCATGACCGGCCGCGGCGGACTGCCCGCCGCCGAGGCGACCGGAGCGACGCCGCGCCACCTTCCCACCGGCATCGCCGTGCAGATGCTCGACGACGCGCCCGCCAATACCCGCATCCTCGCCGGCGACGACGAGACGCTGGTGCTAGCCGGCAGCGACGTGCTGACCGTGCGCGGTGTCTTCACGAGCTCGATCTACCAGGTCAACACCGTCGACCCAGCGACCTTCTCGCTCTCGCCGCTGCCGCCGGCCGTCCCGACGCAGGGGACCGTGGTGATCAACGACACCAGCCCAACGGGCGTGTCGCAGCCGCTGCAGAGCCTGCAGGAGGCCATCGCCGAGAACAAGCCCGAGGCCCTGCTGCTGGTGAGCGCGCTCGACGACGGGATCTTCGCGGTCGTCGAGCTCAACCCGAGCACCAGCAGCGTCGTGGGCGGGGTGGCGACGCTCAGCTTCAACATCACCGGCGGCACCTACACGACGGCCTTTCAGGCCCTGTCGCGCGGCGGCGGCTTCCCGACGCAGCTCCGCAGCGTCGCCTACGTCGGGCTGCTCGAGGAGTACCGCTTCTACATCCGCGAGAAGCACGCCGTCGACGGCGACGCGACGAGCGACCTGACGCCGCGGCTGGCGCGGGCGCGCATGATCCCCGGCACCGCCGTCGCGTACCGCAACGACCCGAGCAACGCGACGGTGGACATCGCCGACAACATCCGCGACCTGCAGGTGGCGCTCGGCATCGACTTGAACGGCGATCGCGTGATCACCGACGCCGGCACCGCCACCGACGAGTGGCTGGGCAACCACGCGAACGACCTGGCCAACCCGGCGCTGTGGGAAGGCGTGGCGCCCAACCGACCGCCCAACGTCTACTACATCCGGGTGAGCACGCTCGGCCAGACCGACCGGCGCGACCCCGACTACCAGGCGCCGCTGCTGGTGGCGCTCGAGAACCGCACCTACGACTCCACCGTCAACAGCCGGGTGTCGCGCATGTACCGGCGGCGCGCCCTGCAGACCGTGATCGACCTCCGCAACCTGGCGTGAGCCGCCGGCCGATCGCAACGACTGGAGAAGCGACGATGCACGACAACGGACATCTTTCGGCCGGCCGCCGCGGCGAGCGGGGGAGCGCCTACGTGGCGGTCCTGGTGGTGCTCGTGGTGCTCACGATCTTCGGCCTGGCGCTCGCCCTGGTCACCCAGACGGAGATGCAGGTGGGGGCCAACGAGAAGACGATCAGCCGCGTCTTCTACGCCGCCGACGCCGGCATCGAGCTCGCCACCGCCACCGCCCTGGTGACCAGCGATCATTCGCAGCGCAGCTATCTCGTCACCGACAGCGGCGTGGCGCTGGTCAGCGGCAAGGTGCAGATCGGCAACCAGGTCAACGTCTCGCCCTTCTATCCGATCCTCGACTCGCCCTGCAACCTCTGCGAGATCAACAACGCGGGCGCCTACAACGAGCGCGCCTTCCGCAAGATCAATCACGCGGTGACCGTGCGCGCCGCCCGCTTCGCCACCCTCGACGCCGGCTCGAGCCGGACGCCGGTGGCGCAGAAGGTGATCAGCGCCATGGTCGAGGTCCAGCCCTGGAAGGCGAGCCCCGACGCCTACGCCGCCGCCAACGACCCGGCCGCGCTCGCCGACATCAAGTTCTAGAGGGAGCCGGAGGCACGCTATGTCCCGACCTCGCCATCCGCTGCGCAGCCTCGTTCCCGCCGCCGTGCTGGCGGCGACCGTCTGCGCCTTGTTGCTCGGCGGCAGCCCGCCGGCCTTCCCGGACGACACCGACCTGCTGCGCTTCGACACCGCGAAGCCCTACGTCTTCATCATCCTCGACACCTCGGCGTCGATGGCGCTCGCCCCGAACAACTCGTGGCTGCACGCCGGCGGCGACGATCCGCGCTCGAAGATCTATTCGGCCAAGAAGGTCCTCCACGAGGTGATGAGCGAGGTCGACGACGTCCACTTCGGCTTCGCCGCCCTGAACCAGGACGACTTCAAGCCGACGAGCAAGCACTGGCTCTACTACGCCGAGGACGCGGCGCCGCAGGCCTGGCTCGACGACCAGCTCGGCTATCCCGCGCCCGACCCGGATGGGCCCATCCGGGTGGATCCCACGACCGGCCAGGACTTCGACGACGTCGAGGGCGACGTGCTGACCTTCGGCCCGCACTACCCGATCGGCACGCCCGGCGTGGCCGGCTCCTGTCCCGCGCCGCTGCCGTGGAGCAGTACCCTCGGCAACACGAACCGCGAGAAGATCAACCGCTTCGCCAAGCTCAACTTGGGCGGCACTGAAACGCGGCTCTGGGTGACCGCGAGCAACCGCGTCTACCTGCTCACCGTCAACCGCCCCGGCAACAAGCCCGACGGCAGCCCCAACGCGGCGCTCGGCGAGGACGACCTGCACGTCACCTTCGACCTCCGGCGGGTCGAGAAGATCGGCCCGCTCCACACCTGCTCCGGGAGCAACGACGCCGTCTTCGACCGGAACTACCCGACGCACAACGTCAAGCTGCGGCTCTGGACGTCGTTCCTGATCGCCGACGGCGTGACCCCGGCGGAGCCGGTCCCGGCGTTCTGGCCGAGCAACGACTTCTCCCTCACCTCGAGCTGCAACGACCCGCACCCCTTCTCCGGCATCGGCTGGGAGGGCAACTACGACACCGCCGCGGTGACGCCGAACGATCAGGTGTGCAAGATCCCCGGCCTGCCCGCCTCCTGCTTCAACCTGATGCGCGGCACCACCGCCGACCCGACCTTCGGTACCTGGCGCGTCATGGACCGCGGCGACCTCCTGCCCCTCGACTGGCGGGTGACCAACAAGAGCGCTCTGCTCGAGCGGTTGGCTCCGGGCACGAACGCCGCCGGGGCGCCTGACTTCGCCATCGCCTCCTACTTCACCGACCCGCCGGTGTCGGCGGCGACCGACACGCTGCAGCTCGCGAGCGACCCGATCACCGGCCGCGTGCTGCGGCCCCTCGTCGCCGGCGGCCTGACGCCGCTCGGCAAGTCGGTCGTCGACTTCCGCTGCTTCTACCGGGGCGAAGGGAACAAGTGCAAGGACAGCGCCTACGACACCAACGGCTGGGAGGAGGTGGCGCTCGGCAACGACAGCTCCTGGGGCTGCCGGCGCCCGTACCTCATCGTCATCAGCGACGGCGATGACACCTGCCCGGGGGAGAACCCCTGCGCCGACACCGCCGACCTCAACTCCAAGTCCGACGTGCGCACCTGGGTCATCGCCTATGGCCAGAACTGCAGCTCGGTGGGAAACCCCCTGAAGTGCATGGCGCAGAACGGCAAGGGCGATCTGGTCTGCCCGCAGGACCCGCAGTCGCTCAAGGACGAGCTCAAGCGCATCCTGGGCGAGATCCGCGAGGAGGCTCGCTCCTTCGCCTCGGCGGCCGTGCCGTCGGTGCAGGCGATCGCCGACCAGACGATCTTCCTGACCGACTTCACGCCCATCAACGCCCGCTCGATCTGGGACGGCCACGTCAAGTCGTTCCTGAAGCCGCTGCCGGTCGACGACCTCACCCGGCGCCCCGACCTGACGCAGCAGTGCCTGGCCAAGAACCTGCTTTCGGAGTGCTTCCTCTGGGACTCCGGCGTCGAGATCAAGAAGCAAGCGAGCGGCGTCGGCAGCGGCGACAACCAGCGCCGCGTCTTCTACTCGCAGCCGACGACGAGCGGCTTCTGGCCCACCACGCGCCAGCTCTTCGTGAAGACCGACGCCACCACGGACATCGGGGTCAAGCGCGACCTCTGGCGCGGGCTCGGCATCCCCTTCCTCCTCGGCGACACCGACTCCGAGGCCGACGCCGAGATTCGCGCCAACGCGGTCATCGACTTCACCTACGCGGTCAAGAACGACGTCGTCACCGTCGTCGATCCGAGCACCGGGGCGCAGACCACCAAGCCCATCAGCTTCATCCTCGGCGACGTCTTCCACTCCAACCCGCTGGTGGTCGGCGGCCCGTCGAACACCCGCTATTTCGCCGGCAACCTGCCCGGCTATCGCGACTTCACGATCCGGCACCAGAAGCGGCGCAAGCTCCTCTTCGTCGGCGGCAACGACGGCATGCTGCACGCCTTCGACGCCGGCATCTTCCGCGAGACGGCGTCCGACCACTTCTCGCCCAAGTCCTTGACCGACGAGTACGACAACGGCACCGGCCGGGAGGTCTTCGCCTACATCCCGCGGGCGGCGATGCCCAAGCTCACCGCCATCGCCGAGACCGACAAGCGCCCGTGGGCGGTGGACGGCTCGGTCTCGGTGGCGGACGTCTTCATCGACCCGGAGCACGACGGCACGCCGGTCGTCGCCGAGCGCGAGTGGCGGACGGTGCTGATCGGCGGCCTGCGCGAGGGTGAGAAGGGCTACTACGCGCTCGACATCACGCAGCCCGACCAGATCGGCGCCGAAAACGTGCCCGACCCCGACGGCGTCTACGTGCCATCCTGCGCCGCGGCCGGCGGCGCGCTGCCCGGCAACTGCGGCCCGGTCCCCTTCCCCGCCGCGGTCTGGGAGTTCGACGACAGCGTCGTCGACGCGAGCGGCCAGCGCATCGCGCTCGACGAGGACATGGCGGACTTCGACCGCGACGGGGTGCTCGATCCGGTGCCGGACCTCGGCTTCACCTGGTCGGTGCCGAACATCGGCCGCATCCGGGTGCGCCAGGGCGGCGCGACCGTCGACAAGTACGTCGCGGTCTTCGGCGGCGGCTTCCCCGACCCCGACTTCAAGACCGCGCCGCGCAGCGGGCAGTGGCTCTACATGGTCGACATCGAGACCGGCGAGGCGCTCTACAAGCGGCGGTTCGAGGGTCCGGTGCCAGGCGTGACCGCGGAGGACGCCGCCGAGTCTGCGCCGAGCGAGCCGGCGGCGGTGGACACCGACCAGGACGGCTACCTCGACCGCATCTACATCGGCACGCTGGCGGGGACGCTCTACCGCGTCGACCTGGGCCGGGAGGACGCCGGCCAGTTCCCCGCCTTGACCACGCAGTCGGCGCTCGGCGTCGACAAGCTGCTGCACGACGTCGAGCGCGTTCCCACGACCTTCTGGGCGCCGAAGGCGATCTTCAAGACCAGCTCGGCGGCGCTGGCGCCGCTGCCGGCGATCGCCGGGCGCCCGATCTACTTCCGGCCATCCGTCATCTTCGTCGCCGAGCTCGGCCGCTACGCGATCTCCTTCGGCACCGGCAACCGCGAGGACCTGTGGCAGAAGGAGAACCAGGACGGCCGCTTCTACATCTTCGTCGACGACACCGACCAGGTCCCCCCCGCCGAGCTGCCCTTGACCGAGACGCGCCTGCAGCGGCTCACCGTGGCGCAGGCCCCGACCGGCGGCCGCTTCCTGCTCGACGAGGGGCGCGGCGTCGGCAACAAGGGCTGGTATCTGGTGCTGGCGGTCGAGGAGCGGGTGATCACCGATCCGTTCGCGCTCTCGGGCGTCAGCTTCTTCTCGACCTTCAACCCGATCACCTGCGAGGGCACGATCGACCCGATCACCGGCGAGTGCCACGAGAACACCCGCAACGACCTCTGCTCGCGCGGCGGCACCAGCCGCGTCTTCGTCGTCAACACCACCAACGGCGATGCCTTCATGAAAAACGCCTCGAACCTGCCGACCCGCTTCTTCGAGGTCTCGACCTTCGTCACCAACCCCTACACCGAGCAGGGGCAGAGCAAGAACCCGCTCGCCGAGGCGCCGGGGTCCAACGCCGACGAGCTGACCGAGAACCTGAAGGCCGTCATGGAGGAGCTGAAGAAGCTCTTCCCGGCCAACTGCAAGTTCGCCAACTACCGCGTCGACATCAAGACGATCAGCGCCGACACCGGCGTCGTCTTCATCGCCCCGGTGCCGATCTGCATCGTCGAGAAGAACTGGAGGGAGCATTGATGCGCCGAGCCACTCCCACCCTGGCCGCCGGCCTCGTCCTGGCGGCCGCGCTCGCGGCGCCGCCCGTGCGCGCCGACTGGCTGGTGACGCGCGACGGGGCCCGCGTCGAGACCAAGGGGGCGTGGGAGGTCAAGGGCAAGCTGGTGATCTTCACCACCGCGGCCGGCGACCTCGCATCGCTGCGGGTGGCCGAGGTCAACCTCGAAGCCAGCCGCGCGGCGACCGCGGAGGCCAAGACCGCGGCCGCCGCAGCGCCGGAGAAGCGCGCACCGGAAAAGCGCAAGGCGGTGCGGGTGCTCACCGACAAGGACTTCCCGCGCCGCGCCGCGCCCGCGCCGCCGCCCGCTGCGGCGCCGGAGAAGGCGCCGGCGACCGGCGGCGAGGCGGAGGCGGCCGCCGCGGAAGAGCCGGCCGCGAGCCCGCTCGTGGTGAGCGCCTGGGAGCGCCAGGCCGACGCGAGCGACGAGCACGTCGTCATCTCCGGCGCGCTGCGCAACGGCGGCAGCGAGACCGTCACGGGCGCGACGCTCCTGGTGCGCCTCTACGACGAGACGGGGCAAGTCGTCGGCACGGCGCAAGCGGCGCTCACGACGACGGCGATCCCGGCCGGCGAGGCGGCGAGCTTCCGCGCCGACTTCCCGGGCATCTTCGCCTTCGCCGCGGTCAAGTTCGAGGCCACCAGCATGCGCCTCCGCCGCAGCCCGGAGCCCACCGCGCCGTCACCGCCGGGCGACCGCTGAGGCGGCGGGCTCCTAAGGCGCGAAAGCTTTCGCGCCGACTCCGATCAATCGCTAGGAGCGCTTTCCGCCGCCCGCCCAGGGCGGCGGGCTCCTAGCCGTCCCGGTACCGCGGCACGCCCTCGAGGTCGTGGGCTTTGACCTTCTGCAGCAGCGTGCGGTAGGAGAGGCCGAGGAGGTCGGCGGCGCGGCGCTTGTCGCCGCCGGTTGCGACTAGGGCCTGCCGTAGCCGCTCGCGCTCGCCGCCGGCCGGCTCGAGCAGCGGCCTGAGGTCGGCGGCGCGCACGACCGGCCCCTCGGCGAGGATCACCGCCCGTTCGAGCAGATTGGCCAGCTCGCGGACGTTGCCCGGCCACGGCTGGGCGGCGAGGAGCTCCGCCGCCTCGTCGGCCAGGGCCGGCGGCTCGCGCCGGTGGCGGCGGGCGATCTCGGCGAGCTGGTGGCGGGCGAGGCGCGGGACGTCGCTCGCCCGCTCGCGCAGCGGCGGCAGCTCGATCGGGAAGACCTCCAGCCGGAAGTAGAGGTCGGAGCGGAACTGCCCGGCGTCCACCATCGCCTTGAGCGCGCGGTTGGTCGCCGCCACCAGGCGCACGTCGGCGCGCAAGGTGCGGCCGCTGCCCACCCGCTCGAAGGTGCGCTCCTCGAGCGCGCGCAGGACCTTCCCCTGGACCGCCAGGGGCAGCTCGCCGATCTCGTCGAGGAAGAGCGTCCCGCCCTGCGCCAGCTCGAAGCGGCCCGGCTGGCGGCGGTCGGCGCCGGTGAAGGCGCCCTTCTCGTGGCCGAAGAGCTCGTTCTCGAGCAGCGCCTCCGGGATGGCGGCGCAGTTGAGCGTCACGAAGGGGCCTGAGCGGCGCGGCGACAGCGCGTGAAGAGCGCGCGCGAAGAGCTCCTTGCCGGTGCCGCTCTCGCCGGTCAGCAGCACGGTGCTCTCGGTGGGCGCGACGCGTTGAAGGAGCCGCAGCGCCGCCCGCAGGCGCGGATGGGTGCCGACGATCGGCGGCGCTCCTGGGACCTCGAAGGCGGCGGCCTCGGGCTCGCCGACGGCGCCGGCAACCAGCCGCAGCAGGTCGTCGAGCTCGACCGGCTTCTCCAGGAAGTCGTGGGCGCCGAGCTTCATCGCCTCGACCGCCGCCGCCACCGTGCCGTAGGCGGTGAGGACCACCACCGGCGCCCGCGGCTGCGCCTCGCGGCTCGCCGCCAGCACCTCGAGCCCGGAGAGGTCCGGCAGCTTGAGGTCGGTCAAGACGACGTCGAAGGGAGCCGCGCGGAGCGCGCGCACTCCTTCGCCGCCCGTCGCCGCGGCGGTCACCTCGTAGCCCTCGCCGGCGAGGGCCCGCTCGAGCAGCCGCCGCAGCGAGTCGCGGTCCTCGACGACCAGGATACGAGCTTTCATCCCGCGAGCGCGGCGCGGACGGCGGCGACCAGGGCGGGATCGTCTTCGGGATCGACGGTCCGCAGATCGAGCAGCAGGCGGCTGCGCAGCGTCTCGACCTCGTGCCGCGCTTGGACCCTCACGAGATCGCGTCCGTATAATGGGACGAGGCTCGCGATCCTCGGGTCGCCCAGGAGCCGATCGACCGACGGGATGAGGCGACGCGCATCGGGGGCTGCCATTCTCAGGAAGGATACTAGCCCGACACGGGGGACGCCCGGCCGGACCGCCCCCGGTCCCGCCGCGGTGTCGCCGTCGCTGCGCGGGGCCGCGGCGCCGCCCGGCCGCGCCGCCGCCGAGGCCACCGCTCCCGACGCCGCGGCCCGCGCCCGCGCCGCGCAGGCCGCCGAGGCCGCTGCGCAGCCGGCCGCCCCGAGCCAGCTCTTCGACCAGCTCGCCCAGGAGATCCGCCAGCTCCAGGTGGAGTTCGAGCGCTTCTTCAACGGCGCCCTGGCGCTGCCGCCGGAAGAGCTGCGCGGGCGCATCCAGGCGCGGCTCCGCGGGCTGCGCAACACCACCTTCCGGGCCGCGGCCGACAACTTCCGTCTCGCCGACCTCGAATCGCGGTTCAACAGCTACAACGAGCTGTTCAACCGCCGGCTGCGCGACGCCGAGGAGGGCCGGCGCGGCGGACACCGGCCGGCGCCGCTCGAGGCCGCGCGCCTCGACGTCGAGCGCGGCGTCGTGGTCGGCGAGACGCCGGCGCCGGAGGTGGTCGAGGCGCTCTACGTCGGGCTCGCCGCCGGACCGCAGGACGGGCCGCGCTTCGACCTGGCGAGCTTCGAGACCTACCTGGCGCGCCAAGCGGCGGCCATCCGTTCCAAGACCGGCTGCACGCAGGTGCAGTTCCGGATCACCGACGACGACGGCAAGAAGAAGCTCAAGGCGAGGCCGATTGGCAGCCCGGGAGCCTCTTGAGGCACGGCGCGAAGGCTTTCGCGCCGTTTTTGAGGAGATACGACGTGCGTAGATTCATCACCTGGGCTCTCATCCTGCCGCTCGTGGCCCTCGCGGCCTGGGCGGCGGTTCCCGCCAATCTCGCCAAGGCGCTCGAGGTGCAGCGCCGTCTGGCGCGCGAGCGGCCGCAGGACGCCGCGGTGTTCAACGACCTCGGCAACCTGCTGCAGATGGCCGGCAACGCCGCCGAGGCCGAGGAGGCCTACCGCCGCGCCCTCGAGCTCGACCCCGAGCGCGTTTCGGCGCGCTTCAACCTGGCGCTGCTGCTCCAGCAGCGCAGCGAGCTGCGGCCGGCGCTCCGGCAGTACCGCCAGGTCGTCGAGCAGCAGCCGCGCCACGCCTGGGCGCACTTCCAGATCGGCACCGTGCTCGAAGCCTCCGGGCACGAGGAGAGCGCGATCGCGGCCTATGCCGAGGCCTTCCGCCTCGATCCGCAGCTCGCTTTCCCCGAGGTCAACCCGCAGGTCATCGACAGCAAGCTGGTGACCCAGGCGATGCTGCGCGCCTACCGCACCGCCGAGCCGGAGATCCTGCCGCCGCCGGTGTACGAGCAGCCGAACCGCATCGCCGAGCTGCTGGTGCCGCCGGTCGAGGTCCCAGCCGCCACGCAGCCCGGGGCCACCGACGTCGCCGGCGCGCCGCAGAGCACCCGCGGCACGGCGGCGCCCGGCCAGGCCGGCACGCCAACCACGCCGGGCGGCTCGCGCGTCCTGCGCCCGGGCAATCTCCAGGGCGGAGCGGTGAACCAGGCCGCTCCCCAGGGCGGCCTGCGCGGCGGCTCGCGCGCCCGCCCACCGCAGGGCTACTTCCCGCCGCCGGGACCGAATTGGAACCAGCCCGACCCCGAGGGGCGGGGACAGGTCCCGGAGGAGTCGGTCGAGCCCCCGTCAACGACCGTCATCGTCCGCCCCGGCATCCAGAGCACCGGCCGCCTGGAGCTGGACCTGGCGCCGCCGCGGCCGGCGCGCTCGACGAGAGCTGGCTAGACGTGGTCGCGTGGGCTCTACACGTTGAAGCGGAAGTGGACGACGTCCCCATCCTGGACGAGATAGTCCTTGCCTTCCAACCTGAGGAGCGCCTGCTCGCGGCAGGCAGCGAGGGTCTTGAGGCGTAAGAGGTCGTCCCAGCGCGCGACCTCGGCGCGGATGAAGCCGCGCTCGATGTCGGAGTGGATGGCGCCCGCGGCCTCGCGGGCGCGGGTGCCATGGCGGATCGTCCAGGCGCGCACCTCGTCCTCGCCGACGGTGAAGAACGACAGCAGGCCGAGCAGCTCCTGACTGGCGCGCGCGACGCGGTCGAGGCTCGGCTCGTCCAGGCCGAGCGCGGCCAGGAACTCCTTCTGCTCCTCGGCCGGCAGGCGGCTGATCTCCTCTTCGATCGGCGCGCTCACCGCCACCGCCCGCACCTCGGCGCCGAGCGCGAGCGACCGCTCGGCGTGCTCCGCCACCCGCGCCTCGTCGACGTTCAGCACCACCAGCATCGGCTTGGCCGAGAGGAGCTGGAAGCCGCGCAGGCGGCGCTCGTCGTCGGGATCGAGGCGCATCTCGCGCAGCGGCCGCTCGGCTTCGAGCTGCGGCCGAATGATGCCCTCGAGCAGCGCCCGCTCGCGCTGCTCCTCGGGCGAGAGGCCGCGCTTGACCGCTTTCTCGAGGCGATCGAGCCGCCGTTCCACGAGATCGTGGTCGGCCAGGATCAGCTCGAGGTCGAGCATGGCGACGTCGCGCGCCGGGTCGACGCTCCCCTCCGCGTGGACGATCTCCGGGTCGTCGAAGGCGCGCACGACGTGGACCAGGGCGTCCATCGCCTTGAGCTTCGCCAGATCGAGGCTCTCCGCGCCCTCGCCGCGCTTGATGCCGGGGATGTCGACGTACTGCACCGTCGCCGGCTGGTAGCGGCGGGGCCGGAAGAGGTCGCGGAGCTGCTCGAGGCGGCGGTCGGGGACCGTCGCGACGCCCATGTTGGTCTGCGCCGAGGCGGCGAACTTCCCCGTCTCCTGGTGCGAAGCGGTGAGCGTGTTGAACAGCGTCGTCTTGCCGACCTTGGGCAGGCCGAGGATCCCAAGCTGCATGGCGGCCGGAGGTTACCAGAGGGGCGTCGAGCGCACTTCGAGACCCTCGACCAGCAGGCTCGGGCAGCCGATCATGCCGTCGAGAGGGAAGAAGGTGAGGTCGCGCGCCACGCCCCGCAGGCCATGCAGCAGCACCCGCACCTCGCCGCCGAGCCAGGCGCGGGCGAGCGGCGCGCTGGCGCGGCCGCCGGAGACGGCGAAACCGCAGACGGGAAGCGCGAAGCGGCCGCCTGCGAGGTCGAGGCGCGGGGCGCCGGTCGTGTCGAGCAGGTAGGCGCCGCGGTCGATGCCGCCGAGCAGGGCGGCGACGGCGAGCTTCGGATCGGGCCGCAGCGCGAGGTGCGTGGGTCCCGGCGCCGGCAGGTCGCGCCAGCTCGCGCGCCGGCCGCAGCCCGCGGCCGTCTGTTCCTGCCGCACCTGCCACCAGGCGAGGAGCGGCTCGCGGTAGGCGCCGCGCTCGACCAGCACCGCCTCGCGGCAGGGGACGCCTTCGCCGTCCACGGGGGCCTCGAAGGCGCCTCCCGGCAGGCGTCCGTCGTCGACGAGCGTCAGCGCCGCGGAGCCGATCCGGCCGTCGCGGTCGCGGAAGGCGTCGGCCAGCGCCGGCGCCGCCGGCCCGACGAAGAGCGGCAGCAGAGCGGCGAGGAGCCGCGTGCCGACCGGCGGCGCGAGCAGCACCGCACCGTGCTGCGGGCCGCCCTCGGGCACCCCGCCGGCGGCGAGCACCGAGAGCGTGTCGGCGAGGCGCCGCGCGAGCGCCGGGGCGCTGAACCGCCGCGCCTCGCGCGCCGCCACGTAGACCGCCGCGCGCGCCGTGCCGGGCGAAGGTCCCGCCGCCTCGACGCGCAGCGCCGCCACCCGCCCGCGCACCCGCGCCCGCACGCCGCGCGAGCTCGCCAGCTCGGCCTCGCTCGAGCCGTCCTCGAGCACCGCCGCGAGCAGCCGCGCGCCCGGTAGCTCCGCCGCCAGCTCGCGCCCGATGCTCGCGAGCAGCCGCAGCCCGTCCGCCTCGCCGACCAACGGCGCCGCGAAGTCCCCCGGCTCGCTCCACGCCGCCGGCGCGACCGCCTCCGGCAGAGCCAGCGGCGGCGCCTCGATCTCCGGCCAGGTGGTCGCCGGGTCGGGGTCGCCCGTCGCGGCGGCGAAGAAGGAGCCTCGCCCGCTGCCCGCCCGCACCGCCCAGCCGCGCTCCTCGTGGAAGCTCGCCACCTCCCCCGCCGGCGAGAGCGCGAGCCGCCGCGACCGCCCGCGCTTGGCGTACACCTCGCTGCGCGTCAGCCCCTGGCGAGTGAGCGAGACCAGCACCTCGTCGAGCAGGGGCGAGGTCAGGGGATCACCTCGACACGATCGACCCGCAGCGCCGGCGTCGTGGCCCAGACCGCCAGCTTCTGCCCGCCCTTGGCGCACCAGCCGGCGCCGGCCGCCGCCGGGGTGCGGCCGACGCCGGTCACCCGCGAGAGCAGATCGGCCACCCGGCCCCGCAGGACCGCGCGTCCGAGCGGCTCGGCCGCGGCGCCGCGGCGGATGCGTCGCGCGTGCGGTATCTCGAGCCGGAACTCTCCCGACAGCGGATCGAGGCTGCCGCGGCTCGCCTCCGGCACCAGCAGGCCGCCGTCGGCGCCGCCCAGCAGCTCGGCCTCCTCGAGCTCGCCGGGCAGGAGCTCGAGATGGTGCGAGCGCGGCCCCGGCGGCAGGTGGCGGCTGCCGCGCCGGCCCGCGCCCGGCACGAGCGCCGGCGAGGCGAGGGCGGCGAGGGCGTCGGCGAGCGGCTGCTCGACCACCCCGCCGCGCAGGAGCCAGCGGCGGCAGACCGGAAGCCCCTCGTCGTCGGTCGTCCGCCGCACCCCAGCCGGCGCCGCCGCCGGGTCGTCCAGCACGTCGATCCCCGCCGCGGCGAGCCGCAGCCCGACCGCCGCCTCGACCGCGCCGCCCAGAGCCAGCGTGTCGCTCTCGAGCGCGTGCGCCACCGCCTCGTGCAGCAGCACGGCGGCGGCGGCCGGACCGAGCACCGCTGGCACCCGCCCGGCGGCGGCCGGCGCCGCCTCGCGCGAGCGGAAGAGCGCCACGGCCGACGCGGCCACGGCCGACGCCGCCGCCGGGCCGAGATCCGGCAGCAGCGCGCCGTGGCGTCCCCACGGCGTCTCGAGGGTGACGCTGTAGAAGGTTTCCATCTCCGGCGCCGGCACCAGGCGCGCGCCGACCACCTGCACCCACCGCCGGTGCCGCCGCAGGGCGAGGCGAAGCGGGAAGGCGACGTGCTCCGCCCGCACCGCGCGCTCCACGGCCGCCGGGAACTCCAGCAGCTCGAGCGCCCGCGGCAGGCCGGGCGGCTCCGGCGCCAGCGCCGGCTCGGAGTACGACGCCGCCGGCAGCGCCCGCGCCACCTGCCGCAGGGCCTCGGCGAAGGCGCGCGCCTGCACCTGGTCGCGCGCCGCGAGCCAGGTCCGGCCGTCGCGCACCAGACGCAGCGCGAACCCCTCCTCACGCCGCACCCGCAGCCGCGGCCCGCCGCCACCCTCGGGCGCCAGCTCCACCTCCTCGCAGCGCTCGAAGAAGGCGTCCGCCAGGTCGCCCGCGCGGTCGGCGACCTGCGACAGGGCGCGCGCCACGCCCGCGGTATCGAGACCGGTGAACGGCACCGCCCGATTGTACGAGGTAAGATGGCCGCCCATGAGCGCCGCCCTGAGCGCCCAGCAGCAGCGGCTCGCCGAGCTGCAAGCGCGGCTCCGCGCCGCCGAGGCGGGCGGCGGCGCCGAGCGCGTCGAGCGCCAGCACGCGGCCGGGAAGCTGACGGCGCGCGAGCGCATCGAGCTCCTCCTCGACCCCGGCTCGTTCGTCGAGGTCGACGCCCTCGTCACCCATCGCTGCCGCGACTTTGGGATGGACAGGAAGACCGTCCCCGGCGACGGCGTGGTCTCGGGCTACGGCACCGTCGCCGGGCGGCTGGTCTACGTCTTCGCCCAGGACTTCACCGTCTTCGGCGGGTCGCTCTCCGAGACCAACGCTCAGAAGATCTGCAAGGTCATGGACCTCGCGGTCGAGAACGGGGCGCCGGTCATCGGCCTCAACGACTCGGGCGGGGCGCGCATCCAGGAGGGCGTGGCCTCGCTCGGCGGCTACGCCGACATCTTCCTGCGCAACACCCTCGCCTCCGGCGTCGTGCCGCAGATCAGTGCCGTCATGGGCCCCTGCGCCGGCGGCGCCGTCTACTCGCCGGCGATCACCGACTTCGTCTTCATGGTCGAGGACACGAGCTACATGTTCGTGACCGGGCCCGACGTCATCAAGACCGTCACCCACGAGGAGGTCACCAAGGAAGAGCTCGGCGGCGCCTCGACGCATGCGGCGAAAAGCGGCGTCTGCCACTTCACCGAGCCCAACGACGCCGCCTGCCTCGCCGCCATCCGCGACCTCCTCTCCTACCTGCCGAGCAACAACCTCGACGAGCCGCCGCCGGGGGTGAGCGAGGACGATCCCGACCGCAGCGACGAGCGCCTCAACAGCGTCGTCCCCGAGGACCCCAACAAGCCCTACGACATCAAGCAGCTCATCACGGCGGTGGTCGACGACGGCCGCTTCCTCGAGGTCCACGCCGCCTACGCGCGCAACATCGTCGTCGGCTTCGCGCGCCTGGGCAACCGGAGCGTCGGCATCGTCGCCAATCAGCCGGCCTACCTCGCCGGCGTGCTCGACATCGACGCCTCGCTCAAGGGGGCGCGCTTCGTCCGCTTCTGCGACGCCTTCAACATCCCGCTGGTGACCTTCGAAGACGTTCCGGGGTTCCTGCCCGGCACGCAGCAGGAGTTCGGCGGCATCATCAAGCACGGCGCCAAGCTGCTCTACGCCTACGCCGAGGCGACGGTGCCGAAGATCACCGTCATCACCCGCAAGGCCTACGGCGGCGCCTACTGCGTCATGGCGAGCAAGCACCTGCGGACCGACGTCAACTACGCTTACCCGACCGCCGAGATCGCGGTCATGGGCCCGGAGGGGGCGGTCAACATCCTCTACAGGCGCGAGCTCGACGCGGCCGGGGCGGGCGCGCCGGCGCTCCGGCAGCGGAAGGTGGCCGAGTACCGGGCGAAGTTCTCGAACCCCTACATCGCCGCCGAGCGCGGGTTCGTCGACGCCATCATCGAGCCGCGCGAGACGCGGCCGCTGGTCATCCGCGCCCTGCGCCAGCTCGGCAGCAAGCGCGCGGCGGTGCCGCCGAAGAAGCACGGGAACATCCCGCTGTAAGGCGCGAAAGCTTGCGCGCCGGGCTCCGATTGACAGCGTTGCGCGCGTGCGGCAAGCTGCCCGCGGCCATCCCTGAGGCGCCGCGTGCGGCGCACGCCACGACGCGAGGAGAGGACGAGAGGACATGAGAGAGAAAGACCGAGAGCTGCGCCGCCGCCGCCAACGCCGCGGGAAGCGCCTGCAGAAACGGCGGCAGGAGGAGCTGTCGCGCAAGCCCGAGCGGCCGACCGCGTCGAAGCGTCCCGTGCGCAAGCCGGCGCAGCCCGAAGCCGCGCCGGCCGCAGCCGGCGGCGAGACGCGCCCGGCAAGCCCACCACCCGCCGCACCGGGCGCCGAGGGCGCCGGCCAGGCCGGCGGCGCGGCCGAAGCGCCGCGCGCCAAGGCCCCGGCCCGCCCGCGCGCCCCGAAGGCCGCCGGCGAGGCGAAGCCCCCGCGCGCCAAGGCCGCGGCTGCCGCCGGCGAGGGCACGGCCGGCAGCCCGAAGACTCCCGCCGGCGCCGAAGGCGCCCCGGCCGCGGCCGCGCCGAAGCCGGCGCGCAAGACGGCCGCCAAGAAGAGCACCGCCAAGAAGAAGCCCGAGGAGGCGCCGGCCGAGACGCCTCCGGAGGGGAGCGGCGAGACCGGCGGCGCCTGAGGCGGGCGTCTCGATGCCCGACTACCGCACCCTCAAGGCCGTCGACCCCGAGATCTACCAGGCCATCGCCGACGAGCGCTCGCGCCAGAACGACGGGCTCGAGCTGATCGCCTCGGAGAACTTCGTCAGCCGCGCCGTCCTCGAGGCGGCCGGCAGCGTTCTCACCAACAAGTACGCCGAGGGCTACCCCGGCCGCCGCTACTACGGCGGCTGCGAGTTCGTCGACGTCGCCGAGCGGCTGGCGATCGAGCGCGCCAAGCAGCTCTTCGGCGCCGAGCACGTCAACGTCCAGCCGCACAGCGGCACGTCGGCGAACATGGCCGTCTACTTCGCGGCCTTGAAGCCCGGCGACAAGCTGATGGGCATGGACCTCTCCTGCGGCGGCCACCTGACGCACGGCCACCGCCTCTCCTACTCCGGGCGCGACTTCCACGTCGTGGCCTACGGCGTCGACCGCGAGAGCGAGCGCATCGACTACGCGGCGGTCGAGGAGCAGGCGCTCGCCGAGCGGCCGCGGCTCATCGTCTGCGGCGCCTCGGCCTATAGCCGCGTCATCGACTTCGCGCGCTTCCGCGAGATCGCCGACCAGGCCGGCGCGCTGCTCATGGCCGACATCGCGCACATCGCGGGCCTGGTCGCGGCCGACCTCCACCCGTCGCCCATCCCGCACTGCCACTTCGTCACCACGACGACGCACAAGACGCTGCGCGGCCCGCGCGCCGGCATGATCATGTGCACCGCCGAGCACGCCAAGGACATCGACCGCGCGGTCTTCCCCGGCATCCAGGGCGGGCCGCTGATGCACGTCATCGCCGCCAAGGCGGTGGCGCTCAAGGAGGCGCTCTCCGATAGCTTCCGCGGCTACCAGCAGCAGATCGTCGCCAACGCGCGCCGGCTCGCCGCGCGGCTCACCGAGCGCGGCCATCGCATCGTCTCGGGCGGCACCGACAACCACGTCTTCCTGCTCGACGTCGCCGCGGCCGGGCTGACCGGGAAGGTGGCCGAGAAGGCGCTCGAGGCCGCCGGCATCACGGTCAACAAGAACACGATCCCCTACGACCCCAACCCGCCGCTCGTCGCCTCGGGGATCCGCATCGGCACCCCGGCCCTCACCTCGCGCGACATGCGCGAGGGCGAGATGGACGAAGTCGGCGACTTCATCGCCGAAGTGCTCGCGGCGCCCGAGGACGCCGCCGTGCAGGCGAGCGTGCGCCAGCGGGTGCGCGAGCTCTGCCGGCGGTTCCCGCTCTACGACGCCTTATCGTAGAACCCCCGCATCTCGAAGCGGAGTGCTCTCAGGGTTATTCACGACTCCCCGGTGGGTCGCGCAGCTTTCCATCTCTCCGTTCTGGTGTATACTCAACTTACGCGATTGACGGTGCCCCACGAGTGACGGGCCAAGGTTTGCCTTCTCGATAGTTCAGCGGCTGCCGGCAGACCGCGGGCAAAGTCACGCCTTTTCAATGATTCGCGGCGGCCCCAAAGACACGGAGACGTGATATATGCGCAAGCCGCGACTCTTTGTCGGCTCGTCAAAGGAGAGCCTCGACTTAGCCTACGCTGCCCAGGAGAACCTCGATGATGTTGCCGAAGTCACCGTATGGACACAGGGCGTATTCGACCTAGCACGCTACAACCTCGAAGCACTGCTTGCTGCACTTGATAGGTGCGACTATGGCCTCTTCATCTTCGCGCCCGATGATGTAACGCGGATTCGAGGCGAGGATCGCCGGACCGTTCGGGACAATGTTCTCTTTGAACTGGGCCTCTTCATTGGCCGCCTCGGCCGTCAGCGCAGTTTCATCTTTGTGCCTAGTGACATACGGGACCTTCACCTTCCCACAGATCTTCTTGGCATCACGGTAGCAAACTTTCACGCGGAGCGTGAGGACAAAAATATGAGGGCCGCATTGGGCCCTGCGTGCCACAAGGTTCGCATCCAGCTTCAGGGTGGCGGAGCAACAAGAGGGCCTCGCTTGCCGGCAGGTCTGACGCTTCTGCCGCGCGAAGAGTTCACGCCGTTTTTTCTCCAGAAGCTCCGTGACCCTGACGTCCAAAACGTACGACTCGTCACCTACACGGGAGAGGTTGATTCTGGAGATATCACCAGATTCAAGGTGAAAGGGCCAAAGCGATTCGAGGTATTCAAGCGTTCCATCGTTCTAGATCTCGCCGAGCAGCAAGAGTGCAATCTACGACGCCTTGCGGCCGGCGCAAGCGTGAGGATGTGGAAGAAGCGATCTATTTCCCGGCATGCCTCAGAGAATCTCCGGCGGAATGTGCCCGCGGGATCCGAGCTCGTACAACGCTTCTACTATGCAGCACCGTCTAAGCGCGTCTACTTGTTCGATGATGAGGAGGCGATTCTCGCATATTATGAGGTTGTGCCTGATCCGCTCGCGGTAGAGGGCAGTATCTACAAAGGAATGGTCGACGCACCGGCGCTGAAGGTCAGACGTGAGTCGCCCCTGGCCGCGTTTCTGCTTGACGAAGTTATACATTTCCTCGAGGGTCTGCGGCGAACTAGCCGCTCCTGGGAAGAGGAAAAGGCCATTCTCGATGGAGGCGAGTGGAGAGGTGACGGCAGAAAGCCCTGCATCAAGCCTCAAGCAGCACTCCTCGATCTGGACGGAATACTATATGATTCGCTTCCATTTTACGTTCAGGCCTGGCAGGCAGCGTTCCAGGAGATTGGAGTTGAGTTTCCAGAGCTGACGGTCTATTCTGAGGAAGGTCGGCGAGGAGAGGAAACGATACGCGAATACCTCAGAGTACTTGGCCGACCCATCCGCCAAGAAGAGATAATGAGGATTCAGGAGCGAAAGCGTGAAGTACTTGCGAGCCTCGGGTCCCCTCCGATACAGGAGGGTGCTCGCAAACTAGTCGAAGCAGTCTTGCGCCAAGGTTTGGACGCGTGGGTGGTTACGGGTTCGTCGAGCGAACACCACTTAGACGCGGTGATCGCCGATTTCGCAGACCTACTGAAACCAGACCGAGTGATCAGTGGGCGCGATGTTGACAAGGGAAAGCCCGCGCCCGATCCATACCTTGTCTGTTGCGAGAGAGCTGGATGCCATCCACACAATGCTATTGTGGTAGAGAATGCTCCTCTGGGAGTTAGAGCGGCGGATCGCGCTGGAACATTCTGCCTGGCGGTCAATACTGGTATTCTCTCTGATGAGCATCTCATCCGGGAAGGTGCACGAGCTGTCTTCAAGTCCTGTGAGTTTCTCGCGGATTGCTGGCCAACGGTGGTCGAGATTCTTAGGAGCTAAGGACCCTAGGGCGGTTAGCATGGACTGGTGAGTACCTGTGCGGCTGGCGGAGGTAGACCGAAACGTAAGCGGAGGAGCTCTCTTACCTCACCGACCAGGACAATGGAGCCGCAGGTTACGAGGAGCCGACCATCGTTCGTACCGATGGCGGCATTTAGTGCGCGTGCCGGGTCGGATTCAGCTAACACCTGGTTGCGCGCCTCGAGGAGCGATGCCAGCTCACCAGCCGAGCGGGCGCGTGGGCTGGTTGGCTGGGTGAGGAAAACCTTAGTGGCGCGCGTCGCCAGCGGCGGCAGCATGTCCTGCACATCCTTTTCGCCGAGGACGCCGAAGAGGAGGTCGAAAGGCTCACCGAGGTGATCGAGGAAGGTGGCGAGGGCGGCGATGCCTTCGGGGTTGTGAGCCGCGTCGAGCAGGGCGCGGCGGCCGCCCGGCAGCTCGACGGCTTCGAGCCGTCCGGGCCAGCGGCAGGCCGCGGCGCCAGCACCGATAGCCGCTGAATTCAGGTCGGGGAAGCCGAGGTCGGCGAGGCGCTCGGCGGCGAGGACGGCGAGGGCGAGGTTCCGCACCTGGTGTTCGCCGAGCAGCGCGAGACACAGGTCGTAGGTCGCGCGTGTGGTCCCGAGCCTTACCACTTGCCCTACCCAGCCAATTCTTTCGACCGTCGCGATCACCGCCTCGCGGTCGGCGAACACGAGCTCGCCGCCCGCCTCCGTCGCCACCGCGAGCAGCGCCGCCCGCGCCTCCAGCGCCTCGACCCACGCTAGCGCCGGCCTTCCCGATCTCAGGATGCCAGCCTTCTCGCGCGCGATGGCAGCCAGCGTGTCGCCGAGGTGCTCGCGGTGCTCGAGACTGATCGAGGTGACGACCGAGAGGAGCGGATCGGCGAGGTTGGTGGCGTCGAGGCGTCCGCCCATCCCCACCTCCAGCACCGCCAGGTCCACAGGCGCCTCGGCGAAGGCGAGAAAGGCGACGCCGGTCAGGGCCTCGAAGTAGGTGGGCAGCTCGCCGCCGTCGGCCTCGGCCGTAGCGACCACCCGCTCCAGGAGCGCTGCCAGTCGCCCGCGGTCGATTGCGCGCCCGCCGATCCGCACCCGCTCTTCAACGGTTTCGAGGTGCGGCGAGGTGTAGTGCCCCACCCGGTAGCCGGCCGCGCCGGCCATGGCGGCGAGGAGAGCCGAGGTCGAGCCCTTGCCGTTGCTGCCGCCGATGAGGACGGAAGGAAAGCGCCGCTGCGGATCGCCGAGCGTGGCGAGCACGGCGCGCAGCCGGTCGAGACCGAGCCGGATGCCGAGGGCTTCGAGGCGGGAGAGGATGAGATCAGGATCGCCAGGCTCGGGCACTCAGGCGTCCTCGAGCACCTCTTTTTCGAAGGCGGACACCTGCTCTGGTCGGGCGAGCCGAGGGCTCCTCAAGTGATACCGCGGCGCCTCCTCGACTTCAGGCACCACCACATAGACCTTCGCTTTTTCAGGTAGGTGTACCGCCTCGGGAAGCCGCACTTGACCATCCTCGATGGTGGCCTCGTAGGTGACTACTTTCATTGCCGATCTCCGATCCTGCTTGAGCTTAGCAGCCCTTGATCGGCGATGGCGCGGCGGCCGTCAAGCCGCCAGGTGCCGCAGGCACCGCGCCAGCGTCGCCTTCATCTCCGAGCGCTGCACGATCAGGTCGAGGAAGCCGTGCTCGAGCAGGAACTCGCTGCGCTGGAAGCCCTCGGGGAGGCTCTGGCGGATCGTCTGCTCGATGACCCGCGGGCCGGCGAAGCCGATGAGCGCTCCCGGCTCGGCGAGGTTCAAGTCGCCGAGCATGGCGAAGGAGGCGGTGACGCCGCCGGTCGTCGGGTCGGTGAGCACCGAGAGGTAGGGCAGGCGCGCCGCGCGCAGGCGGGCCAGGGCGGAGGCGATCTTCGCCATCTGCATCAGCGACAGCACGCCTTCCTGCATGCGCGCGCCGCCCGAGGCGGAGACCACGACGAGCGGCCAGCCGCGGTCGAGCGAGCGCTCGATGGCGCGGGTGACCTTCTCGCCCACGACCGAGCCCATCGAGCCGCCCATGAAGCGGTATTCCATCACCGCCAGCACGACCGGGATCTCCTCGAGGTGCCCCTGCACCACGACGACCGCGTCGCGCTCGCCCACCGCCTGCTGGTAGGCCTTCAGTCGCTCGCGGTAGCGCTTGGTGTCACGGAAGTTGAGCGGGTCGCTCGGGCCGATGCCCGCGAAGAGCTCCTCGGGCTCGTCCTCGTCGAGCAGCAGGCGGATGCGGCTCGGCGCGTCGATGCGGAAGTGATACCCGCACTTCGGGCAGACGCGCAGGTTGGCGTCGAGCTCGCGCGAGTAGATGACCTCTTTGCAGCCGTCGCACTTGACCCACAGCCCTTCGGGGACGGTGCTGCGCGGCCGGTCCTGGCGGAGCGGCTTGGGCTGCTTCGTCTTACGGAACCACGCCATGATGGGAGGGGTGCGGGCGCCCCCTCGTGTCAGGCCTCGGCGGAGCCCTGGTTCTCCTCGGCCTCGAGATCGTTGACGATCCCGAGCCGCAGACAGGCGGCGTCGTACATCTGCCGCGAAGCCTTCTTGGCGTTCTGCAGCTCCGCCAGCCGGTCCTTGACCTTGGCCAGCTCCTCTTCGATCGCCCGGTCCAGCTCGTCCATCTCCTGCCGGGTCACGGCGAGGGTGTTCTCGTAGAACTTCCTCTGCTGCTCGGTAAGGCTCATCGTCTCCTCCCCGGCGGGCGCGGGCGCGCGACGGCTACAGCTTGAAAGGGATCCTCAAGCGGGTCCACACCTTGACCCGGACGCCATCCTTGGTTGCAGGCCGGTAGCGGGCGGTCCGGGCGGCGGCGAGAGCGGCCTCGTTGAAGCCGTGCTGTTTGGGCCCCTCCACCACGCGCGTGTCCACCACCCGCCCGTTCTCGTCGACCAGGAGCGAGACCACCACCACCCCTTGGGCGCCCACCCGCTTGGCGGCGGGAGGATACTGTGGTTTGTCATAGCTGACAAGTTGAGGCGCCGCAACGCCGGGCCCGAGCTGGACGAGGTCGCCCTCGCGCGTGGTCGGCTGCGGCGGCGCCTGCGGCACCGGCTCCGCGGCGGCCGGCTCCGGGTCGCGCGCCGGCTCGGTGCGCTCGACGGCGGGCTCGGCGATCGGCTCGGGCGGCGCCGTCTGCACCGGGGTCATCACCGCCGGCTCGGGCACGGCGGCCGCCCGCTCGTCCGCGGCGGCCGTCTGGGCCTTGGCCGCCGCCGCGAGACGCGCCGCCTCGACCTCGCGCTCGAGCTGCCGCTTGTCGGCCTCGGCTTTCCGGCGCAGCTCCTCCTCCTTGCGGGCAAGCTCCTGGTTGACGATCTTGTTGACGTCGACGCCGGCCGCCGCCGGCGCGACGGCCGCCTGGCCCGCCACGCCCGGCCCGGCCGGGACGCCCGCCGCCGGCCGGGCGGGCGGCGCCTGGCGCGCCGGTACCGTGACGCCGGGAGGCGTCGCGGCCTGCGGTGCCGGCGCGGCGCCGCCGCGGCCGCGGACGACGAACCAGATCAGCACGCCGGCGAGGACGACGGCGACCATCGCGGCGAGGAGCAGCATGCGGTTGCGGCCTCCGCGCTCGTCGAGGACGCCGGCCGCGGTGTGCCCGGGCGCATGCCCGGCGGCGGCGGCCGGCATCGCCATGGCCGGTACCTCCACGGCGCGCGGCAAGCCGGTCCCCGTCTTGGCCGGCGGGTGCGCTACCGCGGCGGGCGCCGGCGCGGCTGGTGCGGCGCGATGCGCCGCCGCGGCAGCCGCGACGACGCCGGCCGCCGGCGGCGCGGCCTCGGCCGCCGTCTCGCCCGCCGGAGGAGCCACCCCCGCGGCCGTCCCCTCTTCCAGCCGCTGCAGGTAGGCGGCGAGGTCGGAGTGGCCCGGCGTCGGCCGCAGCGCATAGAGCACCTCCTCGAGGCGCTGCTGCAGCTCGCCGGCCGTCGCGTAGCGCTCCGTGGGCTCGAGCGCCAGGGCGTTCAAGACCAGCGCATCCACCTCGCGCGGCACCGCGGGGTTGACGTCGCGCGGCGCGCGAATCTTGCCCTCGCGCACCGCCTCGAGCACCGACATCTCGTTGACGCCGACGAACAGCCGCTCGCCGGTCAACAGCTCGAACAGCACCGCGCCGAGCGAGAAGATGTCCGAGCGCGGATCGACCGCCCGCCCCCAGGCCTGCTCGGGCGACATGTACTGGAGCTTCCCCTTGAGGGCGCCGATCTGCGTCTGGCTCGCCTTCGACACCGCCTTGGCGATGCCGAAGTCGACGAGCTTGATGTCCCCCTCGTGGGTGAGCAGGATGTTCTGCGGCGACACGTCGCGGTGCACGAGGCCCATCTCGCGCCCCTCGAAGTCGCGCTTGCGGTGGGCGTAGTCGAGGGCGCTCGCGAGGCGCGCCGCGATCAGCAGGGCGAGGCCCATCGGCACCGGCATCGCCTTGCGGCGCGCCAGGTTGAGCACCGAGCGGAGGTCCCTGCCCTCCACGAACTCCATCGCGATGTAGTAGTCGCGCCCGATCTTCCCCAGGTCGTAGATGTGGGCGATGTTCGGGTGGTTGAGCTGCGCCGCGAGCTTGCCCTCGTCGATGAACATCTCGACGAACTCCGCGTTGTCGGTCAGGTGCGGCAGGATGCGCTTGATCGCGACCGTCTTCTGGAACCCTTCGACGCCGCTCATCCGCGCCTTGTACAGCTCGGCCATGCCGCCGACGGCGATGCGCTCGAGCAGCGTGTACTGCCCGAAGTGCTCGCCCGGCTGGCCGGTATCCTCCGGCCGGACCACCGGGATGCGCACGGTGGCCGCCGAGTCCGCGGCTTTCGCCGCCGGCGAAGCGGCGGGCGGCGGAGTGGGCGCGGCGTGACTCGGAGTCGCGGCGGCGGCGGGCGGCGCAGTGCGGGCGGCTGAAGCGGCCGGGGGCGGCGCGGCGGCGGGCTTCGGAGACGCCGGCACGGGGGCGGCCGGCGCTGCCACGGCGGCAGCCGTCGGGATCTTGATCGCTCCGGTCGCCCGGTGGGTCTTGGTCAGCTCCTCGAAGTCCTGGAGATCGAATTTCAGCTTCCCGGTGGCGGTGCGCTCGGCGCGCGGCGGCTGGCCGGGAGCGGTCGGCTGGGCGGTGGAGGCGGGGTCTGACGAGGGCGGGGCGAAAGACGGCTGGGGAGGAACGGGGATCGGCTTCGCGTCGGGCTGAGGCGCGGCGGACGCGCCGGTTGTGCTGGCCATCGCCGGAGCCTGTGCTGCTCCAACGGTGGTGGCGGCCGCCGCCCGCCCTGCTGCCGCCGCAATGCCACCGGCCGCGGCCGTGGCCCTGCTCGAGGCGGGCCCCGCAGCGGCGCTCACGGCGGCTGCG
Organism: Thermoanaerobaculia bacterium; assembly: GCA_044866775.1. Lineage (GTDB taxonomy): Bacteria > Acidobacteriota > Thermoanaerobaculia > Multivoradales > UBA5704 > DASUNQ01. The sequence continues at coordinate 36,973 of JBIOUG010000192.1, read as the reverse complement.
GCGCCAACGACCGGCGCGACCGGCTTGCCAGCCGCCAACGCCGTCCTCCCCCTACCCAGCTCTTTCTCAAGGTTCAGTCCCGTCAGCGTCTTGCTGATCAGCGCGTCGACGTCGTCGCCCCGCTTCGCCTCGGGCTTCTTGGCGGCCGCCGCGGCGGCCGCGGCGCCGGCTGCAGCCGCCAATGCCTCTGCCGATTTCGCCGCCGCGGAGGGCGGAGCGGGCACCGGGGCGCGGAGGTCGGGGCGCAGCACACCGGAGAGGGTCTGCTCGAGCCGGCGCTGGATCTCGTCGTCGTCGTGCGCGGCCGCGGGGGGCCGGGCCGGCGCCGGGCTCGCCGCGCTCGCCGGGGCGGCCATGGCCGGCGCGCCGGCCATGTCGGCCGGCGGCTGGACCTGCGACGCCGGCGGCGGCCGCCGGGAGCGCAGCGCGCCCCCGACCTCGTCCTCCACCTCCGCCAGCAGGTCGCCGAAGATCTCGTGCGAGGTGAGCTTGGGCGCGTCGCTCTCCGGGGCCGGCGCCGCGGGCGGCGGCGCCTCGCGGCGGGCGGTCAACGTTCGCTTGACCGCCAGGCGCAGCTCCTGGGCGGTGAAGGGCTTGTTCACGTGGTCCTCGCCGCGGAACTGGCCGGCTGCGACCTCCGGCTCGGCCCCCTCGGCCAGCAGCACCAACACCCCGGGGCCGCCGGCGTGGCGCGAGAAAGCGCCGACGACGCGATCCGCCCCCGGCGCTACGGCGCTGACCAGGATCAGCTCAGGGGATTGCGAGGCCACCGCGGCCAGCGCCTCGGCATGGCCGGGCACCGCCTGCACCTTCCATCCATCGGCGCCCAGGGCGTCGTGGATACGTTCCACGTAGCGGGGTTCCGGTTCGACGACCAGGATGAGAGACATACAGCACTCCTTGCCGGGACTGAGGAGTGCTTTGTAACACCTCGCTCCTGTAAAATCCAGTCTCGCGAAGGGTTCCGGGAGATCGCCGCCGCATGTCCGGCCACAGCAAGTGGAGCACGATCAAGCACAAGAAGGCGGCGACCGACGCCCGTCGCGGCAAGCTCTTCACCAAACTGTTGCGCGAGATCACCGTCTCGGCGCGGCTCGGGGGCGGCGATCCCGACGGCAACCCACGCCTGCGGGCGGCGCTGCTCGAGGCGCGCTCCCACAGCGTCCCGGGCGACACCATCGACCGCGCGGTCAAGAAAGGCACCGGCGAGCTCGCCGCCGAGTCCTACGAGGAGTTCACCTACGAGGGCTACGGCCCGGGCGGCGTCGCGATGATGGTCGAGGGGCTGACCGACAACCGCAACCGCAGCGCCGGTGAGATCCGCCACCTCTTCACCCGCCACGGCGGCAGTCTCGGCGAGAGCGGCTGCGTCGCCTGGATGTTCAAGCGGCGCGGCTACTTCGCTCTCGCGACCGGGGCGATGGACGAGGAGGCGTTCCTCGAGCTGGCCCTGGACCTCGGCGTCGACGACGCCTCGACCGCGGGCGGCGAGCTCGAGATGTTCACCGCCGTCGAGGACTTCAACCGCGTGCGCGACGAGCTCGAGCGCCGGCGCGTGCCGCTGGCCGCCAAGGAGCTGGCGATGATCCCCGACTCGACGATCGAGGTCGCCAACCCGGCGCCGGTGCTGCGTCTGATCGACGCCCTCGAGGACCACGACGACGTGCAGCACGTCTGGGCCAACCTCGCCGTCGACGCCGACGTCCTCGCCGCCCATTGATCATCCTCGGCCTCGACCCCGGCAGCCTCCACACCGGCTACGGCCTAGTCGAGCGGCAGGGCTCGGCGCTGCGCGCGCTGGCGCTCGGACGGCTCTCCGCACCGGCCCGCTTGGCGCTCCCCGAGCGTCTCGCCCACCTCGCCCGCTCGCTCGACGAGCTTCTCGCCCGCTGGCACCCCGAGACGGTGGTGCTCGAAACCCCCTTCCACGGCCTGAACACGCGCTCGCTCATCGTCCTCTCCGCGGCCCGCGGCGCTCTGCTCGCGACACTCGCCGGCCGCGGCATCGCCATCCGCGAGTACAGCCCCGCCGAGGTCAAGTCGGCGGTGACCGGCAACGGCCGCGCCGACAAGCAGCAGGTGGCGCGCATGGTCAAGCTCCTGCTGGCGCTCGACGGCGACGGCTGGGCGGCCGACGCGACCGACGCCCTGGCGCTCGCCATCTGCGCTGCGCACCGCGCGCGCATGGACCGGCTGGCGGGACGCTGAGCGCGCCGTGCAACATCGCGGTAGGCTATAGGCTGAGCGAATAGGACACATGGCCTTCCAGGGCTCACTCAAGGAGCTGCCGCTCCCCGACATCATCCAGCTCGTCTCGGTCTCCGGGAAGACCGGCGTGTTCGCGCTCAAGCGGGCCGGCGAGAGCAACGGCGAGATCTATCTGCGCGGCGGCCACATCGTCCACGCGACGGTCGGCGAGCTGCGCGGTGAGGAGGCGGTCTACGAGCTGGCGATCTGGCCCGAGGGCGAGTTCGTCTTCACGCCGGGCACCGAGACCCCGGCGACCACGATCCAGAAGTCCAACACGAATCTACTCATGGAGGCGGCGCGGCGGATCGACGAGTGGCAGGTGCTGTCGAAGCGCATCCCCTCGACGCGCCTGGTGCCGGTCTTCACCACCCAGGCCGCCACCACCTCGGTCTCCTTCACGCCGCAGGAGTGGGCGCTGGTGTGCAAGGTCGACGAGCGGCGCTCGATCGAGGAGATCGCGATCGGCCTCAACATGAGCCCCTTCGAGTGCTGCAAGCTGCTCTACGGCCTCATCACCTCAGGCCTGATGGCGCTCAAGGAGGACCTCTCGCGCCTGCGCACCGATCGCCTGCAGAAGATGTCGCACGACGAGCTCGCCCAGCTCGCCGAGACGATCCACGGCCACGCCCGCGAGCTCCTCTCCGGCCACGACCGCCAGGGCGAGCTCGAGACCACGCTCCGTATGAGCAAGGCCGAGCTCGAGGCCGGCCGCGGCACCGAGGCGATCCTCGACCTCGTGCGCTCGGAAGAGAAGGTGGTCTCGACGGCCCTCGGCCCGCACCAGGCGAAGACCTTCCTCGACAGAACCGCCGTGCTCCTGCGCTGAGAGCGCAGCCGTCTGCGGCTCGATCAGCGGCCGCTCTGCGCCGCCGTTGCGGCCTGCGCGAGGACCGTGCTGCGGAGCCGGTCGAGGAGGGTGTAGACCTCCTCGAAGGCCTGCTGATGGGGTGCGTGGCTGCCCGGCGCCATGCCGGCGAACTGCCGCGCCTGGATCGACTTCTCGTGGTTCAGCACCCGCACCGAGAGGTCGGTGTAGTCGCGCGCGTAGAGGTTGCCCGGCCAGGCCGCTGGATCGCGGCCGGCGAGCTCGGCGGCCAGGGCCCGGATCTGCTCCGGGTGCAGCTCCATGAGCGCCGGGTCGCGGTATCCGGCCTGCGCGTCGTAGGTCTGGACGGAGACGTCGGAGCCCAGGACGCGCAGCAGGAAACCGTCTCCCTGCGCGCCCAGCTCGGGCACGCGGTGCAGTACGACGACCCAGGCCTCCGGCGCCAGCTCGCCGCGCGCGACTTTCTCCAGGCCGTCGCGCAAGCTCGCCGCGGTCACCCCCGAGCGGGCCGGGGTCTCGCAGGCGGCCAGCAGATCCTCGGCCAGCCGCTTGAGGAGCGGCGACTGCTCGCCCTTCTCGAGCTGCAGGGCCCGTTTCTCGTGACCCGCGAGCGCCAGCTCGACGCGGCAGGTGACGACCGTCGCCATCGCGTCGCCGTCGCCCGGCGGCGGTTTCGGCGGCGGCGGCGGTCCGCCGTAGACGTCCTCGAACGCGAGGAAGTCCGCGTCCTCGAGGATGCGGAGGAGGCCCGCCACCTGCACCGGGTCGAGCCGGAACTGCCGCTCGTCGTTCCAGATCCCGACGCCGTTGCCGTAGACCCGCATCCCGACGAGCCCGGCATCGCGCCGGCACTCGGCGGCAAGGCGCAGCGACTCGTCGGCGCCCGGCTCGGCGATGGCGCGCTCGAGCGCCTGCTCGAGCCCTGCCGTCCCGCCGGCGGCAGCGCCCTCCCCGGGCGCGCCGGCGGCGGCCGTCACCGGCGGCTGCGGCCGCGCCGAGCAGCCGCCCAGCAGGACGGCTGCGAGCAGCATCGCGGGCGCGAGCGGTCGGACGAGGCGGAGCGGGCGAGTGGACATCGGCGGCCGCCTATGATACAGGAGCACGGTTCGCCTCATTTCCAAGACGAGCAGTCGAACGGTTACTGAAAAAGGAGGTCGTCGAATGCTGGTGAGAGATGCCTTGCTCCCGAGGCTCATTGCCGTGGCAGTGGTGGCGTTCTTCCTTGGAGTCCTTCCCGTAGTTGCCGAGCCCCCTTCTCATGGGCCGACGGTTGGGTACGCCGTCCGCCACGACGTCTCACCGCCGCTCCCCGAGATGGCCGCGATGGTCACGCGCAAGGGGGCACCGGACCGTGAGGTCAACCCCCTGAAGGCGCCGCCGGACCGGCCGGGCCGTCCGGACTTCATCGGCGGGCCGGACCCGCTCCGGCAGACCGAGGCGCGACTGCCGGGGACGCTCGCGACGCCGCTGCCGAACGCCAACTTCGAGGGCCTGAGCGACGACGACAACGCGGCCGTCATCGGCGGCCGGGTCGTTCCCCCCGACACCGAAGGCGACGTCGGACCGACCCACTACGTGCAGTGGATCAACCTCATCTTCGCCGTCTACAGCAAGGCGACCGGGACAATCATCCCCGGCGGCGGGCCCTTCGCCGGCAACACGATCTGGGCCGGCTTCGGCGGGCCGTGCCAGACCAACAACGACGGCGATCCGATCGTGCTCTACGACCACCTCGCCGACCGCTGGCTGCTGAGCCAGTTCTCGATCAACGAGGGCATCCAGTGCGTCGCCCTCTCGCAGACCGGCAATCCGCTGGGCCCCTACGATCGCTGGGCCTTTGTGGTCTCGCCGGGGCAGAACAACGACTATCCGAAGATCGGGCTGATGCCCGACGCCTACTATCTGTCGCTGCGCGACTTCCCGTCGGGCGACGGCGACTTCGCGAGCGCGGTCGCCTTCGATCGGACGGCGATGCTCGCCGGCAGCGCCGGCGCGACGTTCATCAAGTTCAGCCTGCCGTGCCTCGCCAACGACTGCCCCGACGGCATCCAGCCGCCGCACCTCGAGGGCCCGGCGCCGCCGGCCGGGACGCCCGGCATCTTCAGCAAGGCCTGGGACGACGACTTCGACGGCCCGCTCTTCGGCGTCGACGGCTACCGGCTGTGGGAGTTCGTGCCCAACTTCGCGAGCCCGGGCAGCTCGAGCTTCACCGAGCTGCCGATCGTCGCCGCGGGCGCCGACTTCGACAACACCATGTGCGGCTTCTTCCAGCGCGGCTGCATCCGCCAGCCGCAGGGCGGCGAGCGCCTCGACCCGATCGACGAGCTGCAGATGTACCGGGCCGTCTTCCGCCACTTCACCACCCACGACGCCCTGCTCATCAACACCACCGTCGATGCCACCGGCCGCAACGTCGCCGGCATCCGGTGGGCCGAGCTGCGCGACAGCGGCAGCGGCTGGACCCGTCACCAGGACGGCACCTACGCCCCGGCCGACGGAGCCAACCGCTGGACCGGCTCCCTCGCCATGGACAAGAACGGCAACATCGCCTTGGGCTACAGCGTCTCGAGCGGCAGCGTCTTCCCGGGGGTCCGCTACACCTCGCGGATGGCGACCGATACGCTCGGCACCCTGCCCGGCGGCGAGGTCGTGCTGGTCGCCGGCTCGGACGTGCAGAAGAGCTCGTTCAACCGCTGGGGCGACTACTCGACGATGAGCGTCGACCCGACGGACGACTGCACCTTCTGGTTCACCCAGGAGTACCAGCGCAACGACGACGCCCGCAAGGACTTCGACTTCAAGACCCGCATCGGGTCGTTCAAGCTGCCGGGCTGCGTGTAGCGCGCGTGACCCCCGGAGGCCCGCGAGAGTTTTCGCGGGCCTCCGTCGTTTTGCGGCGAGCGCCCGCGCGCGACCGCGGGCTCAGAGCGGCTCTTCCTCCGCGGGCGGTCTCTCGTTGGTCGTCCAGGTACCGGTGAGGCCGTCGTCCTCGAGCTCCACGTCGGAGGCGTCCGACTCCATCCCGGAGGCGGTGATCACGGCGCTGAGCGAGTTGCCCCCGGTGCCCTCGTTCAAGGTGATCGTCGCCGGGAACTGCCCCAGCAGGGTGCGTTTGAGCTGGTTCCCATCGTCGGTCATTTGGTGCATGGTGCGCTGCTGGTTCCCGCTGTCGGTCCAGGTCAGGTTGTATTTCTGGTCGACGGGGTTGTAGGCGACCACGACCGCGGCGCCGACGGGGTAGGTGGTGGGGTTGCTGGTGGTGGCGATGGTCCACCTACCGAGGAACCCGGAATTCGGTGCCGACATCTCTCTCTCCTTTCGCGTTGAGGTTCACTCAGGGTGCCGCGCGAGGGGCTTTCGTTTCGGCGCGCGCTCCGCGCCGGTGGGGCGCTCACCGCCAGTCACCCTGCAGGACGAAGCCCGCCCAATAGTAGGGGTCGTGCCAGCGCCGGTTCTCGCGCAGCGCGAGCTGCGCCGCCCGCAGGGCGGCCGCCGGCGTCCGGCCGCCGGCGAGGAGCTCGCGGTAGAGCCGCGACATGAGCTCCGCCGTCCCGCGGTCCTCGATCGGCCAGAGGCTCGCCACCACCCGCTCCGCCCCCGCGTAGAGGAAGCCGCGGGTGAGCCCCAGGAGCCCTTCCCCCCGCACCTCCCTGCCGAGCGCCGTCTCGCAGCCGGAGAGCACCACGAGATCGGCGTCCAGCCGCAGGTTGTGGAGGTCGCTCAGGCTGAGGAAGCCCTCCTGCGGCCTGCCGTCCTCGTCCACCATCGAGAGCGCCAGCCCCGACAGCGCCGGGGTCTCGGCGTCGATCACGCCGTGGGTCGCGAAGTGGACGATGCGGTAGCGGGCGAGATCCTCCCCGAGCGCCGTCGCGCGGCTGGCCCGGAAGTCGAGGGCGAGGAGCGCCGACCCCGCCGGCGCCAGCTTGGTGATCGCCTCGGCCTCACGGCGGCTCCAGGGCAGCCGCTGGAAGCTGCGGCCGGCGCCCTCGCCGGCCGGCCGCGTGCCCGCCGGGTCCGGCGCCGCGGCGGCGGAGGTTGCCGCTGAGGCGGGCCGCCGGACGCGGGTGTCCCGCGCCTGGAAGACCGGGTCGGCGAAGACCGCGACGCTGCCCGGCGCCGACCGATGCTCCCGCCGCTCGCGCCGCTGCTCGGCGAGCACCGAGGCCGAGGGGAGGGCAAGGATCTCGTGCTCGGCGATCAGCGGCAGCGCCGCGGCGGCGTCCGCCGCCGGCGCCGGCAGGGCGGCGAACGGCAGGTAGTGCAGCGCCCCGTCGCCGACGACGACCAGCCGCCGCTGTCCCAGCCGTTCCGCCACGGGCCCGAGGAGCAGCCGGCTCAGGGCGGCCCCCGCCTCCCGCTCGGCCTCCGGCGGCGCGGCGTCGAGGGTGCGCAGATGGCTGTAGACGGCGACGGTCGCGGCCTCGACCTCGGCGCGCGGCGGCAGGTCGAAGACCGCGATCGCGTCGCTCTCGACCGCCCAGAGGAAGCTCCGCTCCTCGCCCAGGGAGTACTCGAGCAGCAGCGTCTCGGGATCGAGCAGGGCCTGGATCTCCGCCGCCCCCAGGGGGCGGGGCTGGACCAGCTCGGCGTAACGCGGGCTGCTCCGGCGGAGCTCGGCGTCGAGCTGATCGGCTGCCGCCAGCAGCTCCTGCCGCTCCTGCTCGAAGGCCAGCCGCTGCTCCGCGGTGGGCGAGCCGGCGAACAGGTCGACGCCGTGCTGCGTCTTGGCGCGCAGCCGCTGGGTGAGCAGCCGCTCGCGCTCGCGCAAGGCCGGGTCCACGCCCTGTCGGATGTCCGCCCGCGCCTCCTGCAGCAGCTCGAGCAGAGACCGGGCGCGGGCGCGCTCGGAGAGGGCCAGCGCCAGCCGGTCGTGGCCGGCCGCGGGCGCGCGGCGGTGGAGCTCCATCTGCAGGCCGATGGCGAGCTCGAAGGCCTGCTGCTGCGAGGCGAGGTAGGAGGCGCGCAGGTCGAGGGCGTCGACGGCCACGCGCAGCGACTCGATCCCCGCGAGCGCCTGCTCGACGTGCGACCAGGCCTCGTCCGGCCGCCCGCCACGGCGCTCGACCGCAGCCAGGGCGACCAGGGTCTCGACCTCCCCGGAGCGGTTGCCGATGGTCCGCTGGAGCGCGAGCGCGCGGCCGAGGTCGGCGAGCGCCTGGTCCGGCTCGCCGAGCGCGGCGTGCACCTCGCCGGCGCCGCGGAGGGCGGAGGCCTCGCCGCGCCGGTCGCCGACCTCGCGCTGCAGCACGGCGGCGGCAGCGAACGACTCGCGCGCCTGCGCCAGGTCGCCGGCCGCCCGGTACCCCTGGCCGAGCAGGACGAGATAGGCGCCTTCGTCGCGACGGTCGCCGACGGCGCGCGCCAGCGCCAGGGCCTGCCGGTAGTGCTCCAGCGCCTCGGCGACCGCCCCCAGCCGGAAGCGCACCCGCCCCAGGTTGCTCAGCGTGGCGGCCTCGGCGCGCCGGTCGCCGGCGGCGCGCAGCAGCGGCAGGGCCTGCTCGAAGTAGGCGAGCGAGCGCCGCGGCTCCCCCAGGCTCGAGTAGGCGAAGCCGATGTTGTTGAGCGTCCTCCCCTCTCCCGCGCGGTCGCCCACCTCGCGGTAGATGGCGAGCGCGCGGCCGTAGTGCTCGAGCGCCTCGCCCAGCTCGCCCAGCCCCCGTTGGGCCGCCGCGAGGTTCACGAGCACCTGCGCTTGGCCGCGGCGATCCTGGGCGGCATCGTAGAGCGCGAGCGCCCGGCGGTAGGGATCGAGGGCGCGCTGCGGCTCCCCCTGGGCCTCCCAGACCCCGCCGATGTTGTTGAGGGCCCCGGCCTCCTCCGCGGGCGCTCCCACGGCGCGGAACAGCTCGAGCGCCTGCTCGTAGCAGGGCAGCGCCCGCTTCAGCTCGCCCTGCGAATGGAGGATCAGGCAGAGGTTGTTGCGCGCCGAGGCCTCGCCGCGCACGTCGCCGAGCTGACGCCAGAGCGGGAGCGCCCGCTCGAGCAGGCCCTGCGCCTCGCCGTTCTCGCCGAGCGACCACTGAACCAGGCCCATGACGGTCAGGGACTCGGCCTGCCGGACGCGGTCGCCGAGCCGCTGCCAGAGGACGAGCGCTTCCTCGGCAACAGCGAGCGCCTGCTTCGCCTCGCCGAGCCGCCGCAGGGCGCGCGACGTGAGCTGCAGCGCCCACGCCTCCTCGTCGGCCCGGCCGAGGTCCCGCCAGCGGGAGGCGGCTTCGCGCCAGCGCGCCACGGCCTCGCGGCGGGCCGCGGCGCCGCCCTGCCGGTGCAGCCGGCCGGCCTCGCTCATGAGCTGCTCGGCGGCCAGGCGCGCGTCCTCCTCCGGCGAGCCGGCGCGCAACTCCTCGACGCGGATCGCGTAGCGCCCCGTCGTCGCGGCCGTTCCCGGCGCGCGGACGGCGATCTGGTAGTCCCCGCCGGCGGCGGCCGCGATCAGCAGCGACTCCTTGCCCCGCGTCCCCGACGGGGTGTCGACGGTAAAGGTCTCGCCATCGGGTCCGGCGACCGCGATCTCGACGTCGAGCTCGCGCTGCTCGACGATCACCAGCAGGTTCTGCCCGGCGGTGGCTGCGATCCGGTAGAGGTGCTCGCTCCCGCCGGCGAGCGCGCGCTCGACCGCGGCGCCGGGGCGGAGCGCCGCGGCGGTCGCGGTCTCATCGCCGGACGCCGCGCCGGCGAGCGCAGCCAGGGCCGCTCCGGCGAGCAGCGAAGCGCACCATCGACGGAGGGCCGCCCGCGGGGCGGGGTGCATCAACGACCTCCTCGTGTTCGGGAGCTCGCGCAGTCTAGCACCACGGCGCGCGAACCTCGCTCATCCTGACGCGAACCTTCCTCGTGGCGGCGCGAAGCTCCTTCATCCCGGCGCGAACCTCCTTCATCGGGTGCCGAACCTCCCTCATCCTGGCCGCAACCTTCCTCATCCTGGCCGCAACCTTCCTCATCCTGGCGCCGACCTCCTTCAGCGCGGCGCCAACCTCCCTGATCGCAACGCCAACCTCCTTCATCCGGGCGCCGACCTTCTTCAACGCAATCCGCAGCTCCCTGGTTGCGGCGCGAATCCTCCTCGCCGCGGCGGCAACGTCCAAGGTCTCGGGTCGCGCGAACGGGCTCGTCGCGCTCTTCCCAGGCCGGCGACGCGGATATGATCCCGCCCATGCGGGGCCGGCCGCTGCGGCGCGGAGACGGGATTGCGCTGGCGCTGGCGGCGGCGCTGGCGCTGCCCGCGCGGGGCTTCGCCGCCGAGCCGCCGCGCTTCCCGTCCACCCGGCAGCCCCCGCCGCCGGCTCCGACCGTGCAGGAACCGCCGCCGGCGGCGCCGGCCGAGGAGCCGCCGCCGCCGCCCCTCCCGCCGGCCAACGGCAGCCGCGAGCGCGAGCGCAACCTGCCGCGGCTGGACGTCTACTTCCCCGAGGGCGACCTCGACTTCCGTTTGAGCCGGCTGGTCAACAAGGTCTTCTACGAGGGGCAGGTCAAGTACAACTTCATCGACGGCGACATCACGGCCTTCCTGCGCTACCGCTACTACGGCCGCGTCCGCACGACGCAGTTCGCGGTCTTCGACGCCGTCGAGTTCCCCGACATCGAGGACTTCACCGAGGACTTCGACCGCGTGCGCGGCCTGCTGGTGCTCATGCAGTGGCCGCACGACGTCCACCACCGCACCTTCGCCCTCGCCGAGCTCGACCGCCTGAGCAACAACAAGGAAGCGCTGCGGTCGCAGAACAACCGCACCAACACCTTCCTGCGCGTCGGCTACCAGATCGGCACCCCCGGCGACTCGCGCTCGAACGCCATCGTCGGCGAGACCCGGGCGCGCAGCGAGCGCCTGTTCACCGCCTTCCGCGAGATCGGGCCGGGCAACGCGGGCTTCACCGGCGCCCTGACCTGGGGCTTCGACGCCGGCTGGGGGGACTTCGACTACCTCAAGGGCGAGTTCGAGACGCTGAAGCGCTTCGACCTCACGCGGCGCACCTTCCTCATCGGCCGGCTCCACGGCGGCACGTTCATGTACCGGCGGCAGATCTCGTCGGACGAGGAGCTGCCCGAGTTCGAGCGCTACAATGTCCCGCTCTCGGAGTTCTTCCGCCTCGACGGGCGCGAGTACCTGAAGGGCGTGACCGAGCGGCGGCGCGGCACCGAGCAGGTCCACCTCACCTGGGAGTATTTTTTTCCCTGGTTCTTGAACGCCCGCCACCGCGTCGTCAAGCTGGACTGGCAGAACTGGTACTGGGTACTCTATGCAGGGGTGGGGACGGTGGGGTTCGACCGCAACGTCTACGCCGAGTTCGGGGACTACGTGCCCGACGCCGGGGTGGGGTTCGAGTCGTCGTTCCAGCTCAACCGGAAGTACACCTTCTTCGTGTCCGGGATCGTGGCACAAGCTTTGAAGGGAGAGGGTGGCGTGGAGGCCAGAATCTCGGTCAAGTCCTATCGCTGAGCCGCCACGCCTTTTCGCACCGCATCGAATCGCCCGCGCACGACGCGCGGGCGCGACCGTAGCAGTCACGCCGGGGCTTCGGCCGTCGAGGGCCCGGGCGCGCTAAGGCTCGACGGAGGAGACGCTAATGAAGCGGAAATGCGTGGTGTTGGTGGCGTTGCTGGGGCTGCTGGTCCCTCTCGCCGCCACGGCGGGGGAGGAGGCGAACGCTCCGACCGCGACGGGCGAAACCGGGCTGTTCACGCTGCTCAGCGGCGAGACCATCCCGCAGGGGAACTGGTCCTTCAGCCTCTATTTCAACAACTGGGATCGCGTTATCGATTTCGGGGACGGCTTCGGGGGCGACCTCGGTGACCTGACCCTGGACTGGAGCCGCTTGAGCGCCAGCCTGGGCTACGGGATCACCGACCGCTGGGAGTTCAGCGTCATGGTCCCCTACGACAACTTCGAGTTCGACAACGACGATCTGCCGATCCGCACCGACGACATCGACGCGGACGGCCTGGGCAACATCCGGGTGGCGACCAAGTTCCGACTCGTCGGCAACCCCGGCGAGTTCGACACTTCGAAGCTCGCCCTCGGCCTCTTCGTCGAGCTGCCGACCGGCGACGAGGACGTGTCCGCGGACGACCCCGGGTTCGGCGCCAACCTCGGCTGGAGCAAGTCGAACTGGGTGTTCGACGTCGGCTACCGCGATCCGGGCGACGACGACGAGGCGGACATCCAGGAGGAGCTGCACGCCGGGCTCGGCTACGCCGGCTCGGTGTCGGACCGCCTGGACTGGATCACCGAGCTGGTGGGTACGTTTTACACGGGGGGCGAGGACGCCTTCGGCCTGGATGACGCCTTCGACCTCACCACCGGCGGCCGTCTCTGGCTGGGCGAGGAGCAGGAGTGGGCGTTCAACTTCGCCCTGCGCGCCGAGCTGAGCCAGTTGGGCGACATCGACGAGAACTGCCCGCTGGGCGGCCTGCTCGGCTTCACCTACTTCCCGCGGCTCCTGCCGCCGCCGCCCCCGCCGCCGCCGGCGGAACCTGCACCTCCGCCGCCGCCTCCGCCACCGCCGCCTCCGCCGCCCCCACCGCCGCCGCCGCCGCCCCCACCGCCGCCGCCGGAGCGGATGGAAGTCGTCTGCACCTTCATGGAGGGCAGCGCGCGGGTCGACAACATCTGCAAGGCCAAGCTCGACGAGGTGGCCCTGCGGATGAAGCAGGACCCCGACTGGCGGGCACAGGTAATCGGCTATGCCGACTCGAGCGGCGATCCGGACGCCAACCAGCGGCTGGCCACGCAGCGCGCCGAGGCCGTGAAGAACTACCTGGTCACCCGGCACGGGATCGATCCGAGCCGGATCACGACCGAGGGCCAGGTCACGGATCGGCGAGAGGCCGTGGTGATCCTGACGAATCCGTAGTCGGTTCGAGGTCTCGTGTCGAAGGCCCCGCCCCCGGGCGGGGCCTTTCTTTTTGCTTCCTCTTACTCGCTTCTCAAGGCCTCGCGGCGGAGCGAGGCGATGGCGCCGAGCAGACCGGCGGCGGCGCCGACGAGGACGAGCGCGAGGACCTGGGCCGGCGAGAGGAACCGGGCGGCGAGGACGTTCGTCAGGAGCGTCGGCGCGTCGGGGCGGACCAGGTGCCAGGCGCCGAAGAGGGCGGCGGCGGCGAGGATGCCGCCGAGGAGCCCCTGCAGGAGTCCCTCGGCGTAGAAGGGGCCGCGGACGAAGAACTCGGTGGCGCCGACGAGGCGCAGCACTCCGATCTCCTCCTGGTGCAGGTAGGCGGTCAGCCGGATGACGCTGCCGATCGTGAAGACGGCGGCGGCGAGCAGCACGCCGCCGAGCACCAGGCCGACCGCGCGCAGGACCGCGAGCAACCCCTCGAGCTGCCCCAGCCATTCGCGGTCGTCGTCCACCATCTCGACTTCGGGGCGCGCCCGCCAGGCGGCGAGCCAGCGCTCGACCTCGCCCGCCGGCGCGCGATCGCGCGCGAGCTCGATCTCGAGCGTCGCCGGCAGCGGCTCGTCGCCCCATCCCGCGAGCAGGTCCGCGAGGCCGGGGAAGCTCGCGCGGAAGCGGGCGCCCGCCTGCGCCGGCGAGACCGCCTCGACCCGCCGGATCCAGGCCGGGCCGCGCCGCGCCTCGGCCGCGAGCCGCTCGACCGCCGCCGCGGCGGTTCCCGGGCGCAGGTAGACGACCACCCGCGTCTCGGCGCGCCAGCGCCCCACGGCATGGGCGAGGTTGCCGCTGGCGAGGAGGAAAACGCCGCCCACGAAGAGGCTGACCGCGATCGTCACGACGGCGACGAGGCTCACCTTCCAGCCGCGGCGCAGGCCGTTCGCAGCCTCGCGGAAGAAGTAGGCGAGGGCCTGGAGCAGGCTCACGAGCCGCCGCCCGCCGCGGCCGCGTCCCGCGCCCCCTCGGCGCCCGCCGCCGCCGCGCTCTCCTCCTCCTCCGGCGGCGGCTCGAGACGCGGCGGCTCGGTGCCGTCGAGCTCGACATCCGACAAGAGGCCGCCGCGATCGAGCGTCAGCACGCGCCGTCCGATGCGCTGGATCATCTCGCGGTCGTGGGTGGCGACGATGACCGTCGTGCCGCGCAGGTTGACCTCGAGGAAGAGGCGCAGGATCTCGCGCGAGAGGTCGGGGTCGAGGTTGCCGGTCGGCTCGTCGGCGATCAGCAGCTCCGGGTCGTTGATCAGCGCCCGGGCGATCGCCACCCGCTGCTGCTCGCCGCCCGAGAGCTCGGGCGGGAAGGCGGAGAGGCGGTGCGCGAGCCCCACCCGGCGCAGCGCGTGATAGGCGAGGCGCCGCTGCACGTCGCGGTCGCGCCCGAGGATCTGCGGCAGGTAGGAGACGTTCTCGAAGACGGTCTTACGCGGGATCAGCCGAAAGTCCTGGAAGACGACGCCCATGGTGCGCCGGAGGTAGGGCACCTTGCGCTGCGGCAGCGAGGCGACGTTCCTGCCGTTGACCAGGATCTGCCCCTCGCTCGGCACCTCCTCGCGGAAGATGAGCCGCAGCAGCGTCGTCTTGCCGGCGCCGCTCGCGCCGGTCAGGAAGACGAACTGCCCGCGCGCGATCTCGAAGCTGACGTCGTGAAGGGCGACCTGGCCGCCCGGGTAGCGCTTGCCGACGTGGAAGAACTGGATCATTCAGTTGGGTGGCGGCCCCCCTACCCGCTCCTTCGCGAGCGTGTCGCGCAGGAGCTGCTGCACCAGCTTGGGGTCGGCGCGACCGCCGGAGCGCTTCATCACCTGGCCGACCAGGAAGCCGAAGGTCTGGGTCTTGCCGGCGCGGAACTGCGCCACGGGTCCCTCGTGCTCCCCGACCACCTCTTCGATCCAGCGCTCGATCTGCGCCGTGTCGCTGACCTGGCCGAGGCCCAACCGCTCCATCGTCACCCGCGGGTGCTCCTCGAGGTTGGCCCACATCTCACCCAGAATCTGCTTGGCCGCGGTCGAGGACACCGCACCCGAGTCGAACAGCTCGACGAGAGCGGCAAGCCGCGACGGCGGCATCGCCGCGAACGGCTCGGTGCTCCTGTCCTTGAGCTCGCGCAGCACCTCGGTCAACAACCAGTTCGCGATCGCCTGCGGGTTTGCCGGGTAGGCCGAGACCGCACTCTCGTAGTACCGGACGAGCGCCAGCGACTGCGCAATGACCCGCGCGTGCTCAGGGGAGAGCTTGTACTGGGCTTCGAGCCGCGCCCGAACCTGCCAGGGCAGCTCCGGCAGCTCCGCGGCGAGCGCCTCCCGGCGCGCCGCGTCGACGAGGAGCGGCGGCAGGTCGGGCTCGGGGAAGTAGCGGTAGTCGTGCGCCTCCTCCTTGCTGCGCAGCAGGTAGGTGGCGCCGGCGCCGGCGTCGTAGCCGCGCGTCTCCTGCACCACCCGGCCGCCGCCTTCGAGCAGCGCGATCTGACGCCCGGTCTCGTGCTCGATGGCGCGCGCCACGTTGCGGAAGGAGTTCAGGTTCTTGACCTCGGTCTTGGTGCCGAGGCGCGTCTCGCCGGGGCGGCGCACCGAGACGTTGGCGTCGCAGCGCAGGCTCCCCTCCTCCATGTTGCCGTCGCTGGTGCCGGTGTAGAGCAGGAGCTGGTGCAGCGTCTGGAGGTAGTCGGCCGCTTCGGCGGCCGTCGCGATGTCGGGCCGCGAGACGATCTCGACCAGCGGCACGCCGCAGCGGTTGAAGTCGACCAGGCTCTCGCCGGGGAGCGGCGCGCCGCCGGGCAGCTCGTGCAGGAGCTTGCCGGCGTCCTCCTCGAGGTGTAGGCGCTCGATGCGCACGCTCTTGTCGTGCAGCATGAGCGGCAGCCGCCCCTCCTCGGCGAGCGGCCGGTCGTACTGGCTGATCTGGTAGCCCTTCGGCAGGTCGGGATAGAAGTAGTTCTTGCGCGCGAAGACCGAGCGCTCGCGCACCGTGCAGCCGAGCGCGAGCGCGAGCTTGGTCGCGAGGTCGACGGCCCGCCGGTTGACGACGGGGAGCGTTCCCGGGTAGCCCAGGCAGACCGGGCAGACCAGCGTGTTCGGCGGCTCCCCGAAGCGGTTCGGGCAACGGCAGAACATCTTGGTCGCGGTCTTGAGCTGGACGTGGGTTTCCAGGCCGATGACTGAATCGTACGCCGGCTCGGACACGGCGCGAAGTGTACCAGTGGAGGACCGTTTACTTGCTGCGACCGCCGGAGTTTAGGGGGTGTTGGAGAGGGGGACGCAGGCGCGTGACATCGGCAAGAACTCAGCTTGGCGCGATCCGCCAGAGCTCGAGTGTTCGGGCCGGATCGTGGCGCAAGCGCAGCTCGAGTTGGTGCCCGCCGGGTGCGAGGGCGTCGAGGTCGAGCAGCGCGACGCCCAGGAAGGCCTCGCCGTAAGGCCGGCAGAGCCAGGCGGCGGGCCGGCGGGGGGCGCCGTCGATCAGGACGCGAGGCGCGCCCTCGCGGCGCGCGAGGACACACGGCAGGGCCAGTCGGTGGACGGCGGCGACCGTGTCGTCCGGCAGCTCCGGCCGTGCGACCTGGAGATGGCGGAGCGCGAGGACGCCGCCGCCGAGCGCTGCGGGCGCGCGCAGCGTCAGCTCGTGCGCCCCGGGCGAGACGAACGCGATCGGCACCACCGCCGCATAGGTCCTGCGCTCGACGATCGCGCAGTCGTCGAGGCACGCCACCAGGGTGTCGTCGATCCAGACCTCGGGCAGTGGGCGGGCCGGCTGGCGCGACGGCCTTCGCGCCAGGCTCCAGACCGACCGCCCGGGCCGGCCGTCCGCAGCGGCGTGGGGCAGCGTCCCGATCACGACGACGGTGTCACCCACCAGCTCGCCGTCGTGCGGCGCGGCGAGCCAGGCGTCGGTCGCCGGCGGCGCCTCTGCTCCCGGCACGGTGGCCTGCCAGCTCAGCACGGCCGACCGCTTCACGCGGCCGCTCCGCACGCAGTGGTCGCAGCCCGCCGGCACCTCGCCCGCCGCATGCTGGCGGCGCAGCTCGCCGTAGGCGGCGCCGTTCCAGATCGCGGCGAGCGGCGTCTCGGTCACGTTGCCCAGGACGGTGTCGTTGAAGCAGCAAGTGCGGACCTCGCCGGCGGCGTTGACGACCATCGTCGACCAGGGCTCGCTGCAGGCCCAGGGCAGGCGAGCGGCCGGCGCCGGTGTCTCCGCGCGCGCCGGGCCATGGACCGGCGCGCCGGTATCGCGTCCGGCCGGCGGGCCTGCGGCCGGCCGCGCGGCCGGGACGGGCGGGACGAGCGCGGTCGCGCCCACCTCGTCGAGACGGCTCCACCAGGCGAGCCCCAACCCCACCGCCCGCCGGCGCGCGGCACCCATCAGTGCCGCCACGCGCGCCGGGTCGAGGTTCCCCAGGTGCTCGCGCTCGGCGAACCCCTCGATGTCCGGATGCTGCCAGACGTAGAGCGCTTCGACCGACACGCCGTCGCCCCCGACCTCGGCGCAGAGGTCGACGAGGGCGTCCAGCTCGTGGAGGTTCGAGGCCATGCCGACGAGGGACAGGAAGAGGATCGGCCGGCCGTGACGCCGCCGCGCCGCGCCGAGCGCGCGCAGGCCGCGCACCACGTCGGCGAAGCGGCCACGGCGGCGGATCCGCTCGTAGGTCGTCGCGGTGGCGCCGTCGATCGACACGGTGACGCGCGCGAGCCCCGCCCGCGCCAGCGCGTCGGCCAGCTCCTCGTCGATCAGGGTGGCGTTGGTGGTGATCCACACCTCGCTGCCGGCGGCGGCCAGCCGCTCGGTGTAGGCGACGAGATGCGGATGCAGTGTGGGCTCGCCCAGCCCCTGGAGGTAGACGCGCGGCGGCGCCGGGTCCAGCGCCTCGAGGCGGGCGAAGAGCTCGCCGGCAAGCAGGCCCGGCCCTCCCGATCCCTCCTGGTAGCGCGGGTCGACGGTGATCGGACACATCTGGCAGCGCAGGTTGCAGCGCGCCGCGACCTCGACGTAGACCTCGAGCGGACCGGCGGGGAGGCGGCTCGCGCCGCGGCGGTAGGCGGCGTCGAGCGCGACGAGGCTCGAGCAGCGCGAGAGGTCCATGGTCTTGTAGAGCATCGGAGGTGCTGCGCTCGCCGATGGATAGAAGCGAGAGGTGCGGTGCTTCCACCTTACGGCGCTGATCCGATCTCCCTCACCTCTGGCCCCTCTCCCACATGGGAGAGGGGGACGTAGGCGAGGGGAGGTTGGACCTCGAGGGCGTTTCCTCCGCCTTCTCCTGGTACGGCGGCGGACCGGCCGCCGTCCATCAGCGGCCGGCACCCGAGCGCTACGGGTCGTGCCGGTAGACCGTGCCGCCCTTCATCACGAAGCGCACGCGCTCCATGGCGTGGATGTCGGCGAGCGGGTCGCCGGGGACGGCGACGACATCGGCCTCCCGGCCGGGCTCGAGGGTGCCGGTCGTGCGCTCGATCCCCAGCAGCTTCGCCGCCTCCTGGGTGGCCGAGCGCAACGCCGCTGCGGGGCTCATGCCGTGCTCGACGAGGAGCGCGAACTCCTCGGCGTTCCGGCCGTGCGGCGAGACCGCGGAGTCGGTGCCGAAGGCCACCTTGACGCCCATCGCCAGCGCCTTCTTGAAGGTCGCCGAGCGGGCGGCGACCGCCTGCGCGGCCTTGGCGGCGATCTCGGGCGGGTACTGGCGGGTGGCGGCGCGGCCGCCGGCGTACTCGCCGGCCATGAGGGTCGGCACGAGGTAGGTGCCGCGCTGCTTCATCAGCCGCAGCGCCTCCTCGTCGAGGAACGAGCCGTGCTCGATCGAATCGGCGCCGGCGCGGATCGCCACCTTCGCCCCCTCGGCGCCGTGGGCGTGGACCGCCACCCGCTTGCGCAGGCGGTGCGCCTCGTCGACGATGGCGTCCATCTCCTCCTGCGTCACCTGCGGCGTGTCCACCTCGTCGCCGAGCGACAGGACGCCGCCCGTCGCGCACACCTTGATGACGTCGGCGCCGTACTTGACCTGGAAACGGACGGCGTCGCGGAAGCCGTCGGGGCCGCTGGCGACGCCGTCCTCGAGCCCGGTCTCCTCGCCGAAGCGGCCGTGAGGAAAGCCGGTCCGGTCGCAGTGGCCGCCGCGCGAGCCGAGGGAGTTGACGGCGACCAGCATGCGCGGCCCGGCGACGAAGCCGTCGCGGATCGCGTTGCGCAGGCCGACATCGACGAACTCGGCGGAGCCGACGTCGCGCACCGTGGTGAAGCCGGCCATGAGCGTCCGGCGCGCGTACTCGCCGGCGCGGATCGCGGTCTCGGGGACGTCGCGCCGCAGCCGGGCGATCGCGTCGCGCGCCCAGTCGTCGCCCGACTCGCTGGAGAGGTGGGTGTGGGCGTCGATCAGGCCGGGGAGGAGCGTGGCGTCGCCGAGGTCGATCACCTCCGCTCCCGCCGGCACCGGCAGCTGCGAGCCGGCGGCCTTGATCTTCGAGCCTTCCACGATCACCACGCCGTCGGGCAGCGTGCGGTCGCCCGTGCCGACGAACAGGCGTGCGGCCTTGAGCACGGTGACCTTGGGGGCCGGCTCGCGCGCCGGTGGCGGGGGCGCGGCCTCGGAGGCAGATGCCTGGCGCGCGGTGGCAGGCGGTGCCGGCGCGAAAAGAACGGCGAGCGAGGCGGCGAGGACGACGACGGCAACGCGGACGCGCATGCGGACACCTCCAAGCAGAGAGTCCGCGGATGCTACTCCGAAACTGGCGGCGGAAGCTTTCCTTCCAGCACCGCCACCAGGACGTTCTGCATCCCCGCGACGCTCTGGAGACCCGCCGCAAGGTGGGCGTGTCGCTCGCCGCGGTGCCCGAGCGAGTCACCCGACCTTGGGTGGGTCACCCAGCCAGAGGCCCTCCTCCAGGTTCCATCGCAGGCGGTCGTCGGCGGGGGCCGGGTTCCAAAACGGCTCCTGCGGTCCAGTCACCTCGAGCGTCTGGTGGTTGCCGTCGTAGCCTTTCGGAAGGCCACCGCCTCTCGCCCACGGCGGCAGCCGGTCGGTCGCCTCGCCCTTGATGTTTCCGTAGAAGCGCTTGAGCACGCCGTTCTCGACCTTGTGACTCGCCTCCCAATGGACATGGAAGTAGACCTGGCGGTTGCAGATCAGGTAGGCGTCGAAGATGTCGTGCTCCTTGCTGCCCACGGCGGCAAGCGACTTGCCCGGAGTCGGCCGGTCGAAGATCGAGCTCTCTTCGGCGGTACGTTCGGCAAAGGCGTTGGGGTGACCGTCGTAGAACGGATCCGTGGAATCCTGCGAATCGACCGACAGTCCGAGGCGCCTGCCGTAGTACTTGAGGCGATAACCCAGCGTGTAGACGCCATCGACCTCCCTGAACTCCTCGTATCGAAGTGAGGTGTGGAACTGCAGCCATCGGCAGTGCCGGCAATCGTAGTCGCCGGATGTCCGCTTGAACTCGAGCTGGAACTCATTGCGATACTCCCAGCCGTTCTTCACGATCGTGGCGTTCTTGAAGACCCTGACCGTGCCGCCGCCTTCCGGCAGCTGAATCTCGCCCTGCGCCTCCGGCACCTCGATGCCGCTTGTCCGTTGATATTCCAGCCCGCTCGGGTCGAGCCAGCGCACGGGCGAGCAGAGCGCATAGGCGTAGAGGTCGAGCTTGCCGGCCGAGGCGATCGGATCCCGGGCGAGAAACCTGCCCGTGGTCGGGTCGAGGTAGCGGTTGCGGAGGTAGAGGAGGCCCGTCTCGGCGTCGAGCCGCCGGGCGGTGAAGGTCAGGGCGTTCGCGAAGCGCGAGACCTGGGCCGCGGCGGGCGGGAGCCCGAGGACCGTGGCCCGGCCGTGGACGTCGTAGCGATAGGACTCTAGGATGCGCGTGTCGTCCGTGGCGTCCAGAAGCGCCACGACCGAGCCGAGCCGGTTGGTCAGGTAGTGGTACTCGAAGTCGATGCCGCCGGGGCTGTTCGCCGGCTGGCCGCCCCCGTCGAGGGTGCGGTCGCCGTCGCCGTCGATCGCGGCCAGGAGCGGCTCGTCTATGAGCCGGCTGTTGACGTAGACGCGCTCGAGACGGTCGGCGATGCTCGCCGGGAGCTCGGTCGTCCCCTCCTCTATGAAGACGCGCTCGGCGACGTCGCGCCAGCCGTCGTAGATGAAGCGCCGCACCGTGAACCGGGCGGTGGAGCCGTCGGCCGGCCGCGCGACGTCGAGCTTGGCGATCCGCCGGCGGAAGGGGTCGTAGCGGTAGTGCTCGACCCGCTCGCCGCCTTCCCGCTCGGGGTCGGGGACGGTGGCGCTGTGGAGGAGATCGAAGGCGTCCCAGACGGCGTGGAGGTCGACGTCGCGGCCGGCGGCGGCGCCGGCGGCGGGCCGGACCGGCAGGCGCGTCATGTTGCCGGCGGCGTCGTGGAGCGGCGGCGAAGTCCCGACCGGCGCGCCTCCCACCTGGCGATCGACGGCCAGGTACTCGTTGGCGCGATTGATCTGGTAGGTGTCACGAACTGCGGGCTCGGAGCCCATCGGATCGGTGAAGCGGGCCTCGCGTCGGTTCCAGGCGTCGTCGTAGTCGAAGGTGTCCCGGTACGGTTCGGCGGTGGTCCGATAGTCGCGCGGGGCAGCCTCGCGATAGCTCACGCCGGTCAGCTCGTAGCGATCGTTGTAGGAGAAGTTGTCGGCGCGGCCGCCGTCGTGGAGGAAGCGCTCGAAGAGCGGGTTGTCGACGTCGTCGTAGGCGTAGCCGAAGCCGGCGAGGAGGCGCCGCGGCGGCGAGCCGTCGCGCCAGGCGTGCTCGGCGAGGCGCCGCTTCGGGTCGTAGCGGTTGGTGAGAGCGGCGCCGTTGCCGAAGGTCTTCGTCTGCACCCGGCCGGGACCGAGGTAGGCGTACTCGGCGATCGGGTGGAGGGGGCGATCGAAGTAGGCGGCGCGGATCGCGCGCGTGCGGTTGCGCTCGTCGTAGGCGTGGCGCACCTGGAGGTCGCGGCGCGGCTGCTCCTCGGTGGCGTCGCGCACCCGCAGCGAGGTGCGGTTGGACTCGCGGTCGTAGGCGGAGAAGAGCGACACCGGCCGCTCCCAGCCCGCGGTGAAGCCGCTGCCGTCGAGGCGGATCTCCTGGCGCTCGAAGGCGAGACGCGAGAGCGGGTCGTAGACGCGGCTCACCCGCGCGTAGTCGTTGCGCGCCCGCACCAGACGGTCGAGGGCGTCGTAGGAGAAGTCCTGGCGGTCGGTCCCCGGAATCCCAGGCGGCAGGGTGGCTTCCTGGAGGATGAGGCGGTCTCCCGGGTCGTAGGTGTGGGCCAAGACGACGCCGCGCTGGTCGCGGGTCGCGACGACGTTGGAGCTGGCGTCGTAGGCCAGCTCCACCCGGTCATAGACGCCGTCGGCGCCGTCGGGGTTGCCGCGGTCGATCTCGCCGTAGCCCGGGCCGTCCGGGGCCTGGCGGAAGTCGTCGGCGTCGGGGTAGACGGTGGTGGCGAGCCGGTCGAGGTCGTCGTAGAGGTAGAGCGTGGCCTGCACGCTCGCCGGGTCCGCGACGTCCGAGAAGGCGAGGTCGTGGGTCCGCCGCGAGTTGCGGTCGTAGCGGTGCTCGAGCCGACTCAACTCCGTAACGCCGGCCGGCGGGGCGCCCGCGCCCGGATCGCCGGCGAAGCGCTGGAGCGCGACCCGCCGGTCGAGGTCGTCGAAGGCGGCGCGCGTGACATTGCCCTCGGCGTCCTCGACCAGACGGGTGTTGTCGCGCGAGTCGTAGGCGAAGCGCGTCGCATGGTCGAGCGAGTCGCCGTCGAGGCCGCGATCGTGGCTCTCGATCCGGCGATCCAGCGCGTCGTAGGCGAAGGTGGCCACGTAGCGCTCGGGGATGCCGGCGGCGCCGGGGCCGGGCAGCTCGAGATCCGCGACCGCGACGACGTTGGAATCGGCGTCGTACTCGTAGCCGCGGGCGTTGCCCAGGGGGTCGGTGATGGTGAGCACGCGCTCCGCGGCGTCGTAGGTCGTCGTCGTGCGGTTACCGTTGGCATCGAGCGCCGCGACCACCCGCGAGGCCGGATCGAAGACCGTACGGTAGCTCGAGCTGCGGCCGTCGTCGGGATCGACTGCGGCGCTCTCGTCGCTTGCGGGATCGAGGTCGAGCACCGTCTGGTAGCGGCGGCCGGCCTCGTCGAAGCGGTGGTAGGTCCGCTCGAGGACGGTCGTCGCAGCGCCCGTCGCCTTGGACACCGCGCCGGCGGCGCCGGTGAGGGCATTCCCGTCGTCGTCGTAGTCGGCGACCACGCCTTTGCCGTTGGCATCGCTCGATGCGATGCGGCGGTCGGCGAAATCGTAGAAGTGATCCGTCGCGTTGCCGCGGCCGTCGCGGACCCGCACCGCGTTGCCGCGCGCGTCGTAGGTCGCGCTGGTGAAGCCCACGAAGCCGGTGCCGTCGAGAGTCTCCGACCGCGCGTCGGCCGGGTAGCCGGCGGACGGGTCGCCCCCCGCCGCGCGCGCGACGCCGTAGAAGGTCTTGAAGCGCAGACCCCGCTCGTCATAGAGGTGGAAGCTCCGGTTGCCCTCCGGCTGCTCGACGACGGCGAGCCGGTCGTTGCCGTCGTAGCGGTAGCGGGTGACGAGGTCGTGGGCGTCGTCGCCGTCCACCTCGGCACGGGACCCGAGGAGGTTGCCGGCCGCGTCGAAGCTCTGCGCGCGGTCGACGAAGTCGTTGGCGGACACCGCGCCGTCGAAGTCGACGTTGCTCCGCCGGCTCAGCACCCGGTTGCCGGCGGCGTCGAAGACGAAGCGGGTCTCGTAACGCAGCCGCTGGCCGTTGCGCAGCGTCACCTCGGCGTCGATCTGCCGCGTCGTCTCGCCGAGGTCGTTGTACTCGACGTCGTGGACGGCGCCGCCGGGGTCGATCCTCTGGGTCACCATGCCCAGGGCGTTGACGCGGTAGCGGGTGGTGAGCCGTGGCGCGGCGCCGGCCGAGCCCGCGGCGCCGCGGGTGACCGCGGCGAGGTAGCCGCCGAACTCCCCCTTGCTGTTGACGTCGCCGCCGCTGCTGGGCCCGTCGAAGTACGCGTAGCGCGTCAGGTTGCCGTTGGCGTCGGTGTGGGTGAGGACTTGGCCGCGCTCGTCGTAGGTCCAGGACTCGACGATCGTCTGCGCGCTTTCGACCCCGCGGGTCACCCGCGGCGCCTGGTGCCGGATGCGGTTGCCGCGGGCGTCGTAGGCGTAGGTGTGGGTGAAGGAGAGGCCGGCGTAGAGCGGATTGTCGTCGAACGCCCGCGGCTCGGTATAGCTGAGCTGCCGGCTGAAGCGCTCGAAGGTGTCGTAGGTCTTCTCCCAGCGGATCACCTCGTCGAAGCCGCGCAGCTCGTAGGCCGTCACCTGCCGGCGGTCGTTGTAGGCGAAGAGCTCGGTGGGGTAGCCGACGGGCATGCCGTTGGCGTCGAACTGCAGGGCCCGGCCGGCGTCGTCCTGGGCGAGGTCCGGCGCTTCGCGGCGGAAGGGTTGGGAGACGGCCCGCGGCGTCAGGCAGTCGCACTCCTGCAGCCAGCGCTGCTCCCAGGCCAGGGG
Organism: Thermoanaerobaculia bacterium; assembly: GCA_044866775.1. Lineage (GTDB taxonomy): Bacteria > Acidobacteriota > Thermoanaerobaculia > Multivoradales > UBA5704 > DASUNQ01. Next base: position 12,508 of record JBIOUG010000192.1, on the reverse strand, counting down.
CTCGCCGGCGCGCAGCGGCGGGTTGCCCTTGCCCCGCTCGGTCCAGACCACCTGCCGGCGCAGCCCGAACTTGCCCATGCCCGCAAGCGGCCCGCCCGCCGGGCCGTGCATCTCGTGATCGGTGACGTTGCCCGCGCGATCGACGACGCGGGTCACCGTGTTGCCGGGCTCGAGGCGGGCGAGAGGAGCCGGCACGGCGGTCGCCGGCGGGTCGTAGAGGAAGGTGACGTCGCGCCCGTTGACCCGCTCGATCGCCACCCGGCCGACGTCGGGCGGGTTGTGGTGGTAGGTGTACTCGACGGCAACGGCGCCGCGCGGGTCGGTGATGCGCGTGATCTGGTTGGGGAGCGCCGGGTCGCCGTAGGAGAAGGTGGTCGTCCGCCCGCGGCGCACGAGGGCGGCGGGGAGGGCCGTATCGATGAGCTCGACGCCGGCACCGATGGCAGCGAACTCCGTCGCCGGGCTGGTGACGGTGGTGAGGTTCCCGCGGCCGTCGTGGCCGAAGCTCCAGGCGCGGCCGAGGTGGTCGGTGAGGGAGGCGAGGCGCCCGTCGGCGCCGTAGCCGAAGCGCACCTCCTGGCCGAGGTCGGTGGTCACCGCGGCAAGGGCGCCCGAGGCGTTGCGCCGCACCTGAGCCTGGTTGCCGTTGGGGTCGCGGATCGCGATCAGCGGGCCCGGCTGGCCGGGCGCGCCGACCAGGAACTCGAACTCGAGCCCGCTCGAGTGGATGAGGAGCCAGCGCCGCGTCTCGGGATCGCGCCGCAGGCGGGAGAAGAAGCCGTCGGGAAGCGTCCAGCTCTCGCTCGCCGCCGCGGCGCGCCGGCTCGCCTGCTGCCGCACGATCGGGAAGGACCGCAGATCGGGCGTCACGACGTAACCGCTGTCGGCCCCGGTCTGCACCATCGACATGTCGTAGCCGTGGGACCAGGCCTGACCGGTCGGCCCGTCGCAGAGGGTGCCGCTCTGATGGTGGAAGGTGAGGTCCATCCCCAGGCCACCGGTGTCGAAGCCCGCCACCGGAGCGGAAGTGATGACCGTGCCGTCCGCCACGTTGACGCCGTGGGAGCGGGGCTCGCGGCTGGCGGTGAAGAGCAAGGTCGAGGCGGCCGGCGGCGGGCAGTCCCCCTCGCAGCTACAGAGCGCGGCCGGGGCGTTGGTGGCCAGGGTCGCCGGCAGGCACAGGCCAGGTCCGGTGCCGCGCCGCACCAGGAGCGGCAGGGTCGGCTCCACCGTCTCGCCGCGACGGATGTCGACCAGGACCTCGTCCAGGTCGTCGAGCCCGCCGGCGTAGAAGGCCAGTGTGTAGCGGCCCGCCTCGTCGGTGCGGGCGGCGACGGTCTCGAACGTCGTCGCATCGCGGCGGTAGCTGACCTTGATCTGGCTGGCGCCGCCGGCGCCCGCGGGATCGATGCCGTCGAGGACGACCTGGCTCCCGCGGTACTCGATGATGCGGTCTGGGAGACCCGGCAGGGAGCCGGCCTGCGCGAGCGACGGCGGCCCCGCCGTCGAAGATCTCGCGAGGGCCCGCGGGCCGTCGCCGGCGAGAATGGAGCTCAACAAGAGGAGCAGGACTGCGCAAGAGATCCACTGGCGATCCCCGAGGACCGGGAGCCGTGGGCGGTGGTGGGCTGTCTGGGCGGTCATGGTCTCTTCCCCCCAGTGGGCTCGTTTCGCGGGCCGTTCTACATCTCATGTCCCTCCGTTCGACGGCATTTCGCGCCGGCTCATACCCTGACCGCCCCCTCCTCGAGCCAGTGCGACAGCAGGGTGCGGACGCGATAGCCGTCCGCCGCCAGGGCCTCCTCGCAAGCGGCGGCCGTGGCGCCGGCCTTGACGCGGCTCCACAGCTCGCGCACGAAGGCGCCGTCGGTCTCGCCTGCTGGCGTCGTCGGGCGGACGCCGGTCGCGACGAGGACCGTCGGGTCGGGGATCAGCGCGCGGGCGCGGTCGTACTCGTCGAGCCGCCGCATCCCCTCCATCAGCAGCGGCAGGATCTCCCGCGTCCCGCCGCCGGCCTGTGTCTCCCGCGGCGCGGCGTCGCCGCCGACGAAGAGGAACGACGTCGCGAGCGGCCGCTCGAGGAGCTGGTAGAACGCCGTCTCGCCCTGGAGGTGCGCCGCCGAGCAGCCCGCCAGCGTGCCCGCGCGCAGCTCGAGTCTCGCGGCCGTGGCTCCCTGACCGTCCTTGAGCGTGAGTGTGCCGGTGAGCCCGCTCTGCGCCAGGCTCTGCAGGAGGTTGGGGAGACCGAAGAGCTGCAGGTCACCCTCCATGCGCCGCGGCGGCGGCGCCGCGGCTGCCGGCGCGGCCTCCGGGAGCGCGCCCGGAGCGGGCGCGGCATCGAAGCCGGCGAGCGCCTTCGACGCCTCCATCCCGAACGGCTCGCCGGGGAACTGCTCGACCAGCTCCTGCAGGCCGTGGCGGACGAGGGGCGCGGGCGTGGCGGCGAGGGCCTGCACGACCTGGGTCAGGATCTCGGCGTTGCGCCGCATCACCACTCCCAGCACCTTGCGCGGCAGCAGCGCGCGCAGCGACTGGAGCAGACCGTTGAGCAGCGCCGGCTCGCTCGACAGATCGACGCCGCGCAGCTCGGCCAGGCGGTCGCCGCTGCCGGCGTGCCGCAGCCGGCCGAGAGCGCTCTGCACGACCGTGCGGCGCGCGGCGGGCGAGCCGTTGCGCAGCAGGCCCGCCGCGATCAGGCTCCGTAGCCGCTCGAGGTCTTCGGCCGGATGGTGCGCGACGACCGCGCCGTCGAGCTCGGCTTCGACCTCCTGCAGCCGCCCGAGCAGCGCCTTCTCGGCGCGCTCGTTGCGGATCTGGCCGAGGCGGACCACGGCCTCGCCCACCAGCCGCGGATGGTGGGCGAGCTCGGAGAACTGGATCACGTGCTCGACCTCCCGGTCCTGCAGCGACTCGGGCGAGCAGGGGATGCGGTGCAGGAGGTAGACGAGGTTGCGCTGGTAGAACCAGGCGCTGGCGCGCACGTCGCCGAGGGCGGCCTCGAGACTGTCGAGGATGGCGGGCCGCGCCGCCTCGCCGTGGACCTCGAGCAGCGTCATGCGCAGGCGGCGCAGGCCGCGGTCGGGCTCGCCGTCGAGTGCGAGGAGGAGGCCGGGCGGCTGCAGCGCCGGGAAGAAATCCAGCACCTGGCGCAGCAGCGGCTGCTGCTGGGGATCGACCGCGAAGACGCGCAGGCGCTCCCCATCCAGCGCCTCGTGGGCGTTGCCGCGGACCAGATCGGCGTCGCTCGCCGGCACCTTCCTCTCCGCCAGCAGGCTCGCCGCCACCTGCACGAGGGCCACGGCCCGCGCCAGCGAGCCGGCGTTGAACTCGTCGACGACGGCGCGCAGCAGCTCGCGGAAGCGCTCGATGCGCTGCTGCGGGCCGTCGGCCAGGTCGACGAACCGGCGCAGCGCCCGCGCGTTGCCTCCCAGCTCGTCCGGCGAGGCCACGGTCGCCGGCGCCCAGTTGGGGAGGGCGCGGCTCAGCGTGCGCACCACCGTCGCCGGGTCGATGCCGAGCACGCCCAGCTCGCGCAGGTGCTCCAGGTACTGGCCGAGCTCGGAGCCGTCGCGCGCGGTGGTGGCGGCGGCGGCGAGCACCGAGGCGACGAGCTCGTCGGCCGGCGCGCCTGCCGGCCGGGCGACCGCATCGCCGGCGGCCGGCGGCTTCAGCCGCTCGAGCAGCAGCGCAAAGCGCCGCAGCTCCTGGGTGAGCTCTCCGGCCGGAGCGCCCGCGCCAGCCGCACCGGCGGCCGCCCGCAGTCCCGCCGTCGGGGCCGGACCGATCGGAAAGACGCCCCGGCTCAGCTCCTGCGGCCCGAGGCGAAGCCGCTCGAGGGCCGAGCGCACTACGTCGCGCTCCTCCTCGGGGCAGAGTGGAACGAGCGCCTCGACGAGGGCGGCGAGATAGCTCGCCAGCTCCGGCTTCGGCACCAGGCCCAGCTCGCCGACGAAGTGCAGCTTGCTCAGCGCGTAATAGACGAGGTCCGAGTAGGCCACCGTGCGGCCGCGCACCTGGTACTGGTACGAGAGCCAGCTCTGGATCTGCGCCGTGATCGCGTCCGGCGCGCCGCGGACGAGGAGGCCGATGGCGCCGGCGGCGAGCAGAGGGGGGATGCCGTCCGCCAGGTAGTCGCGGAGCTCCTCGACGCTCTCCTGCAGGTCCTGCGCGGAGAGGGCGCGCTCGCTCACGACGCTCTCCGGATCACACTCCTGCGATGGCTCGCGCGGGCGGCTCGGCACAGCTCGAACACGGCGGGATGCGGGGTCATCGGCCGGAACGGAAGACCGTGAACTCTAGCATGCGTGTCGGGCTATGTCCCGGCGCCGCGCAGTGCGGGCGCCGTGTCCGCCACTACAATGCCGCCGTGCGCCGCGCCCCTCGATCTGCGCTTCTCCTCTGCAGCCTCGCTCTCCTCGCCGCCTGCCGCGACCTGCCGCCGAACATCGACTCGCGCGGCACGACGATCGTCTGCCTCGGGGACTCGATCACCGCCGGGGTGGGAGCGGGCGAGGCGCCCAACTATCCGGACGGCCTCGCCGAGCGGCTCGCGGCCGACGTCGTCAACGCCGGCGTGCCGGGCGACACCGCCGAGGCGGCGCTGGCGCGGCTGCCCGAGGCGCTCGCGCAGGACCCGTGGCTGGTGATCGTCGAGGTGGGCGGCAACGACATCCTGCGCGGCGTGCCGCGGGAGCGCACGGAGGCGGCGGTGCGCGGGCTCGTAGAAGGCGTGCTCGAGGCCGGCGCGGTGCCGATGCTGGTCGAGATCCGCGCGCCGTTCGGCGGCCTCGGCGACCTCTTCGATCGCGTGGCGGACGACTACGACGTGCCGCTGGTCGAGGAGGTGCTCGCCGACATCCTCTTCGACTCGGCGCTCAAGAGCGACGAGATCCACCCCAACGCCGCCGGCTACGCGAAGCTCGCCGAGGCGGTCGCCGCGGAGATCGAGCCGCTGCTCGCGGCACGGCGGCAGCGGCGGTGAGGGACCACGACGCGGCAGGCGCGCCGCGCGAGCGCGGCGACGACGCCTCAGAGATTGGCATCGCCGGCCCGACGCTGCGCGGCGGCCATTGGATCTGGGAAGGGGCCGGCGGCGAGGCGCGCGTACTGTTCAGCGGCGTCGGCCCGGAGGGCACGCGCGAGGAGGTGCTGCGGCGCTCCGCCGGCCGCGAGCTGCCGGTCGCCTGGGCGCGCCAGATCCATTCGGCGACGGTGCTCCCCGCGATGCCCGGCGTGTGCGGCGAAGGCGATGCGCTGATGACGAACGAGCGCGGCCTGGCGCTCGCCGTCACCGTCGCCGACTGCGTGCCGGTGCTCCTCGCCGGACCGGAAGGGATCGCCGCGGCGCACGCCGGCTGGCGCGGGCTCGCCGGCGGCGTGCTCGGCGCCACGGTGCGCGCGGCGGCGCCGCGGCCGGAGCGCTGGACGGCCTGGATCGGTCCGGCGATCGGCGCCTGCTGCTACGAGGTCGGCTACGACGTCGCCGAGCAGGTGGCGGCGGCGAGCGCGCCCGAGGTGGTCACCCCCGGCCCCGCCGGCCGCCCGCACCTCGACGTCCCCGGCGCCGCTCGCCGCCAGCTCGAGATGGCCGGCATCGGCGAGGTGCGATGCCTCCTGCGCTGCACGCGTTGCGACGCCGAGAGGCTGTGGAGCTACCGGCGCCAGGGGAAAGCGGCCGGCCGGAACCTGGCGTTCATCTGGCGGGAGACCGGGTCAACTAGCTAGGTGAGCTAGGTAGAGCTACGTTCCCCTCTCCCATGTAGGAGAGGGGCCAGGGGTGAGGGAGATCGGACCAACGCAGGAGAGCCGGAGCAGCGCCACCTTCTCGCTCGGCTCAACCGGTGGCACCGGACGACACGGTCCCCCTCTTCAAACCGGAGGGGCCAGGGGGTGAGGGAGACCGGATCAGTGCAGTAAAGATCGAGGCAGCTCGGACACTTCTCTACCTTTGACGGTGGTCGCGAGCGAACGGTGCTCCCTTCCTGGGCTCCCGGCCGAACGCTCTCAACTGCCCGCACGCGGCGGACACGTCCTCGCCGCGGCGGCGACGGACTGTCGCGATCAGGCCGCGGGCGCGCAGCCGGTCCTTGAACGCCTCGACCCGCTCGGGGCTCGGCGGCACCAGCGCGCGATCGAGTACCGGGTCGGGGTTCATCGGGATCAGATTCACCTTGGCGCGGAAGCCACCGATGAGGCGCGCCACGGCGTCGGCGTCGGCGGGCGCGTCGTTGAGGTCGCGCACCAGCAGGTACTCGAAGGTGAGGCGGCGGCCGCTCTCGAGAGGATAGCGGCGCAGCGAAGCGAGCAGGTCACGCAGCGGATAGGTGCGGTTGAGCGGCATCAGCGCGCTCCGCCGCTCGTCGTCCGGCGCGTGCAGCGACACCGCCAGGTTGGGTCGCCGCTCCCAGCCCGCCATCTCGTCGATCCCCGGCACGACGCCGGCGGTCGACACCGTGACGCGGCGCAGCGAGATCGAGCGCCCGAGGATCTCGAGCGCCTCGCGCAGCGCCTCGCGATTGAGCAGCGGCTCGCCCATCCCCATGAAGACCAGGTTCAGCCGCTCGCTGGCGTGCCCGCGGTCGCGCTGCACCGCCCGTACCTGGGCCACGATCTCTCCCGCCGAGAGGTTCCGCCCCGCCCCCCAGTAACCGGTGACGCAGAAGGTGCAGGCGAGCGCGCAGCCGGCCTGGCTCGACAGGCAGAGGGTGCGGCGGTCACGGTCGGGGATGTCCACCGCCTCGATCGTGGCGCCGTCGCCGAGCCGCAGCAGGACTTTGCAGGTGGTGTCGCGCGCCAGGCGGCGTTCGACGATCTCCGGCCAGCCGATCGCGAAGCGCGCGGCGAGCCGCGCGCGCAGCTCCTTCGGCAGCTCGGTCATCTCCTCCCAGCCGCCGACCCCGCGCAGGTGCAGCCCGTCGTAGACCTGCGCCACGCGAAACGCCCGATCGATCCACGGCCCCAGCGCCGCCTCCATCTCCGCACGCGACAGCCGCACGAGGTCCAAGCGCTCGCCGGCGGCAGGGGTGAAAGCGGAAGGCATCACGGAGTGGACTACGTCACGCCGACTGGAAGTATTCCCGCCCCGTACCGAAAACGCCCGGGACGTGGCCCGGGCGCTACGCGCGACGAGGACGGTGTTCCGTAGCGCCCGGCCCCCGTGCCGGGCGCATCAGCCGCGGGCCGCGACGACTACGTCCCCCTCTCCCATGTGGGAGAGGGGCCAGGGGTGAGGGAGATCGGATCGACGCAGTGAAGACGGAATCAGCTCGAGCGCCCGATCAGCTTCGACGCTCGCAGCAAGCGAACGGCGCCTCTCCTAAATCGTCCGTCTTCTTCGTAGCCTTCTCGTCGGATCGATCCCGATCGACCGCAGGAACGACAAGTCCCTGCCGTTAATCTGAAAATTCGGCTCGCCCTGCCCCTGGCTCACGCTCTGGCCCTGCCCGGCCGACGGCGTCAGCGCCAGATGCTCGCCTTCGACCCCTTCGCGCTTGCAGTCGACCAGCAGGTAGAGGGAGTAGCCCTCCTCGCGGATCTTCCGCAGCGTGCGGCTCACCTCGGTCGATTCGGAGATCGCTTCCGAGAGGGCGCGCCGAAGGTCGCGGAGCATGTGATGCAGCTTCTCGTTCAGGTGCCGCCTCCCGCCGTCCTCAGGGCTCGACGCGAGCGATTATGGCCCGCGCTCCAGGAGGTGTCAAACCGCGCGCGAGCCCGCGCCAAGGCCCGTTTCGACGGCATTCTGTCGCGCCTCGCGGGGTGCTACCCTAGTGCGTTTTCTGCCGCCGGTAACGCCATGCACGCGACGTCCGCAACGCCCTTCGAGCCGGCCCTCGCGAGCTGGCTGGCGGCGCGTGGCGAGCGGCTCCTCGCCGTCCTGCCGCTCCCCGGCGACGTCTCGCCGCGCCGCTACTTTCGCCTCGAGCTCGGCGGCGACGGCTCGTCGATCCTCGCCACCTATCCGCCCGAGCCGCGCGGCGCGCTGCAGCGCTTCGCGGCGACGACGGAGCTGCTGGCGGGGGCCGGCGTGCGCGTGCCGCGCGTGCTCGCCGCCGACGACGCGCGCGGCTGGATGCTGCTCGAGGACGTCGGCCCGGCGACGCTCGCCGACTGGCGCGGTCGCTCGTGGGGCGAGCTGGGCCGCTGGTTCGCCGAGGGACTCGCGGTGGCGCGGCGGATCGCCGCGCTGCCCGCCGAGCGCGTGGGCGAGCTCAACCCTCCGCTCGGTCGCGAGCTCCTGGCGCGCGAGCTCGAGCAGACCTGGACGCTCTATCTCGCGCCCGAAGGGCTCGCCGGCGGCCCCGCCCTCGCCACCGCGCTGCGCGGGGCGCTCGAGACGCTCTGCGCCAATCTGGCGGCGGAGGGCGCAGTCCCCTGCCACCGCGATTTCATGGCGCGCAACCTGGTGCCGCTGCCGGCGGAGCCGAGCCTCGCGGTCCTCGACCACCAGGACCTGCGCCTCGGACCGCCGGCCTACGACCTCGCCTCCCTCTTGAACGACACGCTGTTCCCGCCGCCCGACCTCGAGGCGGAGCTGCTCGCCGCGGCGCTCCCCAACGCGCCGGCCCGGCTGAGCTACCACCGCGCCGCGGCGCAGCGGACGCTCAAGGCGGTGGGGACCTACGTCTCCTTCGCCCGCCGCGGCTCGCCGCGCCACCTGCCGCTGGTGCCGCCGACCCTCGAGCGCGCGCTCGGCCACCTCGCGCGCATTCCCGAAGGAGCGCCGCTCGCGCCGGCGCTGGGGGAGGTGTGGGAGGGGGTGATCCGGGGCGGCGGCCGGGCCGCCTGAGCGATCTGCTACACTGACGCGTCCGTCACGGCAAAGGAAGGAAGCTATGCCTCATCTCGGCGTGCCAGAGCTCATGATCCTGTTCCTCATCGTCATCCTGCTCTTCGGAGCCACGCGCCTGCCGCAGATCGGCCGCGGGCTCGGCGAGGGGATCCGCAATTTCAAGAAGGGAATCCGGGCGGCCGCCTCTGACGATGACGAGAAGGACGCCCCCGAGAAGCGAGACGCCCGCACGTAAGGACGAAGCTCTTTTTCCTCACCGCTGGCGCTCACGCCGCTCGCCCCGGACTACGTCCCCCACTCCCATGTGGGAGAGGGGCCAGGGGTGAGGGAGATCGGATCAGCGCAGTAGGCTGAACTCAGCCTGCATCCCTGCTGACCTCCAACGGTTGCACCGTCGCAGACGATGCCTTCTCCCCAATCGTTACACGTGCGGGGAGGAAGGGGTCCTCGCTGGCGATCGCTCTCGCCTCGACGCGTCGGCGGCTCTCGGCGTAGCGCGCGAGCACGCGTGCGACATAGCTCCGCGTCTCGCGAAACGGCGGCACACCGCTATAGCGCGCCACCACGGCGGGGCCCGCGTTGTAGGCCGCGAGCGCCAGGGTCAGATCGCCTTCATAAGCGTCGAGGAGCGCCGCCAGGTAGCGGCTGCCGACGTCGAGGTTGACCGCCGGGTCGCGGAGGTTGGCGCCTCCGTAGCGCGCCGCCGTCGCGGGCAAGACCTGCATCAGCCCGACCGCGCCGCGCGGCGAGACGGCGCGCGGGGCGAACTTCGACTCCGCCCACACCACCGACGCCACCAGCAGCCCGTCGAGGCGGTGCCGCGCCGCGGCCTCGCGGATCGAGCCGCCGAACGGCAGGCGGTCGAGGTAGCGGCGCTCGGCGAGCGCCGCCGCGTCCTCGCTGAAGACGGCGAGCTGCTGCGGCTGGTCGGCGAGCGCGGCGTCGAGGTCGGCGGGGGTGAAGAGGCGCGCGTCGCGCGGGCCGGCGAGCCAGGCGCCGAGCGCCTCGACGTCGACGGGTGGGGGAACGGGGATGACCGGCGGCTGCGGCCGCGTGGACGGCGCCGGCGGCACCGCGATCGTGAACAGGCCGGCGGCGACGACTGCCGCCAGCCGACCGCGCTTGAGAGCGCTTCCGAGCATGTGGAACCCTCCGTCGCTTACGCGCAGACCCGGCACGGGTTGGCGCGGGGCGGACTCCTGAAAAGGCACAAGCCATCCCCGAGACGGGCCGGATGGCAAACACGAACTCCTGCTGGAAACTCGAAGCGAGATTCGTGCCAGGTAGGAGCGGGTGAAACGGGTGACCCGGCGCTCTTCGCGCCTAGGTCTCGCGCCGCCGGCGCGCGCGGCCGGCTCGCGGGCGAAAGTCGTAGTCACCGGCGCCGATCCCGAGGTCGGTGACCTTGTTGCGCAGCGTGTTGCGGTGCACCCCGAGGCAGCGGGCGGAGCGGCAGAAGTTCCCGTCGTTGCTGCGCAGCGAGGCGACGATGAACTGCCGCTCGAACTCGCGTCGCGCCTGCTCGAGGGTCACCCCGCGGCGGACCAGCTCGTCCACGATCTGATGCAAGCGACCGTTCAGATTCTGTTCGGCCACGCCGGGATCCCTCGGGAAGCGAATCGGAACGGCGAGACGGTATCACAGCACCTCGGCGCTGGGAAGGCGCCGCGGAGCCCGCGCCTACTTCGGCTCGAGGACGTCGCCGGCGTAGATCGCGTAGCGCGACTCGAGGATCTTCGCCACCGACGTGTGCTCGTGCACCGACAGCACCGCGAGCTCGCCGAGCACGACCGGCGGCATGCCCGGGATGCGGTTCAGCCGGTAGATGGTGTAGACGTCGCCCGGCGTCACGTCCGCGTCCTCTCCCCCCTCGATGAAGACCACGTGGTCCTGCCCCATCGAGAGGATGTCGTCGTGCGCCATCAGCACCACCGGCGCGCCCTGCAGGCGGTCGGCCGGCGTCGGATAGTTGACCGGCCGCAGCGCCGTCTGCCGTCCCAGCGGCACCGGCTCCGGCGTGAACGGCATCAGGCTCGCTCCGACCAGGATGCCGGGGTCGCAGGTGTGCACGATCTCGGCGATGGCCGACTCTTCTTGGACGGACAGCACGCGCACTCTCCCCGTGTAGCGGTAGACACGCCCGACGACGTCGCCCCGCAGCGGGTGGCGCACCACGCGCTCGGCGGGCAGGACGCTGGTGAAGACCTGGCCCGGCGTGAGCCCGCCGGCGCGCCCACCGCTCAGGTAGACGATGTCGCCGGTCGAGAGGTTGTACTTGACCGAGTCGACCGTGCCCCACTTCCCCATCAGACGCTTGGTGCGGCGGAACATGTCGGCCTGCAGCGACTCGTACTCCGAGCCGGTGATGGCGTAGGGGAACTCCTCCTCGAGGCCGCCGATGTAGCCGGTGCAGTAGATGTCGCTCTCGGCGCCGAGCGGCGCCGGGGCCGCCGCGGCGGCGCCGGCCGAGAGCACGCCGCCGGCCGTCTCCTCGGCCGGCGCCTCTCCCGCCGGCGCCTCCTCGATCGCGCCCGGCGTCACCTCGGTGAGGTCCTCGACCGGCGTCACGTCGAAGCCGATGACCAGCGGGTCGCCAGGATAGATCCAGTGCGCGTCGAGGATGTACTGGTTGCGCTCCCAGAGCTGCGGCCAGAGGTAGGGATCGTTGTAGAACCGCGCGGCCAGGTCCCATAGCGTGTCGCCGCGCTCGATGACGTGGACCTGCGGCCCGGGCTCGACCTGCGGCGGGTTCCAGGCGGTCCAGTGATCGCCCACGAAATGCAGCGTCCGCGGTGGCGTGTCGGCCGCGGCGAGAGGCATGCCGGCCAGGATGGCGGTCGCGAGGACGGTGGCGGGGAGCCGCGCGCTCATGGGAATCCCTCCTTGCACACGGGGGAGCACGTCTGGTCTCGAGCCCTGATCTATAGGGAAGGCGCTATGAAGGGAAAGTACTACCCCCGCCCGTAAGTGTCAACCTTTGCCGGCGAAAGTTCAAGTGGTACTTGAACTGTAGTTGGAGGTGCACCCGGGGCGATCATTCAGGCTCGGAAACCTACCGGACCTTGGCGCGGCGCTCTTCGGCGGCGGTTGCCGCGGCGGTGCCCGGAAAGCGCTTCATCACCTCACCGTAGGTCAGCCGCGCCCCCTCGGCGTCGCCGAGCGCCTCGAGGCACTGCCCGGCCTTGAGCAGCGCGTCGGGGACCTTGTTCCCCTGCGGATAGCGCTCGACCGTCTCGCGGAACGCGGCGAGCGCGCCGCGGTGGTCGCCGCGCGCGTAGCGGCACTCGCCGATCCAGTACTGCGCGTTGTCGGCGAGCTCGCTCGCCGGCTGGCCCTGCAGGAAGCGCTGGAAGCTCGCCTCGGCGTCGACGTAGTGCCCCTGGTGGTAGAGCGTGTAGCCGCGGTCGTAGAGCGCCTGCGCGGCGGGCTGCGGCGCGGTCTCGGGCGGCGCCGGCGCCGGGCGGGCGGGAGCGGCGGGCTCCTCGGTGCGGCGCGGCGGCGCCGCCGGCACCGGGGCCGGCTCCTCGATGTCGCTCTCCTCGAACTCGGGCACGCGCTGCGGCCGCACCGGCAGGTCGGCCGCGGGGTCCTCGCCGGCGGCGGTGTCGCGCGGGCGGGCGGCGGCGGGCGGCGGCGCGGCGGCGCGCGGCCGTGCGACCGGCGAGGCTGGCGGCGCGGCAGGCGGGGCGGTCGTGCGCCGCGCCGCCGTCGCTCCCGGCG
>JBIOUG010000191.1:0-4395 GCA_044866775.1 Thermoanaerobaculia bacterium | reverse complement strand
GGATCCACGACAACTTCTTCCAACTCGGCGGCGACTCGATCCTCAGCATCCAGGTGGTGGCGCGCGCACGCCAGGCGGGCCTGCTCATCACCACCCGGCAGTTCTTCGATAACCAGACGATCGCCGGGCTCGCCGCCGTCGCCGGCAGCGCCGGAGACGTCGAGGCTGCCGCGGGACCCGTCGAGGGCGAGGCGCCGCTGACGCCGATCCAGCGCCGCTTCTTCGCCGAGGAGCGGCGCCAGCCGTGGCGCTTCAACCAGGCTGTGATGCTCGCCCCGCGCGAGCGGCTCGCCGTGGCGCCGCTCGCGGCCGCCCTGGCGCTCCTCGCCGAGCACCACGACGTCCTGCGGCTGCGTTTCCCGCGCGAGGAGGAGGGCTGGCGTCAGGTCCACGCTCCGGCCGGCGCGGCAAGAGAGTCGGCGCCGCTCCTCGAGATCGACCTCGCGGCTCTGCCGGCAGCCGAACGGGCGCGGGCGCTCGACCTCGCCGCCGAAGGGCTCCAGTCGGGGCTCGATCTCGCCCGAGGCCCCCTGTTCACCGCAGCCCTGTTCCGCTCAGGAGGAGAGGTCGGCGAGCGGCTGCTCCTGACCGCCCACCACCTGATCGTCGACGGCGTCTCCTGGCGCGTGCTGCTGGAAGATCTGGCCACCGCCTATCGGCAGCTCGCCGCGGGCGCGGTGCCCGAGCTGCCGGCGAAGACGACCTCCTGGAAGCATTGGGCGGAGCGGCTGGCCGGCCATGCGCGTTCGCCCGAGTTGGCGACGGAGCTGCCTTACTGGCTCGCCCTTGCCACCCCGGTGACGCCGCTACCGGTGGATTTCGAGGAGAGCGCCGGGAACGCCAGGGCGAGCGTCTCGGTGGAGCTCGGCGCCGCGCAGACGCGAGCGCTGCTCAACGAGGCTCCCGAGGTCTACCGCACGCAGGTCAACGACCTGCTGCTGGCGGCGCTCGTCCGCGCCTTCGCGGCCTGGACCGGAGAGGGCACGCGGCGGGTCGATCTCGAGGGGCACGGGCGCGAGGAGATCTTTCCCGGCGTGGACCTCTCGCGCACCGTGGGCTGGTTCACCACCGTGTTTCCGGTAGCTCTGGCGCTGCCGGCCGGCGCCGGCCCGCGAGAGACGATCCTGGCGGTCAAGGAAAGCCTCCGGGCGGTGCCTGGCCGCGGGCTGGGGTACGGCCTGCTCCGCTATCTCGCCGGCTCCGAAACCGGCGAGCGCCTGGCCGCGCTTCCCGCGCCGCAGGTCTCCTTCAACTACCTCGGCCGCTTCGACGCGGCGGTGCAGGAGCGCGGGCTTTTCGCCTTCGCGCCCGAGGTGGCGCGCGGTTCCGAGGGGGAGGCGGTCCCGGATCGCCATCTCTTCCAGATCGACCTGCTGGTGCTGGAGGACCGGCTGCGCGTCCACTGGACGTACGATCCGGATCGCCATCTCGCCGCCACCGCCGAGCGGCTGGCGCGCGGCTTTCTCAGCGAGATCGAGGCCCTGGTCGCCCACTGCCTGTCGCCGGAGGCAGGCGGCTTCACCCCTTCCGACTTTCCGCTCGCCCGGCTCGGCCAGGCGGCGCTCGACCGCCTGCTCGGCAACGACCGCGGCGTCGAGGATCTCTATCCGCTGGCGCCGTTGCAGGAAGGGATCCTCTTCCACCGCCTCTACTCGGCGGACGCCGATCTCTATCTCGAGCAGTTCACCGCCGCGCTCGCGGGGCCTTTCGACGCCATCGCCTTCGCCGATGCCTGGCAGCGGGTCGTCGAGCGGCACACCGCGCTGCGCACGGCCTTCCTGGTCCAAGGGGTCGAGCGACCGCTGCAGCTCGTGCGGCGGGCGGCGGAGCTGCCCTGGACGGCCGAGGACTGGCGAGACCTGGCGCCGGCGGCCCTCGAGACGCGGTGGCGGGATCTCCTCGCCGCCGACCGCGCGCGCGGCTTCGATCTGACGCAGCCGCCGCTGATGCGGCTGACGCTGGTGCGCACGGGCGAGGACCGGCATCGGTTGGTGTGGAGCTCCCACCACTTGATCTTCGACGGCTGGTGCTTCTCCCTTCTCCTGTCCGAGGTCTTCACCCTGTACGAGGCAGCGGTCGCCGGCGGCGAGACGCGACTGCCGCCGCCGCGACCGTATCGCGACTACATCGCCTGGCTCGCGCAGCACGACGAGGCCGAGGCCGAGCGTTACTGGCAGCAGGTGCTCAGCGGCTTCACGGTGCCCACCCCGGTGCCGTTCGATCGGCCGGCAGCCATGAGTGGAGGGCACGGCAGCCGGCCCGAGGATTACTACGAACGCAAGCTTTCATTGCCGGCGCCGCAGGTCGGAGCGCTGGAGGCGCTCGCCCAGCGCTTGCAGGTGACTCTCAACACCGTGGTGCAGGGAGCCTGGGCCCTCCTCCTGTCGCATTACGCGCAGGCCTCCGACGTCGTCTTCGGCGCCGTCGTCTCCGGCCGTCCGGCCGAGCTTCCCGATGTCGAGTCCATGGTGGGCCTGTTCATCAATACCCTGCCGGTGCGGGTCGAAATCCCGGACGGCGGAGCCACGTCCGACTGGTTGGCGCGGCTGCAGGCGGGCCAGTTCGAGCAGCGCCAGTTTCAATGGACCCCTCTCGCCCGCATCCAGACGCTCGCCGGGCTCTCCACCAGTGAGCCGCTCTTCGCGAGCCTCCTCGTCTTCGAGAACTACCCTGTCGATGCGTCCGTCTCCGAGCGGCTGGGAGGTCTGCGCGTCGGCGAGGTCGAGCTCAGCGAGCGCACCAACTATCCGCTGACGCTGATCGTTGCGGAGCGCGGGGACCTCATCCTGCGCCTGATCGCCGACCGCCGCTTCGAGCCGGCCACGGTCTGGCGCATGCTCGCTCACCTCGAGGGTCTTCTGGAGGCTCTCGCCGGGGACTCCGAAAGGCCGCCGCGCTCCCTGCCGCTCCTCACGCCGGCCGAGCGCCATCAGTTGACCGTCGACTGGAGCGGCGCCCCGCCGCGCCATCCGCGCGCGGCGACGATCCACGGCCTCTTCGCCGAACAGGCCGCCCGCACGCCGGATGCCGTGGCCGTGGTCTACGGCGACGAGGAGCTGACCTACGCCGCTCTGGCTACCCGTGCTGGCCGGCTCGCCGGCCGTCTGCTCCGCCTTGGTCTGCCGCCGGAGTCGCGGATCGCCATCGTCGCCGAGCGCTCGCCCGCGCTGATCGTGGGCCTGTTGGGAATCCTGCAGGCCGGCGGCGCCTATCTTCCGCTCGATCCGGAGCTGCCGATCGAGCGACTGGCATTTCTTCTCGCCGACGCGGGCGCGACCGTCCTCCTGGCCGAGCGCAAGACGCTGGAATCGCTCCCCGCCGACCTGCGGCTCGACGAGATGCGGGTCCTGGCTGTGGACGGCGAGGAGGAGGAAGGCGGAACGCCGCTCCTGCCGGAGGTCGCCGCGACGGATCTAGCCTATGTGCTGTATACCTCGGGCTCGACCGGCACGCCCAAGGGAGTCGCGGTGCCGCATCGCGGCGTCGTCCGCCTGGTGGTCGGGGCCGAATGGGCGGATCTGGGGCCGGGCGAGACCTTCCTGCAGCTCGTTCATCTGACCTTCGACGTCTCCGCCTTCGAGATCTGGGCGCCGCTGCTCAACGGCGGCCGGCTGGTGCTCTATCCGGGCCGCCGTCCCGCTCTCGACGAGCTGGCCGAGGTGATCGTCCGCCATGGCGTGACGACGATGTGGCTGACCTCCGGGCTCTTCCATCAGATGGTCCACGAGAGGCTCGACGGGTTGCGGCCGCTGCGCCAGCTCGTGGCCGGCGGCGACGTGCTCTCGCCGCCGCACGTGCACCGCGCCCTGGCCGCCCTGCCCGGCTGCACCTTGATCGACGGCTATGGTCCGACGGAAAACAGCATCCTGACCACCGCGCACGCGATGACCGCCGCCGATCTGGGGGATGAGCGCCTCGAGGCCACGGTGCCCATCGGACGAGCGCTCCGCGGGACGGAGGTCTACGTGCTCGGCGCCGACCTGCGGCCGGTTCCCGTCGGCGTCTGGGGTGAGCTCGTCGCCGGCGGCGACGGCGTGGCGCGCTGCTATCTCGGACGACCGGCCCTGACCGCCGAGAGCTTCATTCCCGATCCCTTCTCGCGGGAGCCGGGCGCCCGTCTCTACCGCACGGGCGACATCGTCCGCTGGCGGCCCGACGGCGTCCTGGAGTTCCTGGGCCGGCGTGACGGCCAGGTCAAGGTGCGCGGCATCCGGATCGAGCTGGGGGAGATCGAGGCGGCGCTCGCCCAACACCCGGCGGTGCGCGCGGCCGCCGTCGTGCTGCGCGAAGACCAAGCGGAAGACCGGCGGCTGATCGCCTACGTCGCCGCCGATCCCGAGGACGCTCCCGGCCCGGCAGCGCTGCGGCGCCACCTGGCTTCCCGTCTGCCGGAGC
>JBIOUG010000190.1:0-12749 GCA_044866775.1 Thermoanaerobaculia bacterium | reverse complement strand
ACCCTCTTCGACGACCAGGAGCCGGCGCGGGCCGAGGAAGGCCAGGTCCCCGCGGACGCGCCGCTCGCCGAGCGGATGCGGCCGCGGACGCTCGATGAGGTGGTGGGGCAGGAGGCGGTGGTGGGGGAGGGCGGCTTCCTGCGCCGCGCGATCGGCGCCGACCGGGTGCCGTCGCTCGTCTTCTGGGGACCACCCGGCTCGGGCAAGACGACCCTCGCCCGGGTCATCGCCGCGGCGACGTCCTTCCGCTTCGTCCCCTTCTCGGCGGTCACCTCGGGCATCAAGGAGGTGCGGGAGGTGATGGCCGAGGCGGCGCGGATGCGCCAGGCGAGCGGCCGCCGCACGCTCCTCTTCGTCGACGAGATCCACCGCTTCAACCGCGCCCAGCAGGACGCCTTCCTCCCCTACGTCGAGCGCGGCGACATCGTGCTCGTCGGCGCCACCACCGAGAACCCCTCGTTCGAGCTCAACGCGGCGCTGCTGTCGCGCTGTCGCGTCGTCGTCCTCGAGCAGCTCGCTCCCGAGGAGCTGCTCGTCCTCGTCCGGCGGGCCTTGGCCGATCCCGAGCGCGGCCTCGGGGCCGCCGGCCTCGAGCTCGCCTCCGACGCTCTCGACTCGATCGTCCAGCTCGCCTCGGGTGACGCCCGCAAGGCGCTGAATCTCCTGGAGCTCGTGGCGGCCGACGCCGCCGAGCGCGGCGTCTCCCGGGTGGACGCCGAGGCGGTGCGCCAGGTGGCGCAGAGAAAGGTCCTGCTCTATGACAAGGCCGGCGAGGAGCACTTCAACCTCATCTCGGCGCTGCACAAGTCGCTGCGCGAGAGCGACGCCGACGCCGCCCTCTACTGGCTCGCCCGCATGCTCGCCGCCGGCGAAGACCCCCTCTACCTGGCCCGCCGCATGGTCCGCTTCGCGAGCGAGGACGTCGGACTGGCCGACCCGCAGGCCCTTCCCCAGGCCCTCGCCGCCTGGGACACCTTCCACCGTCTGGGCTCGCCGGAGGGCGAGCTGGCGCTCGCCCAGGCCGCCGTCTACCTCGCCCTCGCCCCCAAGAGCAACGCCGTCTACGCCGCCTACGGCGACGCCCGCCGCACCGTCGAGGAGCGACCCGCCGACCCGGTCCCGATGGTCATCCGCAACGCCCCCACGGGCCTGATGAAACAGGTCGGCTACGGCGCCGGCTACGTCTACGCCCACGACACCGAAGAGGGCGTCGGCGGCCTCGACTGCCTCCCCGACGCCCTCCAAGGCACCCGCTTCTACCACCCCACGGCGCGCGGCTTCGAAGCCGACCTCGGCCGGCGGCTGGAATCCTTCCAGCAGCTCCGGCAACAGGCGAAAGAGAAGAAGACCAGGTAGGAAGAAGGGAGGAGCGGCGGCTACCGCTGCGCCGCCAGCCGCGGCGCGGCGCCGCTCTCGCGTACGCGGTTGATCAGCCGCTCCCGCGTCAGCAGCTCGCTGAATGCGTACGGCTCGCGCCCCGGCCGGTAGAGCAGGTAGAACGGGATGCCGTAGCGGCCGTGCTCGGCGAGAAACGCGCTGATTGCCTCGTCCTTGTTCGTCCAGTCCGCCTTCATGGCCACCACCCCGTGCTCGGCGAAGGCGGAGGCCACGTCCGGCGTCTCGAGCACCAGCCGCTCGTTGACCTTGCAGGTCAGGCACCAGTCGGCCGTCACGTCCACGAAGACCGGCGTCCCGGAGGCCGCGAGCGCTTCGGCCTGCGCGCGGTCGAACGGCACCCACGCGATCAGCCCCGCGACCCGCTCTCCGGCCCGTGGCACGGCGCCCCGCTCGGCCGAGGCGGCGAGCAGCAGCGGCGCCACGGCCGCCCCGATGAGGGCCACGGCGACCGCCCAACGGACCGCCGACCCCGGCGCGGCGCGCTGCCGCAGCCAGACGAGCAGCGCGACCGCGATCAACGCCAGCTCGATCGCCGCCACCCGCTCCGGTGAGACCTGCGAGCCGAGCACCCAGAGCAGCCACACCGCGGCTCCGGCGAGGAGGAATCCCATCGTGCCCTTGAGCGTGTCCATCCAGGTGCCGGGCCGCGGCAGCAGGCGGGCGGCCCCCGGCCAGAGGGCGAGGAGCAGGTAGGGGAGCGACATCCCGAGGCCGATCGCGGTGAAGACCGAGATCACCATGCCCGGCTCCTGGCCGAGCGCGAAGCCGACCGCCGGCCCGAGGAACGGCGCCGAGCAGGGCGTCGCCATCAGCGTGGCGAAGAGGCCGGTCGTGAAGTGGCCCGCGGCGCCCCCGCGGGCCTGGCCGCCGACCGCCTGCGCCGCCCGCCAGGGCAGCGTGATCTCGAAGAGCCCCCAGAGGTTGAGGCAGAAGAGCACCATCACGACGGCGAGGAAGGCGACGAAGCCGGGGCGCTGGAACTGGGTTCCCCAGCCCGCCGCCGAGCCGGCTGCACGCGCCGCGATGGCGACGGCCGCGAGCGCCCAGAAGGAAACGAGGATGCCGGCCGCCGTGGCCAGCCCGCCGGTCACCACCTCCCGCCGCCCCTGACCGGCGCTGCGCACCAGGCCGAAGACCTTGAGCGAGAGCACCGGCAGCACGCAGGGCATGGCGTTGAGGATCAGGCCGCCGAGCAGCGCCAGGAGGACGACGACGCCGATGCCGGCGCTTCCGGCGGCGGGCGCCCGGCCACCGCTGTCCTTGCCGGTCCCCGCGGCCCCGCCGCTTCCGACCTTCAGCTCCATCGCGGCGCGGGCATCCCTCGGCGGCAGGCAGGTGCTGTCGTCGCACGCCTGATAGTGGAGGACCGCCCGCACCGGGAAGCTCCCGGCCGGGCTGTCGGCCGGCACGCGCACCTCGGCGCGGATCTCGACCGTGCCGTCGTAGACCGCGAGCGGGTCGTCGGCGAACTTGAAGCGCTGCATCTCGGGCTCGGGGTAGGTCACGGCGCCGGCGGTCCAGCCGGCGGGGAGCTCGAGCTCGAGCGCGGTCGGGATCAGGTAGTCGTAGGTGGGGACGTGAGCGTTGACGTGCCACCCCTCCTCGACCGTCGCCGCCGCCACCACCATGATGGCGGCGCCCGGCGCGTAGGTGGCGCCGTCGGCGGCGAGGGCTAGGCTCGCCTTCTCGACGTCGGGGCGCTGGGCCGCCAGCGGCACCGCGGCGAGGCCGAGCGCAGCGAGGACGGCGAGCGCCCGGCGGGCCGGTCTTGTCGGGCGCTCGTGGCGGGGATGCTTCATCGTGTCGATCGTCCGTCGGCTATGCCAGGAGTGGTACGAGCAGGCTCGCGGCCGGTTGCGCGAGGGCCGGGCAGTTAACGCTCCGATGATATCACCCGGCCGGCGCGACCCGCCCGCCGCCCTGCACCTAGCAGTGTAGAGGCGTCGTCGCACGTAGTTGGCCAACGCAGCGTTCGCTTGACAGCTCGACGATCCGCATGGTATGAGGACGCACCGCCGGGCGTCTCAATGTCGTCTTGTCGTGGCCGCACACAGGTCGGACCGTGCAACCCCTCCGGGAAGGAGATCGGGTGATGGCTAGGAATCGTGTGTTGCTGTTGGCTGCGCTCAGTCTCGCCTGGCCGCTGGCCGCCGCGCGGGCGGACCAGGGCGGCGAGGGCGATCCGCGCATCCTGGCGGCCATGCACGACGCCAACGACCGCCTGCGCGCCGAGTGGATGGACCTCCGCGCCGAATGGATGGACCTGCGCGCGGAGTGGATGGACGTGCGGGTCGAGCAGGTGGAGGTCCTGAGCGTCCGTCAGGGGCAGGCGGGCAGCCGCGTCCACCGCCAGCCCTTCCGTTGGGTCGCCGGCGACCCGCGGCGCAGCTCCGGCACCTCCCTCTCGTATCTCGTCGACCTCTCCGACGCGGCGCCCACCGGCGGCGTGCCCGCGACCGACGTGGAGGCGGCGATCGACCGCGCCATGACCACCTGGGCCGGCGATCCCTGCCTGCACACCACCGCGGTCGACAAGCGCGCCGACGGCGGCGCCGACCCGGACCTCTTCGACGCCGGCCTCGGCTTCGGCGAGATCGGCGACTACAAGCTCGCCGACGTCGTCCACGCCGGCTGGCTGCCGCCGGCCTTCTTCGACGCCGTCGCCGGCGCGGGCGCCGGCCGCTCGATCATCGCCCTCTCGGTGACCTTCATCTTCGTCGGCCGCGACGGCACCCCGACCGACATCGACGCCGACGGCAACCTCGACACCGCCCACAGCGAGGTCTACTACAACGACCAGTTCGCCTGGGCGCTGTCGGGCGGCGAGCGCGTCGTCGACGTCGAGAGCGTGGCCCTCCACGAGGTCGGCCACTCCCTCGGCATCGGCCACCTCAGCCCGCCGCCCGAGGCGGTCATGAACCCGATCTATGCCGGCGAGCGCCGCGAGCCGCAGGGCATCGACCACGCCGCCGTCTGCACCGTCTGGGGGTCCTGGCCGAACTGAGGCGGCCGGTCGCGCACCGTCTCATGATGGGCCTGCCATCTCCGGGAGGGTCCGGCACGCTCTCCTCCCGGTGATACCATCCGCGCCCGTGAATCTGTCCGAGCGCGTCTCCCGGATCGCCGAGTCGGCGACGCTCAAGGTGTCGCGGCGGGCGGCGGAGCTCAAGGCGCGCGGGGTGGAGGTGCTCGACTTCGGGGCGGGGGAACCGGACTTCGACTCGCCTGCCGTCGCGGTCGACGCGGCGCGCGAGGCGCTGGCACGGGGGTTCACCAAGTACACCGCGGGCAGCGGCATTCCGGAGTTGCGGGCGGGGGTGGCCGATTCGCTGCGGCGCCGTCACGGCGCGCCGTGGGGCGCGCCGCAGGTCGTGATCACGGTCGGGGCCAAGGCGGCGCTCTTCGAGCTCACGCTGGCGCTCTTCGAGGCCGG
Source organism: Thermoanaerobaculia bacterium (assembly GCA_044866775.1). GTDB lineage: Bacteria > Acidobacteriota > Thermoanaerobaculia > Multivoradales > UBA5704 > DASUNQ01. The sequence continues at coordinate 7,918 of JBIOUG010000190.1, read as the reverse complement.
CCAGGAAGTCATCATTCCCTCTCCCTGCTGGGTGAGCTTCCCCGAGCAGGTGCGGTTCGCCGGGGCGCTGCCGGTGCACGTGCCGACCTCGGCGGCCGACGGGTTCCGCATCCGCGCCGCGCCCGTGCTGGCGGCGCTCTCGCCGCGCACCCGCGCCGTCCTCCTGAACTCGCCGTGCAACCCGACGGGCGGCATCGTCGAGGCCGACGACCTGCGGGCGATCGTCGCGGCGGCGGCGCGGCGCGGGGCGCTGGTGATCTCCGACGAGACCTACGAGCGCTTCCTCTACGACGGCGCCGCCCACGCCAGCGCCGCGGCGCTGGCCGCCGAGTTCCCGCAGACGGTGGTGCTGGTCGGGTCGTTCTCGAAGACCTACGCCATGACCGGCTGGCGGATCGGCTTCGTGGCCGGGCCGCCGGTGCTGATCGCCGCGGTCGACGCCATCCAGAGCCACGCGACCTCCAACCCCACCTCCTTCGCCATGGTCGGGGCGCTCGAGGCGCTGCGCCACGCCGAGGAAGCGGTCCAGCGCATGATCGCCGAGTATCAGTGGCGGCGCGACTACCTGGTGCCGCGGCTCAACGCGCTGCCAGGGGTCTTCTGCCCGCCGCCGGCCGGCGCCTTCTACGCCTTTCCCGACGTCTCGCGCTGCTACCGCGACGGCCGCTGCGGCTCGGTCGACTTCTCCGAGTTCCTGCTCGAGCGGGCCGGCGTCGCCGTGGTGCCCGGGGCGGCCTTCGGCGCCGACGACCACATCCGGCTCTCGTTCGCCTGCTCGCGTGAGACCCTGGCGCGCGGCCTCGAGCGGCTCGGCGACGTGCTGGCCGATTGAGGCGGCGATCCTTGGCGCCTCAGAGTGCAACGGTAAAAAGCATCAGGTAGGAAGAAAGCAAGTAGAGAGAGACCGGCGCCGATGCGATCGCGGCGCATGGCTTGCAATCCGCACCTGCAGCGCGTGGAGGGATCGTGTGATGCGAAGCTCCGTCCTCAACCTTGCCGTGGCCGCCGTCATCTGCATGCCGGCCCTGCTCCTCCTTACCCAGCCGCTTTTCGCCGCCCCGAACGGCCCCACGGCCGCCGCGAAGCAGCCCAACGGCACTGCGGCAGCGACCGCCGCGGTCGACCAGACCGGTGCGGCTCCCACCGCCCCGGCCGCCCATCCCGCCGGCCCACCGACCGTCGAGGAGGCGGAGCGCTTCATCGCCGACGCCGAGAAGCGCCTGCTCGAGCTCTCGATCAACGGCCAGCGCGCCTCCTGGGTGCAGTCGACCTACATCACCGTCGACACCGAGATCCTCGCCGCCCAGGCCAACGAGCGGCTGATCGAGGCCGGCGTCGAGCTGGCCATGGCGTCGACGCGCTATGCCGACCTCGAGCTCCCGCCCGTGCTCGACCGCAAGATGAACCTGCTGCGCCTGGGGCTCGTCCTGCCGGCTCCCGACGACCCGGCCAAGCGCCAGGAGCTGACCCGCATCGCCGCCGCGATGGAGAGCATGTACGGGTCCGGCAAGTACTGCCCGCGGCCGGGCGAGTGCAAGGACCTGCAGGAGGCGGAGGCGATCCTCGCCGAGAGCCGCGATCCGAAGCTCCTGCTCGAGACCTGGACCGGCTGGCACTCGATCGCGCCGCCGATGCGCGACGAGTATCGACGCTACGTCGAGCTGGGGAACGAAGGCGCGCGCGGCCTGGGGTACGCCGACCTCGGCGCGCTCTGGCGCTCGAAGTACGACATGCCGCCCGACGCCTTCGCCGCCGAGGTGGACCGGCTCTGGCAGCAGGTCAAGCCGCTCTACGACCCGCTCCACTGCTACGTGCGGGCGAAGCTGGTCGAGAAGTACGGTCCCGAGGTGGTGCCCCCGGACAAGCCGATCCCCGCCCACCTGCTCGGCAACATGTGGGCGCAGAGCTGGATCCACCTCTACGAGCTGGTGGCGCCGCCGGCGGCGGACCCGGGCTACGACCTCACCGAGCGGCTGCAGGCGAAGCAGGTCGACGCCAAGGAGATGGTGCGCTACGGCGAGCGGTTCTTCACCTCGCTCGGCTTCGCGCCGCTGCCCGAGACCTTCTGGGAGCGCTCGCTCTTCACCAAACCGCGCGACCGCGAGGTGGTCTGCCACGCCAGCGCCTGGGACATCGACTACCAGGACGACCTGCGGATCAAGATGTGCATCGACGTCGACGCCGAGGACTTCTCGACCGTCCACCACGAGCTGGGCCACAACTTCTACCAGCGCGCTTACAAGCATCAGCCCTTCCTCTTCCAGGACAGCGCCAACGACGCCGTCCACGAGGCGGTGGGCGACACGATCGCGCTCTCGGTCACTCCTGACTACCTGCAGCAAGTCGGCCTCATCGAAACGGTGCCGGACCCGTCGAAGGACCTCGGCCTGCTGATGAACATGGCGCTCGACAAGGTGGCCTTCCTCCCCTTCGGGCTGCTCATCGACCAGTGGCGGTGGAAGGTCTTCTCGGGCGAGATCGGCCCGCAGGAGTACAACGCCTCCTGGTGGCAGCTCCGCGAGAAGTACCAGGGGGTCGCGCCGCCGGTGCCGCGGAGCGAGCAGGATTTCGATCCCGGCGCCAAGTACCACGTCCCGGCGAGCGTCCCCTACACGCGCTACTTCCTCGCCGCGATCCTGCAGTTTCAGCTCCATCGCGGGCTCTGCCAGGCGGCGGGCCACACCGGGCCGCTCAACCGCTGCTCGATCTACGGTAACAAGGAGGCCGGGGCGCGGCTGGCGAAGATGCTCGAGATGGGCCTCTCGCGTCCCTGGCCCGAGGCGCTCGAGGTGGTGACCGGCCAGCGGCAGATGGACGCCACCGCGATCCTCGACTACTTCGCGCCGCTCAAAGCCTGGCTCGACGAGCAGAACCAGGGGAGGACCTGCGGCTGGTGAGCCTCGGCTAGACTGGGCGCGCGTGCCGCCCGTCCCCGTCGCGCCCGGCTCGGAGGCCGACGCCCTCCTCTGGCTGCTCGCGGTGCTGCTGGTCGGCGCCGGAGTCGCCGGCACCTTCCTGCCTGCTCTTCCCGGCGCGCCGCTCGTCCTCGCCGGTCTGGTGCTCGCGGCCTGGATCGAGGACTTCCAGAAGGTCGGCTGGTTCCCGCTGGTGGTTCTCGGCTTCCTGACCCTGCTGTCACTCGGTGTAGACGTCGCGGCAACGGCGCTGGGTGCGAAGCGCGTCGGCGCGAGCAAGCGGGCGGTGCTCGGGGCGGCCGTGGGCACGGTCGTCGGGTTCTTCCTCGGCTTCGGCCTGCCGGGACTCCTGATCGGCCCCTTCCTGGGAGCGGTGCTCGGGGAGTACTGGGCGCGTCGCGACTGGCGGCAAGCCAACCGCGTCGGCCTCGGCACCTGGCTCGGGATGGTCCTCGGCGCCGCCGCCAAGCTGGGGCTGGTCTTCGCGATGGTCGGGATCTTCGTCGCGGCGTACTACCTCTAGGGCGGTGTCAGTCCCTCAGCCACGAGCGGCTCGATGCAGTCGGGCTCGTCGTGGTCCGGCTTGTTGACGCGCGTGCTGACGGCGATCACCTGAACCTCCTCCGGCAGCCGCGGCGCCAGCAGCGGTTGCAGCCGCGCCGGGTCCTGGACGGTGGGATCGAGCCAGAGATCGAACTGCTCCGGCGCCACGATGACTGGCATGCGGTCGTGCAGCCAGCGCAGCTCGGGGTCGACGTCCGCCGTCACGATGGTGAAGCTGTCGAGCCGCTCGCCGTCGGGGCGCCGCCAGCGCGCCCAGAGCCCGGCGAAGCCGAACGGCCGGCGGTCGCCGCGGCGGATCAGGTAGGGCTGCTTGACCCGCCCGCCGGCCGGCTTCCATTCGTAGAAGCCGTCGGCCACGACCAGACAGCGCCGGCGGCGGAAGCTGTCGCGGAAGGCGGGCTTGGTCTCGACGCTCTCGGCGCGGGCGTTGATCATGCGATTGCCGATCTCCGGCCCCTCGGCCCAGTACGGCACGAGCCCCCAGCGCAGCATGGCGAGCTGCCGCGGCTCGCCCGGCCGCGGCACCCGCACCACCGCCGACTCCTGCGTCGGCGCGATGTTGTAGCGCAGCGGCAGCTCCGGCAGCTCCGGCAGGCCGAAGACTTCGGCCACCATGTCGGCCGGCGAGCTCAGGGTGTAGCGGCCGCACATGGCGGCGGATTGTAGCGCCCGGGCTACGTCCCGGGCGTCCTCATCCTGAGCGAATGCTCCTGCCACGAGCCGCCGACGCAGGTGGCGGCGATGACGTCCTCGGCGGCGCCGAAGATCAGGGCGTCGAGGAGAGTCTCGGGCTGCCAGCCAGCGAGGGCGGGGGCGGCGAGATCGACGGCGACCAAGTCGGCCCAGAGGCCGGGGCGGATCTCGCCGGCGTCGACGGCGAGGGCGGCGGCGCCGTTGAGCGTGGCGGCGGCCAGCAGGGATGGCGCGACGGCACCCGTGGGGTCGCGGAGGAGGCCGCGGCTCTCCTGCCGCAGGCGCTGGCCGTACTCCAACCAGCGCATCTCCTCGAGCGGGGCGATGCGGGCGTTGGAGTCGCTGCCGAGGCAGATGCGGCCGGTGGCCGGAACGCCAGGCAGCGCGGGGATGCCGTCGCCGAGGTTGGCCTCGGTCGTCGGGCAGACGCAGACGTTGCCGCCGGCCGCGAGGAGGCGCGCGAGCTCGCCAGGCGCGCTGTGCGTGCAGTGCACCGCCGTGAAGTGCGGTCCCGCCTCGACGGTGTCGAGCACCAGCGCGAGAGGCCGCTTGCCGTAGGCGGCGACGCAGTCCTCGATCTCCTGCCGCTGCTCCTCGAGGTGCATGTGGACGGGCAGGCCGCGGCGGCGCGCCTCGGCGTGCACCTCAGCCATCTCCTCGGGCGTTGCCGCGCGCAGGCTGTGGATCGCCACGCCGAGAGACTGTGTGCTTGCATCGAGGAGCGGCCCGAGCCGGTCCACCTGCTCCCAGAACCGTTCCGGCGAGGACGTCGAAAAGCGCCGCTGCGCGCCCTCGAGCGGCCGGCCGATGCCGCCCGTCCGGTAGTAGGTCTCGAGCAGCACCAGCCGCACCCCGGCCTCGCGCGCCGCCGCGAGCACCAACTCGTCGAGCGCGAAGTCCTCGCCGTCTTCGGCGTGGTGGAGGTAGTGGAACTCGCCGACCGTCGTGATACCGGCGGCGCGCATCTCGCGGCAGGCCTGGAGCGTCAAGCGGTGGAAGGCCGCCGGATCGAGGCCACCGACCAGCCCGTACATCGCCTCCCGCCAGCTCCAGAAGCTGCCCGCTCCGGCCGGGAAGCGCTCGCCGCGCCCGCGCAGGCCGCGCTGGAAGGCGTGCGAGTGGGCGGTGACGAACCCCGGTAGGAGGGCGCGGCCGGCGAGGCGCACGGTTGGCGAGAGGCCGAGCGCGCCGACCGCCGCGAGGCGCCCCTCGGCGTCGACCTCGACCTGCACGCCGGTGCGGAACCCGCCGCCGACCCAGGTCAGGTCGGCCGCAAGAACTTGCCGGGTAGGGGAAGCAGTCAATGTCAGGCCGATCCCAGGCCGAAGCCCTTGCGACTCCGGTCCGTCCTCCGAAAACGCCCGGGACGTAGCCCGGGCGCTACGTTCATGATGACGGGCCGTCGCGGCAAGCTTGCCTTCCTACCTGAATTCGTCTTGCTGTTCACAGAACACCTCGATCGTCCGCTCGAGCATCGCCCGCGCCGCCGCCAGCTCCGCCTTCGGCAGGTACTCATTCGGCCGGTGCGCCGCCTCGATGCTGCCCGGGCCGAAGACGGCGCAGTCGAGCCCCCAGCGCTGCAGCCAGCCGGCGTCGGTGGCGAAGGAGACGGCCGTGGCCGGCGCGCCGGCGAGGCCGCAGAGGTGGCGGACGATCGGCGCCTCCTCGCTCAGCAGCAGCGGCGGGGTGTCCGAGAGGACCTCGACCTCCGGCACCAGCGGCGCCGCGGCGGCGGCCGCCGCCCGCCGCACGCGCTCCGCCAGCGGCTCGGAGGCCATGCCCGGCAGCGTTCGCAGCCCCAGCTCGACGGCGCAGCGGTCGGGGACGACGTTGATCGCCGCCCCGCCGTGGACCGTGCCGATGTTGAGCGCGACGCAGGGCACCTCGGGGAAGGCGTCGCGGTGCGGCGGCTCCTCGCGCTCCAGCTCCCGGCGCAGCTCGGCGAGCGCGCCGATCACCCTGCCCGCCGGCTCGATGGCGTTGACGCCGAGGTGCGGATAGCCGCTGTGGGCGCTCCTGCCACGCAGCGTGATCCGCAGCTTCAAGTGCCCCTTGTGCATCCGCGCCGCCTGCAGCGAGGTCGGCTCGCCGACGATCGCCTGGCGCGGCAGCGTCGCGCCGTCCGGCCAGGTCGCGACGAGGTGCCGCGCGCCGAGCGCTCCGACCTCCTCGTCGTAGGTGAAGACGAGGGCGAGCGGCGCCGCCAGCCGGCCGCGCGCGGCGGCCTCGGCGAAGAGGTTCGCGGCGAGCGCCAGGAACCCCTTCATGTCGCAGGCGCCGCGTGCCACCCAGCGGTCGCCGCGGTCGGCGAGGGTGAAGGGGTCGCTCTCCCACCCCTCCTCGCCCGCCGGCACGACGTCCATGTGCCCGGAGAGCGCCAGGCCGCGCCGCGCGGCTCCCGCCTCGGGGCCGGCCGCGAGCACCAGCGCCACCTTGTCGCCGTCCGCCGACGGCACCCGCGTCACCCGCACGCCGGGCCGGTCGAGGTAGTCGCAGAGGAAGTCCGCGAGCGGCAGGTTCGAGAGGCGGCTCGTGGTGTCGAAGCCGACCAGCCGCGCGAGCAGGTCGGCGTCGGCGAGACGGGCGGGCACGCGCCTTCAGCCGCGCTCGCGCTCGAGCAGGGTCATGGTCAGGATGGCGAGGAGCGCGGCGGTCTCCGCCGGCTCCGCCAGCGCGCCGAGCGATTCGATCTCGAAGCGGCTCTCGAGGAAGGAGCGGTGCTTGACGACGCGCATCAACTGCCGGTCGGCCGGCGTCTCGCGCAGCAGGTACTTGGGGTTCAGGAAGTAGCCGCTGAAGGCGCCGACGAGCGGGATCTCGCCGACGATGCCGTCGAGCAGCTTGATCCAGGGGTTCTCCTCCTCGAGGAGGAGCGTGGCGCCACCGGGAGCGGTCACCTCGTAGGTCGAGCGCCAGAGGGAGCGGGCGCCGCGGCGCTTGACCGATCCGACTTCCTGTCCGTCAGCGCCGGTGAAGGTGTAGCGCGCCGAGAAGTCGAGCACCCGGTCGGCGTTGATCTCGTAGAGCCGGCGCGCCTGGCTGCTGTCGGCAAAGACGCCGATCTTCTCCTTGAGCTTGAGGAGCTTCTGCTTGACGTAGAAGACCTCCTGCCCTGCCGCGTCGCGCACCGAGATCTGCGGCGCGAGGGCGATGATCTTGAAGGACAGGGCGAGGGGGTAGCGCACCCCGGGAGTATAGCTATCCCTGCTGCTCGTAATCCGGCAGGTTCTCCTGGTCCGCCGCGGTCTGGTCGTCCCAGTCGTCGAGGTGCTTCAGCTCCTTCGAGGAGAGACCGCGGTTCGGGTCCTCGGGACCGCGGAAGTAGCACTCGTCGACCTCGCTGAGGACCAACTCCTCCGGCGGCGGCTCCACGACCTCCACGGCCGGCACGTTCAGGCCCACAACCGCAGCGTCGGCCGCCGCGAGCCCGTCCTCGATGGCGGAGCGCTCGACCGCCGGCCCGGCGGCCGGGAGGCCCTCCTCGATGGTCAGCCCCTCCTCGACGAGCGCCTCGGGGGGAAGCGTGTCGGCGCCGATCTCCTCGGCGACGAGCCGCTCGGCGATGGGGTCCTCCTGGGCGAGTCCGGTCGAGATGGGAGCGGTCTGCGGGGGCTCGGGCCTGGCCATGATGTGGTCTCCTTGCAGGGTCCGGACGAGCGGCTAGCGCGCGGCGAGGTTGCCGAACAGCGCCTTGACGGCCGCCGCGTGGCCCACCAGCCAGTGGACAAGCGCCGTCGCCAGGACGG
>JBIOUG010000189.1:0-23804 GCA_044866775.1 Thermoanaerobaculia bacterium | reverse complement strand
CAGAAGCAGGCCTGGATCGCCGACCGCGAAGGCGCCATCGTCGGCCGCAAGACCGCCGAGCGCTACGACTGGAAGGTCGGCGACCGGATCCCGATCCAGGCGCCGTTCTTCTATCGCAAGAAGGGGGGCAGCCGCGTCTGGGAGTTCAACCTGCGCGGCATCTACGACGGCAAGGAGAAGGGGACCGACATCACGCAGTTCCTCTTCCGCTACGACTACTTCGACGAGGCGCGGCAGTGGGGGCAGGGGATCGTCGGCTGGTACCTGGTGAAGATCGCCGACCCGCAGGCGGCGCCGCAGATCGCCGCCAAGATCGACGCCCAGTTCGCCAACTCGCCCGCCGAAACCAAGACCGAGACCGAGAAGGCGCTCGCCCAGGGCTTCGCCGACCAGGTCGGCAACGTCGGGGCGATGATCACCGCCATCGTCACCGCGGTCTTCTTCACCATGCTGCTGGTCGCCGGCAACACCATGGCCCAGGCGGTGCGCGAGCGGACCTCGGAGCTGGCGGTGCTCAAGACGCTCGGCTACACCAAGCGCCAGGTCCTGGGGCTGGTGCTCGGAGAGTCGCTGCTGCTGACCTTCCTGGGCGGCGGGCTGGGCCTCGCGATCGCGGCGCTGGCGATCGCGCAGGGGGACCCGACCGGCGGCTTCCTGCCGATCTTCTACTTCCCGGGGCGGGACGTGGCGCTCGGCATCGCGCTCGTCGTCCTGCTCGGCCTCGCGACCGGGGCGCTGCCGGCGGTCCAGGCGACCCGCCTGCGGATCGTCGACGCGCTGAGGAGGGTCTGACCGTGCACTGGCTGCAACAGACGTGGGCGGTCATCCGCCTGAACCTCGCGACCCTCTGGCAGCGCCGCGGCGCCTCGCTGGCGACGATGGTCGGCGTCGCGGGCGTGGTGGCCGTGTTCGTCGCCGTGCTGTCGATCGGCGAGGGCTTCCGCCGCACCATGGCGACGGCGGGCACCGACGACACCGCGATCGTGCTGCGCGGCGGCGCCGACGGCGAGATGACGAGCATCGTGATGCGCGACGCGACGCAGATCATCGCCCAGGCGCCGGGGGTGGCGCGCGCCGCCGCCGGGCCGGGGGCCGTCGAGGCCAACACCCCGCTCACCTCGGCCGAGCTGTTCGTGGTCGTCGACGCGCCCAAGCGCTCGACCGGCACCGCCGCCAACGTGCCGCTGCGCGGCATCCAGCCCGCGGCGCTGGCGGTGCGCGACGTGCGGATCACCGCGGGCCGCATGTTCGCATGGGGGACCAACGAGCTCATCGTCGGCGAGGCCGCGGCGCAGCAGTTCACGGGGCTCGACGTCGGCGCCCCCCTGCGCTGGGGACAGACCGAATGGCAGGTGGTCGGCCACTTCGCCTCGGGCGGCTCGCTCTGGGAGTCCGAGCTGTGGTGCGACGTCAGCGTCCTCCAGCCCGCCTTCCGGCGCGGCCCGACCTTCCAGAGCGTCATCGCGCGGCTCGAGTCGCCGGCGGCCTTCGACGGCTTCAAGAACGCGCTGACGCGGGACCCCCGCCTCGACGTGACGGTCCAGCGGCAGAGCGAGTTCTACGCCGGTCAGTCGCGGATCCTGGTGGCGTTGATCCGTTATCTGGGGGGAATCGTCGCCCTGCTGATGGGAATCGGCGCCGTCTTCGGCGCCCTCAACACCATGTACTCGGCGGTGGCGGCGCGGACGCGCGAGATCGGCACCCTGCGGGCGCTCGGCTTCGGCGCCGGCCCGGTCGTGGTCTCGGTGCTCGCCGAGTCGCTCCTCCTCGCTCTCGCCGGCGGCGTGCTCGGCGCCGTCTTGGCCTACGCCGCCTTCGACGGCTTCCGCACCTCGACCCTCAACTGGACGAGCTTCAGCCAGGTGGCGTTCGCCTTCCAGGTGACGCCGGATCTCCTCGTCCAGGGACTCGTCTACGCGCTGCTGATGGGCCTCGTCGGCGGCCTCTTCCCGGCGATCCGCGCGGCGCGACTGCCGGTGGCCACGGCGCTGCGCGAGCTGTAAAGCGGTAGCGGAGAGCCTGGGGTAGAATCGTGATGGGCCGCGTGCCCCCCCGCAGATGAAGGCGATCACAGAAGAGCAGCCCAGCCTGGAGACTGGCATGGCCCAAGCGAAGGTGGTCCTCGACGGCCGCGACCTCGAGCTGCCGGTCGTCGTCGGGACGGAGGGAGAGGTCGGCCTCGACATCTCGCAGCTCCGGGCGCGGACCGGCGCGATCACGCTCGACCCGGGCTACGGCAACACCGGCTCCTGCGAGAGCGCGATCACCTTCATCGACGGCGAGCGCGGCATCCTGCGCTACCGCGGCTATCCGATCGAGCAGCTCGCCGGCCGCGCCGACTTCGTCGAGGTCGCCTACCTGCTGATCTACGGCGAGCTGCCGAGCCGCGGCCAGCTCGACGCCTTCCGCCGCCGCTTGACCTACCACAGCCTGATCCACGAGGACCTCAAGAAGTTCTTCGAGGGCTACCCGACGACCGCCCACCCGATGACCATGCTCTCGGCGATGGTGGCGTCGCTCTCGGCGTACTACCCGGAGACCGGCAAGAACGAGGACTTCGACACCAACATCATCCGGCTGATCGCCAAGGTGCCGACGATCGCCGCCTACTCGTACAAGAAGAGCATCGGCCAGCCGTTCGTCTACCCGCAGAACCACCTCGGCTATTCGGCCAACTTCCTCAACATGATGTTCTCGGTCCCGGCCGAGGGCTACGAAGTGCCGCCGGTGCTCGAGCGGGCGCTCGACCTGCTGCTCGTGCTCCACGCCGACCACGAGCAGAACTGCAGCACCTCGACGGTGCGCATGGTGGGGAGCAGCCAGGCCAACCTCTTCGCCTCCATCTCGGCCGGCATCAGCGCCCTCTCGGGACCGCTCCACGGCGGTGCCAACCAGAAGGTCATCGAGATGCTGGAGCGGATCCGGCAGGACGGGGGCGACTACCGCAAGTACGTCGGCATGGCCAAGGACCGCGAGTCGGGGTTCCGGCTGATGGGCTTCGGCCACCGGGTCTACAAGAACTTCGATCCCCGCGCGCGCATCTTGAAGCAGATGGCCGACGAGGTCCTGGCGAGCGTCGGCGTCCGCGACCCGCTGCTCGACATCGCCAAGTCGCTCGAGGCGGTGGCGCTCGAGGACGAGTTCTTCATCGAGCGCAAGCTCTACCCCAACGTCGACTTCTACAGCGGCTTCATCTACCGCGCCATGGGGCTGCCGACCAACATGTTCACGGTGATGTTCGCGCTCGGGCGCCTGCCCGGCTGGATCGCCCACTGGCTCGAGATGCGCGCCGATCCGAAGACCCGCATCAACCGCCCGCGGCAGATCTACACCGGCGCCACCGAGCGGGCGTACGTCCCCCTCGACCAGCGCTGAGCTAAGAGCCCGTCGCGCTGGGCGCGCGACGGAAAGCGCTCCTAGCATTGATTAGAGCCCGGCGCGAAAGCCTTCGCGCCTTAGTCCCGCCGACGACGGTGGAGGTGGAAGTGCGCCTTCTCGCGGAAGCGCTCGATGCGCTGCCACGCCCGCGGCCAGCGCGCGAGGCCGCGTCGCAGGCCGCGGTAGACCAGCTCGTTGTCGAGCGAGAGGAGGGCGGCGCCGAGGAGGATGGTGAAGATCCCTTGGATGCCGGGAAGCACCAGCCCCGCCACGCCCACCAGGATCAGCAGCCAGCCGGCGATGAAGATGAGGACGCGCGTGCGGACCGGCAGGGGCCTGACCGGGTCGGGAACGATGCGGATGGCGAGGCGCTCCTCCGGCGCAGGCTCCGTCGGCAGGGGGATCGTCTGTGGCTCCTCGGGCCTCACCGGCGACTTCTCCTCGCGCCCGCTACGGGCGCTATCTCTACGGTAACATAGAGACTTGCGGAGTCCTTCCGGCAGCCGTTGACAAAGAGGACCGGAACGGTCCAGAATGCTTCTCGTCTATTGAGATTGAATCTCAACAGGGACGAGAAGACCGCTTGATCCAGGACTCCGGCACCGCCCGCCCCAGCTTCGAGCCCCGCGAGAAGGAGCAGTTCCTCCGCACCCTGCGCGAGCGCGGCCAGCGGGTGACCGCCGAGCGCGTCGCGCTCTTCGACGAGGTCTTCGCACAGCACGGTCACATCGACGCCGAGCAGCTCTTGGGCGCGCTGCGCGCGGCGGGGGTGGCCATCTCGCGCGCCACCGTCTACCGCAACCTCGACCTGCTGGTGGAGTTCGGGCTGGCACGCAAACAGCGGCTGGGGCGCCGGCGCTTCCTCTACGAGCACGTCCACCCGGGGCAGCATCACGACCATCTGGTCTGCACCGGCTGCGGGCGGGTGGTGGAGTTCCTCAGCGCCGGGATCGCCGCGCTGCAGACCGAGATCTGCCGCGCCCACGGCTTTCTCCCCAACCGCCACAGCTTGCAGATCAACGGCCTCTGCAACCGCTGCGCCGAGGCCGAGAGGGCGGCGGCCGCCGACGGGGGGAGCCATGTTTGAGGCCCTCGTCGTCACCTTGCGCGAGGGCGTCGAGGCGGCGCTGGTGGTAGGGATCATCGTCGCCTTCCTGCGCAAGGAGGGCGAGGGGCGCTACCTGGGCGCGGTGTGGAGCGGCCTCGCGGCGGCGGTCGCCGGCAGCTTCCTGGGCGCCTGGGCGCTCTACCGCGTGGCGGTCAACGAGGAGGCGTTCGAGGGCGTGCTCTACGTCGCCTCGGCGGTGGTGGTGGCGAGCATGGTGGTCTGGATGTGGCGCCACGGCCGGGGCATCGCGCGGCAGATGCAGGGGTCGCTGGCGCGCATCCTGGCGCGCCGGGCCGGCGCGCCGGTCGCCGCCGGCGTCTTCCTCTTCACCTTTCTGATGGTCTTCCGCGAGGGAGTGGAGACGGTCTTCTTCCTCTCGGCGCTGTCGCTCACCACGAGCGGCCTCCTCGCCTTCCTCGGCGCGGCGCTCGGGCTCGGCGCTGCGGTCGCCTTCGGCGTCCTCTTCGTGCGCGGCAGCCTGGCGCTCGACCTCGCGCGCTTCTTCAAGATCACCGGCGTCGCCCTCGGCATCTTCGTGCTCCAGCTCCTGGTCAACGGCTACCACGAGCTGTCCGAGGCCGGCTGGCTCCCCGCCAGCGAGCGCACCATGGCGCTGGTGGGCCCGCTGGTCAAGGACGAGTTCTTCTTCGTCCTCGCGGTGCTGGCGCTGCCGCTCGTCATGCTCCTGGTGCCCGGGCGCCAGATGGCGGCGGGCGAAACGGCGCACGCCGCGGCGGCGCGTCTCGAGCGGGCCGCGCTGCGGCGGCAGCGGCGCGCCCGCCTGGTCGGCGGGGCGCTCGGGATGACGATCCTGCTGGTGCTCGGCGCCGGCCTGGTCTACGGCCGGCAGCCGCTCGCCCTCTCGCCGGCGACCGCGGTCGCCGCCGATGCGACGGGCGCGGTGCGCATCCCGCTCGCGCGGCTCGCCGAAGGCGAGCTGGCGCGCTTCGCGGTCGAGGTCGGCGGACACCCGGTGCGCTTCTTCGTCGTCCGCCTCGACGAGCGCGAGGTGGCGGTCGCCTATGACGCCTGCTTGATCTGCGGCGCCAAGGGCTACGCGCAGGACGGCTCGAGCATCGTCTGCCTGCACTGTTCCTCGGCGATCTATCCGCCCACCATCGGCCAGCCCGGCGGCTGCAACCCGATCCCGCTGCGCTCGCGCCGCGAAGGCGACGCGGTGGTGATCGAGCTCGCCGAGCTCGCGAAGGGCGCCGGCCACTTCGGCGGCGCTTCCGGCCACCTGGAGCACGGGGGCTAGACGCGTGCTCGGCCGCCTGCTCCTCGAGTCGCTGCGCCGGGGCACCCGGCGCAAGCTCCTCGCGCTCTCGGCCGTGGCGATCGGCACTCTCGGCGCCACGGCGCTCGTCGAGGTCCTGCTCGCCTCGGGCGACCGCCTGGCGGCCGAGATGGGCTCCTACGGCGCCAACATCACGATCGCGTCGCGGCAGGGCGAGACGCTGCCGATCGGCGTGCTGCCCGCGGTGCGCGACATCTTCTGGCGCCATAACGTCGTGGCGCTGGCGCCGCTCTATCCGTTGCGGGTGCGGCTGGCAGCGGTGGATGCCGGAGAGGCACAAGGCGGCCTCGTCACGACCCTCGTCGGCACCTGGTTCGATCACGCGCTCGAGCCGGGCTGGCGGACCGGCCTCCCGTCGACGCGCCCGACGCTCGCTCTCGCCGGCCGCTGGCCGCGCGACGGCGCGGACGAGGTGGCGCTCGGCCGCCGGCTCGCCGCGCGGCTGGGGGCGGCGGCGGGCGGCGCGGTGGAGGTAGCGCTCGGCGAGCGCCGCCGCCGGCTGGCGGTCGTCGGGATCGTCGCCTCGGGCGGCGACGAGGACGAGCAGGCGCTGGCGCCGCTCGGCGTGGCGCAGGCGCTCGCCGGCCGGCCGGAGCGCTTCCGCAGCGCCGAAGTGTTCGCGCTCACCACCCCCGAGGCGGCCAACCGCAAGCCGCCGTCCGCCATGACGCGCGAGGAGTACGACGTCTGGTACTGCACGGCCTACCCCTCCTCGGTTGCCTTCCAGATCGCCGAGGCGATCCCCGGCGCCCGGACCGGCGTCGTGCGAGGAGTCACCGGCGCCACCGCCGAGGTACTGGGCCGGCTGCGCGCGGTGCTCCTGGCCCTGGCCGCCGTCGCGCTCACCGGCGCCGTGCTCGGCGTCACCGCGGCGATGACCGCGACCGTCCTCGAGCGCCGTCTCGAGGCGGGCCTGCTGGTGGCGCTCGGCGCGCGGCGCGCCCGCGTCGCGGGGTTCTTCCTCGTCGAGGCGGCGCTCCTCGGCGCCTCCGGGGGGCTCCTCGGCGGCGCCCTCGGGCTGCCGGCGGGGCGGCTGCTCGGCGACGCGGCGCTGGGCGTCGCCGTTCCGGCCGCGCCCGTCCTCGTTCCCTTCGCCGCGTTCGTCGGTCTCCTGCTCGCCGCGCTCGCCAGCCTGCCGCCCGTGGTGCGGGCGCTGGCGCGCCATCCGGCCGCGCTGCTCAAGAGGGCCGCGGCCTGATGCTCGTGCGCCTGGTCCTCGGGAGCCTCTCCCGCCGCTGCCGCCAGTTCGCGCTGATCGCCGGCGCGGTGGCCGTCGCCGCGGCCACGGTCTCGACCTTGGGCAGCTTCACGAGCCGTGTCCAGGCGCAGGTGGGGACCGACCTCGCGGCCTTCGGCCCCAACCTGGTGGTGCGTCCGGAGGTCGGTGGGCTCCAGTGGCTTGCCGCGGCCGATCTCGCGCGGGTGCGCGGCCTGCCCGGCGTCGTCTGGGCGCGCGGTCTCGCCGCGCCCGCCGGCGAGGGGTTGGCGCGCATCGAGGTACGGGCTGACGGGGCCCAGCTCGAGGCGGTAGGGCAGGCGGTCGAGGCGACGCTCGCCGGCGCCGAGGCGCGGCCGCTGCTGCGCGTCAGCGCCTCCGACCGCCGGCTGTCGCAGCGCCTCACCCTGCTCCTCGGCGCCGTCGGCGCCGTGTCGCTGGCGCTGGCGCTGGTCGCCGTCGGCGCGGCGACGACGGCGCTCCTGGGCGAGCGGCGGCGCGAGATGGGGCTCTTCTTCGCCCTCGGCTGCGAGCCGCGGCGGGTGGGCGGGCTCTTCGCGGCCGAGCTGCTGTCGGCGGCGCTCCTGGCGGCGCTCGCCGGCGAGCTGGCGGGCGAGGTTGCGGCCGCGGTGCTGGCGGGGCGTGTCCTCGGCGGCGCCGGCTCGGCGGTCGGCGCCGGCGGCGCGGCGGTGACCGCCGGCGGCCTCGCGGCGGCGGCCGGCGCGGCGCTCTTGGTGGTCGGCGGCGCGCTCGCCATGGCGCTGCGCCGCGTGGCGCGGCTCGACACCGCCAGGGTGCTCCAGGGGGAGTGGGAGTGACGCCGCTCGTCGAGGTCCAGGAGCTCTCCCGCCGCTTCGGCCCGATCGCGGCGCTCGACGGCTTGAGCTTCACCGTCGAGCCCGGCGAGTGGGTGGCCGTCACCGGCCCCTCCGGCTCAGGGAAGACCACGCTGCTCAACATCCTCTCCGGCCTCGACCGTTCGAGCGCCGGCCGGGTGTGCGTCGGCGGCGTCGATCTCGCGGCGCTCTCGGCGCGCGCGCTCGCCCGCTACCGCCAGCGCGGCGTCGGCCTGGTGTTCCAGCAGTTCCACCTCATCCCGTATCTGACGGCGCTCGAGAACGTCATGCTGGCGCAGTACGTCCACAGCATGACCGACCGCCCGGAGGCCGAGGCGGCGCTCGCCCGCGTCGGGCTCGGCGACCGGCTGGGGCACCTGCCGTCGCAGCTCTCGGGCGGCGAGCAGCAGCGCGTTTGCATCGCCCGCGCGCTCATCAACCACCCACCGCTCGTGCTTGCCGACGAGCCGACCGGCAACCTCGACGCCGCCAACCAGGCGGTGGTGGTGGCGCTGCTCGAAGACCTCCACCGCCGCGGCCATGCGGTCGTGCTGGTGACGCACGACCCGGCGCTGGCGGCGCGCGCCGACCGCGAGCTGCGCCTCGAGCACGGCCGGCTGGCGGCGGCAGCGCCCGGGGAGCCGGCGGTGGACCACCTGCTGGCCGAGCTGTGGCAGACCTTGGAGGAGGATGGCGGGCGGGTCTCGACCACGCGCCGCGGAGTGCCGGAGCTGCTCGCGGACGGGCTTCTGGCCGCCAACGCCACCGGCACCGCGGGCGCCGGCGTCGTCTTCACCCCGCCCGGCCGCGCCGCGGCGGCCTCGGCGGTGCGCCGGCTGCGGCTGGCCGAGACCCTCCTCGCCCGCACCCTCGGGCACTGTGCCGCCGAGTGCGGGCGCGAGACGCCGCTGGCGCCGGGATGGGAGGAGCAGGTGGCCGACTTCCTCGGACGGCCGGAGCGCTGCCCGCACGGCCGCCGCATCGCGCCCGGAAGTCCGCTGCCTGCGGCAGCGGGAGCAGCAGTGGGAGCGGCGGCGCCGGAGGCTCTGGGACGGGCGCGCGGCGCCGAGGACGGTGGCGGTCGCCAGGAAGGCAAGGCCTGGCTCTCGCCGGCGGCGGAGGCGGGGGCGTGAGAGGCCTCCAGGTGGTCAGCCTGGCCACGTTCGGCTTCCTGGCGGCCGCGCTTGGTGCCCTGTCCGTCGGGCATTCGACGGCGGAGCCCGCCGTGTACGCAGCGTTGCCGGACGTCTCTCCGTTCGCCTGGCAAGACGGTCTGGGTGGAGGGGCGTCGCAGCACGGTGCTGCCACTGCCGACGGTGAGGTGACGTCGATCGAGCGGCGGCTGGCGCTGATGGGCACGTCGCTCGAGCTGAAAGTCGAGGCGAGCGATCGCGGCGCGGCGCTGGCGGCGAGCGAGAGCGCGGTGCGCGCGCTCGAGGCTGCCGAGGCGCGGCTCTCGACATGGCGTGAGGACGGCGAGCTGGCACGGCTCAACCGCGCTCCCGCTGGCACGCCGGTAGCGCTCTCGCCGGCGCTGGCCCGCGAGCTGGCGGCGGCGCAGGCCTGCTGGCGCGAGACGGGCGGCGCCTTCGATCCGGCGATCGGCCGGCTGGCCGCCGCCTGGGGGTTGCGAGTGGGAGGGCGCGTGCCGCCGGTTGCCGAGCGCCGCGCGGCGGTTCAGGCCGGCGGCATGGAGGGCCTCGACCTGCTGCCCGCGCCGGCGGCGGGCGCCGCGCGCCCCGCGACAGCTGCAGTGCGCCGGCGGCCTGGGCTGGTGCTCGACGAGGGCGGCTTCGGCAAAGGGGCGGGGCTCGCCGCGGCGCTCGCGACCCTCGCCGCGGCATCGGGAGTGACCGGCGCCACGCTCGATCTCGGCGGGCAGCTCGCGTTTTTGGGCGGCGAGCGCCAGGAGGTGCTGATTGCCGATCCGCAGCGGCGCGACCGCGCCGTCCTGTCGCTCACGGTCGCCGGCGGCTCGGTCTCGACCTCGGGCAACGGCGAGCGCGGCATGGTCGCCGGCGGGCGGCGCATCGGTCACCTTCTCGATCCACACAGCGGAATGCCGGCGCCCGACTTCGGCAGCCTCACCGTCTGGACGGCCGACCCGCTGCGCGCCGACTGCCTGTCGACCGGCCTCTACGTCCTCGGGCCGGAGAAAGCGCTCGCCTGGGCGGCGGAGCGTCCCGGTGCGTACGTGCTGGCGCTGGTCGTCGAGGACGATGGGCTGCGCGCGCTCGCGAGCCCGGAGCTGCACGGCCGGCTGGCGCCGCGCGTACCGGGCGTGACGATCGACTTTTGGACAACCAGAGAAGGAGCAGCAGCAGCAGTGCCCGAGCAGCCGGCCCGGCGGTAACGCGCCGGCCGGTCAACCGAGGGCGGAGGGTGGCGGCTGCGAACCGTGACCACCCACCGCCCCCTGACCCGCGCGGGCGGAGCCCGCGCGCGCATGAGGAGACTATCGATGTCGGAGAGCTTTGCGAAGGGTGTGGGCCGCCTGCTGGTGGTCCTCGTTTTGGTGCTGGCCGGAGCGCCGCTCGTCGCGCAGACCTCGGCGGAGCGGATCGAGACGCCGGAGCGCGAGGTGGCGGCACTCAAGAAGGAGGTCGAGCGACTGCAGAGCGAGGCGGCGGCGCCGGAGGCAGGACAGGCGGCGCTCGGTCCGAACCGGCTGGACGAGCTCGAGCGGCGGATCGAGGTGCTGGCCGAGGAGATCGAGACGCTGACGCTCGGTGAGGCGGCGCCGCAGGCCGACCGCGGCCAATACGGACTGGGACCGGCGGCGTCCAAGGTGTACCGCGCCGGCGAGGGACTCTCGATCGGCGGCTACGGCGAGCTCCTCTACGAGGACTTCGACGGCCGCCGCGACGACGGCGCGGCCTCGGGCCGCACCGATCGCGCCGACTTCCTGCGCGGCGTCCTCTATTTCGGCTACAAGTGGAACGACCGCTGGCTGCTCAACAGCGAGATCGAGTACGAGCACGCGTCGGTCGAAGAAGGCGGGGACGTGTCGGTCGAGTTCGCGTACGTCGACTACCTCTGGCGTCCCGAGCTGGGGCTCCGCGCCGGCCTCCTGCTGCTGCCGGTCGGCTTCATCAACGAGTTGCACGAGCCGACGGTCTTCCTCGGCGCGCGGCGGCCGGCGGTCGAGTCGGCGCTCCTGCCCACGACCTGGCGCGAGAACGGGCTCGGCGTCTTCGGCGAGGTCGGACCGCTGACCTACCGCGCCTATCTCGTCAACGGCTTCGACGCCTCGGGGTTCAGCGCCGGCGGGCTGCGCGGTGGCCGGCAGAAGGGGGCGCAGGCGAAGGCCGAGGACTTCGCCCTGGTCGCGCGTCTCGACTGGACCGGCGCGCCCGGTCTGCTGGCCGGCGCTTCGGTGTACCTCGGCGACTCCGGCCAGGGCCTGCGCACGCCGCAAGGCGGCGCCGTGGACGCCCGCACCACGCTCCTCGAGGGGCACCTCGAGTGGCGCTGGCGCGGGCTCGAGCTGCGCGCGCTCGGCGCCCGCGGCACGGTCGACGACGTCGCCGCCCTCGACGCCGCGCTCGGCCTGACTGGCGACCTCTCGGTGGGCGAGGCGCTGGAAGGCTGGTACGTGCAGCTCGGCTACGACGTCTTCTCGCGCTGGGGCAAGGCCGAGCAGTCGCTGATCCCTTTCGCGCGCTGGGAGACGCTCGACACGCAGCAGGAGGTCCCGGCCGGTTTCCGCCGCAACCCAGCCAACGACACGGAGAGCCTCACCCTCGGCTTCGCGTACAAGCCGATCGACTCCCTCATCCTCAAGCTCGACCACCAGGACTTCGACAATGGAGCCGGCACCGCGACGGATCAGCTCAATGTGCTCTTGGGATACATCTTCTAGGTCCAGGCGGATCGCGCTCGGCGTGCTGGGGCTGCTGCTGGCCAGCGGCCCCGGCGCCTCCGCCAAAGTCTTCCTGACCACCGACGAAGCCCTGCGCCTCGCCTTCCCCGGGAGCCGCATCGAGCGGCGGACGAGCTTTCTCACCGCGGCGCAGCGCGCGCGCGCCGAGGCGCTGGCCGGGGTGGACCTCCCGTCGAAGCTCGTCCACGCCTATGTGGCGACGAGCGAAGGGCGCGTCGCGGGGACGGCCTACTTCGACACGCACCGCGTGCGCACGCTGCCGGAGACGGTCATGGTGGTCCTCGATCCGGCAGGGAAGGTCCGCCGGGTCGAGGTGCTGGCTTTCGGCGAGCCGCCCGACTACCTCCCGCGCGGCGGCTGGTACGGGCAGTTCGCCGGCAGGGAGCTCGACGCCGGCTTGAGCCTCAAGCGCGACATCCGCCCGATCACCGGCGCGACGCTGACCGCCCGCGCCACCACCGGCGCGGTGCGGCGGGTCCTCGCCATCCATCAGGTGCTCGGAGAGCAGAGGCCGTGAGCCGCTACGAGGTCTGGCTGGCGCACGTCTCGACGTTCCTGGTCGGCGGGACGGGCCTGGTCTACGCCTGGATGCGCTACCTGCTGCCGCCGGTCGATCCCTACGCGGTGATCAATCACCCGCTCGAGCCGGCCACGCAGCACCTGCACGTCCTGACCGCCCCGCTCCTGGTCTTCGTCGCCGGCCAGATCTGGTACCGCCACGCCTGGATGCACTGGCGCCGCGGCGTCCGCCAGCGCCGCACGAGCGGCCTCGCGATGGCGCTCACCCTGGTGCCCATGGTGGTCTCCGGTTACCTCATCCAGACCACTATCGACGAGACCTGGCGCACGGCCTGGATCGCCGTCCATTGCACCGCCTCTGCCCTCTGGCTTGCCGGCTATCTCGCCCACGCCGCGCGCGACGTCGCCGCCGTGCTCCGCCGCCGGCGCGGCGCGGCGACCGTGCAGGGAGAGGATGCCCTGCTGGGGAATCCCTCGTAGTCCGCGGGATTGCTCGCGGCTATCGCTTGGGCACCTGCGCCCAGCGATGGTCGACGAGAAGCGGTGGGCCGGCGCCGGTGCCGAGCACCCAGAGCGCCGAGGGGTGCGGGCGCAGCGACCCGAGCCGCAGTTGGCCCTCGCGGGCGCCGGTGAGCAGCATCGTGACCGCCACGCCTTGGGCGTCGACTCCGAGCTCGCTGACGGCGACGACGGCGAGCGCGCCCTGGGCCGGCCGGCCGGTGCGCTGATGGATGAACGGGGCGAAGGTCTCGCCGCCGATGGTGAGCGGCCGCGCGCCGGCATCGATCACGGCCAGCGAACGATCACGCAGCCAGATCGGGGCGAGCGGCTCGACCATGCCGGCGAACATCGGCAGCGTCACCCGCCATCCTTTCCCCTCCGGACCGGCGCCGAACCCTCGCCACACCGGCCCCACCCGGACCAGACCGCTCGTCGCGCCGCGTCCTCGCAACACCTCGACCGCGCGGTCGGCGGCGTGGCCGGCCGCAAACTCCCGCACATCGAGCCGGCTGCCGGCGGCGAGCGCAGCCGTTCCCGCCGCACGGTCGATGCTCATGCGGTCGCAGCCCGCGGCGGCGGCCGCTCGCGCCAGCGATTCGGCGTCGGGGAGCGCCGTCACACCGCCGCGCAGCCCCCAGAGTCCATAAAGCTCCCCGCCGAGGGGCCCATGCGCCCGATCCGACCACACACAGAAGTCACCTGCGCGGGAGAGGAGCGCCAAGAGGACGGGGTCGACCGGCCGTGGGCCACCGCCGGCCGTCGCGTTCAGCTCCGCAACGCCCCCCACCATCTCACCCGTCGGCTCGACAAGCCGTTCGACCTGCCGCACCGCCGCCATCGCCTCGCCAAGCACCGTCCTCGCCTCCTCAGGCAATCCCAGCACCTGCGCTTCGACTTCTTCCCCGAACGCGGTGCCGGTGAGACGAGAAACCTCAGCCATCGGCGCCGCCATCAACGACGCCGCCAAGCCAGCGGTCAACAGGAAGAGCACGTAGGGTCTGATGGTTATCTCGCCGGCTGGTGCCCGTCCCGGGCCATGAAGCCGTCGAGCACCACGCCGAAAGCGGCGCGGACCTCGCGCGGGCCGTAGGCGGCGGGGTAGTCCACCCGCTCGGCCAGCAGCCGGTCGCGCAGCAGCCCCTCGAAGGCGCCGACCAGGACCGAGCGCGCCGCCTGCGGGTGGAGCCCCGCGCGCAGCTCGCCGCGTTGCTGCATCTCCTCGAAGAGCCCGTCGATCAACCGCACCACGCGCAGAAACCCCCGCGACAGCCCCACCACCTGCCCGCGCCGCCGGATCCGCCGCCCCTCGAGCAGCATCAACGTGCGCAGGTCGGCGTCCCGCTCGAGCGCCGAGAGGATAAGCTCCGAGAGCGATCCCAGCTTCGCGAGCGGCGTCGGCGCCTGCTCGAGGGACTGCCCGATGCGGTCGCCGAGGCGCAGCCAGGCGTCCTCGAAGATCGCCTCCAGCAGCCCCTCCTTGCTGCCGAAGTGTTTGATGAGCTGCGACTCGCTCGTGCCGGCGGCGCGCGCGATGGCGGCCGTGGTCGTGTTCTCGTATCCTTCGGCGGCGAACAAGTGGCGCGCCGAGAGTAGGATGCGATCGTGCGAGGAGAGCTCGGGGGCGCCCTCGTCGGTGGGGGCTTGTTGCAGCGCCGGCTCGCTCATGGGCGTCATGGTAGTACGCACATGCACGTCTGGCAATAGTGGTAGTACTACTATTGACGCCGTTGAAACGGCGGTGGCAGAATGGCCTTCCGGGGCCGGCTTCCAGGCGGCGCCGGAAGCTTGCACGTTCGTTGCACGCGCTAAGCGTGGCTGCTGAGGGGGGTACCAATGAAACGGACAGCCGTGCTCGTCGCCGTGGCGTTCCTGGCGGGGCCCGCAGTCTGGGCGCAGGGCATCGTCGATCCCGTCGTCTCGGGCGACACCCTGACCGCACGCATCGAGCTGCCCAGTGGGCTCGGCGCCGACCTGACCATCGCCTTCGAGCGCTCCGTCGGCCTGACCGCGGACGCCGTGGGGCTTTCGGCGCTCACCATCAATCCGCTCGACCCCGCGCTCCTCTCGCGTCTCCTCGATTCGTTGGTCTCGATCCCGGCCGGCTTCCCGGTGCTGCTGCGGGTCGAGCCGCCGGCGACCGGCGGCCTCTCGTTCAGCGGCATCGTCGGGGTGAGCATCCACACCCACAACCTGCCCTACGTCGCCAACTGCCCGCTGCGCCTGTTCAAGGCGAGCCTCGGCGGCCCCTTCCAGGACGTGACCGAGGAGATGGGGATGGGGAGCTACCGCGTGCGCGGCAGCTCCGGCGGCTTCTCGGAGTTCCTGATCGTCGTCGACCTGCGCCCGATCAACGGCGTGATCAACGGCAAGTTCAACCACCTCGAGGCGCTGCTCACCGAGCATCAGACCCTGATCGCGCCAGCGGTGCACGCCGACCTCGTCGCGCAGCTCGCCGCCGCCCGCGCCGCCTTCTCGAGCGGGTCGCTGGTGACGGCCATCCAGGGGATGGAAGCCTTCGCCGCCAACGTCAAGGCGCACAGCGGCACCGAGATCCCCGACGTCTGGCGCTCGGCCGGCGACCTCACGAACGTCGCCGGCGCCCTGCGCGCCGGCGCCGGCACGTTGCGCTTCAGCTTGGTTCTCAAGAGCAACTCGGGCGGTCTGCTCGGGATTCTGTGACCGGCTGGCAGCCCGTGAACAGGCTTCGTGGCGCATGGCCGCGCGGCTGATCCTCCACCTTCCGCTCGGGCCGGCCCGAGTGGTCGACCTGAGCGACGACCACGAGCAGGTCGTGGGCCGCGAAGGCGGCTGCGACGTGCTGCTCGACGACGAGCGAGTGTCGCGCCGCCACGCCCGGCTGACCCCTCCCGCCCGGGAGGGAGAGCCGTGGATGATCACCGACCTCGAGAGCAAGAACGGCACCGCGGTCGACGGCTCGCCGATCGAGGTCGAGCCGCTCCCCGACCGCTGCTGGGTGAACTTCGGCGGCCTGCTGGCGCGCTTCGAGCGGGTCGACCATGCCGAGACCGCCGATGAGCGGTTACGGCGCTGGCGCACCTCGCTCGACCTCTCGCGCGGCCTCGGTCCCGCGCAAGGGCTCGAGCGGCTGCTGCGCCGCATCCTCGACTCGGTGCTCGCACTCTCCGGGGCCGAGCGCGGCATGGTGCTGCTGACCGTGCCGGGCGGCGACCTCGACATCGCCGCCACCGCCGGGCTCTCCTCGTCCGACCTGACGCATGCCGAGTTCTCCGGCAGCGTCGCCGCGGTCGAGCGCGTGCTCGCCACCGGCCGCCCGGTGGCCACCTCGGACGCGCGCAGCGACGCCCTCCTGGGCCATCGCCCGAGCGTCCTGCGCGAAGGCATCCGCGCCCTCCTCTGCGTACCGCTCAAGGTGCTCGACCGGCTGGCCGGCGTGGTCTACGCCGACAGCCGCCGCGCCGGAGCCGCCTTCACCGAGCTCGACCTCGAGATCCTCGAGGCGCTGGCCGCGCAGGCCGGCATGGCGATCGCCGTGGCGCGGCTCGACGGCGAGCTCAAGTCGCTGGCGCGCGAGCTGGAAGCCGAAGGCCCGGCCGGCGGCGCCTGGCGCGAGCGGCTGGAGGAGCTGCTCGACCGCTCGCTCGGGCCCCACTTGGGGGGCGTCCGGCAGGAGCCGTCCGGCAAGGGCGATCTCACCACCTGGCATGGCGTCGTCTCGCGGCACGGTCACTCCTCGGGAGTGCAGACGTGAGCGACACCGCGGGAGCGACGCGGACCAGCGCCGATGGCCCCCGCCGCCTCGCCCCCGGGGTTCTTCTCGCCGGCCGCTATCGCATCCTCGAGCTGGTCGGGGTGGGCGGGATGGGGATCGTCTACCGCGCCCTCGACGAGCAGCTCGGCATCGAGGTGGCGGTCAAGACCCTGCGCGCCGAGCTCTCGGCCGAGGAAGGGCTGCTCGACCGCTTCCGCAAGGAGCTGATCCTCGGCCGGCAGGTCAGTCATCGCAACGTCGTCCGCATCCACGACATCGGCGGCGACGGCGACCTCCACTTCCTCACCATGGACTTCGTGCGCGGCCGCTCGCTGCGCCAGGTGCTGGAGGCCGACGGACCGCTGCCGGCCGAGCAGGCGGTGGCGGTCGCACGCCAGCTCGCCGAGGCGCTCGACACCGCCCACGGCGAAGGCGTCGTGCACCGCGACTTGAAGCCCGCCAACATCCTGCTCGACGCCGCCGGCCGCGCCTACGTCACCGACTTCGGCGTCGCCCGCTCGCTGCGCTCAGCCGGGCTGACGCGTCCGGGCGCGGTGGTGGGGACGCTCGACTACCTCTCGCCCGAGCAGGCGAAAGGCGAGGAGGTGGATGGGCGAAGCGATCTCTACGCGCTCGGCCTGGTTCTCTTCGAGATGCTGACCGGCCAGCTCCCCTTCGCCGGCGGCACCGACACCGAGGTCCTCGCCCAGCGCCTGGCCGGCGAGCCGCGAGACCTCGGCACGGCGGGCGTGGCCGCGCCGCGGTTCCTGCGCGCCGTGCTGCGCCGCCTCCTGGCGCGCGACCCTGCCGCCCGCTACCAGAACGCCGCCGAGCTGCTGGCCGATCTCGACGCCGGCCGCGCCACGAGCGGGCGCTGGACTCCGACGCGCAGCCTCGCAGCGCTCTCTCCCTCCCGCCGCCGCGCCGCGGTCGCGGCCGGCCTTCTCCTGCCGGCGGTCGCCGTCGTCGGTTGGCTGGCCGTCGCCCGTGAGCAGGCGACCGGCGGGGCCGCGCCGGCGGGCCGTCCCCACCACGCCGTGGCGGTCCTGCCGCTCGCGGACGAGACCGGCCGCCCGGATCTCGCCTGGGCCGGGGCGGGCGTCGCCGACCTGCTCGCCACGGCGCTCGCGGAGAGCCCCGACCTGCGGGTCGTCGACAGCGCGCGCGTGCTGCGCACCCTCCAGGACCTGAAGCTCCCCGCCGGCGCTCTGCCGGCCGCGCAGCTCCGCCAGCTCGCGGAGCTCCTGGACGCCGATCGCCTGGTGACCGGCAGCGTGCGCAGCATGGGCCGGACGGTGCGGGTCGACCTGCGGTTGGTCGCCGCCGACCTCCCCGGCCTGCCCGCGGACCCGCTCGCCGCCGAGCGCCACCGGCCCGAGGAGGTGCTCGAGCTGGTCGGCGAGCTGGGGGCGGCGCTGCGCCGGCGCCTCGCCGTGGAGTCCCCGGAAAACGCGACCGGAAGCGCTTCGGCCTCGCCGGCCGCCGCGGCGGCGTACGCCGAGGGCGTGGCCTCCTTGCTGCGCGGCGAGCCGCTCAAGGCGGAGCCGGCGCTGGCGCGGGCGGTGGCCGCCGACGGCCGCTTCGCCGCCGCCTGGGTGCGGCTCGCCCGCGCCCGCGAGGCCCTGGGCTACGGCGACCGGGCGCTCGACGCGGCGCGCCAGGCGCTCGGCATCCTCGGCGCCGCGGAGAGCCGCCTCGCGCACGAGGCGCGGGCGCTCGAGGCGCGCCTCGCCGGCGATCCGGAGCGCGCGCAGCAGCTTCTGGAGGCCTTGGTCGCCCGCTATCCGAACGACCTCGAGGCGCGCGTGACGCTCGCCGAGGCGCGTGCCGAGACCGGCGCGCTCGCTCCCGCCGCGCGTGAGCTCGAGCGGGTGGTCGCGGCCGACCCCAATCACCCGCGCGCCTGGTACCTGCTCGGGAAGTTCTCGATCATGGCCGGCAACAGCCGTAAGGCGGTCGACGAGCACCTGGTGCACGCGATGGTGATCCAGAACCGCCTCGGCAATCAGCAAGGGAGGGCGGACGTCTTGAACGCCCTCGGCGTCGGCTACCGCTCGCTCGGCGACCTCGACGCCGCCCTCCGCCACTACGAGCAGGCGGGCGAGATCCGCCACGCCATCGGCGACGAGCGCGGCTACGCCACGACGCTGCGCAACGTCGCGGCCGTGCACACCGTGCGCGGCGACCCGGCGCGGGCCGAGGAGCTGCTGCGGCAGGGCCTCGCGATCCTTGCGCGGATCGGCGATCGCGCCGGCGTCGCCGATCTGCTCAACGAGTTCGGCGTGCTCGCCGAGGAGCGCGGCGACTACGAGGAGGCGCTCGAGCGCTACCGCCGGGCGCTCGGGGAGCGGCGCGCTCTGGGCGAGCGACTCGGGGTTGGCGAGAGCCTCAACAACGTCGGCTACGCGTACTACCTCCTCGGCCAGTACGACAACGCGATGGTCTACTGGCGGCAGGCGCTGGACGTCTATCAGAAGGCCGGTGACGCGACCGGCGTCCTGCTCGCGACGCAGAGCGTCGGCCTGCTCGAGCTCGCCCAGGGGGAGTGGTCGCGCGCCACGCGCTCGTTCCTCGAGGCTCTGGCCAAGAGCCGCGAGCTGGACATGAAGGAGGCCACCGCCGTCTCGCTCGGCCATCTCGGGCGGCTCGCGCACCGGCAGGGGCGCTACGCCGCCGCCCTCGCCTCGTATCGCGAGGCGCTGGCCGTGCTCGCGGCGCTGCGCGACCCGCGCGGGCTGGCCGAGTTCACGCTCGCCGAGGCCGAGGTCTTTCTCGACCTCGGGGCCCCCGGCGAGGCCGAGCGCCGGCTCGCCGCGGCGGCGCGCTGGGTCGAGGAGAGCGGCAACCGCGAGCAGCGTTCGGAGCTGCTGCGCCTGCAGGGCGAGCGGGCGCTCGCCGCCGGCGACCGGGCCGCGGCGCGTCCGGCGCTCGCCCGCGCCGTCGAGGAAGCGCGCGCCAGCCACAGCGTCGTCGGCCTCCTGCAGGCGCGCCTCGCGGCCGCGCTCGCCGGCGGCTCCGGGGCGGCGGCCGAGCTCGACGCCGTCAAGCGGGAGGCCGACCTGCTGGGGCACGGCGAGCTGCGCTTGACGGCGGCCGAGGCCGTGGCGGCGGCTGCGCTCGCCGCGGGTGACGCGCCGCGCGCCGAGAGCACGGCGCGCGAGGCGCTGCGCGGCATGGACGCGGGCGGCTACGCCGGCGAGCACCGCCTGCGCCTCCTCCTCGCCCGGGCGCTCGATGCCCAGGGCCGCGGCGCCGAGGCGGCGCAGGAGCGGCGGCGCGGGCGCGCCGAGGTCGCACGCCTGCGCCGCGAGCTGCCCGTGGCGCAGCGCGCCGCCTTCGAGCGCCTCCCGGCGGTGCGGGAGCTGGCGGCAGGCGAAGCCGCGGCCGCGGCCCTGCCTGCCGCCGTGCCGGTCACCGCGGGAGGCCCGCCGCTTGGCCCCTAGATCCGCGCCGCCCGACCCGATGGCCGAGGTGGTGGAGCGGGTGCGGCGCATCACCACCGAGAACGAGCGGCTCTTCCGCCAGCTCATCGAGGGGGAGCGCCGCTATCGCGGTCTGGCGCGGGCGGTCTGGAAGGTCCAGGAGGAGGAGCGGCGGCGCCTCGCCCGCGAGCTCCACGACGGCCTCGGCCAGACCCTGACCGCGCTCAAGACGCAGCTCGAGCGGCTGGCGCAGAAGGCCGAGGCGGTACCGGGCGAGCTGCGCTCGCGCCTCGCCGACTCGGTCCAGCTCGCCGGCCTGGCGCTCCACGAGACGCGCGAGCTGTCGCGGCTCCTCCGCCCGCCGGTGCTCGACGACCTGGGACTTCTCCCCGCCCTCTCCTGGCTCGCCCGCACGCTCGAGCAGCGGGCGGGGCTGGCGGTCGGGCTGCGCGCCGAAGGGCTCGACCGGCGCCTCGAGCCCGACATCGAGACTCTGGTCTTCCGCCTCGCCCAGGAGGCGCTCACCAACGTCCTCAAGCACGCCCAGTCACCGCGCGCGGAGGTCGCGGTGGTGCGCTCCGCCGGGCGGCTCAGCCTGCGCGTGGCCGATTGCGGCGTCGGCTTCGACACCGCCGCCGCCGACGACGCCCCCGGATCGGGCTTGCGCGGCATGCGCGACCGGGTGGAGCTCTTCGGCGGCCGCTTCGGCGTCCGTTCGGCGTCCGGGGAAGGGACGGTTGTGGAGGTCGAGATCCCGCTCGGCGCCGACCCGGCCGAGGAGGCCGAGGGCGCCCCATGAGCCGCGTCCGCGTGCTGGTCGCGGACGACCACACGATCGTGCGGCAGGGGCTGGTGTCGCTGCTCAGCGAGAGCGGCGAGTGTGAGGTGGTGGCCGAGGCCGCCGACGGCTTGGAGGCGGTCGAGAAGGCGCACGCGACGCACCCCGAGGTGGCGGTGCTCGACCTCTCGATGCCGCGCCTCTCGGGGCTCGAGGTGGTGCGGCGGCTGCACGAGGAGCTGCCGGGTACGCGGCTCCTCGTCCTGACCGTGCACGAGGAGGAGGAGTACGTGCTCCCCATCGTCCGCGCCGGCGCCGCCGGGTACCTGGTCAAGGACAGCGCGGCCTCCGAGCTGCTCGCCGCCGTCCGCGCCGTGCACTCCGGCCGCGGCTACTTCGGGCCCCAGGCGGCACGCGCCCTGGCCGAGCAGGTCCGCCACCCGGAGACGCCGGCCGGCGACCCCTACGGCCCGCTGACGCCGCGCGAGCGCGAGGTCTTCCATCTCGTCGTCGAAGGGAGGACGACGAAAGAGATCGCGCGCGCCATGGGAATCAGCCTGAAGACCGCCGACAACCACCGCTCCCGCGTCCTCGCCAAGCTCGGCGTACACAACACGGCCGAGCTGGTCCGCTACGCGGCGCGCAAGGGGCTGCTGCCCTGAGGGGCGGCGAGCAACCGGCCGTCAACCCAAGGAGCGTGCTGCCCGCATCCGCTCGCGAACGGCGGTAGAGTGCCGAACGTGCAGCTACGCGAGCAAGCGCGCATGTCGGTCGAAAGGACCCGGCACGCGTTGGAGCGCCGCATCCGACGTGCGGGCCTTGGCGCCGCCGAGATCGAGGAGCGGCTGGGTTGGGAGCCCGGCTCACTCGAGCAGGCGCTGAGCGGGCAGACCGAGATGCGCTTCGCGCATGTCGCCGGCGCCCTCGTCGTGCTCGACCTTCATCCGACGGAGTTCTTCTCCGAGATTCACGGTCTGCCGCCGGTACCACCAGAGCAGCGCGAGGGCGCCGAGCACCCGTCCTACGAGCTCAGCTCGCAGCTCGTCCGCTGGTCCAGCCTGCGGGTGCTCGTCTGGGAGTGCAAAGAGAAGGGAGTGTTCACGGAGGAAGAAGCGGAGAAGCTGCTGGCAAACTTGGAGCGCCAGGCGCCAGCGATCTAGTTCAGTCGCTCGCCATTTCCTCGGCTCGCGGGAAGCCGCCGTCTCGGACCTGAGTTGCAACCTCACGGAGCAGTGCTACTGCCGCAGTCTGACTAGCTGCGGTCTCGCGCAGCCTCAGCAGTGAGGCCAGCAGATCCCGCGTCACCCTAAGGCTCTGGAAGATCGGGATCGTCTCACCGACTGTCCGAATCAGGTCAGGGACTCTGCCTTGCAGCGCATAGACTTCTGCGAGATCAAGAGACGCCACCGCCACCTCGACAGCCAAGTCTTTCCGTAAAAAAGCGGCGCGGACTCGGTCCAGCCGCACCTCAGCCGCATGGAGAAGACCGAGGTCTTTTTCGATCTTTCCGCGCAGCCAGTTCATCCGCAGCAGGATAGCCTCGTCCGTACAGTTCAGGAAGTGCGGCTCAGCATCCGCCATCAGGCCATAGGCCAGCTTCGCCTCCCCCATCTCCAGGTAACAGTAAACCAGGTTCTGAACGGCTGCTCGGAGAAGCTCGATCTCTTGCGTCGTAAGCAGGCGCAGTGTTCTCTGGAGGAGAGGGATTGCGACCTCAGGCCTGCCCGAGTGCAGCTTCGCGACCGCCAAGCTGATGAGTGCTCCGGCCTCCCTAGTACGGTCCTGCTCCTGGCGGTGGTAGACAATGACCTCTTCGAGTAGACGCGCGGCACCCTCGTAGTCTCGTCGGAAGTTGCGAAGTGTGGACAGGTAATTCAACACGAAGACGCGAACGCCAGGATCGCCGCTGCCCTCGTCGGTTAGTTCCAGCGCGCGTCCGAAGGCTCGCTCTGCCTCGAGGACCTCGCTGCGGATGCGGTGCGCGTTTCCAAGCTGAGCCCAGGCGCGCGCCCGGCAGTCGTTGAGCAGAGCGCGACCTCCGGCATCTACCGGCGTTGCAGCCTCCGCAACGGTGACTGCCAGACGCGCGTTGCGCATCATGTCTTCATGATCGCTGTAGCGTTTGGCGTGGCTGCGCTCAATGTAGGCAGCCGACAGCTCCGGAGAGGAGTAGCGCCGAAGGTTGCGTACCCTGAGTTCCTGTTGCTCGGTTGGCAGCCGGTCGAGTTCGGCCAGGAGCTTCTGGGCTGGGAAGTGCGTCCTCTGTAAAGCCGAGGCGACCGCACGCTCGGCGGCCGCGAACGCCTCGTCATAGGTGCCGGCTGGGGGACCAGCCGGCACCTTGTTCCCCACGAAGGTAGCTACCTCACGAGCTTTGCCGGGCCAAGCGGCGAGGCGTAGATAATGGCGGCATTCCTCGCACTCCCTGAGCAGGTGGCCAAGCACAAGCTTGGCCTCGGCGCGGTTGGCCTGTCTTCCGGCGAACCGGGCCAACACCTCCGGGCTGATCTCATGCCCCATGGGCTTCACCGTGAAAGCATTGTATACGAAGACGCCCCGGTATGGAGCAGGTCTTGGCAAGCGACCTTCGCAACGACCGCGCAAGAGTCACGGTCGATTCACTGGCAAGGGGTGCCGTTCGGCTCGATGCTGCAGCCATTCGCCTCCACCACCGCTTGTAGCTCGCCGCCGTCGTCCTCCCACCCAATCCACTCCGTCAACCGTTCCAGCCAGCGGGCGACGAAGCCGCGTGGGCCCTCGAAGACTAAGGTGTCGCGAGCGGGCCAGAAGGTGCCCGCGGCGACCGGCGGCGTGGCTGCCAAGACAAATAGCAAAGCGCACATTACTACAACTGCACAACGAAACAATTTCATGGGGGTATCCCTCCTCCGGCGGGTCGGAGCCCGTCCATGCGGCGCGGGACGCCCACCGGGGAGAGTGTCGCACGTTCAGACGCCTTGCGATCAATCGCAACGCGAGAATGTGTTGACTTCGACATCCGATTTGCCGGCTTCTATGTCTTCGCCTCCGTCAAGCCCCCTCGGCGTCGCGGTGGCGCTTCCCTTCGAGCGTCGGGCCTTCAGTGGGCCCGGGACGACCTTCTATCCGTGCTGGCCACAGGCGGCCGAAGCACCCA
>JBIOUG010000188.1:0-40089 GCA_044866775.1 Thermoanaerobaculia bacterium | reverse complement strand
GGCGCGGCGCCCTCGAGCTTTCTATCGAAAGCAGGCAAACTGCCTGCCCCGGGACGGGGCCCCGGGATCCGTTTGGACCAGTCCTTGCGGACTAGCCGTCGTTGTCCGGACCCTGGACCCTGCCGTCGTTCGTCCCGTCGTATCAGTCGCCTGATCAGGCGCCTGTGAGACGAATGACAGCGCCGTACTCCAGAAGCATCGGCTCCTCATACGGGCTCTTCGGCTCCAATCGATTCACCCCCATTCCCTCGTTGGTTTTGGGGCGCCGATCCGAGGATCGCCCCCGAACAAGCATGGCAACGTGGCCCACCCCCCGGCTCAGTGGCGATCCTGTTCATGACGGCACTTGGGGAGGAGGCCTCGGCGTCTCTCCTCACCCTGCAGGCAGAGTGAGGGATCTATGGAACCGGCAGGAGACGAAGGGGACCTGAAATCTAGAAGGCACCGTAGCCCTCGATCTAAGCCCGACTTGCGTTGAACGCTAAGTCAGCCTAACACGGCCTACCTCACGCGGCAAGCATAGCGGCCCAGGCGGCGACTGCCTGAGCTGTCGATAGACGCCGCCTATTCCTCGCATAGATGAAGTGGGCTATGATCCGCCTCAGCCCCCAGGGCCGACAGTTCCGGGGAGGGACCACGCAATGCGCAGTCTCGTGCTGATCGCGGTCGTCGTCGCCGCCGGGGTTCTCGCATCGCCGACCAACTCCGCCGTGGAGCCGAAGGCGAGCCAACCCAAGGCCCGGACGTTCGAGCTCACCTACAAGGCTGCGGTGGAAGGTCTTCCCGAGGCTCCCGGTCTGGTGAGGATCTGGATCCCCTACCTCGCGAGCGACGAGGCCCAGGAGGTCGAAGTCATCAGGGTTTCCTCGCGCTACCCCACGAGGGTCGAGAAGGAGCCGGAGTTCGGAAACTGGATCCTGTTCGTCGAGGTGGAGAATCCGGCCGAGACCTCCTTGACCGTCGAGCTGACGGCGCGCGTGCGGCGGACCGAAAGGCTCAGCAACGGCTCCGCCGGCCACTCGATACGACGGCGGAAGCTCCGGGCTGACGTCGCCAAGTGGCTCGAGCCCGACCGGCTCGTGCCCCTAAACCCGCGGATCCGAGGAATCGCCGCCCAGGTCACCAAAGGCAAGGCTTCTGACCTCGAAAAGGCCCGGGCGATCTACGACTACGTCGTGGACACCATGAGCTACGACAAGAGCGGCGAAGGGTGGGGCCGCGGCGACATCTATTGGGCCTGCGACCTCAAGCGGGGCAACTGTACCGACTTCCACGCCTTGTTCACGGGGCTCAGCCGGGCAGCAGGGATTCCCGCCAAGTTCGCCATCGGCTTACCCCTTCCCGAGACGCGCGGCGAGGGCGAGATCAGCGGCTACCACTGCTGGGCCGAGTTCTGGCTCGAGGGGTACGGCTGGATCCCCGTGGACGCCTCTGAGGCGTGGAAACACCCGGCGAAGCGCGACTACTTCTTCGGCGCTCACGACGAGAACCGGGTCGAGCTGTCCGAAGGCCGGGACATCGTGCTCGCGCCCACGCAGAACGGGGAGCCCGTCAACTTCTTCGTCTACCCCTATGTCGAGGTGGCCGGGCGGCCGTGGGACAGGGTCTCGCGCCGCTTCACGTACCGGGATCTCGCCGAGACGTTGCCGATGGCCACGTCGCCCTGAGGCGCCGGCCGAACGCCGACGTCACTCCTCGAGCTGGGTGGGAAGGAAGTCGAGGAAGGCCTTGGCGAGAGGCGACAAGGACCGCTTCTCGTGGACCACGGCAAAGAACTTCCGCTCGAGCCCGTCCAGCTCGTGGATCCTCACCGTGTGGGCGAGACCGGCTCGTAGATCGTCCTTCACCGCGAGCCGCGAGAGGACGGAGACTCCCAACCCCGCCTTGACCGCCTCCTTGACCGCGGTCGTGCTCCCGAGATCCGCCACCACCCGGAGATCCTGAAGGCTGAGGCCCCAGGGCGCCAAGGCCTGCTCGAACATGAGCCGGGTGCCGGAGCCGGGCTCGCGCAGGATGAAGGGGATCTGACGGAGCTCTTCCAGGGTGATCTCGTCTCGGCACCGCCATTCAGGGGTCGCGGGCGCCACGAGCACCAGGCGGTCGGTCGCCAGCTCCCGGAAGTTCAGGTCGCCAAGCTCCATGCGAGCTCCCACCACGCCCAGCTCGAGGCGGCCCTCCTGGAGCCGGGCGATGACGCCGCCGCTGTCGGCGATCTCCACGGTGACCTCGATCTCGGGATAGAGGGCGTGGAAGCGGCCGATGCGGCTCGGCAGCCAATACTCGCCCGGGATGGTACTGGCTCCGACGAGCAGCCGGCCATGAAGACCGTGCAGAAAGCGGTCGAGCTCCTCGTTCATCTCGCCGGCGAGGTCCAGGAGTCGTCGTGCGTGGCGGAACAGGAGATGGGCGGCCCGAGTGGGTTGGACCGCCCGGCCGACGCGATCGAAGAGCGCGGCTCCCAGCTCCTCCTCGAGTCGTCGCACGTGGGAGCTGACGGTGGGTTGAGAGAGGCCCAGCCGGTCGCCGGCTTGGGTGAAGCTCTCGGTCTCGTAGACGGCGCAGAACGCTTCGAGGGCGCGGAGGTTCAAGGTCCCGCCTCAAGCCACCGCCAGCTCCTCCTCGAGGAGCTGGCGTTGATACAGGTCGGCGTAGATGCCGCCGTGCGCCAGGAGCTGTTGGTGCGTGCCGCGCTCGACGATGCGCCCGCGGTCGAGGACCAGGATGAGGTCGGCGTCCTTGACCGTCGAGATGCGGTGCGAGACGAGGAACACCGTGCGCCCCTCGAAGACGCGGCGGAGGTTCTCCAGGATGCGCTCCTCGGTCTGCGTGTCGACGGCCGAGAGGCAGTCGTCGAGCAGCAGCAGGCGCGGCCGCACGAGGAGCGCGCGCGCCAGCGCCACCCGCTGCTTCTGGCCGCCGGAGAGCGTGAGCCCGCGCTCGCCGACCAAGGTGTCGAGCCCGGCCGGGAACTCCGCGAGGTCCGGAGCGAGCCCCGCGAGGTCGGCCGCTTCGAGGACCTCCTCCTCGCTCGCCTCCGGCCGGCCGAGGGCGATGTTGTCGCGCACCGAGGCCGAGAAGAGGAAGGTCTCCTGCGGCACCATGGCGATGGCGCCGCGCAGCCGCGCGAGCGGGATGCGGCGCACGTCGGTGCCGTCGACGAAGAGGCTGCCGGGCGGCGGGTCGAGGAGCCGCGGCACGAGCGACAGCAAGGTGCTCTTGCCGGCGCCGGTCCGTCCCACGAGCGCCACCCGCTCGCCGGCGGCGACCCGCAGCTCGATCCCCTCGAGCGCCGGCGGCAGCCCCTCGCGGTAGCTGAAGGAGAGTTCGAGGAAGCGGACGGCGCCCTCGAGCGGGCCCGGATCGACGAGCGGCTCCTCATCGGCGATCGCCGGCGGCGCCTCGAGCACGGCGCGGATGCGCCCGAGCGAGGCGCTGCCGCGCTGCGCCAGGTTGGCCACCCAGCCGATCGCGATCATCGGCCAGATGAGCTTGTTCAAGAAGAAATTGAAGGTGACGTACTGGCCGACGGTCAGCGTGCCGCGCGTCACCAGCAGGCCGCCGTACCAGAGGACCGCGACGAAGCCGAGGCCGACGATCGCTTGGATCGCCGGATGGAAGGCCGCCGACCAGCCGATCAGGCGGCGGTTGCCCTCGACGTAGTCGCGGTTGAGGGCCGCGAACCGCGCGTCCTCGGCGCGCTCGCGGGCGTAGGCGCGCACCACCCGCACGCCGGCCAGGTTCTCCTGCACCCGCGTCGAGAGGTCGGCGAAGCGCCCCTGCACCTCCTCGAAGATGGTGTGGATGCGCTGGCCGAAGACCTTGGTCACGATCGGCAGCAGCGGCATGGCGACGAGCGCCACCAGCGTCAGCGGCCAGTGGATGCGCGCCATGAAGAAGAGCGCGCCGACGCCGGTGAACAGCGTGTTGGCGCTGTACATGATCGCCGGCCCGCAGAGCATCCGCACCGCCTGCAGGTCGTTGGTGCCGCGGGCCATCAAATCGCCCGTCGGGTGCTCCTGGAAGAAGGCCGGCGCCTGCCGCTCGAGGCTCGCGAAGTAGAGGTTGCGGAGGTCGAACTCGATGTCGCGACTCATCGTCACCAGGAGCATGCGCTGGCCGTAGCTGAAGATCCCCTGGACGAAGGAGACGGCGAGGAGGAGCCCCGCGTAGCGCAGCACCGCCGCGCGGCTGAACTCGACGCGCAGCGTGTCGACCGCCTGCCCGACGAGGAGCGGGTTGACCAGCCCGAGCGCCGCCGCGGCGAGGATCGAGAAGATCCCGGCGACGAGCTTCAGCCGATAGCGGCGGAAGAACGGGAGGAGATAGGCGAGGCGGCGGAACAGGGAGGTCTGTTGCACAGCGAGAGACCCTATCACCCGGGGAAAAACGGCTGGGTAGGAAGATAAGAGAGTGGAACCCTCGCTACCGTTATCCTGAGTGTAGCGCCCGGGCTACGTCCCGGGCGTTTTCGGAGGACGCACCGAAGTTCTTCACAGGATCCGGGCGGCGGGAACGTGCGCTGAGACGGACAGCTCGCGGACCCTTTCTGCTCAGGCCAGAACCGCCGCGGCGCCTTGTGGATGGAGTGCCCCGAAGTCCTCCGGGACCGTCGCCTCGAGGCGCAGGATCGGGCGTCCCTCGGCCTCGTACTTGGCCTCGTAGTTGGTGCGCGGCCCCTCGGGCCAGGCGGCGAGGCGGCGGACGGCGAGACCGGGATACTCGGCGAGGATCTCGGCCACGCGCTCGCCGTACTCGAGGTGGTCGGTGGCGAAGCAGAGGCGTCCGCCGGGCGCCAGCAGGCCGAGGACCAGATCGACCGTGGCGGGATCGAAGAGGCGGCGCCGATGGTGGCGCTCTTTCGGCCACGGGTCGGGGAAGTAGGCGTGGACGACGTCGGCGAAGCTCGCCGGCAGGACGGCCGCGAGCAGGTAGAGCGCCTCACCGCGCAACGCGATCCAGTTGCCGAGCCCGCGGCGGCGCGCGCGCTCGACGAAGAGCCGGTGGTAGGCGCCGGCGACCTCGACGCCGAGAAAGCGGCGCTCGGGATTCTCCAGGCAGCGGCGCAGCAGATAGCGCCCTTTCCCGAAGCCGAGCTCAACCTCCCAAGGCCCGGCGCCAGGAACCAGGTCGTCGAGCGGGAGGGGCGCAGGTAGGAAGGACAGCGGCATGTCGCCGCGGGCCGAAGAGACGATGACGGAGCCGCTCACCGGCCCTAAAGCAGCTCGCTCCGCCCGCGGGCCGCGAGCTCGGCGACGATCCGCCGCACCTCCTGCGAGCGCGCCTTGGGGAGGACCACCACCGCATCGGCGGTACGCACCACCACCAGGTCGTCGACGCCGAGCACCGCCACCGTGCCGGCGTCCGCGACCAGCAGGTTGTTCTTCGCGTCGAGCGCCAGGACGTCGCCGCGGCTCGCGTTGCCGCTGGCGTCCTGCGGCAGCACCTCGTCGAGCGCCTCCCAGGAGCCGAGGTCGCTCCAGACGCAGTCGAGCGGCAGCGTGGCGAGCCCGGCCAGCTTCTCCATCAGCGCGTAGTCGATCGAGATGGCGGGGAGGCGTGGGTACAGCTCCGCGGTGCGCGCCGGCTCCTCGGCGATCTCGGCGATCCGCGCCGCCAGCTCCGGCTGATGATCGGCCAGGAGCCCCAAGAGCGTCGTGCCGCGGAAGACGAAGATCCCCGCGTTCCAGAGGTAGTTGCCCGAGCGCAGGAACTCCGCCGCCATCCCGGCCGGCGGCTTCTCGGTGAAGCGGACGACACGCCGCAGCTCCGGATCGCCGGGCAGCGCTTCGCCGAGCTCCAGATAACCGTAGCCGGTGTCCGCCCGCGTCGGCTTGACGCCGAGCGTCATGACGCGGTCCTCGCGCTCGACGACCCCGACGGCGCGAGCGAGCGTGTCGCGCAAGGCGTCCGGATCGGCCACCCGGTGATCGGCCGGAAAGACCGCCACCACCCCCTCGCGCGCCGCCGCCGGCATCGACGCCACCGACCAGGCGATGGCCGGCGCCGTGTTGCGCCCCTCGGGCTCGAGCAGCACCTGTCCGGCCGGCACCTCGGGGAGCTGCCGGCGGACCTCGCCGGCGAGCTCGCGCGTGGTGCAGACCCACACCTCGTCCGCACCGGCGAGCGGCGCCAGCCGCGCCACCGTCTCCTGGAGCAGCGTGCGGTCGCCTTCGAGGGCCAGGAGCTGCTTCGGCCGCGCACGGCGCGACAGCGGCCAGAACCGCGTGCCGCTGCCGCCGGCCAGGATCAGGGCGCGCACGGGACCTCGTTCGCGGAGCGAATCACGGCGGCGGAGTATAGAACGCCGCGGTGAATCATCCTGCGTCGGCGGGGGCGGTCTTCATGATGATGAACCGCCCCTCAGTTTTCCGAATGAGCCTCAGTGGGTCACGGTGGTTGTGCCGGGCGCCGACTCGTTGTCCGCGGTATCGACGGCGATGACCGCGATGTCGTTGGTGACACCGTAGTCGCTCTCGACTTCCGCGGTGGTCTGGCCAACCACGACAGCGCGCAACTCACCGTTGACGTACACGTCGTAGCGGATGAGCGACTGTGGGCCGAGATCGTCCGTCGAGGGATCCCATCTCACGATGATGAGCGCACCATCATTTTCCGCCGTGACGTCCATAGGCTCTGTCGGCGGTGTGTGGTCGTTGGGGTCGGCGGGGTCGGTCGTCTCGACGACGGGATCGCTGACGGGCGACAAGTTCCCGTCGACGTCCCGAGCACGAACCGTGAACGTATATGTCGTCTCTTGATTCAGCGGAACGCACCCCGTGGGCACCAAGACGTCGGCGCAGGTAAAAGTCGCCGTCTTCGAATTCAGCGTGGAGACGGCCTGTCCGTCGATGGAGATCGTGCACCAGATGAACGAGCCGTCGTCGGTGGACGACCAGGTGAGCGTGGCGTGCGTCGGGCCAATATCCACCAGCGTCACCACCGGCTTTGTCGGTGCGGGGAGCTCCCCGGGCAACGTGACCGTCACCGCATTGCTCGGCTTGGAAAGGTTCCCGGCGGCATCCTTGGCGTAGACACGAAAGGTATAGGTCTTGCCCGGCGTCAGATCTTCGAGCGTGTGGCTCGTGACCGTCTGATCGACGGTCACGGTCGAGCCGGCACAGCAGATGATGTAGCGGAATTTACCCGAATTGTCCGTGGACGGGTCCCATGCCAGCGTTACGCTGTGCTCTGTCGTCTCCGTGACCACAAGGTTGGTCGGCGCCGTCGGTGGTATACTGTCTTTAGCAGACAGGGCCGACGAACCAAACGACATCGTGAGCATTGTGAGCAGCAGAATCCGGCCTGCCGTGGACAATGAAGGGAACGTCCTCGTCATGTGAGTTCCTTTCTGCGAATTCGGCGCGGCGAGGCACGCATTTCGTTCGCCTTCCTCGATGAGAGCGGTTTTCCTCTTCGCTAAGTGTTTACCGGCGCAGTAAGGCGCGACCGGGCGCCAGTCCAGCCCAAGTAGGTGGCAAGGTGCCACCGTAATCCTGTCAAGCCAACGAATACGCAAGGAAGGTGCCACCGTAATCCAGGAGATCTCGGTCGCGGCGAGCCTGAGTCAACCGCGTGCGCGGACCGAGGCGACGTCGAGCGCCGCTTCGATTGCCATCTGGAGCGTGCGGGTGACGAACCGCTCCTCCCGCACGTCGTCGCGCAGGGCGTCCGGGCGTGCCAGGGTGCGCAGCTCGCGGACGTAGGTCTTGGGGCGGTCGTCGCGGCGAGGAGCGGCGCGCGATCGCCGCGGGGCTCACCCGAGGGGCGTGCTATACTCCATGCCGTTCAGCCGTTTGCAGTCCTCGCGGTCCCGGCGTAGCCGTTTCCGCTCGTTCCCTTCGATGCCGTCCGCCCGGAGCAGTGGCGTTGCGCGCGGTGTACGACGGCTTTCCCTTATCCCCCCCGGTGCCGCAGCCGGCGCGCGAGCGCTGCGACGCCGGCGCTGTAACGCCGGCCCGCCTCCCGCGCCCAACCTCCCGCAGAGCAATCGTTCCGCCTCGCCGCGCCGCGGCGGGGGTCGACATCTGGATCTGCCCGTTCGGACAAGGAGGTCCCCCATGAAGCGCAACGTCGTGTGGCTGCTGGCGCTCGCCGCGCTCGTCGCGGCGCCGGCGGCCGCATCAACCTTCATCGCCTTGAGCGTCGACGAGCTGGTGCGCGACGCCGAGGCGGTGGTGCAGGGGCGCATCGTCGAGGTCGGCTCGTTCTGGAACGCCGAGCACACGGCGATCCTGACCGAGGCCACGCTCGAGGTCGAGGACACCGTCGTCGGCGCGGCGCCGGCCTACCTCACGCTGCGCACCTTCGGCGGCCGGGTCGGCAAGCTGGTCATCGAGGCGCACGGCTTCCCGCGCTTCGTGCTCGGCGAGCGCGTGCTCGTCTTCCTCGAGCCCGAGCAGGACGGCGCCCACAAGGTCCTCGGCTACCTGCAGGGGCAGTACCGCATCCGTCCCGACGCCAAGGGCCAGGCGATCGCCGAGCCGATGGCCGAGTTCGGGGCGCGCGTCCTGCGCCGCGACGGCACCGAGGCGCCGGCGCCGCGGGCGATGCCGCTGGTCCAGCTCAAGGGTCAACTGCGCGACATCGCGGGCCGGCTCGGCCGGCCGGTCGTGCGCTGAGCGACGGGGAGAGACGACCATGAAACGACTCGGAATCTCCCTCGGCACGCTCACCGTCGTCGTCCTGCTGCTGGCCGTGGTGGCGGGCCTCGAGGCCTACGTCACCCTCTCGCCGGCGCGCACCTGGGACTGCCCGCCCGACTACATCGTCGACAACGTCGCCGGCGGCGTCCCCTCGATCCTCGATGCCGACGGCGGCGCCACCCGCGTCGTCAACGCCGTCGCCTCGACCGTCGACGCCTGGAACGGCGAAGGCTCCGGCACGGTGCTTAGGGCCCACAAGGGCTCGACCGCCGGGTTCTCGCTCGGCGACGGCGTGCCGATGCTCAAGCTGAGCGACCCGCTCGCGGCCTGCACCGGCTCCTGCCTCGCCGCCACCTTCACCGCCTACTACGCCGAGCGCGCCGCGGGCTCGGGCTCGTGGCGGATCACCGACGCCGACATCGTCACCAACTCGACCGGCTACAACTGGACGTCGCAGGGCGAGGACCCGGGCGGCGCCGGTTGCTCGTCGGAGATCTACATCGAGGGCGTGATGGTGCACGAGGTGGGGCACGGCCTCGGGCTCGGCCACACGCCGGTCTCCGGCGCGACGATGTTCGCCTCGGTCTCCTACTGCAACAACAACCCGGCGACCACCGAGGCCGACGACGCGGCGGGCCTCAACTTCCTCTACGGCTCGTTCTTCGGCTCCGTATACGACACCTACACCAACTACCTGAGCGGCACCGGGGTGACCCAGTACCAGCCCTGCGGCACCTACTACTGGGGCAACGCGGGCACGCACTACGGCTCGCTGCGCGGGCCGGCCGGCACCGACTTCGACCTCTACCTCTGGCGGTGGAACGGCACGGCCTGGGTGCAGGTGGCGAGCGCCACCAGCGTCACGAGCAGCGAGAACATCAGCTACAACGGCACCGCCGCCTGGTACCTGTGGGGGGTCTACTCCTATAGCGGCAGCGGCACCTACCACTTCTACCTCGACCGGCCCTAGGCCCTCGACTCCGGCGGGGTGCTCGCGCACGGCGCGCGGGCACCCCCGCCGTCTCCGCCCCGTCACCGCCCTGTCGCAGCCTCCTGGTGCGCTCGCGCCCGGCTTCGGGTAAACTCTCCGCCAACCCGAAGGCATCCCGCGGCGGCACGCCGCACCCCCGGAGGATCTCGTAATGCCCGACCGCCGCACTTCGCGCGCTTCGACCGTCTTGCTGCTGCTGGCCGCCATCCTCGCGATGGCTGCCCCCGCAGCCGCCCTTTCCGCCGATCTGTACTTCACCGAGTATGTCGAGGGCTCGTCGAACAACAAGGCCCTCGAGATCTACAACAACACCGGCGCGGCGGTGAACCTCGCCGCCGGCGGCTACAACATCCAGATGTTCTTCAACGGCAGCGCCGCGGCCGGGCTGACGATCAACCTCACCGGCACCAACCTCGCCAACGGCGACGTCTACGTCATCGCCCAGGCCTCGGCGGGACCCGCGATCATCGCCGTGGCCGACCAGACCCAGGGCTCCGGCTGGTTCAACGGCGACGACGCCGTGGTGCTGCGCAAGGGGACGACGGTCCTCGACGTCATCGGCCAGATCGGCTTCGACCCCGGGACGGAGTGGGGGTCCGGGCTCACCTCGACGGCCGACAACACCCTGCGCCGCAAGACCACGGTCACGGCCGGCGACACCAACGGCGGCAACCCCTTCGTCCCCTCGGCCGAGTGGAACGGCTTCGCCACCGACACCTTCGACGGCCTCGGC
Organism: Thermoanaerobaculia bacterium; assembly: GCA_044866775.1. Taxonomy (GTDB): domain Bacteria; phylum Acidobacteriota; class Thermoanaerobaculia; order Multivoradales; family UBA5704; genus DASUNQ01. The sequence goes on along the minus strand of JBIOUG010000188.1, from coordinate 29,723 downwards.
TGCTATCCCGGCGACGCCGTCGGCTCCTGCGTCGTCGTGCCGCCGCCGGTCGAGAAGGAGATCTGGGAGATCCAGGGCAACGGCCTCGTCTCACCGTACGTCGGCCAGACGCTCCTGACCCCGGACAACGTCGTCACCTCCGTCGTGTTCAACGGCTTCTTCATCCAAGACCCGACCCCCGACGCCGACCCCGAGACCTCGAACGGCATCTTCGTCTTCACCGGCTCGGCGCCGACGGTCGAGGTCGGCGACCTCGTGGACGTCACGGCGAAGGTCTCCGAGTTCTTCGCCATGACCGAGCTCGACGGCGCCGTCACCGTGACCGAGCTGTCGCACGACAACCCGATCCCGGCGCCGGTCCTCTTCGGCCCCACCGTCCCCTCGCCCAACCAGCCGCAGCCGGCGACCGAGATGGAGCGCTACGAAGGGATGCTGGTGCGGGTCGAGAACGGCACCGTCAGCGGGCCGACGAACCAGTTCAACGAGGCCGCGATCGTGGCCTCTCCGGCACGCCCCTTCCGCGAGCCGGGCATCCTCTTCCCCGGCCAGCCGGGGCTCCCGGTCTGGGACGGCAACCCCGAGGTCTTCGAGGTCGACACCGACTTTCTCGCCGACGAGCAGCTCGCCGCCGGCGCCGTCGTGGTCGAGGTCGAGGGACCGCTCGCCTTCGCCTTCAGCGACTACCAGATCTGGCCGACGACGCTGACCGTCGTCGGCGAGCCCGAGCCGGCGCCGGTGCGGGCGCGCGCGGCGGGCGAGCTCACGGTGGCGAGCCAGAACCTCTTCCGGCTCTTCGACACCGTCGACGACCCGTCCTGCGGCGACGTCGTGTCCACGCCGGCCGTGTTCGCCGACCGGCTGGCCAAGTTCTCGCTCCAGATCCGCGAGGTGCTCGGCGCGCCGGACGTCCTGGCGGTCTCCGAGGTCGAGAACCTCGGCACGCTCCAGGCGGTCGCGGCGCAGATCGTCTACGACGACCCGACCGTCCTCTACACCGCCTACCTCGAGGAGGGGAATGACATCGGCTGCATCGACGTCGGCTTCCTGGTGCGCGACACCGTCGTCGTCGACTCGATCGCGCAGTTCGGGGCGGCCGACACCTTCGTCTTCAACAGCCAGACGTTCATCCTCAACGACCGGCCGCCGCTGGTGCTCACCGGCTCCTATACCGCCAACGGCGCGGCCTTCCCGCTGACCGTCATCGCCATCCACCAGCGGTCGCTCTCGGGCATCGAGGACCCGGTGGACGGCCCGCGGGTGCGCGAGAAGCGGCACCAGCAGGCGCTGCGGCTCTCGCAGTTCATCCAGGGTCTGCAGACGGCGACGCCCGGCCTGCGCCTGGTGGCGATCGGCGACTTCAACGCCTTCGAGTTCACCGACGGCTACGTCGACGTCATGGGCCAGGTGACCGGCAACCCCGATCCGGCCGGCGCGATGATCGCCGCGACCGACGAGGTGAATCCCGACCTCACCAACCAGACGTTCTCGGAGCCCGCCGATCAGCGCTACTCATTCGTCTTCGACGGCAGCGCGCAGGCGCTCGACCACGGCGTGACCTCGGACGGCCTCGCCGTCTTCATGCGCGGCGCCGAGCACAGCCGCGGCAACGCCGACGCGCCGTTCTCCTTCGACGACGACCCGTCGACGCCGCTGCGCTCGGCCGACCACGACGGCCTGGTGCTCTTCGTGATGAGCGACTTCGACGCCGACGGCGACCCCGACGACGCCGACAACTGCCGGACGACTCCCAACCCCGACCAGGCCGACGGCGACGGCGACGGTGTCGGCGACGTCTGCGACAACTGCCCGACGACGCCCAACCCCGATCAGGCCGACGCCGACCACGACGGCCTCGCCGACGCCTGCGCCGACGAGTGCCTGGGGACGGCGATCCCGGAGACGATGCCGAGCGCCGGGCAGCTCAACCCCAACCACTGGGCGCTGCTCGACGGCGACACGATCTTCGACACCGTGCTGCCGGGCGGCGGCACGCCGGCGAGTCCGTTCACCCTGCAGCAGACGGCCGGCTGCTCGTGCGAGCAGATCATCGTCGCGATGGGCCTCGGCAAGGGCCACGCCAAGCACGGCTGCTCGACCGGCGCGATCGAGGACTGGATCGCGGGGCTCGGCGAGTAGGCGGAAGGGAGCGGGTAAGGTGAAGAGGGCCGGAGGCTGACCTCCGGCCCTCTCGTGTTTGGCGCCGCCTACCCGCCTACGGCAGGTAGGTCACCACGAGCTGCGGCCGGTTGTCGGCCGTCCCGTTGTCACCCGAGTAGAACCCCATGTAGTCGTTGCCCGTGTCGTCGTTGTCGTCGAGCGAGAAGTAGACGCGGAGCTGCGTCGTCCCGGTCAGGTTGACCGCCGCGATCCCGGCGGCGTTCAGGCTCCCCTCCGACCAGTCGAGGTTGGCGGGGGCGTTCGACATCGTCGCCGCCCCCGTCGCCGTCGCCGCGGCCTGGAAGTCGCTCGCCGCGAGCGTCGTGCTGCCGCCGAAGCCGCCGGTCACGATGTCGGCGAGACAGCTCCCGTGGGTGGTGAACGGGTTGGTGCCGGTCAGGCTGCCGCGCCGCAGCCGCACCGTCACGGCGGTGATCGTGGCGCCGTCCGGAAGCGACGAGGTATCGAAGGAGACGACCCCCTTCTGCTGGCGGTCCTGGTTGGTGTCGCCCACCCGGATCGCCGTGTTCGTCCCGCTGTTGCTGTTGAAGCTGCCGCCGACGTTGCTGGTCTCCGACGACTCCTCGACCCGCCCGTCCTGCGTGGCGACGGAGGTGAAGGTCACCGTCACCGGCTGCGGCGGCGGCGGCTCGCCGGTGGTGCAGTTGGTGAGCGCGACGTCGTCCACCCAGAAGGTGGTGGCGAGCGAGCTGTCGTTGACCGCCCGGAAGGCGAGGCGCACCGTCTGCCCGGCCCACGGCGTCAGGTCGATGTTCTGCTGCTGCTGCCAGAGCGACTGCAGCCAGCCGTCGTTGCGGTTGTCGACCACCGCCAGGACGGCGCCGGCCGTGGTGCGCACCTCGGTGCGGAACGAGTCCCAACCGAAGCCGAAGGAGCCTTCGGCCGTCGTCATGTACCACCAGTAGGTGAGCTCGGCGCGCGCCGCATCCGCCGGGATGGCGACGTCGAGCGTCGCCTCGTGCGTCGAGCTGACCGTGCTGCCGAGGCGGATCGAGAAGCTGCCGTGGCCGGCCGCCGGGGCGGCGACGCGCGCCGCGCCGCCGGAGAGCGTCCACCCCTCGTTGCCGGTCTCGAAGCCCCAGGCCTGCGTCGCGCAGTTGATCGGGTCGTAGGTCGCCGCCGCCGTCGAGTAGGCGAGGGCGTAGCCCTGCGGCCCGCTCGGGACGGCCGTGCCGGTGACCCGCACCGTCCAGGTGCCGACCGCCGGGCTCTCGACCAGCACCTGCTCCTGGTTGTCGAGCGCGTTGGCGCCGGTCGTCGCCGGCAGGTGTGGATTCCCCGGGTCGAGCACCCAGGCCTGGTGGACCGTCGTGTCCGGCGCCACCAGCTCGAGCGTCAGGTCGTTGACCGGCGCCACGGCGGCGAAGGCGGCCGCCGCGGCGTCGTCCCAGGCGAGCGTCGCCTTGAGGGTCGCCGTGTCGGCCGGGACGTCGATGAAGAAGACGTCCTGCTCGGTGTCGTCGACCGCGTCGGTCCCCCAGACGACCGGGCCGGCGCCACCCAGGACGCCGGTGCCGGCGCGCAGCAGGTCGACCGCCGCCTGCGCGTCGACGCCGCCGTAGCCGTGCACGTAGTCAGGCCCGTCGAGCCCGAGCTCCTTGGCGCTGTGCACCAGCCAGGTCTTGACCAGCGAGGCGAGCGGCCGGTCGTTCGCCGCGCCGTGGCCCTGCGCCCGCCAGTCCTGGATGAGGAGCGCCACCGTGCCGCCCACCGCCGGGGTCGCCATCGAGGTGCCGCAGAAGCCGCCGTAGGCCGAGTTGCTGGTGTTGAGCGAGGAGTAGACGTTGGTCTCGCCGGTCACCCGCCCGGTCTCGCAGCCGGGCGCCGAGACCACCGGCTTCAGGCGCCCGTCGTCGCATGGGCCCCAGGAGCTGAAGGAGGTCATCGACGCGCCGTCGGAGTTCAAGGCGCCGATGTGGATCGGGTTCTTGGCGCAGGAGGGCTCGGCCGTCGTGTGGTAGTTCGAGCCGCAGCGCCCGCGCGGCGAGCCGCCGCTGCGCTCGTTGCCGTTCGCCCAGGTCATGACGACGCCGCTCCCGACGGTCGCGTTGTCGCCGCGCACGATGCCGTCGAGCAGGCTCGAGGAGACGCCGTAGTCGCCCTCGCGCTCGCACGGGTAGCCGTTCGCGGCCGTGTTGCTGCCGATCGAGTTGGTGCCGAGGTCGGCGTTGTGGGTGTTACGCGCCAGCGCGTAGTCGGCCTCGATGTCGCCGGCGTTGTCCCAGAAGAGCATCGTGCCCAGGGTCTGCTCGTAGCCCGCCGAGAGGATCGAGGAGCCCGGAGCGACGCCGCGCCCGCGCCCGCCGGAGCTGCCGCTGCCGTCGCCGGCCGCGGTGCCGGCGACGTGCGTCGGATGGTCGGACGCCGCCTGCGCGTCGAGCAGCGTCACCCGGCTGCCGGTGCCCGGGTCGAAGGTCTCGTGCGTCGCGCGCGCCGTGCCACCGTCGAAGACGAAGAGGCGCACGCCGGCGCCGTCGAGGCTGTACGGTGGATTGTTGATCGGATCGACGCGCATCGTCGCCCGCACGCCGTCGTTGGTCGGCGTCAGCGGCGGCGGCCCCTCCTGCACCCAGAGCACGGCCTCGTGCGTCGCGAGCTCGGCGATCTTCGCCTCCGGCACCCACACGGTGAGGCCGTGGAGGCCTTCGATCGACGGCAGCGCCACCCCGCCGACCGCGGCGGCGATCGCCTCGCCCGCCGCGAGCGCCACGTCGTGGTGGAGCAGCACTGCGGTCATCACCCAGCCCGGCCGCTCGGGATCCCGCGCCCAGGGCGCGATGTCCCCGGCCGCCAGCCGCGGATGGAGCTTGCGGCTCGCGTCCCAGGCGGCGACGAAGCGCACGTCCGGCCGGTGCGCGATCGACTCGAGCTGCCCCGCCGGAATGGCCGCGACCCAGGCGTGGTCCGGCACGTAGGCGCCGAGGTCGATCCCCTGCCGCGCCAGCTCGTGCTTCTCCGCCGCCTGCGGGATGCGGACGAGCTGCAACAGCACGTGAATCTTCTCCTGCCCCTGCCCCTGGGCCGCCGCGGCGGCCTGGCGCAAGCGCTGGAGCTGTGCGGGAGGAGTCCCCGCCTGGGGCGTGAAGCTCCCTTGCAGGAGCTTGATCTCATAGGAAGGAGAGCGGTCGTCCCCGACCGCCACCGCGCTCACCAGCCCAAAGCCGGCCAGCGCGAGGCACAGCACTGCCAAACGGCGTTCCATATGTCCCACCTCCGTGGAAAGAGGTCGGCGAAGATAGCAGATTTAGCGAATGAGGATGAAAGTGGCGGGCTCGGCCGTTCTCCGGTGCTCGCTACACTACCGGACCGTGGACGAGGACGAGAACCGCAAGCTCTTGGCCGCCATCAATGCCGCTTGCGCCGAGCCGGACACGCCCGAAGAGGTCGAGCTTCGGCGGTGCATGCGCGAGCGGCTCCGCCGGCGGCTCGAGCGTTGATCGGGCCGCTGCGCGCCTGGCTACCGCCTCCGCTGGTCGGAGCGTGAGCAGCGGCTACGGTCGGGGCCGGTCAGACGCTTAGCACCTCGATGAAGTGTCGTACCGGCGTGAAGTCGTCGGGATTCCGTGTGTAGACCGGCAGCCCATGCACGAGCGCCGTTGCCGCGATCAAGAGGTCCATCACCCGCGATCGCGGTTGGCGGCCGGCGGCTTTGACCGCGTGCGCTACGGTGCCGAAAGCGCGGGCCACATCGGCATCGATGGGGAGTGGCGCGAACGTCGATTCGACCACTCCGAGGCGCCGGAGGCGGTTCTGCCGGATGACCTCATTCCGGGCCACAAGGATGCCGAAGTGCAGCTCCGCCAGGCTGGCGGCCGAGATCGACGCCTCCTCCGGAAGCGACGGGGTGAGATCCTCGTCATCGAATGCGATGAGAACTGAAGTATCGAGCAGTCCACGGCTCAACGCGGGCGTTCCCAAGGGTCGGTCAAGAGGTCGGCCGTTCCACCTGCCTCTGCCACGTCGGAGAAGAAGTCGGGGTCCGGACCTCCGACGCGCAGCAAGCGAATCACCTCGGCCCGCGGCACCCATTGCCGTGGCTGCAGCGGCACCAACTGCGCGACCGGTCGCCCGCCCACGGTGATCGTGAACTGCTCCCCCCGCTCGACTTCCCGCAGTACCTCGCCGCTCCGGTTCCGCAGTTCCCGCTGCGCGATCGTCTTCATACCTTCAGCGTAGCACAGTTGCTACGGCGGCTCCCTCACTCCCCCATCCGCCACCCGCCACCTCGGCGCGGCGATGGGGGCCGGAGCCCCCTCGGCGGGAGCGGGGGGTCGCTACCCTTGCCGACCGAGCATCTCGTCGTAAAGCCCGCTGCGGGTCCAGCCGCGGCAGCTTGCCGCTTCTGTGGGCCGGGATCTCCAGAATGGATCGAGCCGCTCGCCCCTCTCTATCCAGGTAGTCGGCTATGGCCTGGCGGATCAGCGCCGCTACCGGCCGCCCGTCGAGAGCCGCCAGCGACTTGAGCCGCTGGTAGTCCTCCTCTGCCACACGAACCGAGATCGCTCTCATGGAGCCCATCCTATCGGTCGCCCATAGCTCCACAACCGGCCGGCTCGGCCGCTCTCGCCTCGCGCTCGTAATCTCTGGTCTACGCGCGCCTGGCCTATTCGCTCGGCCATGCCTGACGCCCCAAGAGGTCTACGACCTCTTCGAGCATGTCGTCAGCCTGGCCCGTGTAGGTCTGCGCTAGCCGAGATTCGACCTCGTGCCGCCCCTTGGCGGTGAGGTACAGCTCGACGGCGGAACGGATGAAGGCCGAGCGACCTCGTGCGAGCGCCTCGGGGTCCTGATCGATCCGTATCACTCCCCCGTCCGCCACACCGCCACCTCGTCGAGGCTCTTGCGCCGCAGGTCCGGCACCTCGGCGTCGGGCGCCGGGTAGCCGATCGGGAAGAGGATGAAGGGCTTCTCGTTCGGCGGGCGGGCGAGGAGGCGGGAGAGGAAGGCCATGGGGCTCGGGGTGTGGGTCAGGGTGGCGAGGCCCATCTGGTGGAGGGCGGCGATGAAGAGGCCGCAGGCGATGCCGACGCTCTCCTTCGGGTAGTAGTTCTTGCGCTTGGCGCCGCCGGGGGCTCGGGACCAGAGTTGCTCGAAGACGACGACGATCCAGGGGACGGTCTCCAGGAACGGCTTCTGCCAGGTGGTGCCGAGCGGCGCCAGCGCCTCCAGCCACTCGGTCGGCATGCGGCCGCCCAAGTAGCTCTCGCGCTCCTCGGCTTCGGCGGCGATGCGGATCTCGCGCTTCAGGTGCGGGTCGCTGACCGCGACGAAGGTCCAGGGCTGGCGGTGGGCGCCGGAGGGAGCGGTCGAGGCGGTCGCGATCGCCAGCTCGATGAGGTCGCGCGGCACCGGGTCGGGGGCGAACTGCCGGACGCTCCGGCGAGCCGCCATGAGCTGGTAGAAGGCCTGGCCGCGGGCGCGCATCGCATCGGGCATCAGGCGCTCGGGCCGATACGGGACGCCACGGTAGACGTCGCGCCCGGGCGCGCCGTGCGGCGCCGGCTCGCGACCGAGCGTCCAGACCGGAGGATCGCTGGCCGGGAACGAGCCCATGCCCGCGAGGTCGGCGAGATCCGGCGTGGCGTCTTCCGGCTCATCCGGATCGTCTCGTAGTGTCGTCACGCTGGCCCGTCCCGTCGCAGACTGGCCGCCTCGGCCTTCAGGAGCTCCCAGGCCTCGGCGACGTGCGCCTCGGTCGTGCGCAGGTTGCCGATCGCCACCCGCAGCGTCGTGCGTCCCGCGAGCGCCGTGTGCGAGAGGAACACCGGGCCGGCGGCGTTGACCCGCGCCAGCAGCCGTTCGTTGAAGCGGTCCTGCGCCGCGCCGCCGCCGGCCACGACGGCGCGGAAGCAGACCGCCGCGAACGGCACGGGCGCCGCCAGCTCGAAGCCGGGCTCGGCCGCCACCCAGGCGGCGAAGAGGCGCGCCAGGCGGCAGTGCTCGCGGATGCGCGCCGCCAGGCCCTCGACGCCGAAAGCGCGGATCACCATCCAGAGCTTGAGCGCGCGGAAGCGGCGGCCGAGCTGCGGGCCGAGGTCCATCAGGTTCGTGACCTCGGGCTCGTCGGTCCGCAGGTACTCCGGCACCAGCGAGAAGGCGGCCTTGAGCGCTCCCGGGTCGCGCACCAGGAGCACCGAGCAGTCGATCTGCACGAAGAGCCACTTGTGCGGGTTGACGACGATCGAGTCGGCGCGCTCCCAGCCGGCGAAGAGCGGACGCAGCTCGGGGCAGACCGCGGCGCTGCCGCCGTAGGCGGCGTCGACGTGCAGCCAGAGCCCCTCGCGCTCGCAGAGCGCGGCCACCTCGGCGACGGGATCGACGCTGGTGGACGACGTGGTGCCGGCGGTGGCCACCACGGCGATCGGCAGCCGCCCGGCGGCGCGGTCCGCGGCCACCATGGCGGCGAGCGCCGCCGGGTCGAGGCGGTGGTCGGCGTCGGAGGGAACCCGGCGCAGGTTCTCGTGCCCGAGGCCGAGGAGGATCACCGCCTTGTCGATCGAGGAGTGGGCCTGGTCGCTCGCGTAGACGGTGAGCGGCGGCACCTCGGGGCGCCCGGCGAGGCCGCGGCCGCGCACGTGGAGGGCGCCGGCGCCGCCCGCGGCGCGCTGCCGTGCCGCGGCGAGCGCCACCAGGCTGCTGGTCGAGGCGGTGTCGTTGATGTGGCCGTGGAACCCCTCCGGCAACCCCAGCATCTGCCGCAGCCAGTCGCACACCCGCTCCTCGAGCTCGGTCGCCGCCGGCGCCGTCCGCCACAGCATGGCGTTGACGTTGAGCGCGGCGGCGAGCGTCTCGCCGAGGATCCCCGGCCCCGAGCCGGTGACCGGGAAGTAAGCGAGGAAGCCGGGGTGGTTCCAGTGGGTGACGGCCGGCTCGATCACGCGGCGGTAGTCGTCGAGGATCCCCTCGAGCGGCTCGGGCCCGGCGGGCGGCGCCGCCGGCAAGGCCGCGGCGACGTCCCCCGGCGCCACCGGGGGCAGCACCGGGTAGTCCTCGACGCCCTCGAGGTAGTCGGCGACCAGATCGGCCACCCGGTGCATGGCGGCACGGAGCTGCGCGGACGGCAGGTCGCCCAGCAACTCGGTCGCGGAAGACTCGGGCGCACTCTTCATCTCGGGCTTCCTCCCACCCAGATCGTTCGCTGCGCTCAGTCCTGAGCGAGCCCAATCTTCACACGCTGGAGGTTCCCGGGGAGCCCGGCGAGGAGAGAGGAGGGACGGGCCACGGCGTGACCCGTCCCAGCTGGTCGTGGCGCGCCTACTTGGCGGCGGTCTTGACGCCCTTGCGCTTGAGCTCGTCGTCGATCACCTTGGCGACGTCCGCGTACGGCACCGCGCCGTTGATGAAGCGGCCGTTGACGAAGAGCGCCGGGGTGCCGGAGACGCCGGCCTGCGAGCCGGCCTCCAGGTCGGCCGTCACCGCCTGGGCGTACTTGCCGGTGTCGACGCAGGAGTTGAACTGCTCGGCGTTGAGCCCCAGCTCGGTGGCCTTCGCCTTGAGATTCTCGACCGCGAGCTGCTGCTGGTTCTGGAACATCGCGTCGTGCAGCTCCCAGAACTTGCCCTGCTCGTGGGCGCAGAGCGAGGCCTCGGCGGCCTTCTGCGCGAACGGGTGGAAGTTGAGCGGGAACTGCCGGAACACGACGCGCACCTTGTCGCCGTAGTTCTTGACGACCTCGTCGACCGTCGGCGCGAGGCGCGCGCAGTAGGGGCACTGGAAGTCGGAGAACTCGACGATGGTGACCGGCGCGTTCTCCGGCCCCTTGGCCGGGCCGACCGCCGCCACCTCGACGCGCTGCGGCTCGAGCTTGTAGGTGACCTGGTGGTTCGCCTCGAGCTGGGCGATCAGCTTCTCGCGCGCCTCCTGCTGGCGCTGGGCGGTCAGGTACTGCTTGATCTGCCCCACGAGCTGCTCGTTCTTCTCGCCGCGGATGCGGGCCTTGTTCTCCTCGTAGAACTTGTCGGCGTCGGCGTCGGTGACCTCGGTCACCTTGCCTTCGGCGGCGAGGTAGGCCTCCGCGGTCATGCCCTTGGCCTTGGCCTCGGCCTCGATCAGGCGGTTCTCGACCACCTGCTTGAGGCCGTTCTCGAGCGCCTCGTGCTGGCCCTTCTCGTAGGCGGCCTTGCACTGGGCGAGCTGCGCCTCGAGCTGCTGGAAGCCCTGCGGCGCCTCCTGGCGGACCTGGGCCTCGGTGATCGCCTGGCCGTCGACCTCGGCGAGCACCTGTTTGTCGTCGCTCTTCTGCTCGGCGGCGCAGGCGGGCAGCCAGGCGCCGAGGGCGAGCACGGAGACCGACACGACGCCCGCCAGGCGCCGCGCGCGGGAGATACCTTCGAATGAGCTCATCGGGAAAACTCCTTTGTGCGTGGTTGGGTCAGCGGAACGACGTGCAGATCGCCCGGCGAAAATGGAGGCACATCCTAACACAGGCGAGAAGCGAGAGGAAAGAGGGCTCCTCGCGAGGCCGACGATAGGCGACGGACCACCGGCGCGGCCAGCGCGGGTCGTCCCCCGGCCTTGAGGGCGGTGCCTCGGCCGCGGGCAGAAGGTTGACGTGGCACCGGTCGAAACGGCCCGCCGGCGCCCCGCGTCGAAGGTCCGCCTCGCCAACCTCGGGGGGCAGTACTTCAGGCCGACGCGATCATCGGCAGACGTCCCCGCGCTTGATCTGCCGGATGCGACCGCTCGGTACAAACAGAACGCTGTTTACATCTTGGTCACGATGCGCGCGAACCGGGCCTTTCTCAATGAACGCCCACTGCGAGGAGCCGGGGACGACCGTGAGGTGGTTAGCCAGTGTCGGCAGAGTGACACTCGAGACGAGCTGCTCGGATTCGGCATCCACTCTGTGCAACGTCCATTCGGTTGCACCGCCCTTGCGAGCTCGCCAGAGAACATACAGGTCGCCTTCCCAGGCATAGAGACCCGCCGGCATGGACGAACGCTCGACCGCGCGCATCACGGCCGCGAAATCCTGCTTCTGGCCGAAGCTCGGCAGCATGGGAGTGAGCTGCGACGCGAGCGCCAGTCTCTCGAGAGAGTGGACCGGTTCGAGCAGATCGGACCGCTTGCGGTTCCGGTAGAGGCCGACGCCACTGTCCAGCAGCAGGATGTAGGCGGTGTCCCCCACCGCCGTCAGATAGGGATACCCGAGCCGGTAGAAGATGGGTGAGGGATCCCGGTGCGGATCCTGGATGGGGCGGAAGTGAGCTGGATTGTCCAGCGGGAAGCGCACGAAGGCGTTCGACCATCCCTTCCGCCCAGTGAGCTCCTGGATGTCCGCGAAGGCGACGATCTCCTTGCCGTTCCCGACCGGCGTCCAGCTCGAGATCTTGTCGATGTGCCGACGGGTCTGCACGCTGGCTGAGCGCACGTCCCTCGCGCGAATGGGGATATACCTCTCATCGAAGGCAACCATGCGGTCGCCTACGAGCTCGACGACGATGCCGGCATCGTACGGGCTGACCCTGGCGGGATTCTGGATCGTGTCGTTGAGCAAGGTATGGGCGTGGCTCCTACCGTCGCTGGAGAGGCGCAGGAATTCGCCATATTTTGCGTCGACCGCGACGAGCTGGCCCCCATCCCAGAAGCCCGATGTCAGCCAAGCGGGCTTCGGGCTCAGGCTTGCGCTCCTGCATGCAGCCTTGGGTCGTGGACCGGCCGGCGCCGCGGCGTCCGCACCCACAGCGGGTACCGCCGACCCATTGACGAACAAAGCGAAGAGAACGAGAACGAGGGAGGACAGAAGAGAGCGCATGGGCGTAGCCTCTACATGACCTGCGGACCGCAAAGATCCTGCGGCTCGCCGCCACAACAGTCGACGTCGTCGCAGGTTCCTTTGGTAGCGCTTGGCGTGAAGCTACCTCCAGCACAGGTCCCCGACGGGGCAACGGCAGAGCTTTGGATTCGGCCGAGGCGAGCTTCGGCGGGATTGTAGGGCTCTGCGGCGAAGAAGCCGAGACCTGCGACTGCCAACCCACACCAGAACGATGCTTTCATTTTGCCCTCCTGAACAGGACCGGTTGGCCGGCTGACGGAGCCGGCGGTGAGCTCCCCCCAATGGGCCTGCTCAAAGGGACACCACCTCTAGATCTTCGGGTGCCCGGCAGCGCCTAAAGGGTGACTACCGCTGCGGTACTGGCCCGAAGAAGACCCCAAGTGGGCCTTCGGAGCAGTCATATAACGGTCCAGCATACCAGCAGTTGCGCTGTAAGTCAAGCGACGTCTGAACCGCCGGTAAGACCGGCCCGTTCAGGCACTTCTGGAAACAGCAAATCACGGATGGCCGAAGACGTCAACATAGGGCCGGCTGGGGCCAATCGCAGGCTGCTTCTGCGCCCATGCGCACACGGAGATGAGCGCATCGACGCCGGCTAGCGGAGCAGACTCTTGGCCTGCGACTCTAGCCTGTGTCATGCTGTGATCCCTTTTCAGGGAGTGCCGTGCGCAAATGGCCCCTCCACACAGGAGCGCTCGCCGTCCTCGCGGCGGTGGCCGTTGCCTTGGCATTCGCCTGGTGCATGGCGCCCGGCCTTCTTAGGGGTCGATGGCTCTCAAGAGGCCCCGACGAGCTCGAGCCCTGGAGGCTGCCGCCGGACATCTGGGAGCGCAGAGGGCAGTTGCGCTCGCTGCGTCTGCCTTCTTCCGTCGACCGCCTCGATTGGCTTTGGCGCGGCTTGCAGGTGCTCGAGGCTGACCACAGCCGCGTTCGAAGCCTGAAAGGACTTCCCGGATCCCTGGAGGTGCTCGACGTCAGCGACACGCCTCTTCGCCGCCTCGACGGCCTCCCGGCCTCTGTGCAGAGCCTCGACATCCGCTGGACCGAGGTCGAGTCGCTCGACGGCTTGCCGACGGGTCTGAAGTCGCTGGCCCTCGCAGGCGATCGAATCAAGACGCTGGAAAACGTTCCGGACACGGTCGACACGCTGATCCTTGAACGGATGAGCGTGGATCTGCGGCAGCTTCCGCCCAGGCTTCAGAATCTCGTGTTGCGCGGCGCCGAGTTCGAACAACTGGAAGGCCTTCCTGAGTCGCTCTTGTCTCTCTCTCTTATTGGGACGAGAGTGCGCAGCCTAGGCGAGCTGCCGCCTTCACTTCGGTCGCTCGAGCTGATCGGCAATGATGAGGCGGTTTTGAGCTCACTGCCTTCCTCCCTCTCGCGACTCGTTGTCGAAGGCGGGAACCCGTCGGGTCTCGAGAATCTGCACTACCTGACCACGCTGGTAGCCGAGGACATCGATGTGGGTTCCGAGTCCGTCGGCTCGCCCATTCCGGCGTGGGTCACCGAACTGCGGCTAAGTGGGGCGAATCTCGACGAGAAACTTCTCGCGAAGATCCTACCGGATGCGCCACGCAAGTTGGCGCTTCTCGGGGGGCGGTTCGAGGACCTTTCGCGGCTTCCTCGGTCGGTGGTAGCCCTCGAGCTGCCCTGGCTCTCGAGCACTCGGCTGCCGAAGCTGCCGGCTTCGTTACAAGAACTCGACGTGAGGTGGTCGTCGATACGCTCGCTCCAGGGACTGCCCGATTCGCTCCAGTCGCTCGACCTGAGCGCCACGGACCTCACCAACCTGGACGGTCTGCCGCCGAACCTTTCGTCGCTCCGTTTTCAATGGGCGAAGATCGAGGCTCTTCCGCCCATGCCGGCATCACTCAGGTCTCTCGACCTGATGGGCAGCCGTCTGCGAAGGCTCGATGGCCTGCGCGAGGGCCTCACGTCGCTCAACGTGAGCCGATCGCAGATCCGGAGCTTGGCGGGATTGCCTGATTCGCTCACGTGGCTCGACATCAGCAACACGCCGGTCGACGAGCTCGAAGACCTGCCGGTGAGGCTGGAGGTGTTGATCCTCAGCGCCGACCAGGTCAAGAGCCTCCATGGGCTTCCGCCGACAGTCCACACCCTGAAGTTCGTAGAGCCTCTGGCCTCCCCTTGACTTGCTCTCCTCACGTGGAGCTAAAGCAAGGTCAACCGGGGTGTGTCGGGTCACCGCCGGACAGCAACGGCGACCTCGTCGAATTCATCAACGACTCTGCTCGACACGTCAGCACGGTCACCATTACTTTTCTTGTCGCTTGTGTCTATATCGCGGTCGCCGTGGCTTCAACCACCCACCTCGAGCTGCTGGCGGGCAGCGAGATGGGGTTCGGGTTGCCGCTGTTCGACGTCAATGTCCCTCTGATAAATTTCTATCTTTTGACGCCGTTACTCCTCTTTCTCCTCCACCTGAACCTCCTCCTGCAGGAATATTTTCTCATTCGCAAGCTACTTCCTCTGCCTCAGCCGGCGGACGATGGGCTGGCCCGGCGCTTCTTCCCGGCTCTCCTCGTCGTGCGAATGGCTGGGCCCGGGTTCCCCCGGGTCGTGAAGCAGCTCCTTCGCTCTACCCGCTGGGCCATCAACGCGCTGCTTCCACTGGCAGTTTTCCTTTGGCTTCAGGTCCGATTTGTGCCGTACCACGAATTGCGGATCACCCGTTGGCATCAACTTTTCGTGGCGCTCGACCTCATCTTGATCCTCTACTTCCGCCAGGTCATCTCGAGGGAAAGGCACCGCTACCTCGACCCTGATGCGCGGCCGTGGGTTGGCTTCTGGATCACTGTCTCGGTTCTGGCCCTCCCCGTCGGCCTCTTCAGCTTGGGCGTAGCCACTCCGGGCGCCGGTTTGCGCGACTTCTGGCCTCTCCGCTGGCCGCACCAGAACCTCTCTCTGCGACAGCGGTCCCTGGCCGATCGTCCTGGACTGAATCTATCGCAGCGAGACCTGCGACATGCGGATTTCACGGGCTCGCGGCTGGCGGGGGCCGATCTGCAAGGAGCCGATCTCACCGGCGCACTGCTGTTGGGAGCCGACCTGCGCAACGCCCGCCTCGAACCTGTGGGCGGAGACGATGTGCGGTTCAAGCTGAGACCCGGGCCGGAGAAGCGCCAGCTCGTGGCGCAGGCAAGGAGCCGAATCGCGGAGTCGGAGCCAAAGGAAGGGCTCTACCTGCAGACGAATCTTGCGGGAGCCGACCTACGGGGCGCTCACCTCGAGAGGGCAAACCTGATTCTGGCGCGGCTGGCCGGGGCCAAGCTCGGCGGTGCCCACCTCCAAGGAGCCGAGCTGACTGGAGCCGATCTCCAAGACGCCTTGCTGCAGGGCGCGGACCTGAGAGGGAGCGACCTCGCGCATGCGAAGCTCCAGAGAGCCGATCTTCGGCGGGCGGACCTGCGCGCCACAAACCTTTCCTCCGCCGACCTAGGAGCCGCTCTTCTGACGAACGCCCAGTTGACTGCCGCCGACCTGTCCAATGCCGGGCTCGACGGAGTCACTCTGGCTTCGGCAGATTTGCGAGCGGCGGATGTGCGTACTAGCCGAGCGACAGGAGCCGACCTGCGAGCGGCATGGCTTTGGGGCGCGAGCCTGCCACCACTCCATGGCGTCACGCTGCGGAAGGCGAGAGTCACCACTCTCTGTCGCGAGGACAGAGCCGCTTTGCCTTATCTCGTGGATTTTAGGGAGGTGGAGATCCTCGGAGCTGCTCTACCAGCCCGGGAATGGGACCCAAAGGTCCTCCTCGACGGAGTACCTGAAGGCTCTCTCCGCAAGGAGGCGCTGACGCGGATCGCCGACCGAACGCCGCGCACCGAGTGCCCCGAAGGACAAATGAGGCTCAGCGGCGCCTCGCTTCCGCATCGCGGGCTTCTTTATGACGATCAGCAGAGAGATAAGGCCCTAACCGGCTGGCCCGCCCTGGAGAACCAGAGCTACGAACGGGGCGTAACGTGGGGAGAGGAGAGCTACCACCGCGAGAGAGCCGAGCTGCTGATGCAGGCTTCCTGCAGTAATTCCGCGCTTGCCGACGTCCTCGTTCGCACCGCCACCGAAGGTTTGGCACCGGCCGAACCGGCCTTTGAAAAGATAGTGTTCCAAATGCTGCAGGACGCACTAGAACGCCTCGAGCGCGAGGAAGCTGATCGCCGGCAGCGTAAGCTCGGGGTGGCCTTTCCTTGCCAGAACCTTCTCGATCTGCCATCGGCTTCGAAAGAGCAGCTCCGGAAGAAAGCCTTCTCGGATCCTCTCCGGGGCGAGGCTGTCGCTGGAGAGTCCTGGCCGCGTCGATAATTTTGACCCGGCTCGGGCAGCGTTTTTGCCGAGTCTCGATCACAACCTGGGCATTCTCAGGCCATCCTCGCTCCGGCCAGGTGCCGCGCCACCAGGCCCTCGAGGATGCGCTCGGCCGGCACGCCGCGGAGGCGCCAGGGCGGGGCGGCCAGGAGCTCCTCGGCGAGCGCCAGGAGCGGGCGGCGGAGGGCCGGGGCGGTCGCCGCTTCGCGCGCTGCGGCCACGACCGCGGCGGCCGCGTTCGTCCAGGGGCGGCCGGCGCGCGGGTCGTCCCACGCCTTCGGCGTCGTCCCCTGGAGGGCCTCGGCGGCGCGCAGCAGGTAGACCGCGGCACCGCTCGCGGCGTAGGCGCCGACGGCGGCGGCGAAGGCACGCGCGGCACGCGCGACCGCCTCCGGATCGGCCGGCTCGGAAGGTCCCAGGAAGACCGAGAGCGAGCGGCTGCGCAGGGTCGGCAGGAGGTCGAGCCGCGACGGGGCGAGGAGGAGGAAGTGGCGCGGCGCGCTCGTCGGCGGCTCCTCGAGGAGCTTGAGCAGGGCGTTGGCGGCCTCGCCGCTCAGGCTGTCGGCGCTCGCCACCGCGAACACCTGGCCGCGCGCCTCGAAGGGCGAGACCTGCGCCGTCCGCAGCAGCTCGCGCGTGGCGTCGACCGAGGTCGCGGTCTTGAGGTCGCGCTCGAGCACCTGGAAGTCGGGGTGGAAGTGCGCCTCCGCTCCCGGCCAGTCGATGCGCCGGCAGTGGCGGCAGGCGCCGCAAGGGCGCGCCGCCGGCGGCGCCGCACAGAGCAGCGTGCGCGCCAGCTCGAGCGCCGCCGCGCGGCGGGCGGCCTCGTCGCCGCCGTGCAGGATGACCGCCGGATAGAGGCGGCCGGCGCGGGCGGCCGCGCGGACTCCCTCGGGGAGAGTGGCGGCGGGAGCGCTCACTGCGGCACCGCCGGCGCCAGGTCGGCGAGCGCCGCCTCGACCTGGGCGGCGGTCGCCGCCGCGTCGCGCGAGGAGTCGATCACCCGGATGCGCTCCGGCTCGCGCGCCGCCAGCTCGAGGTAGCCCTCGCGCACCCGGCGGTAGAAGTCGAGCTCCTCGGCGTCGAGGCGGTCCACCCCGCCGCGCCGCCTCGGCGACTGGCCGCGGCCGCGCGCCGCCTCGGGCGGGAGGTCGAAGAGGAGCGTGCGGTCGGGGGTGCGGCCGCCGGTCGCCAGGCGCTCGACGTCGTCGATCAGCCCGAGCGGCACGCCGCGGCCGTAGCCCTGGTAGGCGCGGGTCGAGTCGGTGAAGCGGTCGCAGAGGACGTGCCGGCCGGCGGCGAGCGCCGGCTCGATGACCTCGAGCAGGTGCTGGCGGCGGCTGGCGAAGACGAGGAGGAGCTCGACGCGCCCGTCGACGGCCCCGAGCTGCGGATCGAGGAAGGTGCGGCGGATGGCGTCGCCGAGCGGCGTGCCGCCGGGCTCGTGGGTCACCTCGAGCGGCAGGCCGAGGGCCGCGAGCCGCGCGGCGGCCCGGCGCAGATGAGTCGACTTGCCGCTGCCGTCGATCCCCTCGAAGGTGATGAACAGCGGGCGCATTGCGGGGGCGGAACGATAGCACGCCGGCACCTGCGCACGGGCGCGCAGCGCGACCTGCCCCATCTGTGCCAGGATCGGGGGTGCGCGGCGGCGCCTCGCGGCGTCCCCGCCGGTCTTTTTGGGCCGAGAATTTGCATGGCACGCACCGACGGCGCGCACGCGCCCTTCCATTCACCAGCAGGGGACCAGGGAGACGCTCATGGCCGAGAAGAAAGCGAGGAGCAACTCGCAGTTCATGAAACCGCTGCAGCCGGACGACGCGCTCGCCGCAGTGGTGGGCTCCGCGCCGCTGCCGCGCACCGAGGTGACGAAGAAGGTCTGGGACTACATCCGCGCGCACAACCTGCAGGACCCCGACAACCGGCAGATGATCCGGGCTGACGACAACCTCCGCCGCGTCTTCGACGGCCGGGACAAGGTCAGCATGTTCGAGATGACCCGCCTGGTGAACAACCACCTGCGGAAGGACTAGGCTGGAAGAGGGAGTGAGAAGAAAGGACCGCTCACTCGCTGCGACCGCTTGGGCGGACGGAGCGACGGAGCGGTCCCCGGCTTTCCTGCGTTGATCCGATCTCCCTCACCCCTGGCCCCTCTCCCACAGGGGAGAGGGGGACGCCTTCTGCCCTCCTGCTAGACTCGCGCGCCGGCGCGCCGGGGCGGCGCGACCAGCGAGCCATGCGCGATCTCGGCACCCCGCTGCAGTGGGCCTTCTTCCTGGGCTTCGTCTTCGTCATGCTGGCCCTCGACCTGGGCGTCTTCCATCGCAAGTCGCACCGCATCGGGCTGCGCGAGGCCACCTTCTGGAGCATCTTCTGGACGCTGCTCGCGTTCGCCTTCAACGCCTGGGTCTACCTCCAGTTCCCCGCCTACCCCGATGCGACGGCGCACGGCTCGACGCCTGGCCTCGACTTCCTGCTCGGCTACGTCATCGAGCGCTCGCTCTCCTTCGACAACATCTTCGTCTTCATCGTCATCTTCAACTACTTCGCGGTGCCGGCGGAGCACCAGCACCGGGTGCTCTTCTGGGGCATCTTGGGCGCCCTCATCTCGCGCGGCCTCTTCATCGCCGCCGGCGCCGGGCTGCTGCAGCGCTTCGAGTGGATCATCCTGGTCTTCGGCGCCTTCCTCGTCTGGACCGGCTTCAAGGTGCTGCGCGACCCCGAGACCGAGGTCCACCCCGAGCGCAACCCGGTGGTCAAGCTCTTCCAGCGCCTGGTGCCGCTGACCTCGCACTACGCCGGCAAGCACTTCTTCGTCCGCGAGCGCGGCAAGCTCTTCGCGACGCCGCTGATGCTGGTGCTGATCGTCGTCGAGGCGACCGACGTCGTCTTCGCCGTCGACTCGATCCCGGCCATCTTCGGCGTCACCCGCGATCCCTTCATCGTCTTCACCTCGAACATCTTCGCCATCCTCGGCCTGCGCGCCCTCTACTTCCTGCTCGCCGGCCTCATGCACCGCTTCCGCTACCTCAACTACGGGCTCGGCGTGGTGCTGATGTTCATCGGCGTCAAGATGCTGCTCCACGACTGGGTGCCGATCCCCAACGGCTGGTCGCTGGCCGTGGTGCTGGTGGTGCTGGCGGTGGCCATGGGCGCCTCGCTGCTGCGGCCGCCGCTGCCCAAGGAGGTGTTCCCCGGCGAAGACGTCGCGCCGGGGGACTTCGAGCACTCGCCGGCGGCGGAGGCGCTGCTCCACGAGCAGGAGAGAGAGGAGCAGGAGGCCCGCGACGAGGAGGCTGCCAGGCAGGAGGCTGCCGATCGCGAGGCGGCCGAGCGGGAAGCTGCCGAGCAGGACGCGTCGGAGGAGGAGCCGACGCTGCGGCGCTGAGCGCGCTCTAGGAGCCCATCGCGCTGGTCGCGCGACGGAAAGCGCTCCTAGAGATTGATGGGAGCCGGCGCGAAAGCCTTCGCGCCTTGGGGAGCCCGGCGCGAAAGCCTTCGCGCCTTGGAGGAGACGATGGCCAGGGTCTTCGTGCGCAAGGAGCGCCGGCCGGGAGAGGCGCGCATCGCCGCCACGCCGGAGACGGTGAAGCGCCTGGTGCGCGAAGGCCTCGAGGTGGGGATCGAGCCCGGGGCCGGCGCCGCCTCCTACTTCCCCGACGCGGCCTTCACCGCCGCCGGCGCGCGGCTCGAGACCGACCCGGCCGGCGCCTGGCGCGCCGCCGACGCGGTGCTGACCGTCGCGCCGCCGGCGCCCGAAGAGGCGGCGGCGCTGCGGCGCGGGGCGCTGCTCCTCGGCTTCCTCGCCCCCTACCGCGAGCACGAGACGGTGCGGCGGCTCGCCGCCGGCGGCGTCACCGCGCTCGCCGTCGAGCTCCTGCCGCGGATCACGCGCGCGCAGCCGATGGACGCCCTTTCCTCGCAGGCCTCGATCGCCGGCTACAAGGCGGTGCTCCTCGCCGCCGCGCGCCTGCCGCGCTACTTCCCGCTGCTGATGACGGCGGCGGGCACGATCCCGCCGGCGCGCGTCGTGGTCATGGGCGCCGGCGTCGCCGGCCTGCAGGCGATCGCCACCGCGCGGCGGCTGGGCGCGGTGGTCGAGGTCTCCGACGTGCGGCCGGCGGTCAAGGAGCAGGTCGAGTCGCTGGGCGGCCGCTTCATCGAGGTGCCGGCCGGCGAGAGCGGCGAGGGCGCGGGCGGCTACGCCCGCGAGATGGGCGAGGACTACCTCGCCCGCCAGCGGCAGGTGGTGGGCGAGCGCGTCGCCGCCGCCGACGCGGTCATCACCACCGCGCTGGTGCCGGGGCGGCCGGCGCCGCGGCTGGTGACGCGCGCGATGGTCGAGTCGATGCGCCCCGGCTCGATCGTCGTCGACCTCGCGGTCGAGCAGGGCGGCAACTGCGAGCTCGCGCAGGCCGACCGCGACGTCGTGCACCGGGGCGTCCTGGTCCTCGCCCCCTCGAACCTCGCCGCCACCGTCCCCCACCACGCGAGCACTCTCTACGCCCGCAACCTCCAGGCCCTCCTCCTCCTGCTCTGGAAAGACGGCCGCCTCGCCGTCGACACCGCCGACGAGATCGTCGCCGGCGCGCTCCTCACCCACGACGGCGAGGTCCGCCACGCGCCGACGGCCGAGCTGCTGGGGCCGAGGACTGCATTGCCCGTGAGCGGCAGCTAGCCGCCTAGACCGGCCGGTGTTCCCCTCTCCCATGTGGGGGTGAGTCTTCTAACGAAAGGCGCGCTGCAGGACGCCGCGCCAGCCGGTGAACTCGACGGGCTGCGGCAGGCGGGTGAGGATCCAGCACTCGGCCGGAGGCTGGGTCAGGGGGCGGTGCTCGGAGCCCGGGCCGTAGACGCCGTAGGCGCCCTCCTCCCAGGTGCCGTAGCCGTCCTCGTAGGCGCCGTGGAGGATGACCACGTCCTCGCCGCCGGGGTGGCGGTGGCGCGGGAAGGCGTGGCCGCCGGGCATGTGGCCGATGAGGAGGCTCGTGCCCGCCGCGGGGTCGGTCCAGAGGCGGGCGATCCAGGCGCCGCGCGCCGGCAGGCGGCGCCAGCGGACGGACTCGAGCTCGGTGAGCTCGAGCTGCGCCGCGCGCGGCATGGGCGTGTCGGCGAGCGGCGAGCGCACCGCGGCGGCCGGCGGCGGCAGCCGCGCCACCAGCCGCTCCCAGACGCTACGCGGCGGCGCCTCCGCGCCGACGGCCTGGAGCAGCATCCCGCCGGGCACGGCGAGCGCCGCCAGCTCCTCGCGGCAAGCCGCGCAGGAGGCGGCGTGCGCCTCCACCAGCACCCGGTGGGCGACGTCGGCCTCCCCGGCGGCGACGGCGAGCAGCGTTTCCTCGGGCGGGTGCATGCCTAGCGTCCCTGCAGGACTCCGTGCATGGTTTTCAATCCGGTGCGGATGCGCGACTTGAGCGTGCCGAGCGGCAGGTTGAGCTTCGAGGCGGTCTCCTCGTAGGTCAGGCCGCCGAAGTAGGCCATCTCGATCGCGCGCCGCTGCTCGGGGGCGACCCGCTCGAGGGCCTGGCGGACAGTGAGCAGCAGCTCGGTCGAGTCCGGCCGCTCGGCGGGGAGGCGCTGGAAGTCGAGCTCGTCGACCGCCGCGCCCTGGCCGGCGCGCCGCCAGCCGTCGACCAGCTTGTTGCGGGTCATGGTGTAGAGCCAGCCCGCGACGTCGCCGCGCTCGGGACGGTAGCTCGCCGCCTTGCGCCACACCGCGAGGAACACCTCCTGCACCACGTCCTCGGCGCCCTCGCGGCTGCGGCTCAACTGCTGCACGTAGGCGTGCACGCGCCCCGCGTAGCGCTCGTAGAAGCGGCTGAACGACTCGAGATCGCCGTCGGCGATGCGCGCCAGGAGCGCGTCGTCGCCGGGCTCGTCCCGTACCGGGCGTGCGGACTGCTGCAGGCTGCCTGTCCTCCCTTTGGCCGGAATATATGCCACCCCGGGCGCCCCGAGAGCGGGCGGCGGCGGTGGCGGCGGCGTGGGGAGGAGGTAGGTTCCGCTGTCGGTCGTCGGCACGGGGATCTCGTCCCGGTCCCAGGGCCGGGCTCGTTCCCCTCTACGCTGGTGGCGTTGATCCGGATTGAACGTGCGGAGAGAGAGGCCCGGGTCAGCGACGGCCAGTGCACTTCCTCGTGTAGCTCCCGTCGCGCCGCCGACCCGCCTCAGGGCGGAGTAACCGCAAGAGGTATGCCACCGGGTGAAGAAGAGGGTGGTCGTTCACTTGCTGCGCGGCTGGCTGGCCTGCCTTTGAGCTTCCCGGCTCTCTCCGTCTTTACTGCGAAGAAGAGGATCGTTCACTTGCTGCGGCTGGCTAGGCCGTCCCGAGCTTCCTGGCCTTCTCCGCCTTTACTGCACTGACCCGATCTCCCTCACCCCTGGCCCCTCTCCCACATGGGAGAGGGGGACGACGGCCGGCGGGTCGTCGTCGGTGTCCACGGGCTCGGGGGCCACCTCCGGCTCGATCGGCTGGAGCTCCCGCCGGGGCTCGGCCGGCTTCGGCGCGCTCGGCGACGGCTCGACCGGCGCCGGCTCGGCGGGCACGGGCTCGACCGGCGCCGGCTCGGGCCGCGGCGTGCGCGGCCGGATCCAGATCTCGCCCTCCCCTTCCTGCTCCTCGAGCTCGGGCTCCTGCGGCAGCGGCCAGCGCAGGACGCGGCGCAGCCCGCCCTGCTCGGTGGCCAGGTCGCCGCCGTCCGCGAGCGGCGCCCCTTCGAGATCGCCGTAGCCGTAGCCGTAGGACATGGCGCTCCCGTCCTCGCCGGCGGTGCCGTACAGGCGCCCGTCGTAAAGACCGGGATAGAGGCTCGGATCGAGCCAGGCCTGCTGCATCTGCAACGAATGGAGGCGGCACTGCTGCGCCGGCATCTGCCACTCGAGGAAGACCTCGTCGACCGTGTAGGGACAGAGCTCGGTCGCCAGCTCGCCGGTCACCGGGTCGATGCGCGCGGTGACGATGCCCGCGGGCGGCAGCACTGCCTGGAAGCCGCCGGGCGGCTGCACGGCGCGCACGAAGCGGCTCCAGAGCGGCACCGCGGCGCGTGAGCCGGAGAGGCGGGTGCGGGCGTTGTCGTCGTAGCCGACCCAGACGACGGTCGTGCGGTCGGCCGAGTAGCCGGCGAACCAACTGTCGCGGCGCCCGCTCGTGGTGCCGGTCTTGCCGGCGATGGCGCCGTAGACGCCGAGCCGGCGGGCCGCGGCGCCGGTGCCGCGGTCGACGGCACCCTGGAGGAGCGAGGTCACGAGATACGCCGGCTGCGCCTGGAGGACGCGCACCGGGCTCCCCGGCTCCTCGCCCGCGACCGCCTCGCCGAAGCGGTCGTAGACCTCGGCCAGGCCGTGGAGCGGCGGCCGCAGGCCGCCGGCGGCGAACGTCGAGTAGACCTCGGTCAGCTCCCACGGCGTGACGCTGCAGGCGCCCAAGGCGAGCGCCGGCACGGGATCGAGCGGCGCCGTGACGCCGAGGTCCCGTGCCAGCGCCGCGACGCGCGAGAGCCCCACCTGCATCGCCAGGCGCACGGTCGGGACGTTGAGCGACGTCTCGAGCGCGGTGCGCACCGTGACCGGGCCGCGGAAGCGCCGGTCGTCGTTCTGCGGCCGCCACTCGGTCGTGCCGTAGCGCACCAGGATCGGCGAGTCGCGCAGCACCATCGAGGTGGTGGCGACCCCCTCGGAGAAGGCGGCGGCGTAGACCACCGGCTTGAAGGCGCTCCCCGCCTGGCGCCGCGCCTGGGAGACGCGGTCGAACTGGCTCTCGCCGTAGTCCCGGCCGCCGACGTAGGCGAGGATCGCGCCGTCGCGCGGATCGACCGAGAGGAGCGCCGCCTGGAGCGGCTGCCGGCGCCGCCGCCGCTCCCAGCGCCGCTCGGTGTCCGGGAGGGCGCGCGCGACGGCCCGCTCGGCGATCCGCTGCTCGCGCCAGGAGAGGGTGGCGAAGAGGACGTAGCCGCCGTCGGCCAGGTCGTCGAGGCCGTAGCGGCGCCGCGCCTCGCCGGCCATGGCGCCGGCGAAGTAGGGGGCGCGCCGCGGCTGCTCGGACGGCGGCGCGACGACGAGCGGCAGCGCCGCCAGGCGCGCCGCGCGCGCCGGCTCGATCCACTCGAGCTCGGCCATCCGCCCGAGCACCCAATCGCGCCGCGCGCGCGCCGCCTCGGGATGGGTGAGCGGCGAGTAGTCGGCCGGGGCGCGGATCATGCCGGCGAGCGTCGCCGCCTCCTCGAGGCGCAGCGCCGCCGGCTCCTTGCCGAAGTAGGCGCGCGCGGCGGCGCCGAGGCCGATCAGGTTGAGCGTGCCGTCGCTCCCCCAATAGATCTCGTTCAAGTAGGCCGCGAGGATCTCGTCCTTGCCGAAGCGCGACTCGATGAGCAGCGCGAGCAGCGCCTCGCGCGCCTTGCGCGCCAGCGTCCGCTCGGGGCTCAGGTAGAGGTTCTTGACCAGTTGCTGGGTGAGGGTGCTGCCGCCCTGCGGCACGCCGTCGCCGCGCAGGTTGTTCCAGGCGGCGCGCAGGATGGCGAGCGGCGAGACGCCCGGGTGGAGGTAGAAGGCGTCGTCCTCGGCGGCGAGGACGGCGCGCACCGTCTCCTCCGGCAGCTCGTCGAGGCCGACCGGCCGCCGCTCCTCGTTCTCCGGCCCGCGGAAGCTGGCGAGGAGCGCGGGCTCGAGCTCGACCTGCCGCGCCGCCTGGCCGTCGACCGCCAGCTCCCGCACCCGGCCGCCGGCGACCTCGACGCTCACCCGCTGGCCGCCGCCGCGCTGCCCGCCGCGGTTGCGGTCGGGGAAGGCGCGCAGGTGGATGGCGAGCGTGCCGCCGTCGCGGCGGAAGGTGCCGCGCGACAGCAGGCCCGGCGCCGCCGCCTCGTGATAGCCGAGCTCCACCAGCTCGCCGGCGAGCGCCGCCGCGCCGGCCGGCTCGCCGACGGCGAGGACCGTCGGCCGGGCGTAGAGGCGCGAAGCCTGGCGGAAGGGCTCGCGCGGGAAGGTGCGCGTGACCTGCACCAGATAGCCGGCGAGCCAGAGGCCGGCGGCCAGCGACAGCCCGAGCGCCGCGAAGCCGCCGACGACGGCCCAGCGCTGGCGCCGCTCCATCGCCGCGAGGTCGCGCCGCACCATCGCCCAGGAGGCGCGATACCGGGGGGGGGGATCCTGTCGCTGCTCGTCCATGTTGGAGCCCGGCGCGAAAGCCATCGCGCCTGCTTCGGCCCTGGCCCGCAGGAAAGGGCAAGGGCCGTGCCAGGCCCCAGCGGCGCCCCGGCAAAAAAATCACCGCGAAGATCCGTCTACTCAGTGTGGAGTCCCCATAAGGAGGCGGCGTGCTGGTGAACTACGGCACGCAGACGAGCCCGCGCATCGCCACCTTCGAGAACTGCATCGAGATCGTCGGTACGGGCGGCGGAGGCCCGTTCAGCTTGCCGGGCGACTCGGGGTCGGTGATACTGGAGCAGTCGATCGGCCACCCCGTGGCGCTGCTCTTCGCGGGCGACGGGGTCACGACGACGGCGTGCGACCTCGGCGCCCTCTGCCGCCGGCTGCGCGCCTTCCCGGTCTGATGAGGTGCCATGAGGCAAGCGCCCACCGCCACACCACCGCGTCGTCTCGAACGGGCCAAGGCGCAGGCGATGCGCCATCCGGCGGTGTCGAAGGCGGGCCTGACGACCACCGACGACGGTGACTGGGCCCTGAAGCTCTGGCTGCGCCGGGGCATCTCGGCTCCGCCCGAGGAGCTGGTGAGGCAGCTCGAGGGCTTCCCGGTGGTCTACGACGAGGAGCCGGCGGTGCCGCCCGTCGCCCGTCCGGCCTACCCCCGGCGCGGCGAGTGACGCCGGTAGCTCAGGCGGGTTGCGGCGCGGGCTCTTCGATCGGCGCCGCGACGGTCTCGGCGGCGCGGGTGGTGAGGATGCCGCGCAGGGTGTCGGCGTGGCGCTCGGCCTCGGCGGCGCGGGTACGGAAGCGCCGCTCCAAGGTGGCCATCCCCTGGCGCCGCATGCGCTTGGCCATGCGCTTGGAGATGGCGGCGGTCTCCTCGAGGGTCCGCACTGCCGCCCAGAGCGTGTACTCCAGAGAGTCGGACTGCTGCGCCACCAGACTCTCCGGCGAGTAGGCGTGGCCGGTGCGGCAGCGGTAGCGCACCAGCTCTCCTTCGCCCCATTCCCACAGGGCGCCGCCGCAGTCCGGGCAGGTGAAGCCGGACGGCTCGCCGCCCTCCACGTCCTCTCCCGAGAGACCGACCAGCTCGTCCGTCACGTGCGTCTCCGCCTCGACCGGGACCGGCTCGGGCCCGCCCGGCTCGACCGGCTCGCCCGCCAGGCCGGCGAGCAGCGCCGGGAGCTCCGCGAGCGAGACCACGTGATCGACCGCGACCGCCGCGATGGCGTTCTCCGGCATCGACGGGTGGCTGGCGTCGGCCGGGTCCTGCACCACCGCGACGCCGCCCATCGTCTTGACCGCCAAGAGGCCGGCGGTCCCGTCGTCGAGGTTGCCGGTCAGCACCACGCCGATGACGCGCTCGCGGTAGCGCCGCGCGGCGGAGCGGAAGAGGACGTCGACCGCGGGCCGGAAGCCGTTCTCGCGTGGCCCGCGCAGCAGTCGCACCGTGCCGTCGTCGACGACCATGTGGCGGTCCGGCGGGGCGACGTAGATGCGGCCGCTGCGGATCGGCTCCCCGTGCTCCGGATGCAGGGCGGGGAGCGCGCCGGCTCGGTCGAGGATCTGGGGCAGCGAGCTGCGGCCGCGGCCGAGGTGAATGACCACGAAGACGGCGGCGGGCAGGTCCGGGGGGAGATGCTTGACCAGCTCGCAGACCGCCTCGACGGCGCCGGCCGACCCGCCCACCAGGATGATGTCTCGCCGGGGCATCGCGACGACGACTCGACTGCACGCGGCGTGCCCGCCAGCGGCGGCGCCTCGCCGCTCCTATGCGGCGCTGTCCAGCGCCCGGCGCACCGCGTCGAGGAGGACGGCCGGCGCGAAGGGCTTCTGCAGGAAGTAGGGGTGCTCGTGCGGGCGGCCGCGGTGGGCGATCGAGCTCGCCGGATAGCCCGAGACGAAGAGCACCTTCAGCTCCGGCCGCGACCGCGTGAGCTGCTCGGCGAGCTCGGAGCCGCTCATGCCGGGCATCACCACGTCGGTGACCATGAGGTCGATCGCGCCGTGATAGCCGGCGGCGACCTCGAGCGCCTCGTGGCCGTCGGCGGCGGCGAGGACGGTGTAGCCGCGGCTCTCCAGCACCTCGGCCACCGGCAGACGGATGCTCTCCTCGTCCTCGACCAGGAGCACCACCTCCGAGCCGCCCTCTGCCCCGCACTCGAGCGACGCCGGCTCGGACTGCGGCCTCTCGCCGCGGCGCAGCGGCAGGTAGATCTCGAACGTCGTCCCCGCCCCGGGCTCGCTCGCGACCCGGATGCCGCCGCCGCTCTGGCGCACGATGCCGTAGACCGTGGCGAGACCGAGGCCGGTGCCGCGGTGCGGCTCCTTGGTGGTGAAGAACGGCTCGAAGACGTGCGCCAGCACGTCCTGGCTCATGCCGGCGCCGGTGTCGCGCACGGTCACCTGGAGGTAATCGCCGGCCGGCAGCTCCAGCTCCTCCGACGGCTCGTCGAGGCGCACCGGCGCGGCGGCGAGGGTCAGCTCGCCGCCGTAGGGCATGGCGTCGCGCGCGTTGACGGCGAGGTTCAGCACCACCTGCTCGAGCTGCGCCAGGTCGGCCTCGACGCAGCCCGCGCCGCGCTCGAGATGGGTCGTCAGCCGCACGTCCTCGCCGAGGAGCTGCGCCAGCATCGGCCGCATCGCCGCGATCGCCTCGCCGACGTCGAGCGGCCGCGGCCGCAGCACCTGCTTGCGGCTGAAGGCGAGGAGCTGCGAGGCGAGGCTCGCCGCCCGCTCGCCGGCGCGCAGGACCTCGCCGGCGTGCGCCGCCAGCCTCTCGTCGCCACGCACGCCGGCGGCCAGCAGCTCGCCGTGGAAGGCGATCGCGGCCAGCAGGTTGTTGAACGAGTGCGCGATGCCGCCGGCGAGACGCCCGATCGCCTCGAGCCGCTGCGCGTGACGCAGGCGCTCCTCGATCTCCCGCAGCTCGGACTCGGCGGCCTTGCGCTGCGAGACGTCGCGCAGCAGCCAGCGCAGCTCGCCCCTCTGGCCGCCGGCGCCGCGCTCGCGGCCGGCGGAGAGCGCCGCCGGGAACCGTTCGCCGCCGCGGCGCTCGAGGGCGATCTCCCACTCGCTCACCCGCTCGCCGCCGGCGAGACGCGGCAAGAGGGCGCGGAAGGCGGCGCGGTGCGCCTCGCCGACGAAGACCGCCAGCGGCTTGCCCGAGAGCCCCCGGCGCGAGACGTTGAGCAGGCGGCAGGCGGCTTCGTTGGCCTCGTGCACGACGCCCGCGAGGTCGGTGACGAGGTAGCCGTCGGGCGCCGCTTCGAACAGCTCGCGGTAACGGCGGCGCTCGCCCTCGAGCGCCTCCTGCGTGGCCGCCAGCTCCTCGTTCTGCACCGCCAATTCCTGGTCCGCCACCTCGAGCGCCTCGACGGCGGTCTCGAGCTCGGCGAAGCGGCGGAGCAGGTCGGGATCGACGGCGGCGGGCAGGCGGGCGCGCAGCGTCTCCAAGCGAGTGCGTACCTCCTCCGCGCCCAGGCCGTCCTGGGCGGCAGATGGACTCCGGCGCTCAACCATGCGAGCCCCCCGGCTGCCCGGAGCGCTACTCCCGCGGCAGCTCCTCCATCAGCAGCAGCGCCTGGGCGTGGGGCGGCGCCCCGCCGGCAAGGCTGCTGCACGTGACGTGACACCAGATCGGCTTGCCCCGACGGTTCACCCCCTCCAGCGTGATCGTCCGCGGCTCGCCGTGGTTGGCCAGCGCCTCGCGCGCCGGCTCGACGAGCTGCTCGGTCGGGATGCCGATGTCGAGCCCGGCGAGCGGCCGGCCCACCGCCTCGTCGCTGCGCAGCCCCCAGAGGTCGGTGGCGCGCTGGCTCCACACCTCGACCTCGAGCCGGCGGTTGAGCACCACCACCGCGGCGCGCAGGCCGGCGAGGACCGACTCGAGGAAGCCGTTGACCTGGTTGAGCTCCCGCGAGCGGACCTCGACCTGGTCGTTGATGGCGCGCAGCTCCTCGTTGGTGGCCTGGAGCTCCTCGTTCATGGTCTCGAGCTCCTCGTTGGCCGACTGCAGCTCCTCGTTGGTGGTCTCCAGCTCCTCGACGGTCGACTGCAGCTCCTCGTTGGTCGTCTCCAGCTCCTCGTTGGACGATTGCAGCTCCTCATTAGTTGTTTCCAGTACCTGGTGCGATTGGTGCAGCTCTTGCTCCAGGTGCCGGTAGCGGGTCATATCGTTGAACACGACCTTGGTTCCCAACGGCGCCTCGCTGTCGGGGTCCACCAGCGGGATGGCGGTGACCTCCAGGATGTGCGGCTCGCGGCCCGGCGCCCGCCACTCCACCTCTTTCATCTGCACGATGCG
>JBIOUG010000187.1:0-32645 GCA_044866775.1 Thermoanaerobaculia bacterium | reverse complement strand
TCCCGGTCGCGTCACGCCTCACTCCGCTCAGCCGCGGTCCACGGCCGACGTACCCGCTCCGACCGCCTGCCTCCCCGCGCCGACTGCCGCCGACGTCGCCTGCACGCCGAGGTCCGCGGCGGCGGCGGTCGCCCGTGCCGTGGCGCTCGCCGAGCGCTGCAGCAGGTCGGCGCCGGCGCCGAGGGCCCGGGTCGGGTCGAGCAGGTCCAGGCGCAGGAAGTTGAAGGTCAGATCGACGAACCCGCGCTGCACCCGGTCGAACGACTGGAACGTGGAGCGCAGGCTCGGTCCGAACTGGCCTTCCGTGGCGCGGCTCACGGTCTCGAAGCTCCCGGCCGTGCGCCGGTACGTCTGCGGCAGGAACAGGGCCGTGGTCTGCTGCAGGCCGAAGAGCGACATCGCCCACGAGAAGCTCAGCAGCGACTTGGTCAACTCACGCATGACTCTCTCCTTTTGGTGCTGTCCGCCTCTTCAAACCAGCCGCCGTACCGACCGCAGCAGCATGCCCAGCGTCGCGGTGAAGACCAGCAGTTCGGCGGTCAACAGATTGACTCCGAGGCGCGACTCGCCGCCGGTCGTCGCCACCAGCGCGGCGACGGCGACGAGCACCACGCCCAGCTTGACGGCGCTCTGGCGCCGATCGTCCCGCCCGCGCTCCTGGGGGCTCCGGGCGAGCGCCAGAGACACCGGCAGCTCGCCGCTCGAGAGCCGGGTCAGGAAATCCGCGACCCGCGGCGGCCCGTCCCACAGCAGGCGGCCGCCCGCCGCCGACCAGCCGGTCAAGCGATCGAACGACAGGAAGGACCGGCGCGCCTCGCGCCGGAGCTGGCGGTCGCAGATGAGCGCGAGATAGCGGCCGACGTCGAAGCCGGGAGCGAAGCGCGTGATCAGACCGTCGAGAGCGATCGCCGAGCGGATGTACTTGATAACGTCGCGCTCCGGCAGGATGCCGGTGCGGCGCGACAGGGTGAGCATGTCGAGCATCATCAACGTGAAGTTCTTGCGCAGCCGCACGCCGCCGCGCTCGCGCTCGTACCAGTCGACGCCGAGGGCGGTCAGCCCGTCGCGGAAGGCCTTCGCGTTGGCGTCCTCGCCCACCGTCGAGACCTGGAAGAAGGCGGCGCACATGCCGTCGAGATCGCCGCGCGTGTAGGCCAGCGTCAAGGCCATGAGATGGTGGCGTGAGTAGGCGCTGAGCACGGCGGTGATGCCGAAGTCGATGTAGCCCACGACATTGCCCGGCAGGATCATGAGGTTCGCCGGGTGCAGATCGGCATGGAACATCCCGTGGCGGAAGGCATCGCCAAGGAAGTTGTCGATGATGTTCCGGGCGTACTGGTTGGGCTCGAATCCGGAGGCGGCCACGCGGGCCAGGGTGAGTTCGTCACCGGCCTCCATCGCGCGCAGGAACTCGAGGACGGTCACTCCTTCCAGGAACTCGACCGTCAGCACGCGCCGCCCCGACAGCTCCGGAACGACCTCGGGCACTCGTTCGCAGGCGCTGTCCCCGGCATTGACGCGCAGCCTTTCCATGTAGCGCGCCTCGTAGCGATAGTCGAGCTCCTCGTGTGTCCAGGTGACGAACTCGGACAACGGCTCGAGCAGCCAATACATCCTCTGCCAGCGCAGCAGGCGGATCAGACGCATGCCCGCCCGCATGAGCCGGATGTCGCCATCGAACTCGGAGCGGACATTCGGCCGCTGCACCTTGACGGCGAGCTTGCGGTCCGCCCGCCAGGCGACGTGCACCTGGCCGATCGACGCGGTGGCGATAGGCTGCCGCTCGAAACTGTCGAAGAGCTCGGCCAGAGGCCTTCCCAGCTCCTCCTGCACCACCGCCTCGACCTTGTCGTAGCCAAAGGGCGCCAGGCGATCGAGCAGACTGAATAGGGCGTTGCAGTATTCGAGCGACAGGATGTCCGGCTGTAGCGCCAGCATCTGCCCCAGCTTGAGGAACGTCCCCCCCAGATCCTCGAGCATCATGCGCAGCCGTTCCGGCCCCGGCAGCACGCCGGGTGGCAGGCGCCTAGCCAGCCAGGGCCAGCGCTCGAGCCGGGCGCCGAGCAGATTGGCCACGGCGTGTGCCGCCAGGACCCTCAGGATCCAGCCCAGGCGGCGGATGAGCCTGACTGCTCTCACGGAACCTCCTTGCGCTGCGCCCTCCTCACGTCAGAGGTCTCTTCAAGAATCGAGCCGAAGAATATGCACCCCGACGCCATGCCTCGCTCCCTCAGCCCGCCGACGCGACGGCATAGTCAGAGGATTCGGACCGCGCCGGCACCCCGGCCCCGTTGAGCACCGTCCGCGCCACCTGCTGCGCCGAGACGATGACCGGGGTGACGCCGCCTCCCGGCTGCACCCAGTGCCCGACCAGGTGGAGGTTGCGCAGCGGCGAGGTGGTGCCGGGACGCGCCGCGCCGAGCTGCCACGGGGAGATCTCCCAGCCCAGCATCGCGCCGCGGTGGTTCAAGGTGAAGCGCCAGGAGGTGTGGGCCGAGGCGCTGGTCCAGACGACGACGTGCTGGGCGATGCCGGGGAGCACCCGCTCGAGGTGCGCGCGCACGAACCACTCGACGTCCGCCTTGTGCGCCGGCCAGTCGATGACCGCGTCGTAGTCGATGTCGAGCACCTTCTGGACGATCAGCACCTGCCCGCCCGGCGGCGCCAGCTCGGGATCGAAGAGCGTGGGGACGAAGAGCTTGAAGCCGAGCGCGTCGCGTCCCACCCGCCGCGCGTCCCAGCCCAGCCAGTGGTAGCCCTGGACGTCGGCCAGCGTCTCGGCCGAGACCCCCTGGAGACCGATGTGGGTGAGCCAGCAGGGGAAGGTCGGCCGCAGCGTGCGCAGGCCGTCGAGGTATCCCGCCGGCAGGTGCTCGGCGCCGACCAGCTTCTCGAGCGTCAGCAGCAGGTCGCCGTTCGAGACCACGGTCTCGGTGCGCACCGAGGTGGGCCCGCACCCCGGCCCGCGCAGCGTCTCGAGCTCGACGCCCGCCACGGCTCCGTCCTCGACCACGATCCGCCGCGCCAGCGTGCTCATCAGCAGGTGCCCGCCCGCCTCCTCGAAGCGCAGCGCCAGCTCGTCGGCGAAGACCTGCGAGCCGCCGCGCGGGTAGTAGTTGCCGAGGAAGTAGGAGAGCCGCAGCATGGCGTCGAAGACGAACGAGGTGCGGTCCGGCGGCGAGCCCCAGTGCGGGCAGTCGGCGGTCAAGAGGAGCTTCAGCTTGGGGTCCGTGAACCAGCGGTCGAGGGCATCCATGACCGTCAGGTCGCGGTAGGCCGCCAGCCGCGCGACCCGGTTCTCCGGCACGCCGCGGAAGTAGTGCAGGAGCCCCGCGAAGTAGGCCTCTTGCGCCGCCGCGAAGAACGCGTCGAGCGCCGCCGCCTGGTGCGGGAACTCCTGCTTGAGCCGTGCCATGTAGACGTCGAAGTCGGCCGGCACGGCGAAGCGCGAGCCGTCGGGGAAGTGGAAGACGTCGACCGGGTCCATCTTCACCCACTCGGTCGCGACGCCGAGCTCGGCGAGCAGGCGCCCGGTCAGGGTGTCGGGGTTGCCGAGGAGCGGATAGAAGTGGGTGGCGGCGTCGAAGGTGAAGCCGCCGCGCCGGAAGGTGCTGCAGAAGCCCCCGACCATGTAGTGCTGCTCGACGAGCAGCACCTTCATGCCGCCGCGCGCCAGCAGGTTGGCGGCGATCAGGCCGCCGATCCCCGCCCCCACGACCACCGCGTCGTAGCGGGCGTCGGGGGTGCGGCGCAGGCCGCGGAAGGGGCGTTTCATGATGGTCGCGCGGGGGGAGAGACCCCGGCCGCTCCGGCATTCTGCTCGACTTCCGACACCTCGTCCGCCCTGCCTCCGGGAGTGTCCCCGACCGCCGGTCGGTTTCGCCCGTAGACCTCGTGCGCCTCGACGAACTCGCCCGACGCCAGGGCACCCCCCATCGACAGCTCGCCGGCGAGGAGCGTCGCGGCGCAGATCTCGGCCAGCTTGCGGGCGCCGCCCATCGCCTGATCACCGGCGCAGCCGAGCATCGCCAGGCACTCCTGCGCCGTGCCGATGCCGGTGCCGCCGCCGACGGTGGCGAGGGTGAGCGACGGCAGGGTGACGCTGGCGTAGAGGTCGCCCTCGGCGGTCTGCTCGAAGTGGGTCGTCGCCACCGCCGAGTTGACCAGGTTGCCGACGTCCTGGCCGCAGGCGATGAAGAGCGCCGCCAGGCCGTTGGCGAGGTGGCCGTTGTAGCCCACGGCGCCGGCCTGGAGCTTGCCCAGCACGGTGTGGTGCCAGAGATCCACCATCGCCTCGGGCGAGCTGTGGAGGTAGGCGCGGACCAGCGGCGCCGGCAGCCGCGCTCCCGCCACCACCCGCTTGCCCTTGCCGCCGGCCAGCAGGCCGCCGCCGGCCTGCTTCTCACCGTCGAGGCCGCTGAAGACGTAGTAGCGGCGGGCGCGAGTGTGGGCGACGATCCAGCGGCAGGCCTCGTCGGTGGCGCGCACGATCATGTTCATGCCGTGCGCGTCGCCGGTCGAGTAGCAGAAGGCGACCATCACCTCCCGCCCCACCGGCCGCGGCTCGAGCCGCAGGAGCTTGCCGTGGCGGGTCGTCGACTCGGCGGCGGCGCGGATCGCCGGCAGGTGGGTGTCGAGCGCGGCGACGAACTCCGCCGCCTCGGCGACGCTGTCGAGGAAGAAGACCGGGGCGACCCGGTTCTCGTCCTGGTAGAGGTGCGTCGTGGCGCCGCCGGCGCGGGTGATCGCCACCATGCCGCGCTCGTAGGAGCGCACCAGCGCTCCCTCGTTGGTGGCGAGGGGAACGTAGAAGATGCCCGCCGCATGGCGGCCGTGGACGAGCAGCGGCCCCGCGACGCCGAGCGGCACCTGGGCGGCGCCGACCGGGTTCTCGACCTTGCCTCGCAGCTCGGGGCCGGGGAGCGTCGAGGCGCCGACGTGCGCCAGCGCCGTTCCCGTGCGCTGCTCGACCCAGGCGCGGCGTGCCGCCACCTGCTCGGCACCGTACCCCTGCGCCTCGAGCCGCGGCACCAGGTCGGTGCGCGCGGCGAGCTCGGTCACGGTGGCGCCCGGCATCGCCGTCAGCTCCGGGCGGCGCGGGCTTTCATCCCTCGACCGCCTGCGGCCCGCCCGCCAGCTCGGCGAGCCGCTCCCTGACCAGCGCCACCATGTCCGGCAGCGCCGCGATGCTCTTGTAGCGCTCGTCCGGCAGCCCGAGCTTGAAGGAGTAGTCCACCTCGACCGCGATCTCGAGCAGCGACAGCGAGTCGAGGCTCAAGTCCTCGCGCAGCGAGGCGCCGTCCGGGATTCCGGTGCCGTTGAGGCCGGCGACTTTGGCGATGATGTCCTTGATCCTGGTCGTGATCACCGTTTCGTCCATGCTGCCCCTCTCCAGATGTCTACCTGTTCACCGCGCTGCGACGGCCGGCGCGGCACCTCGCGAGCGCAAGAAGCCCGTTCTCAACCTATGGCCCGGGGACCGGCCCGGACAATAGACCCCGGGACCACAAAGGGTTCCATCCATCAGAGGCGCCTCTCGCTGCGCACCACGAGCGGCGGCAGCGGCCCCCTCAGGATGCGCGCCTGATAGGCGACGCGTACCGCCTCGCGCCGTCCGCGGACGCCGAGCCCCGCGAGCAGCCGGTGGACGTGGTTCTTGGCGGTCTGGCGGCTGATGCTCAGCCGCTGGGCGATCTGCTTGTTGCTGAACCCCTCGGCCAGCAGCTCGAGGACCTGCACCTGGCGCCGGGTGGGCGCGCCGGCGACCTGCCGCTCCGCCACCGCCAGCGCGGTGGCGAGCTGGCGCGCCTTGGCGCACGCGGCCGCCAGCACACCGGACGAGCAGTGGGCCCGCCCCTGGTGGACGGCACGGACCGCCGCCGCGAGATCGGCGGGCGAGGCGGTCTTCAGCAGATAGCCCGCGGCGCCCGCTTCCACGAACTCGAGGACCTCCTCCTCGTTCGCCAGCCCGATCACCACCAGCCCGATGCCGGGCCACCGCTCGCCGGCCTGGATCAGCCGCTCGAGCGCCCGCGCGCGGCCGGCCGCGGCATCGACGAGCAACACGTCCGGCGCCGCCGCCGGCTCCGCGGCCAGCGGGCCCGGGCCCACCGCGTCGACGGGACGCAGGTCGGGCCGCGCCGCGAGCACCACCGCGAGCGCCTCCGCCACCATCCGGTCGGCCGACCAGACCGCGACCCGGATGGGCTCCGCCGCCGGCGCCGGCAACGCTCCACCGGCGGCACGCTCGGAGGCGTACCCGCCCGGACCGGGCCGGCGCGAGCGCTCGCGGGCGGCCGCCACGCGGCTACCCACGGCCGCCGACCTCCAGCCAGCCGCGCTCGCTCGCCTGCCGCACCGCCTCCCAGCGGCTGGTCACGCCGAGCTTGCCGAGGATGCTGTGGACGTGGTTCTTGACGGTGTGGACCGAGAGCATCAAACGCTCGGCGATGCGGGCGTTGGGAGCGCCGCCGGCCATCAACCTCAGCACCTCGAGCTCGCGCGGCGTGAGCTCGAGCAGGTCCAGCCGGCTGCGCCGCCGGCGCTCGCCGCCCTGCGCGGCGAGGCGGCGGAACAGGGCGTAGGCGGCGCGCGGCGTACACACCACCTCGCCTCGCCCCAGCCGCTCCACCGCCGCGGCCAGGTCGGTGAGCGACTGCCGGCGCAGCAGATAGCCGTGCGCGCCCGCCTCCAGGCAGGCGGCGGCGTGCTCCTTCGGCTCCTCGCCTCCCAGCACCAGGACGCGGACCGCCGGGAAGCTGCGGCTGACCTCCCGCGTCAGCTCGAGCGCCCGGGAGCGGGGCTCGCCGTCGAGGATCAGGACGTCAGCGTGACCGGCCGCCAGCCGGCGCAGCGCCTCCGGCGCGTCACCGGCGAACTCGACGCCGGCGAAGCGCCCGTCCTGGCGCAGCGCGGTGGCGAGGCAGGCGCCGAACAGCGCATGGCCGTCGAGGATCAGCAACCGCGGGGAACGCGCAGTTCCCCCGCGTGCAACGCCGTCAACTTCGGAGGACGACTGCATCGCGAATCGCCTCGATCTCCCTTGCCGTGAGGGCCCGACTGTCAGAGGACTGCGACCGGCTGGCCGCGCCCCTCTCGCGCCGGGCCGGATTTCTAATGAATTGATTCATACGCTACATGAAGAAGCAGGCGGGACGCAAGAGGGGGTTGACGGGAGGGAGGGAGGGGCGGGCGACGGGCGCGTGACGGGTGCGTGACGCTCCGCCCGCAGGCGGCAGTGGCAGCCCTAAGCAACCGCCTCGGGCGCGAAGACGGCGTGGAACAGCAGCGGCAGCGGCGTCTCGAGCCAGAGTAGCGCCTGCGGCCCCGCCGCGACGTCGAAGGCGTCGAACACCGCGAAGGCGCTCGCGCCGCGCTCGGCGTCGAAGACCTGACAGAGGACCGCGCCGCGGTCGGGGTCGGCGGGGTCGGCGGCGAAGGCCGGCTCGCCGCCGAGGTAGCGTCCGGCGGGCGCCTGCCAGACGCCGCGCACCCGCTCGCCGTGCCAGTCGCAGTGGACGAGCTGGTCGAAGAACTTGCGCCCGGGACGGCCGGTGGCGGCGATGCCGAGCATCCAGAAATCGCGGTAGGGGCGCTCGACGAGGCGGAGGTCGATGGCCGGGAAGTCGGGCGCCTTGCGGTAGCCGATCGTCCGCCGGTCGACGAGGCAGCGGCGCTCGAGATCGACGACCAGGCGGACCGGCCCCCCTTCGGCGACGTCGGTGAAAAGCTCGGGCAGCTCCTGGTACTGGTCGTACACCGGCCGGTCGAGCTCGAGCACGTCGACCGTCAGCCGCTCCCCCTCCTCGAAGGCGTTGATCAGGTGCAGGCAGTACTTGGCGCCGATCGGCAGCGTCACCACCGGCTCGCCGCTGTCGCGCGCCACGACGAGCAGCGCCGTGCCGCGCTCCGGCTGCCAGGAGAGGCACTCCATCAGCGTCCGTCCCTCGTCGAGGAACGGCTGCATGTCGAGCAGGTAGGGGCTCAGGTAGAAGACGGCGAAGCGCGGCGAGAGCGCGAAGTCGTGCAGCGAGCAGGGGTGCTCGAGCGGCACCCGCCAGCGTGAGAACGCCGGGCCCTCGCCGCCGCGGGGCGCGAAGCGATAGAGGTTGAGGCGCGGCTGGGTGGCGGAGAAGGAGACGCCGAAGTTGAACAGCTCGCCGCTCGCCGGGTCGATCTTCGGGTGCGCCGAGAAGGGCGCCACCTGCGTCAGCCGGCCGCTGAAGGTGTACTCGCCGCGGGTCTCCAGGGTCGCGGGATCGAGCTCCCACGGCAGCCCCTGCTCGCCGAAGGCGAGGAGCGTCCCTGCATAGGGATAGAGGCTGACGTTCGCCGGCGAGGCGAGGGCGACGCCGCGCAGGAGCTGGTCGCCGGCGAAGCCGGTGCCGAAGGTGCGGTAGAGCGGCCGCCCGGCCGCCTCCTCGGCCGTCCACTTGGCGCTGCGCACGAAGCGGTGCGTGAGGTGCACGCCCTCCTCCCCGAAGCGCAGCGCGCAGACCAGGCCGTCGCCGTCGAGCCAGTGGCGGTAGCGCAGCCCGCCACGGGTGAAGCGGCCGGGGCCGTTCAGGTAGTAGGTGCCGCGCAGGAAGTCGGGGACCCGCCCCTCGATCCGGCGCAGCGCGTAGGAGCGCTCCTCGGGGAGGAACGAGAACGCCCGCTCGAGGCCGGGAGCGTGGTCCTCCGCGGGCGCGGCCGGACGCGCCGCCGCCGCGCCCGGCGCCGCGTCGCTCGTCATCGCGCCGCCCGCGCGGCGGGACTCTTCTTCGCCGCCGCCGCGGCGATGCGCCGCGCCCGCCGCACGGTGGCGACCGCAGGCGCTCGCTCCTCGCCGGCGCGGAAGCGCGCCATGCAAGGCGGCGCGACGCGCCACGGCGACGGCGCACCCGCGGCCGGCACGGCGCCGCAGGCCGCCCAGCGCTCGGCCATCGCCGCCGGGTCGAACGTCAGCTCGCGGACGTCGATGCCACGCACGAACTCTGCGCTCGCGACCACGGCCGGCTCGCCGAGCACCACCGACGCCACGTGCGCGTAGACGAACCGCGCCAGCTCCTCGAGGTTCTCGACCTGCTCGTCGAGCACCCGCCACGCCTCGCGGGTGCCGGCGCCCTGTTTGTAGAAGCACTTCTCGGCCTCGCGGAGCTGCCAGGCCTCGTAGAAGTCGAAGTAGACCGGCTCGGCCGGCGACCTCATGCCGCGCTCCTTCTTCCAGTTGTAGAAGCCCATGAGCGTGGTGAGGACGCCGTAGTTGACCGGCCCGAGCTTGGCGAAGCGGCGCAGGTAGCCGGGGAGGAAGGTCTTGTCGGTGAACAGGTCGTTGATGAACGGGAAGACGAAGAAGGAGAAGTAGATCGTCAGCTCCCAGACGTAGCGCAGGGTGTACGCCTCCTGGTCGCCCAGCAGGTCCTGCGACACCGCGAAGCTCGGCACGTAGGCCTCGTAGACGGCGCGCGCCAGGCTCTCGTAGAGCCGCACCTTCTCCGCCAGCTCGGCGCGGTCCGCGGTCAGGATCGCGTCGCTGACGATCGTGTTGTAGATCGAGATCAGGTCGCCGCCCGGGCTGTAGAGCGGATCGGTGAAGCGGCAGGCCTCGCCGGTCATCGACCAGCCGGCGGTCGAGAGGGTCTGCGCGCAGTCGTGGGCGAAATCGCCGAGGCCGGAGTGGTGGAGCACTTTCCGCTGGCGCAGGTCGCGCGCGAACATCGGCAGGTTGCGACACACCCAGTCGACGAGCCCGTCGGCCGTGTTGACCTCTTTCCACGGCACGCGCTCGACGTC
Organism: Thermoanaerobaculia bacterium; assembly: GCA_044866775.1. GTDB lineage: Bacteria > Acidobacteriota > Thermoanaerobaculia > Multivoradales > UBA5704 > DASUNQ01. The sequence continues at coordinate 22,871 of JBIOUG010000187.1, read as the reverse complement.
GAAGACCAGCCCCAGGCTGGTCTTGCCGTGCAGCGGGATCTCCCAGAACCAGTAGCCCTCGCCGCAGAAGTGATTGGTGGCGAGGAAGGTCGGGGTGTGGCCGAGGTGGGCGCGGTCCGGGCGCTTGCGGATCCCCGGCGCGTCGAGGTCGGTCAGCTTCTCCGGGTCGAGCAGGCCCTCCACCCAGAGGAACGAGGCGGCGTGACGGATCGGGCTGCGGCGCATCAGCCCCCTGCGCTTGGCGAGGAGCCGCCCGCGGCCGGTGTTGTCGGCCACCCAGCGCGCATGGCCGGCGATCGTGCCGTCCGGCGTCCGGGCGCGGAAGGCGTGCGGGCGCGCTGCACCCTCCGCGTCCCCCCCCTCGGCGCCCTCTTCAGCCAGGTCGAGCTCGATGTTCGTCGCCTCGGTGATCAGTTGGAAGCCCGGGTACTCGCGGTTGACCCGCAGCACCTCGGCTTCGAAGACGTTGCGGTCGAGCTGGTAGGTGACGATGTTCGACAGCCCGCGGATGTAGGACTGGTGCTGCTCCTCCCAGCGCCGCGCGCCCTGCGGCGGCTGCCAGTAGAAGCGCAGGTTGTACTTCATGTAGTGGTGCCGGAGCAGGTGCTCCTCGAGCTCCAGGACGCGCGCGTAGTAGTAGCCGGAGACCTGGACCGTGGCCTCCCCCACCTTCTGCTCGAGCGGCGGCACGACCGCCCGCCGGTCGAGCATCAGGATGCGCATCTCGGGGCGCTTGAGCAGGAGCTGTCGCGCCAGCGTCAGGCCGGCCAGGCCGGCGCCGACGATCAGGACGTCCACGACCTGCTCTTCGGGCTCCACCGTCTCCACCATCTCCATTCTCCTCGCACGGGACGGCCGCCGGGGCGCGTCGTCCGCCGACTTGGGCTGCCGCGGCGCCCTTCTCGTTACGCCCGCTCCGTGGCGGCGCCTTCGCCGCCGGCCTCCTCCGCGGTATCGAAGACCGATCCCCAGAAGAGGTGCTGGCGCCGCCGCAGCATACCGGCGATCGCCTCCTCGAGCCGCCCCCGCACCTCCTGGCTGATCTCGTGGACCACGGCCGCGTCCTCGGCCGCCTCGGGCCCGTAGCGCCGCTCGACGTGCAGCGGCTCGAGGAACCGCGTGTGCCACTTCGAGGGCAGCGGCAGCCCCGGCAGCGGGAAGTTGGGACAGAGCGGCAGGTACGGCCACTCGAACATGCGCCGCACCCAGCCGGCGTCGACGCGGCGCAGGATCGGGTAGATCTCGGCGCTGCCGACGGTGCAGAAGGGCACGATCGGCGCGCGGTTGCGCAGCGCCATGCGGACGTACTCGTCGCGCCCGAACTTGCCCAGCGTGTAGGCGCGCCGGTACGGCGTGAAGGCGCCGTGGATCCCCTCCGGGAACATGCCCAGCAGCTCGTCGCTCCCGAGCACCCAGTCGGCGTTCTCCTGGCAGGCCAGGAGGCCGCCGAGCTTGGTCATGTAGTTGGCGAGGAACGGCATCTTGACCAGGCACGGGTGGATCAGGAAGCGGATGACGCGCCCGGTCTCCTGATAGACGGCATGGAGCGCCATCACCCCGTCCCAGGGCATGAAGCCGCGGTGGACGCCGGTCATCACCGCCCGCCCCTGCCGCGGCACGTGCTCCATCCCCCGCACCTCGATGCGCCAGTAGGCGCGGTGGAGGAAGCGGAAGAGCGTGCGGCCGTAGGCGGCGATGTAGCGCTCGTCCATGCCGTAGGGGTCGAAGTCGGCCGGAGACGCGGCGGCGGCTCGCCGCGGGTATCCCTCGGCTGCGATGGGAGGGGTTGGCTGCTGGCCCGCCGCCGCGAGGACTGCCTCGGCGCTCGAGTGGTGCGGCGACCAGCCGAGGGCCCGCAAGCGGTCCGAGGAGACCGTCCACGGATGCCGCAGGTAGGCGAGCTCGCGACCGCGGGCGAGGCCGAGCAGGCGCTGCAGCGGCTCGCCGAGCGGCAGCGAGCGCCCGCCGGCCAGCCGCACGGCGCCGCGCGCCGTCACCACCCCGCGCGGCGCCACGTTGAAGACGCCCTCGCCGCCGCGCTCGAGGACCGTGAGGATCGCGGAGGCCAGATCCTCCGGCGCGAGGAGCTGGAGCACGGCGCCGTAGCCGACGACCGGGAACGCCAGGCGCCGCAGGAGCAGCCGGCCGAGCGGATCGCCGCCGCCGCGCGCGACGAGCGTCGCCGGTCGGAGGATGGCAAGCACCGGACCCAGCCGCTTTTCCGCCAGATCCTCCAACGCCAGCCAGCGCCGCGCGATCGGGTGCCGCGCTGCCGGGCGCGACTCGCCGACGTGCCCGGCGTGGTGGTGGCTCGGGTCATAGACCGCCGCGCTCGACACCACGACCCAATGCGCCCCCGGCGCCGCGCCGGCCGCCGCCGCCGCGGCGGCGAAGAGATCCTCCGCCTCGTCCAGGTCGGGACCGGCGCCCGCCCGCGCCGCCGGGCGATAGACGACCGCCGCCGGGCCGGCGGCGAGGGCCTTGCCGAAGGCCGCGCGCCGCGCCGCCGGCGGCGTGCCGAGGAGGGCCTCGCAGCGCGCGAAGGCGCCGCCGCCGCGCAGGCGCTCGGCGAGCACGGCGCCGGCGCCGTCGGCGGGTCCCACGAAGAGCAGGTCGGACATGGTCCCTCCCTCAGCCGGCCCGCGCCAGCGCCGGAGTCACGCCGTCCCCCGGCTGCAGCCAATGTCCGACGACGTGGAGGTTGCGCACCGGCGACGTCGGGCCGGGGCGCGCGGCCCCGAGCTGCCAGGGGGATGCTTTCCACCCTAGCATAGCGCCGCAGTGATTAAGCGTACAACGCCGGGAAGCACGTGCGGAGGCGCTGCCCTTCCCGGCGCGGCCGTCAGTCGGGCCGGTTGCGCCCGTACGTCTCGTGCGCGTCCACGAACTCGCCGGCGGCGAGGGCGGCGCCGAGCGACAGCTCCCCCGCCAAGAGCGTCGCGGCGCAGATCTCGGCCAGCTTGCGCGCGCAGCCGTTGCCGGCGCAGCCGAGCACCTCCAGGCACTCGCGCGCCGTCCCTTCCATGGTGCCGCCGCCGACCGTGGCGACGGTGAGCGAGGGCAGCGTGACGCTGGCGTAGAGGTCCCCTTCCGGCGTCAGCTCGAGCTGCGTCGTCCCGACCGCGGCGTTGGCCAGGTTGGCGACGTCCTGCCCGCAGGCGATGAACACCGCCGCCAGGCCGTTGGCGTAGTGGCCGTTGTAGCCGATGGTGCCGGCCTGGAGGTTGCCGAGCACGGTGTTGCGCCACAGCTCGGCGAGCTGCCGCGGCTCGATGTGCAGGTAGGCGCGCACCAGCCGTGCCGGCAGGTGCGCCCCGGCGACCACGGTCTTGCCCTTGCCGCCGGCGAAGAGCGAGCCGCTGGCGTGCTTCTCCGACTCCATGCCCGAGAACAGCATGTAGCTGCGGGCGAGCCCCTGCGCCATCAGCCAGCGGCAGGCGCGGTCGGTGGCGTAGGCGATCATGTTCATGCCGTGGGCGTCGCCGGTCGAGTAGCAGAAGTGGACCATCACCTCGCGCCCCACCGGCCGCGGCTCGAGGCGCAGCAGGCGGCCGTGGCGAGTGGTCGCCTCGGCCTCGGCGCGCAGCTCGGGCAGCAGCTCCTGAAGGCGCAGGCAGAAGTCGCGCGCCTCGCCGACGTCGCCGAGCATGAAGACCGGCGAGATGCGGTTCTCGTCGCGCGTCACCCGCACCTTGACGCCGCCGGCGCGGGTGAGCATCACCATGCCGCGCTCGTACGAGCGCACGAGGGCGCCTTCGGTGGTGGCGAAGGGCACGTAGAAGACGCCGCGCGCGTGCTCGCCCTCGACCAGCAGCGGCCCGGCGAGGCCGAGCGGCACCTGCACGGCGCCGATCGGGTTCTCGATGTTGCCGCGCATGACGCGGCTGTCGACCGAGTGCGTGCCGACGTGCGCCAGCGCCGCGCCGGTCCGCTCCTCGATCCAGCGCCGGCGCGCCGCCACCTGCTCGGGCTCGTACCCCTGGCCCTCGAAGCGCGGCACCAGGTCGGCCGGCTCGCGGCGGCGCGGAGCGGCGATGAGACGCGCCGTCACCTCACGCCCTCCCCAGGAGGAGCGCGGCGCAGTGGCCGTCGAAGCCGACGCCGGTCGCCAGGCCGCGCCGCGCCGCGACCTGCCGCGTCGCCGCGGCGACGCCGCCGAGCGGGAAATCCTCGTCCGTCCGCTCGAGGCCGCAGACGCCCGGGAGGTTGCCGTCACGCAGCGTCTCGACGAGGTCGACGGCCTGGAGCGCGCCGGACGCGCCGAGCGCCTCGCCGAGCATCGCCTTGACCGCCGTCACCGGCACCGCCGCCGCCCGCCCGCCGAGCCCGGCGGCCAGGCCGCGCGCCTCGATGCGGTCGCCGCGCACGCTGCCGTTGGCCGAGGCCGAGACGACGTCGACGTCCTCCGGCGCCGCGCCGGCCTCGGCGAGGGCGAGGCGGATCGCCCGCGCCAGCGCCGCGGCGCCTCCCGCGTCGTCCGCGCGCCCGGCGGCGAAGGCCTCGCCGTGCCCGAGCACCTCGGCCAGCACCGCCGCGCCGCGCGCCGCCGCGCTGGCGGCGTCCTCGAGCATCAGCAGCGCCGCGCCTTCGGCGGGCAGGAAGCCGTTGCGGCCGGCGTCGAAGGGGACCGGACGCTCGGCGCCGGGCGCCGCCGCCGCGGCCAGCCGGCCGCCGCGATGCAGCGCCAGGTACGACTCGAAGCACAGCTCCTCGACGCCGCCGGCGAGCAGCGCATCGGTGCGGCCGCTGCGGATCAGGTCGGCGGCGTAGCCGATGGCGTGCAGCCCGGCGGCCTCGCCGCCGGCGATCGTCGAGTTGACGCCGCGCAGCCCGTACCAGATCGCCACCTGGCCGGCGGCGGCGTTGATGACGCTGTTGGCGAAGTCCATGGGGCTGGCGTAGCTCGGGCCGAGCTGCACGGCGCGGCGATCGAACTCGGCGATCGTGCGCACGCTGCAGAAGGTGGTGCCGAGGACCAGGCCGACCTCCGTCGCGGCCAGCCGCTGCGCCGTCCAGCCGCTGGTCGCGAGCGCCTGCCCCGCCGCCACCAGCAGGAGGCGCGAGGTGCGGTCCACCGGCCGCAGGTTGCGCTCGCCGAGATAGTCGCGCGGCTCGAAGGGGCGGATCTCCCCGCCGTGCGCCGGCCCCAGCCCGTCGACGGCGAAGAGCTCGATCGCCTTGGCCCCGCTGCGGCCCGCGCAGAGGGCCTGGTGGAGCCCGGCGGGCGAGTCGGCCAAGCACGAGATCACCCCCGCGCCGGTGACGACGACGCGCCTCATTTGCCACCAACCGCGATCGCGGGACCTCCCTCCCCGCGCAGCGGGGAGGGCCGGGGAGGGGTATCGGAATCAATCCAGCGACGGCACGGCAGCGTGATGACGATCCGCGCTTCCACGACACTCTCCCCGTACACCACCCCCGTCATGACCCCAGCTCACACTTCCGGAAAATCACCGACGCGTTATTCCCCCCGAACGCATACGCGTTGTTCATCGCCACGTTGACCGGCAACTTGCGCGGCGCGTTCGGCACGTAGTCGAGGTCGCACTCGGGATCGGCGTCCTCGAGGTGCATGGTCGGCGGCACCTCGTCGCCGGCCACCGCCAGCGAGCAGACCGCCGCCTCGATCGCCGAGGCGGCGCCCATCGTGTGGCCGAGCATCGACTTGACCGAGCTCATCGGCGGCGCGCTCCCGGGGCCGCCGAAGACCCGCCGCACGGCGATCGTCTCCAGCCGGTCGTTGGTCGGCGTGCCGGTGCCGTGGGCGCTGATGTAGCTGACGTCTGAGGCGGCGACGCCGGCGTCGGCCAGCGCCCGCTCCATCGCCCGCGCCGCGCCGTCGCCCTCGGGGTGCGCCGCCGTCATGTGGTGGGCGTCGCACGACAGGCCGTACCCCGCCACCTCGGCATAGATGCGGGCGCCGCGCGCGAGCGCCCGCTCGAGCGGCTCGAGCACCAGCACCGCCGCCCCCTCGCCGGGGATCATCCCCTTGCGGTTGCGGTCGAACGGCCGGCAGACGTCGGGCGCGATGGCGCCGAGGCGGGAGAAGCCCGAGTAGGTGATGCGCGAGAAGGCGTCGGCGCCGCCGGCCAGCATGAGGTCGGCGCGGCCGGCGCGCAGCATGTCGAGGGCGTGGGCGATGGCGTAGTTGCCGGCGGCGCAGGCGGCCGGGATCATCGTGTTGACGCCGGAAAAGCCCAGCTCGTAGGCGACGTGCGCCGCGATCATGTGGCAGGGGTAGCGGGAGATCAGCTCGTCGCCCACCTCCTCGAGCCGGCCGGCGAGCACGTGGTCGTCGAAGCGCTCGACCTCGCGCGGCTCGCCGGAGGTGGTGCCCATCGACACGCCCGCCCGCTCGGGCTCCACCTCCTCGGGCGCGATCGCGGCGTCCGCCAGCGCCTGGCGGGCGGCGGCGACCGCGAGCTGCGAGGCGCGGCCGAGCCGCGCCGGGTCGAGCGTCCGCACGTGCTCTTCGGGCGCGAAGCCCCGCACCTCGGCCCCGAGGTGCACGGTGTAGGCGCGGGTGTCGAAGGACTCGACGGTGGCGAAGCCGTGGCGGCCGGCGAGCAGGCTCGCCCACAGCTCCTCGCGGCCGCTCCCGACCGGGGTGACCGCCCCGATGCCGGTGACCGCGACGCGGGCTCTCACCCGTTCGCCGCCTGCGGCTCGGCCGCCGCCAGCTCCGCCAGCCGCGCGCTCACCAGCGACACCATCGCCGGCACGCTGCCGACGTCCTTGTAGCTCTCGTCGGGGAGGCCGAGCTGGAACGTGTAGTCGACCTCGACGCCGATCTCGAGCAGCGACAGCGAGTCGAGGCTCAGGTCCTCGCGCAGCGACGCGGCGTCGGCGATGCGCGTGGCGTCGAGGCCCGCGACCTTGGCGATGATCTCCTTGACCTTGCTGCAGATGGCGCTGTCGTTCATCTCGTCCTCACCTCCCGGCTGCGCGGCGGCTCCCGGAGTCGCGAAAAAGCTCGATGTTGGCGTTGAGTACTCCAGGGTCTCTTGGTTAACGCAAACGATTGACGGCGTGGGCCTTAAGGGTACGCTACTCGAAGCCCGCCGGCAACCGCCCCTCACACCGCCGCGCCGCCTCTCGACCCTCCCGCCGCAACAGGCGCCGGGAAGAGACAGGCGTTACAAGCCTAGCTGCTACGTCCCCCTCTCTCATGTGGGAGAGGGGCCAGGGGTGAGGGAGATCGGATCAACGCCGTAAAGGTGGAAACAGCTCCGACACCCGCCAGTCTCCAACGGTACGGCTTCGTGTCAGCCGTACCAAATCCTATAAATCGCGCCCGCCTCGTCGTCGGAGACGAGGAGCGAGCCGTCGGGCAGCTCCTCGACGTCGGCCGGCCGCCCCCAGGCGTCGCCCCCTTGCAGCCAGCCTTGGGCGAACGGCTCGTAGGCGACGGCGCGGTCGCCGTCGAGGCGCACCGTCGTCACCCGGTAGCCGATCGGCTCGCTGCGGTCCCACGAGCCGTGCTCGGCGATGAAGATGCGGCCGCGGTAGGCGGCCGGGAACATCTGCCCGCGGTAGAAGCGCATGCCGATCGCGGCGACGTGCGGAGCCAGCTCGGCGGCCGGCGGCACGGTCTCGCCGCACGGCCGCCTGGCGCCGAACTCGGGATCGGCGATGGCGCGGCCGTGGCAGTAGGGATAGCCGAAGTGGAGCCCCTTCTCGGGCGCGCGGTTGAGCTCGTCGGGCGGCACGTCGTCGCCCAGGCGGTCGCGGCCGTTGTCGGTGAACCAGAGCACGCCGGTGCCGGGATGCCAGTCGAAGCCGACGGTGTTGCGGATGCCGCGGGCGAAGATCTCGCGCCCGCCGCCGTCGGGGCGCATGCGGGTGATCGAGGCGTAGATCGGGTTGTCCTCGTCGCAGATGTTGCACGGCGCGCCGACCGGCACGTAGAGCATGCCGTCGGGACCGAAGCGGATGAACTTCCAGCCGTGATGGCGGTCGCGCGGGAAGTCGTCGCGCACCACCACCGGCGCCGGCGGGTTCTCGAGCCGCCCGTCGATGCCGTCGAAGCGCAGGACGCGCGAGACCTCGGCGACGTAGAGCGCGCCGTCGTGCCAGGCGACGCCGTTCGGCATCGTCAGCCCGCGCGCCAGGGTGTAGACGCGCTCGGCGCGGTGGTCGCCGTCGCGGTCGACGACGGCGTAGACCTTGCCCTCGCTGCGGGTGCCGACGTAGAGCACGCCACCCGGCGACAGCGCCAGCGAGCGGGCGTTCGGCACCTGGTCGCTGAAGACGTCGATGCGGAAGCCCTGCGGCAGGCGGATCCGATGGAGCGGGAGGCGGCTCGCCGGGGCTTGCGCAGCGCCGGCCGGCGCGCTCTGCGCCGCCGCGGTGCCGGAGCCATCGCGGGCGGCGGCGCCGTTCCCAGGGGCGCAGGCAAGCAAGGAAGAACAGGTAAGGAGGAGGAGGACCGGTATGACCTCGCGGCGGCGCCGAGCGGCGCCACGGCGTGCCGGCCCAACGTCTTTTTCCCTACCCGATCTTTTCTTTCTTTGCTCGGTGTGCATCGGCGCTCCCTCGCGCACGCCGTGGTCGATCAGGTGCCGAGGATCAGGGCGACCCCGGCCGCCATCGCGAGCACCGCCAGGAACGCCGCCCAGCCCGCGCGCTCGCCGAAGAGCAGGCGGCCGAGCACGAGGGCCATGACGTTGCCGATGCCGCGCTTCAAGGTCTCGACCAGCCCCACCCAGAGGAGCTTGAAGGCGAGGAGCTGGAGAGCCAAGGCGAGCGTACCCGAAATCACCGCCAGCGCGAAGACGCCGGGCACACGCCCGACGCCGCCGAGCTCGCGCGTCCGGCCGCCGGCGGCGAGCAGCGCGAAGACGATGACGGCGACGCCGGCGGTGAGCACCAAGGCGTGGAACGCGGGGCTCGAGCGCTCGAGCGCCAGCTTGTCGAGCGCGGGCGTGAGCGACCAGGCGAGCGCGGTGACGGCCATCCAGAGCGCGCCTTCGCGGTGGCGGCGGCGCTCCGAAGAAAGAACATCCTGACGATCAGGGGCGGGGGAAGGCCGGTGGAGGCGGTCCCCCAGGGTACCGGCGCGCGCTGAGAAGACTGCGGACGGGAGGCGCCCGCCCAGCCGCTTTTCTCTTGTTCCTCTGCCCAGCGAGACTGCGCCGACGACCACGAGCAGAATGCCTAGCGAGTCCAGCAATGACGGGCGCTCGCCGAGGAGTGGGATGGCCGTGATGGTGGCGAAGGCGGGGGTGAGGGAGAGGAGCGGCACGGCGAGAGATAACGGTGCCAATCGCATCCCGCGCAGCAGCGCCAGATTCGCGCCGACGTTGAGAACTACGGAAAGGGCGGCAGGTAGGAAATAGCTCGTCGTCGGGATCGTGCGCTGCCCCGGATCGAGCGCCAGCCAGAGAGCGAACGGCGGCGCCGCGCCGCCGGCCAGGAGCACCAGCAGCGCCAAGGGTCGGATCTCCGCCACCAGCACCTTCCGCAGCGCGTCGTGCCCGGACCAGGCCAGGCCGCACGCCACCGCCAGCAGGATCGGAAGTCCCATGAAGGAGCGGGGAGTCTAGCCCCCGGCCGCCCTGCTAGACTGCCCAATCCGAAGGAGCCCGCCGCAGGATGAATCTCACGCCTGAGCTGGTCGCCGACATCCTCGTCCGCCAGGGGCACATCACGCCCGAGCACGCGGAGCTGGTGCGCAAGGAAGGGCGGCTCCTGCCCGGGCGGCTGCGGTCGCACAGCGCCTACGAGCAGCGCGCCGTGGCCTACGAATTGGTCACCCGCCTCCGCCTTCCCGACCTCAAGAACCCGGGGACCGTCCTCGGCGAGCTCGAGCTGGCGCAGGCGATCGCCGAGGCGGCCGGGATGCCGCACGTGCGCATCGACACTCTGTCGCTCAACGCCGACCTGATCGAGGCCAAGGTGTCGCGGCCGTTCGCGCGGCGCCATCGCATGATCCCGCTCGAGATGTCCAACGGCCGCCTGCGCGTCGCCTGCGCCAACCCGTTCGACATCGAGGGCATCGACTCCTTCCGCCGCATCGCCGGCCGCGAGCTCGACCTCGTCGTCGCCTCCGAGCCCGACATCTTGAAGGCCATCACCGAGTTCTACGGCCTGCGCCACGCCGTCAAGCGCGCCGAGCGCGACCTGACCGCCGGCATCGACCTCGGCAACCTGGAGCAGCTCGTCCGCATGAAGAGCGAGTCGGAGATCGAGTCCTCCGACCAGCACGTCGTCAACGCCGTCGAGTTCATGCTCCAGCACGCCTTCGACAGCCGCGCCTCCGACATCCACATCGAGCCCAAGCGCGGCGAGAGCCTGATCCGCTTCCGTATCGACGGCGTCCTGCACGACATCCAGAAGATGCCCAAGGTCGTCCACGCCGCGGTCACCTCGCGCATCAAGACCATGTCGCGCCTGGACATCGCCGAGAAGCGCCGGCCGCAGGACGGGCGCGTCAAGACGACCCGCGGCGGGCGCGACGTCGAGCTGCGCGTCTCGACGCTGCCGGTCGCCTTCGGCGAGAAGGTCGTGATGCGCATCTTCGACCCCGAGGTCCTGATGCAGGACCTCTCGGGCCTCGGCTTCTACCCCGAGGAGCTACAGCTCTTCAACGACTTCATCACCCGGCCGCACGGCATCATCCTGGTGACCGGCCCGACCGGCTCGGGCAAGACGACCACCCTCTACTCGGCGTTGAAGACCATCGCCACGCGCGACGTCAACGTGACGACGATCGAGGACCCGATCGAGATGGTCAACGACGAGTTCAACCAGACCTCGGTGCAGACCAAGGTCGGCATCACCTTCGCGAGCGCCCTGCGCCACATCCTGCGCCAGGACCCCGACGTCATCATGGTCGGCGAGATCCGCGACGGCGAGACCGCGCAGTACGCGATCCAGGCGGCACTGACCGGCCACCTCGTCTTCTCGACGCTGCACACCAACGACGCCCCGTCGTCGATCTCGCGCCTCGTCGACCTGGGCGTCGAGCGCTTCCTCATCAGCTCGACCCTGGTCGGCGCCATGGCGCAGCGCCTCGTCCGCCGCATCTGCCCCCACTGCGTCACCGAGCGGTCCCTTTCCGCCGACGAGGTCGCCACCCTGCGCCTCGCCGTCCCCCCCGGCAAGCGCGTCAAGGTCAAGGAGGGCGCCGGCTGCTTCGAGTGCCGGAGCACCGGCTACTTCGGCCGCAGCGGCATCTTCGAGATCCTCCCCATCGACGACGCCGTCAAGCACCTCGTCGTCCAAGGCGCCGACGCCCCCGAGATCAAGCGCGAAGCGGTGAAGAACGGCATGCGCACCCTGCGCCAGAGCGCGCTGAGGAAGCTGGCGGAGGGGGTGACGACGTTCGAGGAGGTGGTGCGGGTGACGGGGATCTGAGGCAGGTAGGGCTCGCTCACCCTCAGCGGTAGCCGGCCTTCCGGCACTCGGCACGCGCATCGGCCTGGCTGTCAGTCCCAACCTATCGCCATCCTAAGCGAAGCAACCGACCTGGGTGGAAACCTCATTTCTGCTCGCCCGATCCCGTGTTAAGATGTGAGTGAATCCTTGCCAGTGTAGCTGCGCCGCGCTCCATGCGCGGTCCGAGAGGGCTGCTCACGCATGCCGCCGCCGATCGCCGAGCAGGTTGTCGAGTTCTTCGCCGATCTCTTCGAGCGCGTGTTCTCGGCTCGTTTCCGACCGCTGATCAGAGACCCGCTCAAGCGCCGGGCCGTCGTGCGCCAGATCGAAGAGGCGGCGGACGCCGCCTCGCAGTCTCTGATCCGGCTCTTCCGCAACCAACAGCTCTCTGATACCTCCACCGCGAGCCTCCTCGGCGGCTTCGCCGGGTTGGGAGACCAGTTGAACCCCAACGGCATCTCCAACGCCAACGTGTCCCCCGAGTCAGTGGCCGAGGAGGTTCTCGACCGTCTACCGATGCCTACTGGCGTAGACGAGTCTCTCTACCGAGTCTCGCTCCATTCGATCATCCAGGTGCTCATGCTCGTGGCACCTGTTATGGCCGAATGGCGCAAGCTCAGTTTCGCCGGTACCTACGAACTGCTACATCGCGTAGTGCAACGCCTCACGCAGATCAACGAGCAGGTTGACGCTCTGGGTCGCGCCGGCCGAGAGGCCGTCGACGAGCGCTACGAGTGGACCTACCGCGACTACCTCCTCCAGCGCTTCCACCGGGTCGAGGCCGGGACTGTTCGGATGACTACGAACCTAGACGTCGACTTGGGTGAGCTCTTCGTGATGCCGCGCTTCCGTCACCGCGCTCCAATCGCCGAGATCCCCGGCCAGCAGGCGAGCGATCTCGGTGAGCTGATGGATTTGAAGGCGGCGCGGCGGTTCTTCGGCGGCGTCAGACATGAGATCCCTCAGCGCAAGTCCAAGGAGGGGAGCGAAATCTCGGCTCTGGAAGGGGTGCGCCGCTCGCAGAGACTCGTGATCGTCGGACCACCCGGCAGCGGCAAGTCGACGTTTTTCGAGTGGCTGCAACTGAAACTCGCCGGAGCCGAGGAGGCTTTGGTGGCCGGGGATCAACAGGCCATTCCCCTTCTCTTGCGGGTGCGCCAGTTGGACCCGCGCGACCTACCCGACGGCTCGGCGCTGATCGAAAAGGCAACGGGAAGCAAGGATCGTGCTACGTTGATGCCGGACGGCTGGATCGAGCGCCAGATGCGGCAAGGGCGCCTCCTGCTCTTGCTGGATGGACTCGACGAAACCGAGCCGGAGCTGCGCGATGGCTTCATCCTTCCTTGGCTTAGACGGCTCTGCACGAGGTACCCTGATTGCAGATATCTGGTGTCCTCGCGCCCCGTTGGCTATCCGTCTGGATTCTTGCAGAAGCTCGGCTTTATGGAATGCGATCTCCTCGACTTCTCTGACTCAGATATCGAGGAATACACGCGCCACTGGTGCACCGCAGTCCGCTTGGCTCGCAACGAACCAGCGGAGGAGGCGCGTCGAGAGGGCGCGGCCGAGGGCGAACAGATCGTGCGCGCATTCAAGGGGAATCCTTACATCCGGAACCTCGCCCAGAATCCACTGATGCTTTCCGCCATCTGCTTGGTGCAGTACTTCGAGGGCGGGCGGTTACCAGAGGATCGGGCCCTTCTCTATCGCCTTTGCGTGGAAGGCCTGCTCCACCACTGGGACCAGCGCCGTGGCATCAGATCGGAGTACGGCTTGGAGGAGAAGCTGCGGGCGTGCCGTGAGCTGGCGCTGGCAATGCAGGCGGAGGACCGTGCGGAGTTCCCGGGTGCCCGAGTGGAGCAGGTCTTTGCCGGCGTTCTCGGCGACTCCGAGCGGGCGCGGCGGCTACTCGAGCACGTGCGCTACCGTACCGGTCTGCTGCTGGAGCGCCGCGCCGGCGTCTTCGCCTTCGCCCATCTCACCTTTCAGGAATATCTGGCGGCGCGCGCTGTGCAGGAGGGGAACGACCTGAAAGTCGATGCCGCACGTCTCGCCCAGGAGCACTCCGACGGCCGGTGGAACGAAGTCATCGCGCTTTACTGCGGCCTCGCTCCGGCCGCGGCGACGCGCGCCCTCATCGAATTCCTACTTGGACAGCCGCCATCTGAGGCGCTCGCAGAAGTGCTGACGGAGGCCTACCTTTCGACGGGGCCTGAGCTCTTGCGCGACAGTGCGTTGCGACGAGACGTGTTGACCATGATTGCTACTTCACCTGCCGACTATCCTCCCCTTGAGCGCTTTCCACCGCCCGATGTTGCACCGGTCGCAAACGAGTGGGTAGGGAAGGTGAACGTCCAGCAGGTCAGTAAGTTTGAACTGCGCATGACCGGAGGATTCAGGTGGCTCCAGCTCCACTGGGAGCACGTGGATCTCGCTTCGCTTCGTCTGGCTGATCGTCTCCAAGGATGGAGAGATCTTGATGCGGTACCTAGGTCAGAGCTGGCGTTCCTGGCACACCGCGTGGGCTCGGATGGCCTCCTTGCCGAGCTGGCCTGCGACAGTGACTTCTACCGATCGGAAGGGCCGGGATTCTCCCGCATAGGAGATTGGGCTCTTGCGGCACTGGTGGATCGCGGAGAGCTCGGTACGCCCGGGAAGGATGCCGCATTCCTCGTATCACTCCGGGTTGCCGCGAGTGCTGGGCAAAGAGACAACAGCACGTCCCATAGAGCTCCGCGCCAGCCGATATTGCCTCATAGTAGTGAGACCTGGCTCGAATTCGCTGCGCTCGCTCGAGAGCTCGCAAAGAATACGCAGTCGAGCCCCTGGAGTAGAGAATGGAGAAAGTGGGCCAGGTATCTGGAAGGCGAGTACACGAAACGAACTGGGAAGAGAACGATCTCACAATCACGGACCCGGCGAACCTAGGCCGCGAGGCGACGTCGATGACACAGCAGCCGAAAATTTCTCCCGCCTTCGAGCCCTTTCTCGCCCGGAGCGGCCCCAACGACAAGCGCGAGGCGATCGTGATCTACCGCGCGCCTGAAGCTGTACAGCCGCGGGTGCGAGGGCGCATGCGCGCTCTGCAGCAGCGGCTGCGGCACGTCAAAACCCTCGCCGCCGCACAGAGGCCGGTCGAGGCGAAGCTGTTCGAGAGTTATCAGAAGGCAGGAAGCAGGGCGCTGCCGAAGAACGCCGATCGGCAGCTCGCGACCTCTCCAATCGGAAGCAGCGCGCTTCCGGTGGCCTCGGTCGAGATCACTCCCAAAACGCTGCCGGTTCTTGCGCAGCGACCGGAGGTCGTGGCCATCCTGCCTAATCAGAAGATCCACCTGATCCTGCCGAAGGAAGTGGACTACAACAAGCTGAGCACGCAGGAAAGCAAGGATGGGCTTACCTGGGGACTGAAGCGGCTGCAGATTCCGGAAGTCTGGAAGAAGACGCGTGGCAAGGACATCAACGTGGCGGTGCTGGACACGGGCGTCTATGGTGACCACGAGGCGCTTGGCGGCCGCGTGAAGGACTTCTTGGTTATCGATCCGCTGGGGCGCCGCATCGAGACCACGGCAACCTTCGACTGCGGCACGCACGGCACCCATGTCTGCGGCACGATCGCTGGTGGGAAGACAGCCGATAACGTCGCGATCGGCGTCGCACCCGAAGCCAATCTTCTCGTCGCGGGCGTGCTGATCGGCGACGCCACCCTGCAAACGCTGCTCGAAGGAATCTCCTGGGCAGTCGAGAAGGGTGCGGACATCATCAACATGTCGCTCGGGTTCACCTACTACGAACCGCTCTTCGCGGAAGTCTTCACACTCCTCGTGGACCAGTACGGCGTGCTCCCGGTCGTCGCCATTGGTAACGAGAACCACGGCAACTGCTCCTCGCCAGGGAACGCCTACAGCGCCTTCTCCGTCGGAGCGGCCGAGAAGATGAAGGGCGGCAAGCTCGACATCGCCTTCTTCAGCAGCGGCGCGAGCCTTGTCTTCCCAGGCGAGGAGCCGAACGCGCTGGTGACGAAGCCCGACGTCGTCGCACCCGGCGTGCAGGTCTTCTCCTGCATCCCGCCGGAGAAGAAGCCGGACGGGATCTACGAGTACAGCTACATGGACGGGAGCTCGATGGCGACGCCGCACGTCGCTGGAGTGGCGGCGTTGCTGATGGCGGCCTATCCGGAGGCTCCCGTGACGCAGATCATGCAGGTCCTCAAGGAAACGGCCCATCACCCGAAGGGTGCCGACCGGCGGCCGGACAACCGCTGGGGGTACGGGCTGATCCGGCCGGTCGAGGCGCTCAAAGCCCTCGCCTGACCTGCCGGGAGTACAATGCGATCGCCATGGCACGTACGGAGGCAGCGGTCCAGCACGGCAAGATCAGCCGGGACTTCGCTCGCCGGCTGGAGCAGGTCCCTGCCCAGCAGCCGGTACGGGCACTCGTAATGCTCGATACCGGGATGGCCACGCGAGGGAATGGGCAGCACCGGCGTACAGAGCGCGAGGCGACGGTCGGCGCTGTTCGGAGCGCAGCGGACGCGGCCCTCCCGGATCTCGACCGCATCCTCGCGCTCCACAAAGGCCGGCGCCTGGCTGCTCACGCAAACGCCCTCGGCTGCGTCCCGGTCGAAGCGACACCCGCCGGCATCACCGCTCTGGCCTCCTCGGAGCGCGTCAAGGCAATCTTCGAAGACCAGCCGATCTCGGTGCTCCGGCCCTGAGTCGAACCGCGTCGTTCAGCGTCGGCGGTATCGACGACGTCAAGTTATAGCGAGGCTGGTGCCATGACTGAGCGCCTGCTTGTCCTCGCCAAGATGACCGAGGGCCACCTGTTGGCTATCGAGCGGCTCTATGCGGCGCTCGGCACGCCGGAGCTCCGCGAGGATGCGTCCGAGGAGGCGCTGATCGTCGTCGCGTTCCGTCTCCACGAGATATACAACGCCTTCGCCAACATCTTCCGCAACGTGGCGGCGGGGTTCGAGCGCACGCTCGATGGCGATGAGCACGATGCCGAGCTCCTTCGGGACATGCGGCTCGACCTCTCGCCGGTGCGACCCGCCGTCATCGACCGGCAAGTGTTTGAGGCACTCGAGGAGCTGAGACGCTGGCGCGAGCTGTTCCTCAGCGCATACGGTGACAGCCTCGACCGGGCGCGGCTCGCGCTGGCTGTCCGACAGGCGCTCGCGCTGCGCAGCCTCTACCGGGCGCAGCTCGAGCGCTTCCTCGCCTTCGTCCGGTCGGTCCAGTAGCGAACTGCTCCACGAGCTTAGGAGAGGGATGGGTTCACCGCAGCCGCCGGCGCGATAGGCTCCACGCCGTGGCGAGCGAGCTGGGGCTGGCGCTGACTGTGTTGCGCGTCGTGCGCGGGTGGACGCAGCACGAGCTCGCGCGCGCGGCGCGGGTGCGGGACAACTCGATCTCGGAGTTCGAGAACGGCAAGCGGGTGCCCGATCGGGACACGCTGGCCGGGATGGTGGCGGCGATGGGGTATCCGCCGGCGGCGCTCGACCGCACGCGGCAGCTCGTCGGCTGGCTGCGGGCGCGGGTCGCGAAGCGGGCCGGTGCGGCCGGGCCGGTGGACGACGCGGGCGCGCTTGACCCGAGCGACTCGCTCGCCGCGGAGCGGGCCGCGGCGCTGCTGCAGGAAGTCGAGCAGTTCGCGGCCGACATGGGTGGCGCGGTCTCGCGGCTCGCCGGCGTCCTCCGCGAGCTGACGCGCCGGGAGGCGCCGCCGCCGTAGCGGCTTCTCGGCGAGCCGGCAACTCGGCGCTCGATCACCGGTCCGGCGGCCTAAGATCCGTTCTGGGCACTCAAGTACCGTTCCGGGCGCTCGAGCACCGTTTCGGGAGCGCAAGCTCCGATCTCGGAACGCAAGATCCGATTCGGGCACCCAAGTCCCGATCTGGGCACCCAAGATCCATTTCGGGCACGCAAGCACCGATCTCGGCACTCAAGATCCGTTTCGGGCCCTCCATTACCGATCTGGAGACTCCGGCGCCCCTTGGCGCGCTCCGGAACCGATCCGCAGGCTTCGAAGCCGATCTACGTGCTCCGGAACCGATCTGCGCGCTCCGGGGAGTGATCTGCGCGCCCGGGAAGCGTTCTATGCGCTCCGGAACGGATCCGCGCGCTCGCGAGCTGAATTGCGCGCCCCGGAGCCGCTCCGGGCGGCCAAAAACCCTCCTGGCCGCCCAGCTTCCGTCCGCGACCTCGCGGACCGTCCCGCTCGTCGCAGATCGTCCGCTACCCCACCACCCGCACCAGGTGGTAGTCCCGCTTGCCCTTGCGCAGGACGAGGAGCTGGCCGGCGAGGGTGTCGTCGAGGGTGACCGTCTTGCGCTCGTCGGCGACGCGGCGGTTGTTGAGGTAGACGCCGCCCTGCTGGAGGGCGCGGCGGGCTTCGCCTTTGGACGGGGCGAGGCCGGAGGCGACGAGGAGGTCGACGAGCGGCAGGCCGGTGCCGTCGAGGCGCGCCTTCTCGACGGCGCTCGACGGCACGTCGCCGAAGACCTCCAGCACCTCCTCGGGGGCGAGGCCGCCGATCTCCTCGCCGAAGAGGAGGCGCGTCGCCCGCTCGGCGCGGTCGAGGGCGGTCTCGCCGTGCACCATCGCCGTCACCTCGCGCGCCAGCCGGCGCTGCGCCTCGCGCCGCTCGGGCTCGCTGCGCACGGCCTCCTCGAGCGCCGCGATCTCCTCGCGTCCGAGCCAGGTGAAGTACTTCAGGTAGGTGACGGCGTCGCGGTCGTCGGTCTGGATCCAGAACTGGTAGAAGCGGAAGGGCGAGGTGAGCTCGGGATCGAGCCACACGGCCCCCGCCTCGGTCTTGCCGAACTTGACCCCGGACGCCGTGGTGACGAGCGGCATCACGAGGCCGTAGGCGAGCGGCCGCGCGCGCTCCGCCCGGCCGCCCGCCGCGGCAGCGGCGGCTGTCCCCACCGCCCCGTCGTCGACCGCGTCCGGCCCGCCCGGCTGGCCGCGCTGCGCGCCCCCCCGGAGCTTGCGGATCAGCTCGATCCCGGCCACGATGTTCCCCCACTGGTCGCTGCCGCCCATCTGCAGGCGGCAGCCGTAGCGGTCGTAGAGCATCAGGAAGTCGTAGGCCTGGGTGAGCATGTAGCTGAACTCGGTGAAGGAGATCCCCTCCTCCTGCTCGAGGCGGCGCTTGACCGACTCCTTGGCGAGCATCGAGTTGACGGTGAAGTGCTTGCCGACGTCGCGCAGGAACTCCATCAAGCCGACCGCCGTCAGCCACTCGGCGTTGTCGACGACCCGCGCCGGGTTGCCGCGCGCGTCGAAGTCGAGGAAGCGCTCGAGCTGGCGGCGGATGCCGGCGAGGTTCTCCGCCACCTTCTCGCGCGTCAGGAGCTGCCGCTCCTGGGTCTTGCCGCTCGGGTCGCCGATCAGGCCGGTGCCGCCGCCGACGATGGCGATCGGCGAGTGGCCGAAGCGCTGCAGGCGGGCGAGCGCCATCGCCGGCAGGAGCGAGCCGACGTGCAGGCTCGCCGCCGTCGGGTCGAAGCCGATGTAGCCGGTCAGCGTCTCTTCGGCGAGCGCCCGCTCGGCGTCCTCGGTGGCGCCGTGCACCAGGCCGCGCCAGGTCAGATCCGCGAAGAGGCTCATCGGTTCCCCCCGCCGTAGAACGCCTCGACCAGCTCGCGCGCCCGCTCGGCGTCCGGCCCCGGCTCCCCGATGCGCGCGAAGAGGGTGCGCCAGGTGTGGCGCAGGGTCTCGAGGTCGCGGTCCTGGAGGAGCTTGGCGATCTGCTGCACCGCCCGCCCGGGCGGGCCGCTCTGCGGGTGCCGCTCCATCTCGCGCTCGAGCAGCACCAGGGCGAGGATCAGCGACTCCGGGAACTCCTCCTCGGCGAGGTCGGCGGCCGCCGCGGCCGCCGGCTCCGGCGCGCCGGCCCCGGCTCCGGCCGCGGCGCCGTCCCCGCCATCGCCGCCCGCCGCCAGCTCGCCCGCCGGCGGATTGGCCGCCGCGGCCATGATCGGCAGGTTGCGCACCTGGTGCGCGAAGCGCGAGAAGAAGCCGAACAGCTCGCGCTCGGAGGAGAAGTTGCCGACCAGCCGCGCGCCGCGCCCGACTTCCAGCCGCTGCGTCTCCTGGAGGACGACGTTGGCGCGCGCGCCGTCCTCGAGCTGCAGCGACCCCGCACTCACCTTCCAGGCGGTGAGCGTCCCTTCGACGTAGCAGGTGCCGGCGCAGCGCACGGTCACCGCCTCGACCTGCACCCCGCGCTCGATGCGCACCGAGCCGTGCAGCGACTCGAGCGTGCCGTAGCGCCCCGAGTGCTGGAGCACGAGGTTCCCCGGGCTCTGGATGCAGACCTGCCCCTCCGGATCGAGCCCGATGCGCGCCCCGGCCGGGACGATCATCGTCGGCGCGGCCTCGCGGTCTGGACGTGCGCGGCGGCGAAAAAGCATATCGGTTCGAGCCCTACCTTCTCTTCGACGATGGCCGGGCGCGAACGGCGCCGCCTAGCAAACCCGCCGGCAGCGCGACGGCCTCCGCAGCGGCACCCTTTTCCCGCGCCCGCGCGATCAGCCGCTCGTCGTCGCGCCAGCGGTGGTCGAGCATGAAGAGGCGCGGGTCGAGCGGCACCAGCTCGCCGTCGGCGGCGCGGCGGCGCACCTCGTAGTGGAGGTGCGGGCTGGTGCTCCAGCCGCTGTTGCCGACCGTCGCCAGCAGCTCGCCGCGCCGCACCGTCCGCCCCGGCCGCACCACGATCTCCTGGCAGTGGCCGTAGAGGGTGACGAACTGCGCGCCGTTGCGCAGCACCAGGAGGTTGCCGAGCCGCCACCAGGTGATGGCGGACATCGGATAGCGGCCGGCGAAGACCACGACGCCGTCGGCCGGCGCGTAGATCGGGCTCCCGACCGGCGCCGCCAGGTCGACGCCGGCGTGGAACTGCAGCTCGTCGGTGAAGGGGTTGCGACGACGGTCGAAGGGCGAGAGGAGCACGAACTCCTTGCCGTGCAGCGGCGAGACGGACGGCGTCTGCGGCACCTCCTCGCCGTGGCTCGCCTCGTGGCGGTGAATGCGGTCGAGGAAGGCCCCGGTCGCCCGCAGCTCGTGGCGCACGCCGCGGGTGAGCCGCCGCCCCTGCACGATGGTCCTGGCGTAGATCGACTCGGGCGCCGGCGGCGCCGGCCGCGCCGGCGGGCGCGCCACGTCCTCGGGGATGCCGTAGGCGATGACCACCTTCTGCACCTGCAGCCGGAGGTCGGCGGAGCGGCCGCGCAGCTCGTCGAGCCGCGCCACCGCGGCGCGCAGCCGCTCACCCTGGTGCGTGCGCTCGGCGATCAGCCCCTGCACCTCGCGGGCGCCGAGGAGAGCGCCGACGACCCGCGGCGCCAGCGCCAGCCCGAGCGCCAGCAGCGCCACGTAGGCGAGGACCAGGATGCACCAGGCGGTCAGATGGGCGCGCGAGAGGAAGAGATAGCGCACCCGGCGGCGGATGTCGCAGGGGTGGATCTGCACCTCGAGCCGCCAGGGCGGGATGGCCGCCGGCGGCGCGGCGGCGCGGGGCGCTGAGGCGAAGAGTCTCATCCGCCGATGATCCGAACGTCCGCGACCGACGCCTCGGCGCCGGAGAGCGCCGGCGCCGCCGCGGCGCGCGGGTCGAGCGCGTCGAGCGCCGCCTCGCCGGTGTGCCGGCGCACCACCGCCAGCAGCTCGCGCTGCACCGCCGGCCCGCCGGCGACGAGGTTGCCGCCGGCGAAGTAGGCGTCGCCGCCGTCGAGGTCGCTCACCCGCCCGCCGGCCTCCGCGATCAGCAGCACGCCGGCGCCGATGTCCCAGGGCGAGAGGCGGAACTCGAAGAAGCCGTCGTAGACGCCGGCGGCGGTGTAGGCGAGGTCGAGCGCCGCCGCGCCGCAGCGGCGGATCGCCTTGGCCTGAAGGAAGACGTCGCGGAAGAGGCCGAGGTAGGCGTCGAGCGTGCGGTGGGCGCGGAAGGGGAAGCCGGTGGCGAGGAACGCGCCGCCGAGCCCCGGGCGCCGGGAGACGTGCATCGGCCGGCCGTTCCACTGCGCGCCGCCGCCGCGTGCCGCGGTGAAGAGGTTGTCGCCGACCGGATCGAGCACGGCGCCGGCGAGCAGCTCGCCGCCGCGCCGGCAGGCGACCGAGACGCAGAAGACCGGCAGCCCCTGGAGGAAGTTGGTGGTGCCGTCGAGCGGATCGATCAGCCACTCGATATCGGACGGGGCGGCTTCGCCGCTGGCGGACGGGGCGGCTTCGCCGCCGGCGCCGCCGCCGTCGGCGCCGCCCCCCTCCTCGGCGAGGATGCGGTGCTGCGGGAAGCGCCGCCGGATCTCGGCCACGATCGCCTCCTCGCTGGCGCGGTCGGCGGCGGTGACGAAGTCGTTCTCGCCCTTGCGCCGCACCTCGAGCGCGGTGTCGCGGAACAGCGGGGTGAGCGCCGCGGCGCCGAGCCGGCAGGCGGCGACGGCGGCGTCGAGGAGCGGGGCGGCCATCCGGCGGATTATGGCAGGGCGGGGCGGCGGATACCGTCGCCCCGCCTGCGGGGTGGGTGGCGGGACGGCCTAGTGGCCGTTCGGAGGGGTCGCGGCGGGCCGCGCTTCGCCGACGACGCGGATCAGGTTCACCACCTCGCGCACGCCTTCGGTGCGCTGGGCGAGCCGCGCGGCCTCGTCGCGCTGGAAAGCGCGCTCGACCTTGCCGTTCAAGGTCACCCGGCCGTCGATGGTGTCGACGTCGATGTAGAGGGCGTTGACGTCGGGGTCGGCCATCAGCCGCGCCTTGACGCGGGCGGAGATGGCGGCGTCGTCGAGGACCTCGCGCGCGATCGGCTCGATCTCGCGGCGGGCCTCGTCCAAGCTGCGCTGGACGTTGCGGGCGCCGCGCTCGAGGCCGCGCTCGACGTTCTCGCCGGCGCGGTCGAGGTTCTCGCCCAGGCGCTGGGCGCCGCGCTCGGTGGCGCGCTGGGCCTCTTCGCCCTGGCGCTCGAGCTTCTTCTCGAGGTTGCTCTCGCGCTCGACGTCGACGTCGCCGTCGCGCTCGACTTCGATCTCGGTGTTGCCGGCGTCGATCTCACGCTCGCCACAGGCGAGGTGCGCCGCGGCGCCGCAGGCGAGCAGCGCCATGAACAGCCACTGCAGGGCTCGTTTGGTGATCATTGGGCCTCCTCTTGCCGCTGGCGAAAAAAGGGGGGAGGTCTGCCGGACCTCGGAAACCCGGCAAGCCTCCCCGGTAGGGAGGGGCTGCGAAAGCCTCGTCGCCTCAGGGTGGCGTTCCGGGCTTCGCTTGAGGGTGTGATGCAGCGGGCATGCCATGGAAGAGAAATGGAAAAGAGAATGAAGCGATGCCGCGCGGGACGGATAGTGGCCGCGTGGGGTGCCGGTCCTCCGGTCGCTCCAAGTCGCGCCGCTTCGCGGTGCTGGTAGTGGGGGTGGAGGACTGCGGCTCGCACGCGCTGCGCGCGTGCATCACGACGGTCGTGGCGGCTGTGGGGGGCGCGCTCCGGTCGCTCCCTGC
>JBIOUG010000186.1:0-73374 GCA_044866775.1 Thermoanaerobaculia bacterium | reverse complement strand
TAGACGCCAGATTTATAAAGCACACCCCAAACGCAGAGGGAGGACTTCGCTGTCACGTGCCAGCTCGTCCCGGGTGTACCACACCTCCTATCTGGTTCCTGTTCGTCGCCCCGCGGTTTCGGATTGGACTTCCTCAAGACCCCACCTCGCGGTGACGCCCTTGCCCTTCTCCTAGCCTTCGGCTCTGCGAACACCTGGCGAGAGGACTCTCACCTCTCCAGTTCTGTGCCATGCCCGGCACACACGGAGTTTGAACTCAACGGCGCGACCCGGAAGGGCGCGTCCGTTGCAGTGAGTGGTTCGACGGCAGGCACCGATCTGGGGGTCTTCACGAGACTCAGGCAACCATTTCTAAGGGCCCGCGGCCTTCTGTCGAAGGTTAGGGATCTACGTACCCGCAGGCGACGTTGGTCGCTCCGCCGCCGCCAGCGCAGCCACCCCAATCAGCCTTCTCCGCCGGCCCTGCCTTTGGATCGAAGCACGTCGTGCTTCCCGCTTTTACGGTGCAAGTCGCGACCACTGCCCCGCAAGTAGCAGTTGCGGTGTGACCAGGAGCACCGCCATAGACACCGGCCATGATGGGTCCCTTGCACTTCCTCGCGGAGGCTAGGCACTCAACATTCCCCTCTGCGTCAACCTCTCCCACGCAGAGCACCGCTGGTTCATCAATGGTTCGGGTGGGTTTACAGCTTCCCACAACAGTGATTGCGAGAACGATCACGATCGCTCCTAGTGGCAGCATTTTCCTTGGCATTAGCTTTCCTCCGTTTGCCAGACGCTCGTCCTCATCGTATTCGTTGCCGTCGAACCCCATGTGCTACGGATCGGGCGATTCCTCGTTAGGGATGGACTCCGCCAGAAAGAAATCGATCCCATGCCCGGGCTGCCATGTGTCTATGCCTGCGTAGTTATGTGCGCTCTGCTGCTTAGCATATACCGGCGGCGAAGTCGAGGCACCAGTGTGACAGGTGGGCGCCGGCTAAGCTGCCTGCCCGGCAGCGGGATAAGGCTTACGCCGACGAGCGCTTGGGCGAAAGCAGGAACGGGAAGCCGGCGTGGCTTCTGGTGGCTCAGTGTTTTCAGCAGTTTGTCCGGCGGGGATCGCTGCCGCTGGTGGCTGCCGGTGCCGGCCAAGCGACCGAGCGAAGGGTGCGTTGGACGATAGACGACGGGTGCTTGCCGCCTATGGATCGTCTCGGTGGAGTGCACCCGCTTAGCCTGGCGGCGGCTGTCGCCGAAGTTCAGGGGTCCATCGGGAGCTGGGCGGGGGGTTCGATCTCGGGCAGCAGTACGAGGTGGAGGTCGAGGACGGGAGGTTGACGATCCAGGCGGCGTGAGGGGGGCGAACGGGATTTTTCGCCTGCGCAGGGAGTTCCGGGCTGGAAATCCATGCTTTTGGAGGAGGCAAGGAGTTTCGCGCCAAAACTCCATGCTTTTGGAGCGCGCAACGAGTTTGCGCCTGGAAATCCATGCCTTTGGAGCGCGCAGCGAGTTTTGGCCGAAAACTCCATGCTTTTGGAGCGCGCGGCGCTAGCGACAGGGCAGGCAGGATGGAGGCCGCCCGGAATGGCGCCGGGCGGCGGCGCTGCATGCCGGCCTACTCGGAAGGAGGCTGCTCGCCCGAATCCGGTGCGCCGCCGGCGGGCGTGATGCCGCCGAGGGCGCGGTCGATCTCGTCGGCGAGCGCGCGCACCTCTCTCGCGAGGGCCTGGGCGAGTCGCCGCAGGCCGCGCTCGCCGGCATCCTCCTCGTCGCCGGAGCGGTTGCGGCTGACGGCGAAGAGGAAGCCCTGGAGGTGGCGGAGGTCCTCGGCGGCCGCGGCCAGCTCGCGGGCGGTGACGCCGGGCGAGCGGTCGCCGAAGGAGTGGGTCTCGAGCGACAGGTCGTAGAGCAAGCGGCCGAACGGTCGTACGGCTCGGTCGACGAGCTCCTCGTCGAAGAAGACGAGCATGGTCTCGCGGAAGGCGCCCCGCTGGTCCCACGGGGCCTTGCGCGACCGCCGGCGTGTGGCGCGCGGTGCTTTCATGCGTTCGCTGCTCCGGGAAACGAGCGCCGGCGGGAGAGGGAAGCAAGAGGGGACTGCTGCGCTCGACCCTCCCGCCGGCACTCGGGAATCGCTGCCGCTACCTAGCGTACGCGGCGGAGATGCCGCCTAGGCGGCGCTCTTCGCCGCCTTGGCGGCGGCCTCCGGCGCGTTGTCGCTCTTCTTCCGCCGCGAGCGCCGCTTGCGCGGGTTGATCCCGAACTCGATGAGCTTCTCGCTCTCGTGGCCGAAGTGGTGCTGGAGTCCCGCGACCAACCGGTTGCGGTGCTTGCTGGCCCGCGTCTCGGACTCGTCGCGGAGGCGGGTCGTCTCACGCAGCTCGGCGGTGATGGTCTCCTGCTGCTGGTCGAGCCTGACGAGCTGAACGAGCTCCTGCTCGAAGCCTGCGTGGTCCACCTGCAGGTGGGGCAGCTCGTCGAGCCGCGGCTTCAGCTTGTCGCGGAGCAGATACCACTTGTCGAGCCTTCCGGCCCGGGTGCTGGGAACAGGCATGGGGCTTCTCCTTTCAGCGAGTTGACGGAAGGAATCAGCCGCCGCGACGGCCGCGGGGCCGGGTGATGACCGCCGGAACGCCGCGACGACGCGGCGCACTGCAGTCGCGAGGGTTCGCATCAGTCGCCGAACTCCAGCGCGGTCGCGACCTCGAAGTCCCGCGCCGTCACGCCGTCCGCCTCGGGCGTGGACAGGGCTATCTCCACGCACGCGGGCGTGACGGCGATCGTCGCCTCGTGCCCGAAGCGCTCGACGAGCGCCGCGAGACCGGTGGCGAAGGCGGTGCCGACGTAGAGGCCGGGCACGGTCCAGCTCCGCCGGATCGCGCTGCCGGCCGGGTCGAGATCCCAGGCGGGAAGCCGGCCGAGCATGAGCTGGATGCGCTCGGCCTTGAGCTGCTCGGTGATGGGTTGGGGCTCATTCATGGCAAACCTCCTTCATCGGGGAAACCGCCGCCGGGCGGAGTGCCCGGGGCGGGGGGGGCCTGAGGTTGGGACGCGCCGAAGAGAACGGCGAGCGGCTCGTCGAGGAGAACGGCGAGGGACTCGAGCGGACGGCTCGGGTGGAGCAGGCGGCGCCGGAAGCGATCCTGAAGTCCGAGGAGAAAGCGCAGGTCGGCCTCGCCGCCTCGCAACGCCTGCTGCAGGCGCCGCACGCCGCCCTGGAGCGCCTGCGACAGGAGGTGCGGCACGAGGAGGGCGTCGAGCTCCGCGGCGAGGCGAGCGCAGTCCTTCCGCCGGCCGGCCCCCGCATAGAGGGCGGCGCGCTGAAAGGCCGCGGTGGCGGCCTCGGCGATCGCTCTGTCGGCCAGCGCCGCCCGCCACGCTTCCGCGAGCAGCCGTTCGGCCTCGCCGCGCTCGCCCCAGGCGAGCGCCAGCCGGGCGCGCACCAGGAGCGCCAGCGCCGGCAGCTCCACGCCCGCGGCCGCGGATCCGCGCATGGCCTCGGCCAGCAGCTCCTCGGCGAGCGTCCGCTGGCCGGCGACGGCATGGAGCGAGGCGAGGGCGAGGCGCTGGCGCAGCACCTCCCCCGGCGCCGACCAGGGGGCCGTCAGCCCGAGGGCGCGGCCGAGCTGCGTGAGACCGGCCTCGGGCCGGCCGGCCTCGAGCTGGAGGGCCGCCCATTCCTGAAGCGCGAGCCCCTCCTCCAATCCCTCGCCCTTCGCATGGAGCAGCCGCGCCGCGCGCTCGAGCAGGGCCATGGCTTCGAGGCTCCGCCCCTGACGGTGCAAGAGGCTCCCGAGCAGGCGCGAGAAGAGGCCCGCCTCGACCGCGGCGGGATCGGCGATCTGCTCGGCCGCGAGGCGGAAGGCGCGCTCGGCCGAGACGGTGAGGCCGCGCAGGCCGAGGGCGTGCGCCATGAGCAGCCAGGCGCGCGTCTCGAGGTCGCGGCGCAGGGCGGCCGGCACCAGAAGGGGATTGAGCCGGCGGCAGACGCGCGCGGCGAGGGTCGCGAGCTTCCCGCCTTCCTCCGGATCGGAAGCGGTCGCTTCGTACGCCCGGTCGAGCAGCCGGAGGACGACCGGGAGGGTGTGGAAGCGCGGGTCCTCGTTCGCCACCTCCTGCCGCCGGCGCGACGGGAGCTGCCAGAGCGCGACCAGCAGCTCGTCGGCCTCCGCCGCCTCGGCCGCGGCCGCCGCCAGACCGGGGCTGGCGGCGTCGCGTAGGCGGAGGCGCGGTCGCGGCGGCAGCGCCCGCCGCTCCTCCGCGGGCGCGGCGGCGGGAGACGCCGCCGCCAGGTCCGGCAGCATGCGCAACACGCGGGCGCGGCAGGCGGCGCAGCGGAAGGCGTGCTCGAGGTGCGGGAGCTGGAGCCCGGCGAGGCGATCCACGAGCTGGATCAGGCCGTCGAGAGAGAGATGATGCGAGGAGCGGCGCTTGGTCATTCGGGGGCGCCTCCTTAGCGCGAGCGGCCGAGGCGTGCGGAGGGATTCGCACCGGCCGCGGGAGGAAACCAGACGTTGCGATTTGATCCACACAGCGTGGTGTTGTAATGCACTACTCGGGGGCTTGTCAACCCCTTCCGCGAAACCGCGGGGTGGAAATCCAACGTGACGTGATGTACACTCACCCGCCATGCAGCCTACAGACCGATGGGAAGAGGACGTCCGCAAGGTCGCGGAGGGCCTCAAGAGGAAGATCCGGCAGGCGGGGCTGACCTACGGGGCGGTCGAGGAGAAGGCGGGGATGGGGCGCGACTACCTGCGCCAGGTCCTGCGCGGCACGCTCAAGCTGCGGATGGAGCACATCGCCGCCGTGCTCGAGGTGCTCAACATCCCGATCGTCGACTTCTTCATCGAGGTCTTCGGCCCGTCGCCCTCGTCGCTCTACGCCGACAACCCCCAGCACCACACCTTCGCCACCACGGTGCGGGTCATGCACCGCTCACTGCTGCGGCGCATGATCTGGAAGCTCAAGGAGAAGGGCGTGTTCGCCGAGGACGAGGCGCGGCAGATGCTGGGCGAGCTGGAGCGCGAGATGCCGCTGGCCGAGCGGGACTTCTAGAGAAGGGCGGCGCACCGGCCTTTATGCGCTCGCGCGCCGCCTGGCCGTTGTCGGCGAGCGCGGAAGGTGCCCTGGTGGATTGATGCGAGGGCGCTACGGCGCTTCGGCGCGGGGGACGCCGCCGCGGCACTGGATGGCGAGCCGGCGGAGCAGGCCGACGGCCGCCTCGCCTTGATGGACCATGGTGGTGAGCTGGCCGACGGCGGCGAGCAGCTCGCGCGTGGCGCCGAGGGATTGGAACATGGCGGCAGCTTCGCTCACGGCGCGCAGGTAGTCGGGGCGGCGGCCCTGGCGGGCGTAGAGGATGGCGAGGTCGAGTGAGATCTCCGCGACCTTCTCCGGCAGCTCAGCATCGATCAAGCCTCGCTGGACGCGCAAGAGCCGCCGCTCGGCCGCGAACAAGTCGCCGCGCTCCCTGTCAACTTTGCCCCGTTGCCAGGTCCAACGCAGGCGCGCCAGTTCGTCGGCACACTCCTCGAAGTACTCCTCGCCCATCGCAACGGTGTCGTAAGCCTCTTGGGGGTGGCCGGCATCGATGTAGGAGAGGACGAGATCGTGCGCCGCCGCGCGCATGAGCGTCTCCTCCCAGGGATAGAGCAGTTCGAGCGACCGCTGCAGAGGCGCAATGGCCTGTTCGGGCTCGGCCGCGCAGATCCTGGCGTATCCCAACTGGATCAGGACGGCGGCCTCCCCGGCCCGATCCTTGAGCCGCCGATAAGCGGCGCCAGCCTCCTCGAGCATGTCGGTCGCCTCGGCGAAGGCGCGTTGCGCAATGCGCAGAGACGCCAGCAGTCGGAGCAGCCACGCGCGTGGGTCTGGCTCGCCGCTGCCGGCCTCCAGGTGCCGCATGGCCGTGGCGAAGCATCCCTCCGCCTCGGCTTGGTCGGCGTGGATTCTCCGGGCGTTGCCGAGCTGCGCCCAGGCGCGGGCGCGGCAGTCCGCCAGCAGCGAGCGCCCGCCCGCCGTATCGGGGGTCGCCGCCTCCGCCGCCGCCACCGCGAGCTGGGCGTAGTGAAGCGTCGCCGCCGCGTCGCTGTAGCGCAACGAGTAGCTGCGGTCGACGAGCGCCAGGGCCAGCTCCCCCACGGCGAAGCGGCGGCGGTTCCGGACCTGCACCTCGCGCTGCTCGGGAGACATCACCTCCAGCTCGTCGAGGAGGTTCCGCACCGGGATGCGCTGCTGCTCGAGCGCCGCCAGCGCCGTGCGCTGTGCCGCGGCGAAGGCGTCGTCGTAACTGCCCGCCGGCGGTCCCAGCGGGGCGACGTTGCGGTGGGTTCGGCGCAGCTCGCCGCTGTCGCCGTGCCACCCGGCGCGGCGGAGGTGGTGCCGGCAGTGCTCGCAGTCGGAGATGAGATGGCCGAGCACAATGAGCCTCTCGTCGGCGCTCGCATCGCCTGCGGCGAAGCGCTCCAGGGTGCTGCGCGGGACCTCGTGGTCGCGCGTCTTGCTCACGGTGCGGCCAAGTGTATACGCATTCGCGGCATCAGAGCGGCGCCGCGCCTGGCAAGTCTCCGCCCCTACGGCGACGGCGATTTATGGCCGGCAGGGCACGCCGTTCGGGTCCATCGCACCCGTGCAGTCGCCGAACCCCGTCGGCGGTGGGCTCCCGCTCAGGTCCGTGCCGCCGTTGCCGCTTCCACCCGCCGGTTCCGCCGTCGCCCGCGGCTCTTCTCCGCCCCACCCGAGCCAAGCGGCCAGCCGCGCCACCCACCCGGCGATCCACTCCCCCGGTTCGTCGAGGACCATCGATCGGCCCGGCGTGATGACGTCCTCGGCGTACACGGCCGGCGCCGCCGCCAGGACACACAACCCCACCGCCAGCCCGAGGGCTGTCACCCGCAACCATTTCATGGGATTCATCCTCCGGCGGGTCGGAGCCCGACCGGAAGCGGCGCGGGGCGCCCGCACTCGCATAGTGCCATGCGTCCCGAATTACGAGTCCCCGGTGAGAAAGGCCGTAGAGGAGAGCTGCGCGCGTGGTAGGTATCGAGCGGCAGCGTGATGAAACGCACCCGCTAGACAGGGGTCAGAGGCCGCGTAGCGTCTTCTGGCGCGGCGGCAGGCTTTCGCCTTCCAAGGAGACGTAACAGCAGGGGTAAGGCGACCACGAGCAACGAGAGCAGAAGCTGGAGCCTTCCCTTCTCCTGCCCGTTCATCCACTGCGCCAACCAGTCCTTCAACCACGGCCCAGCCAGGAACAGGACGTACACGACCCCGATGAGCTCGGCCAACTGACCTGCGCCCTTCCCCGGCTGAATGGGTTGGTTCTTCGGCGTGCTCGCCTGCTCTATCCCGTCCGCATGAAGTGCCACCGCAGGTCTCCCTCCATCGGCTGGAACACCTCCGGATGGATCGACGGGGCGAAGCGCCGAAGCAGCGAGCTGAGGTGCTCGCCGCGGGCGGCGAGCTCGAGGGCCTCGGCGGCGTCGCTGCCGGCCTTGCTGATGTAGGTCTGCCACACCGCCTGGCGCACCGAGATCGAGCCCATCGAGACGTTGGGCAGGCGCGCCACGCCGGCCTTCAAGAGCGAGATCTTCTGCTTCAGGCTGCGCTCGGAGTCCATCGGCTGCCGCTGCCACGGGGTGTAGGGCTTGGGCACCAGGACGTTGACGCCGAGGTGGACGTGGCCGATGACGCCGCTCTTCGCCGCCTCCTCGAGCATCACCGCGCGGCAGCGGGCGGCGAGCTCGAGGATGCCGTAGACGTCCTCCTCGGTCTCCTCCGGCAGGCCGATCAGGAAGTAGAGCTTGAGCTGCGTGAAGCGGTGGCGGAAGATGAGCCGCACCTTCTCGAGCAGCGCGTCGTTGGTGATGGGCTTGCCCATCTTGAGGCGCAGCGCGTCGGTGCCGGTCTCCGGGGCGAGGGTGATCGAGCGGTCGCCGGAGGCGTGGAGCGCCGCGAGCACGCCCTCGGTCACCGCCGGGATGCGGATCGAGGAGACCGAGGTGCGGAAGCCGAGCGTGTTCGCCTCGCCCAGGATGCGCTCGATCTCCGGGTGGTCGCCGACCGCCGTCGCCACGAAGCCGAGCTGGTCGGTCACCGCGCGGGCGCGGTCGAGGGCGCCCAGGATGTACTCGGCCGGGTGCCAGCGGAAGCGCCCCATGCCGAAGGTGGCCCAGCAGTACTTGCACTTCTCGGGGCAGCCGCGCGACATCTCGATCAGGAACTTGTCGGCGAACTCGGTGTTGGGGGTGACGACGGTGGTCGTCGGCAGATGGCCGGCGAGGCGCATCTGCTCCTCGGTCAGCTCGAGCTTGCGCAGCTTGGGCAGCTCGTCGCCCTCGTCCTCCGGGCGGTGGCAGGCGGGGACGTAGAAGCCGGGCGCGGCGGCGAGGCGGGCGACGACCGCCTCGCGGTCCGCCTCCTCCTCGAGCGCCGCGAGGAGCGCCGGCAGCACGTTCTCCGCCGCGCCGAGCGCGAAGACGTCGACGAACTCGGCCATCGGCAGCGGGTTGATGGCGGCGCAGGAGCCGCCCATCACCACCACCGGGTCCCGGGGGCGGCGGTCGCCGCGCCGCAGCGGCACCCGCGCGCGGTCGAGCATCTGGAGGAGATGGACGTAGTCCTCCTCGAAGGAGACCGAGAAGGCCACGCACCCGAAGTCGTCGAGCGGGCGGCGCGCCTCGACCGAGAGCGGCATGCCCGTGCCGTCGGTGAAGAACCGCTCGCAGGACCAGTCCGGCCGCTGGTGCACCAGCTCGTAGACGCGCTGGAACCCGAGACTCGACATCCCGACGTGGTAGCTGTTGGCGTAGGCGAGCGCGAGGCGATAGCGGCCGTGCCGCGGCAGCGGCTCGACCGGGCGCTCGAGAGCGAGGTGGGATGACCAGTCGTGGGCGGGGCGCTTCTGCATGCGAACTGCGTATTCTAGCAGGTGCCGGCTATGGCGTCAGGCGGCCGACCACCTCGAGGTCGACGTCGACCGTCTTCTCGACCCGCAGCAGGAGGAAGCTCGGGTCGGCGAGGCCCCACGCGACGTAGGGGATGGTGGTGCGGCAGCGGCCGGTGAGCCGCTCGCCCTCGACGCGCACCTCGGCCGGGATGAGCATCTCGTGCTCGGTGCCGTGGAGGACGAGCTTGGCGTGCATCAGCAGCTCGCTCCGGCCGGTCGGGTTGAAGGTGCCGTCGACCCGCTCGAGGGTATAGACCGCGCGCGGGTAGCGCTTGGTCTCGAGGATCTTCTCGTGCATCTTGTGGTCGCGCCGGGAGTTGCCGGTCGACGCCGTCGTCATGTCGATGTAGACGCTCCCCGAGGCCGCGCGCGTCTCGGGGTCGTAGCGGAAGCTCCCCTGCTCGATGGCGAGGCTGCCGTGGACGGTGTGGAGCGTGGCGCCGAAGGTGAAGCGCACCGTGCTCTGCGAGGGGTCGATCTCGAGCGTCCACGCCCCGGCCGGCACCGGGAGCGCGAGGAGCAGCAACAGGGACAGCGGCGAGGCCGACCTTCGGCTCATGAAAACCCTCCTCAATCCTCAGTCGATACGAAAAGACCCTACCCAGATAGATATAGTGCCTCGGAAGCCCCCAAGCGGTTCAATGGGCGGCGGATAGGAGCAGCCGGCGGGCCAGCCGCAGGGCGCCGTCCAGGCCCAGGCCGCGCGGCGGCAGGCTGCGCGCGTGGATGCCGAGCAGGCGGGCGAAGAGCGCGGGCTCGGCGGCGAGGGCCCGCAGGACCCGGCTGCGCAGCCGGGGCCGGCGCTCGAGCGCCAGCACCAGCGAGGTGATGGCGTTGGGCAGCCGGCCGAGGCGGCGGTGGGCGGCGGCATAGAGCCGGAGGTCGCCGGCCACCAGGGCCGCGACCAGCGCCCGCGCCTGGTGGAGCGCCACCGCGATCCCCTCGCCGGTGATGGCGTCGAGATAGCCGGCGGCGTCCCCGACCAGGGCGACCCGGCCGCGCACGACGCCGCGCACCCGCTGCGCGAGCGGTCCGGCGCCGCGGTCGCGCGAGGCGGGCGGCGCCGCGGCGAGCCGCGCGGCGAGCGGCGGGAAATGGGCGAGCAGCTCGTCGAAGCCGGCCGTGGCGCCGCTCCAGAGGATCGCGATACCCACCAGGTCCGGCGCCACCGGCGAGACGTACGCCTCGCACCTTGGACCCCAGTGGACCTCGACGTAGTCGCTCCAGGGCGGCAGCGCGAAGTGCCGCCGGACGCCGAAGCGCCGCCGCGGCGCCGGCGGCGCTGAGAGCCCGGCCCAAGTCCGCACCTTCGAGTGCAGGCCGTCGGCGCCGGCGACCCAGCGCGCGGCGAGCGGACCGTCGTCGGTCTCGACGCCGTCCGGGCGCAGGCCGCGCACCGCCGTCCCCCAGACAAGCTCGACCCCCGTCTCCTCCGCCCGCCGCGCGAGCGCGGCGTGCAGGGCCAGGCGGCGCACGCCGAGCCCGGCGCCCTGCGGGAAGTCGCCGGTGGCGGCCAGCGGACCGTCCAGGTAGCGGATGCCGCGGAAGCGGTAGCCGTCGGCGGGGCCGAGGGCGACGCCGAGCTCGTCGAGGCGCGCCGCGGCGTCGGGCATCAAGCCCTCGCCGCAGGCCTTGTCGATCGGCGGCCGGGCGCGATCGAGGACGCGCACCGCGAGCCCCGCCCGCCGCGCCTCGATGGCGGTGGCGAGGCCGGCCGGCCCGCCGCCCACGATCAGCAGGTCAAGAGCCGTCCCCACGACGCCTCCCGAGGCGGGCGTAGGCCAGGCGCGAGCGCGTGACCGCCCGCGCCAGGTGGAACGGCGTCACCGGCGCCGGCGCCGTGAGCTCGCCGGAGAGGTGGAGGCGCAGGGCCTCGGCGCGGCGGAGCTTGCCCGAGGAGGTGCGCGGCAGGGTGCCGGGAGGGAGGACCACGACCTCGTCGACGGCGAGGCCGGTCGAGCGCAGGACGGCGGCGCGGCAGGCGGCGGGGAGCGCCGCGAGCTCCTCGGGCCGGGCGGCGCGCCGGCGCTCGACGAGCACCCCGAGCACCTCGCCCGGCGCGCCCTCCGGCAGCCACGAGACCGCGACCGCGCAGCCCGGGCGCATCCCCGGCAACCCTTCGAGGGCGCGCTCGATCGGCTCCGGCGCGTAGTTGCGGCCGCGCAGCAGGATGACGTCCTTGGCCCGCCCGGTCAAGAACAGCTCGCCGCCGGCGAGGAAGCCGAGGTCGCCGGTGTCGAGCCAGCCGTCGCGTAAGGCCTCGGCGGTAGCCTGCGGATTATCGAGATAGCCCGCCATGAGCGACGGCCCCGCGATCCAGAGCCGCCCCACCCGGCGCTCTGGGAGGTCGCGCCCGGCCTCGTCGCGCAGGCGCAGGCGGAAGCCGGGGACGGGACGGCCGACGGAGACGATCTCGAGACCCTCCGGCGCCTCCACCGCCTGGCCGTCGCGGGCCAGCGCCTCGCGCTCGAAGCGGCGGCTCGTGAAGGCGCGGTCGGGGGCGGAGAAGGTGACGGCGAGCGCCGCCTCGGAGAGGCCGTAGACGGGCGTCAGCGCCTCGGGCCGGAAGCCCCAGCGGGCGAAGCGGTCGGCGAAGGCGCGGAGCACCGAGGGGGCGACGGCCTCGGCGCCGTTGAGCGCCAGCCGCCAGCAGGAGAGGTCGACCCCCTCGAGCTCCTCGTCGCGGATGCGCGTCGTGCACAGGGCGTAGCCGAAGTTGGGTGCCGGCGAGACGGTGGCGCGATAGCGCGAGATGGCGCGCAGCCAGAGCGCCGGCCGGGCGACGAAGCGCTCGGGGCCGACGAGCGTCAGGCTGGTGTCGCGGTGGATGGCCGGGAAGACACAGCCGATGAGCCCCATGTCGTGGTAGAGCGGCAGCCAGGAGGCGCCGGCCTCGCGCCGCTCGGGCGTGTCGTAGAAGAAGGAGTCGAGGCTCTGCACCTGGCCGAGGATGGCGCCGTGCGACAGGGCGACCGCCTTGGGCTCGACGGTGGTGCCGGAGGAGAACTGGACGAGCGCGAGGTCCTGCGGCCCGACGGGCGGCGGCGCGAGTCGCCCTTGCGGCAGCGCCGCCAGCGTCCGGCAGCCGAGCGGCGGACGGGCGCGCGCCACGACCTCGCCCAGGATCGCCTTGATGCGCCGGTCGGCGAGGACCAGCCGCGCCCCCGCCACCTCCAGCATGCGCGCGGTGCGCTCGACGTACTCCTCGAGCCGCCCCAGGCGCACCGGCGGGTAGAGCGGCACCGGCACGGCGCCGGCGGCGAGGACGCCGAAGAAGGCGGTGAAGAAGTCGGGGCCGGTCGGGTAGACGAGCGCCACGCGCTCGCCCGGCGCCACCCCGAGGGCCTGGAGGCGGCCGGCGGCGGCGAGCGCCCGCTTCCGCACTTCGCCCCAGCCCACCCAGACGGCGCGCTCCTCGCGGTCGACGAAGCGCACGCCGCCGTCGGGCAGGCGGCCGGCGCGGGCGAGGAGGTCGAGCAGGGTCGCGTCCGCCATGCGGACGGGGACTCTAGCAGTCCGACCCGCGAGTAGGCCGCGGAGAGAGCCTGCCTGCCGCTCGCTACAGAAGCCACGCGTACGAGCCGCTACGCCGCGCCGAGCTTGGCCGCGAGGACCTCGAGGAGGTCGCCCACGGTCACCAGGCGCAGCTCCTCCTCCTCGTCGAGCAGCACGCGGAAGCGGTTCTCGACTTCGGCGGCGAGGGTCAGGAGGCGCACCGAGTCGAGGTGCAGGTCCTCGATCAGGCGCATGTCCGGGGTCAGCGACCCCCTCCAGCCGAGGTGCCGGCGCGCCACGTCGGCCACGCCCTGGAGGATCGCCTCGCGCGTCACCGGCCGCGCTCCGCGCCGCCGGCGAGCGGCCGCGCCGGGTGCAGCCCCGGCACGAGCGCCGGCCGGCCGGCGAAACGGGCGGCGTAATCGGAAGCGCCGGCGAGCGCCTTCTCCTCGGCGGCGATGCGCACGCGGAGGAGGGCGGCGCCGGCGAGAGAGAAGGTTGCCGCGGTGAGCCAGGCGGTGTGGACGAGCGGCAGGGCGGCCATCTCGACGGCGACCGCCAGGTAGTTCGGGTGGCGGAGGACGCGGTAGGGGCCGCCCGTCACCGGCGCGGCTCCGGGCAGGACGACGATGCGCGTCGTCCAGCGCCCGCCGAGGGTCGCGATCACCCACCAGCGGAGCGCCGTCGCCAGCGCGACCAACGCGAGCATCGGCACCGCCAGCCAGGGAAGGAGCGGCCGCCCGAGGAGCCAGACCTCGAGCGGCGCCGCGGCGAGCCAGCCGGCGTGGAGCGTCACCATCCAGGGGTAATGCCCTTCGCCCACCTCGCAGCCGCCGCGCGCCAGGAGCCGCCGGCGGTTGCGCGCCGCGATCCGCAGCTCGACCAGCCGCAGCAGGGCGACCACCACGACGAGGAGAAGGAAGAGCAGTCGGCTGTCTGTGCCGAAGACCCGCGTCATTGCGCGGCTATCTTAGCCGCGGCCCCGCGGACGAAGCGGCACTTGAAGGCGCCTTGGAGGTATACTTTCTATACCTTCCTGCCCACGGAGGTGCTGGTGGAGTTCGAGTTCGCGGCGAGCGCACTCGGATCATCTCCGTTCGCCGGTCACGCCCCGAGGAGGTGGCGCTCTATGAAGGCTAGCGAGTTCGACCGTAAGTTCGACCGGGGAGAAGACGTCACACCGGACCTCGACCTCTCCAAGGCCCGACGGCCGGGACAGGAGCAGCGCCGAGTCAACGTCGATTTCCCTTCCTGGATGGTCGAATCCCTCGACCGCGAGGCCAGGCGTCTCGGAGTGACGCGCCAGTCCATCATCAAGGTGTGGATCGCCGAGAGGCTCGAAGCCAAGCTCCCGCAATGACGCGGCACCGCATTCACCACTGCAGCAGCACCAGCTCCGAGCAGAACCCCGGGCCCATCGCGAAGAGGAGGCCGTAGCTGCCGGCTGGGGGCCGGTGGGCGTCGAGCGTGTCGCGCAGCACCAGGAGCACCGAGGTCGAGGAGAGATTGCCGACCTCGCGCAGGCTGCGCCAGGTGACCTCGAGCGCGTCGGGGGCGAGCTCCAGGGTCTCCTCCATCGCCTCGAGGATCTTGGGGCCGCCGGGGTGGCAGACCCAGGAGGTGATGTCGGAGCGGCGGAGGCCCTGGTCGGCGAGGAAGGAGCCGACGTCCTCGCGCAGGTGGTCGCGCACGACCTGCGGCACGTCGGCCGAGAGCACGATCTGGAAGCCGCTCTCGGAGATGTCCCACCCCATCACCCGCTCGGAGTCGGGGTAGAAGATCGAGCGCGTCGCGACGACGCGCGGGCCGGCGGCCGGCCGTTGCTCGCCCACCACGATCGCCGCCGCGGCGCCGTCGCCGAAGAGGCCGGAGGCGATGAGGTTGGGGATCGAGAGGTCCTCGGGCTGGAGGGTCAGCGAGCAGAGCTCGACCGAGAGGAGCACCGCCACCTGGTCGGGGTAGGCCCGCACGTAGTCGGCGGCGCGGGCGATGCCGGCGGCGCCGGCGACGCAGCCGAGGCCGAAGATCGGCAGCCGCTTGACCCGCGGCGGGAGGCGCAGGCGGTTCATCAGGCGGGCGTCGATCGAAGGGGTGGCGACGCCGGTGACGGTGACGAAGATGAGCGCGTCGACCTCGTCCGGTCGGATCCCGGCCTGCTCGAGCCCGTCGCGCACCGCCGCCTCGCCGACCTCCTGCGCCACGCGGATCCAGGCGTCGTTGGCCTTTCCCCAGGTGGTCAGCTCGGCGTACTCCTCGATCGGCAGCGCCAGGTGGCGCCCGCCGACGAGCACGTTCTTGTGCAGCCGCTCGAGCCGCGCCTGGTTGAAATAGCGGTCGGCCCAGCGCTCGCGTAGCGCTGCCAGGAGCGTGTCCTGGTCGTAGTAGTGCGGGGGGAGGGCCTTGCCGACGGCGGCGATCTTCAAGGCACGACAGGCTATCAGGTGCTGGGAGCCCGTCCCGCTAGCGCGGGACGGACGGCGCTCCCAGGGTGATCGGAGCCCGGCGCGAACGCTTTCGCGCCTAGAGGCTCGAGCCGCGGGCGAGCCCGCCGAGGAGCAGGCCGCAGAGCGAGTAGAGGAAGAGCCAGGCGACGGTCATCGACCACCAGGGCCGCGGCGGCAGGCCGGCGAGCCCGACCACGGTCACCACCAGCAGCGGCCCGCGGAAGACCCAGGCGATCCAGCCGGTGAGGAGCCCGGCGAGCCAGGACCCGCCGTTGCGCTCCTGGACGAGCAGGAAGAGCGCGGTCAACGCCACCGCCTGGAGCACCCAGGTGCCGAGCACCGCCCAGCCGGGGAGGCCGCCGGCGGCGGCGAGCCGGTT
Organism: Thermoanaerobaculia bacterium; assembly: GCA_044866775.1. Classification (GTDB taxonomy): domain Bacteria; phylum Acidobacteriota; class Thermoanaerobaculia; order Multivoradales; family UBA5704; genus DASUNQ01. The sequence goes on along the minus strand of JBIOUG010000186.1, from coordinate 58,124 downwards.
CAGGAGATCGCCCTCCGGCACCAGCCCGAAGGCGACCAGGGCGAAGTCGAAGAGCGCCATCAGCAGGACCAGGAGGGGCAGGGCGAAGAGGAGGAAGCGGCGCAAGGTGGAGGCGGATCATAGCCCACCGCCCCTGCTAAACTGCCGCCCTCTCCGACGGGAGCAGGGGCAACCGGAGGCGCGGACATCCGCGCCCGCGCCGCCGCCGTAGAGAGCTTGCAGAGCATGCCGACACCGACGCCGATGCCCACGCTGGTCGTCTTCACGCTGGGGGCTCCCGCCGAGCGGGCCCGCCGCCCGCTGCTCGGCGCGCGCCTGCGCGGCGTCGAGGTGGCGCTGCGGCAGGCCTGCTTCGCCGAGGCGCTCGCCGCCGGGCGTGGCGCCGGGATGCGCGTGACCGTCTGCTCGCCGCGGCCGCTCGCGGCGGCGGGGGCGGACGAGGCGCTGCCGCAGCGGCAGGGGAGCTTCGGCGAGCGGCTCGCGGCGGCGATGGCGGAGGCCTTCGCGCGCGGCGCCGCGCCGCTCGTCGTCGTCGGCGCCGACACGCCCGGTCTCGCCGCCTCCCATCTCGAGTCCGCGCTCGCGCTGCTGGCCGCCGATCCGGCAACGATCGTCGTCGGCCCGAGCCCCGACGGCGGCCTGTACCTGCTCGGCGCGAGCCGGCCGATCCCCGGTCTCGCCGCCGCGGCGCGCTGGTGTCGCGCCGACACGCTGGCGACCCTCCTCACTGCGCTGCGCGCCGCCGGCCGTCCGGTGGCGCTCCTGCCGCCGCTCGCCGATCTCGATCGGCCGGCGGACCTCGCCGGCTGGCTCGCCGCGCCGGCGGCCAAGCGCATCGGAAACGTCCCGGCGGCTGCAGCCGAGAGGCTGGGCCTCGCCGCCTGGCGACTCCTCCTCGCCCGGCTCGTCGCCGTGGTTGCCCGCCCCACCCGCGCCCGCCGCATCGGTGCTGCACGCCGTGCGGTCACCCAGCCGGCCTGCGGCCGCGCCCCGCCCCTGCTCCCCGCCTGCGCGTAGCGCCCGGGCTACGTCCCGGGCGTTTTCGGAATCCCGACCGGGTTCCTCCACCGGCGGTGCCCGCAGCCGCGGCGCACGCGCCGCATCGACCCGCACCTCGCGGAGGTGCTCACGAGCCTCGGCCGTCTTCACGCGGCCCACGAGGAGGAGAGCCTTGTGATGTCCCTGCACTTCGAGACCGCCGTCAAGGACCGTTACCGCCAGGGCGCGCAGCAGCGCGTGGCGGACCTCTGCTGCCCGGTCGACTACGACCCGAGCTTCCTCGCCGCGATCCCCGACGAGGTGCTGGAGCGCGACTACGGCTGCGGCGATCCCAGCCGCCACCTGCGCGCGGGTGAGACGGTCCTCGACCTCGGCAGCGGCACCGGCAAGATCTGCTTCATCGCCGCCCAGGTCGTGGGCCCGGAAGGGCGCGTGATCGGCGTCGACATGACCGACGAGATGCTCGCCGTCGCCCGCCGCGCCGCGCCGGTCGTCGCCGAGCGCCTGGGCTACGCCAACGTCGAGTTCCGGCGCGGGCGCATCCAGGACCTGGCGCTGGACCTCGACCTCCTCGACGCGGCGCTCGCCGCGCAGCCGGTGGCGAGCGCCGAAGCGCTCTTCCGCGCCCAGGCCCTGGCCGAGGAGCTGCGCCGCGCGCAGCCGCTCCTCGCCGACGGCGCGGTCGACGTCGTGGTCTCGAACTGCGTCTTGAACCTCGTCGGCCCGGACGAGAAGCGGCGGCTCTTCGCCGAGATCCGTCGCGTCCTCCGCCGCGGCGGGCGCGCCGTGATCTCCGACATCGCGAGCGACGAGCCGGTGCCGGCGCACCTGCGGGAGGATCCCGAGCTGTGGAGCGGCTGCATCGCGGGCGCGCTGACCGAGGAGGGGTTCCTCGCCGCGTTCGAGGAGGCGGGCTTCCACGGCATCCGCATCCTCGAGCGGCAGGCCGAGCCCTGGCGCACGGTCGAGGGGATCGAGTTCCGGTCGCTCACCGTCGAGGCCTTCACCGGCAAGGAGGGGCCCTGCTTCGAGCGCCGCCAGGCGGTCATCTACAAGGGGCCGTTCAAGGAGGTGCTCGACGACGACGGGCACGTCCTCGAGCGCGGGCGCCGCCACGCGGTCTGCGACAAGACCTTCCAGCTCTACCGCCAGGAGCCGTATCGGGCCTGCTTCGAATTCCTCGAGCCGCTCGAGCCGGTGCCGCTCGCCGCGGCCGCGGCGTTCGACTGCTCGCGGCCGGGGCTGCGCCATCCGCGCGAGACCAAGGGGATGGACTACGACGTGACGGCGGAGGAGCGGCCGTGCTGCTCGCCCGGCACCTGCTGTTAGGCGCGGCGGCCGTCCTCGCCGCCGCCGCGCTTGCGGCGGCCGGATGCGGCGGCCCCGCCGGAGCGGAGCGCGCGCTGCGCGTCAACGGCTCGACGACCGTGCAGCCGGTGGTGTCGGAGGCGGCCGAGCTGCTGGCCGCGGAGCGCGGCAGGCCCGTGCACGTCGACGTCCAGGGCGGCAGCTCGGGCGGGATCGCCGCGCTCGGCGAGGGGCGGGTGGACGTCGCCATGTCCTCGCGCGAGCTCAACGCGGGCGACGCCGCGAAGTATCCGGGCGTGCGCTTCCAGCCGGTGCGGATCGGCGTCGACGCGGTGGCGTTGGTGGTCGCGCGCGACGTCTGGGAAGGCGGCGTCCGCGCCCTCTCGCGCGCGGAGGTGCGGGCGATCTACGAGGCCCGCGTCGTCAACTGGCGCGAGCTCGGCGGTCCCGACCGGCGCATCGTCTTCTTCAACAAGGAGCCGGGGCGCGGCACCTGGGAGGTGTTCGCGAAGTGGCTCTACGGCGACCCGGAGGAGGCGCCGCTCGTGACGCATCCCGAGGTGGGCGCCAACGAGGAGGCGCGCACCAAGGTGGCCTCGACCGCCGGCGCGATGTCGCAGCTCTCGGCGGCCTGGGCCGACGGCGAGACCGTCTTCGCGCTCGGCATCACGGAGGAAGGAAGGGTGGCGCGGCCGACGCCGGCGGCGATCGCCGCCGGCAGCTATCCCCTCACCCGGCCGCTCTACGTCATCTCCGCCGGTCCGCCGGCCGGAACGGCGAAGGAGCTGATCGACCTCCTGCTCGCGCCGCGCGGTCAGGCGCTGGTCGCCAAGCACGGCTATCTGCCGCTCGCCCGGACGCACGCGGCGCCGCCGGCGGAGGCGCCCGCCCCGTGAGCGCGGTCCTGCCCTTCGCGCGCCCGCAGGCGCCGCCGCGGCGGCGCCGTGAAGGGTTGCGCGCGGCCGCCGTCGGGCTCGCGCTCGCCGCCGCCGCCGCGCTCGGCGGCATCCTGCTGCTCTTCGGGCTCGCCAGCCTGCCGGTGTGGCGGCACGCCGGGCCGGGCTACCTGACCGGCGTGCGCTGGTTCTACCGCGCCCGGGAGTTCGGCGTCCTGCCGATGGTCTACGGCACGCTGGCGGTGGCGACGATCGCGCTCGCGGTGGCGGCGCCGCTCGGCATCGGCACGGCGGTGTGCACCGCCGAGCTGCTGCCGCGGCGGGCGCGGCTCGCGGTCAAGCTCGTGGTCGAGCTGCTGGCCGCCATCCCCTCGGTCGTCTACGGCCTCCTCGGCGTCCTCCTGCTGCGCGGCTGGGTGGCGCGCCTGCTGGCGCCCTGGGAGCCGCTCTCGGGCGACACCCTGGCGACCGGCGGCCTCCTCCTCGCGGTGATGATCCTCCCCACCATCGCGACGCTCGCCGACGACGCCCTGGCGGGCGTGCCCGCCGCGGCGCGCGAGGCGGCGCGCGCCCTGGGGCTGACCGAGAGCGAGGTGATCGTCGCGGTCGCGCTGCGTCAGGCGCGGCCGGGCCTGCTGGCGGCGGTGCTCCTCGGGCTCGGCCGGGCGCTCGGCGAGACGATCGCCGTCTTCCTCGTCATCGGGCGCCAGGACAACCAGTGGCCGGAGCGGCTCCTCTCGCTCGCGCCCCTGGCGCGCGCCGGCCAGACGCTGACCACCAAGCTCGGCAGCTCGGAGGCGTTCATCGCCTGGGGCGACCCGCTGCACTGGGCGGCGCTGGTCGGGCTGGGCCTGGTGCTGCTGGTGATGGTCGGCGGCGTCAGCCTCGCCGGCGCCTGGCTCGCGGCGCGCGGGAGAGGGCGTGCGTAGAGCCCTCGATCGCGGCTTCCGGCTGCTCGCCGCGCTCTGCGGCGCGACCGCCGTCCTCCTCTTCGGCGGTCTCGCCGCGGCCATCCTGGGGCGCGGCCTGCCGGCCGTGGACTGGGGGTTCCTGACCCGCGCCGCCGCGGCGGCGGGCGCGGGCGGCGGGCTCCGCTACCAGATCCTCGGGACGCTGCTCCTGGTCGGAACGGCGCTGGCGACGGCGCTGCCGCTGGCGCTCGCGGTGGCGCTGCTGCGGGCCGTCTACCTGCCGGGCGAGGCGGCGCGCCGGCGGCTCGCCGTGGCCCTCTACGCCGCGAACGGCACCCCCTCGATCCTCTTCGGGCTCGCCGGCCTGGTCGTCTTCGGGCGCCTGCTCGGCTGGGGGAAGTCGTGGCTCGCCGGCGGCATCGTCCTCGGCCTGATGATCCTGCCGGCGCTGGCGGCGGCGATCGCCGAGTGCATGGAGGCGCTGCCGCCCCGGTACCTCGAGGCCGCCGCGGCGCTCGGCCTCACCCGCTCGCAGCGCGTGCGCGCGGTGCTGCTGCCGGCCAGCCGGCGCGGCATCCTCTCGGGCTCGCTCCTCGGCCTCGCCCGCGCCGCCGGCGAGACGGCGCCGATCATGCTCACCGCCGCGGTCTTCGCCGGCGCCACGCTGCCGGCGGGAGTGCGCGAGAGCCCGGTGCTCGCCCTGCCGTACCACGTCTTCGTGCTGGCGCAGGACTCCTTCGCTCCCGGCGCCGAGCCGCGCCTCTGGGGGGCCGCGACGGTCCTGCTGGCGCTGGTGGCGGCGCTCGCGCTCCTGGCGCTGCCGGCGCGGCTCGCCGCGCACGAGGAGGCGCACCGTGCTTGAGCCGCTGCCCCGCCTGGCGCCGGCCGCCGTCCGGCGGCCGCACGCCGCCGCGCCCGTGCTCGAGGCGCGGCGGCTCACCGTCGCCGCCGGCCGGCGCACCCTGCTGCGCGCCGTCGATCTCCAGCTCGCGCCGCGCGAGGTGCACGCCGTGCTCGGCCCTTCAGGGGCCGGCAAGAGCACGCTGCTCCGCTGCTTGAACCGCCTCGTCGACCTCTCGCCCGGCCTCGCCGTGACCGGCGACGTCCTCCTCGCCGGCCGCTCGGTCTACGCCCGCGGCACCGACCCCGACCGCCTGCGCGAGCGGATCGGCATGCTCTTCCAGCAGCCGGTCGTCTTCCCCGGCTCGATCGCCGACAACGTCCTCTTCGGCCTCCGCCACACCGGGCGGGCGAGGCGCCGCGAGTGGCCGGAGCGGCTCGAGCGGGCGCTGCGCGAGGCGGCGCTGTGGGACGAGGTCGCGGACCGGCTGGCGCAGCCGGCCGCCTGCCTCTCGGTCGGCCAGCAGCAGCGGCTCTGCCTGGCGCGGGCGCTGGCGGTCGAGCCCGAGGCGCTGCTGCTCGACGAGCCGACGAGCGCCCTCGACCCGCGCGCGACGGCCGCCATCGAGGAGCTGATCCTCGCCCTGCGCGAGCGGCACGCGGTGCTCCTGGTGACCCATCAGGCGGCGCAGGCGCGCCGCCTCGCCGACCGCATCTCGTACCTGCGGCTGCGCGACGGAGCGGGCGAGCTGCTGGCCGGCGAGGCCGCACGCGCCGCGCTCGACGAGGCCGAAGCCGCCGGCGAGGAGAGCGCGTGAGAGGAGAGCCGATGACCGCACCCGCCGCAGTCCCCGAGGTCACGCTCGGGGCGCTCGACACTCTCTGGCTCCAGGTCGGCGGGACGGTGTGCAACCTCGCCTGCACCCACTGCTTCATCTCCTGCTCGCCGACCAATCACACGCACGAGCTGATGACCCTGGCGCAGGTGCGCGGCTACCTCGACGAGGCGGCGGCCCTCGGCGTGCGCGAGTACTACTTCACCGGCGGCGAGCCGTTCTTGAACCCGGAGTTGGAGGCGATCCTCGACGCGACGCTGGCCGTGGGGCCGGCGACCGTGCTCACCAACGGACTCCTCCTCGACCCGCGCCGTTGCGCCCGGCTCGCGGCGCTCGCAGAGGGCTCACCCTACTCGCTCGATCTCCGCGTCTCGCTCGACGGCTACGACGCCGAGAGCAACGACCCGATCCGGGGCGCCGGCAGCTTCGCGCGCGTGCTCGACGGGGTGCGCAACCTGCACGCGGCCGGGCTCAACCCGGTGATCACGGTGACCGAGGTCTGCCGCGAGGCCGGCACGCACGCGGGCAAGGAGCGCTTCTTCGCCCTCCTGCGCGGCCTGGGCATCGCCAAGCCCCGGCTCAAGATCCTGCCCGTCTTCCAGATCGGCGCCGAGGCCGAGCGCGGCGGCGCCTACGAGAGCTGGCAGCGCCTCTCGGCCGGCGACGCTCCGGGCGGGAGCTGGGACCACCTGCAGTGCAGCGCCTGCCGCATGGCGACCGACCAGGGGGTCTGGGTCTGCCCGATCCTGGTCAACGAGCCCGACGCGAAGATGGGGGAGACGCTCGCCGACTCCCTCGGCTCGTTCCCGCTCTCCCACCCGGCCTGCTGGACCTGCCACGTCTACGGCGTGAGCTGCAAGACCTAGGAAGCGAGCAGATGGCGTATCGCCCTCCGATCGATCATGACGAGCAGGCGCGCCAGGCGAGGGAGAAGCTCGTCGCGCATCGCGGCATGGCGACGTGGGGCGAGCGGCTGGTGCCGCTCGGCAGCTTCCGCGCCGCGGCGGCGCGCGCCGGGCGGGCGCTGCCGGCGGTCGAGCGCGCCGCCGCCACGGCCGCGTACGGCGCGCCGGTGGAGGACTCCACGGTCGTCGAGGGGCCGTTCGCGCGCATCGCCGTCTGCGGCGGCGTCTACAGCAATCACCGGGCGCTCGCGGCGTTCCTCGAAGCGGCGGCCGCGCGCGGCGCCGAGGCGATCTACTGCCTCGGCGACCTCGGCGGCTTCGGCCCGCATCCCGAGAAGGTGTGGCCCCTCCTCGCCGCCGGCGGCGCGCGCTCGATCCAGGGCAACTACGAGGAGTCGCTCGCCGCCGGCCGCGAGGACTGCAACTGCGGCTACACCGACCCGCGCGATAACCATTTCGCCGAGCTCTCCTACCGCTACACCGAGCGCAACTGCTCGCCCGCCTTCAAAGCCTGGATGGGCGGCCTCCCGGGACGGCGGCGGGTGCGGGTGGGCGAGCGCGAGCTGCTCCTCGTCCACGGCTCGCCGCGGCGGGTCAACGAGTTCCTCTTCGCCTCCACCTCGCCGGTGCCGTTCCTCGAGCACCTCGCCGCGCGCCACGGCTGCGACGGCATCCTCTGCACGCACACCGGTCTGCACTGGCACCGCCGCCTGCCATCGGGGCGCGACGTGGTCAACGTCGGCGCCCTCGGCCGCCCGGCCAACGACGGCAGGACGGAGGTCTGGTGGGCGCTGCTCGAGGCGCGCGAAGGTGGACTTGGGATCGAGCTCGTGCCGCTGCGCTACGACCACCAGGGGCTGGCGGCCGAGATGCGGCGCGAGCGGCTGCCGGAGGAGTTCGTCGCGACGGTGCTCAGCGGCTGGTGGACCACCTGCCTCGAGATCCTGCCGGCGCGCGAGCGTGCGGCGTCGAGGTTCTAGTGAGGTCTGCGCCTTCGGCTCGACCTCCCTTCGGCCACTCGAGCCCGCGTAAACTTGACTCGCTGAGTCAAGTTTGGCTGGCTCAAGAGAGCTGGTGACGATATGGAGCAGCGGACCCCGAAACCCCACGTCGCCATCCTGGGCGCCGGACCGACCGGCCTCGAGGCCGCCTTGACCGCGGCCGAGGCGGGATATCCGTTCACCCTCTACGAGGCGTCGGCCGCGGCGGCCGGCCACGTGCGCGCGTGGGGGCACGTGCGGCTCTTCACGCCCTGGTCGATGAACGCCTCGCCGCGCCTGCGGGCGGCGCTCGCCGCGGCCGGGCGCGAGGCGCCCGACGGCGACGACTGCCCCACCGGCGCGGAGCTGGCGGAGCGCCTGCTCCAACCGGCGGCGGAGCTGCCGGCGGTGGCGGCCGGGCTGCGGCTCGGGACCCGCGTCCTGGCGGTCGGCCGCGAGGGACTCTTGAAGCACGAGGAGATCGCGAGCGCCGAGCGGGCGCGCCGGCGCTTCCGGCTGCTGCTCGGCGACGGCGACGGGCGGGAGTGGGTCGAGCACGCCGACGTGGTGATCGACGCCACCGGCAGCTACGGGCGACCGAACAGCTTGGGCGACGGCGGCATCGCGGCGCCAGGCGAGCGGGCGCTCGGGGACGTCATCGCGCACGCCATCCCGGACCTCCCGCGCGCGGCCGCGGCGTGGGCGGACAAGACCGTGCTGCTGGCCGGCGCCGGCCACTCGGCGCAAACCGCGGCGCGCGATCTGGCCGAGCTGGCGCGGCAGGCGCCGGGGACGCGGGTGATCTGGGCCCTCCGCCGCCGCGAGCCGGCCTGGGGGAGCCCGCCGGACGACCCGCTTCCCGAGCGGGCGGCACTGGCCGCGGTGGCCGCCGAGCTGGCGGCGGGCGCCTCACCGGCCGTCGAGGCGCGCCGCGGCGTGGTCGTCGAGGCGCTGGCGCCGGCCGCCGGCGGGCGGATCGAGGTCGCGCTGCGCCACGCGAACTCCGAGGAGCGCCCGCTCGGGCGGGCGGCCTCTCGCGTCGCGCAGTCCATGGCCGCGCTGCGCCATGGCACCGGCGATGGTGGCGAGCGCCTGGTGGTCGACCGCGTGCTCTCCCTCACCGGCTCGGTCGGCGACCACACGCTCTACCGCGAGCTCCAGGTGCACGAGTGCTACGCGAGCGGCGCGCCGATGAAGCTTGCAGCCGCCCTCCTCGGCGCCGGCGGCGGCGACTGCCTTGCCCAGACCAGCCACGGCGCAGAGACGCTCACCAACCCCGAGCCGGGCTTCTTCATCCTCGGCGCCAAGTCCTACGGCCGCAACAACACCTTCCTCATGCGCGTCGGCTGGCAGCAGGTGGAGGAGGTCTTCGGGCTGCTCGCGGAGCGCGGATCATCCTAGACTTCCGACGTGAAGTATTTCGGCCAACCAGCCCTGGCGCAGGACGCTGCGTCGCGCGCCGGCGTGCTGCTCGCCAACCTCGGCACCCCCGACGCGCCGACGCCGCGCGCCCTCCGCCGCTACCTGCGGCAGTTCCTGCTCGACCCGCGGGTCATCGAGCTGCCGCGGCCGCTCTGGTGGACCATCCTCCACCTCGCCGTCCTGCCCACCCGCCCGCGCAAGTCGGCGGCCCTCTACCGCAAGGTATGGACGGCCGAGGGCTCGCCGCTCCTCGTCATCAGCCGGCGGCAGCAGGCGGCGCTCGCCGCCGAGCTCGCGTCGGCCGCCGGCGCGCCGGTGCCCGTCGCCCTCGGTATGCGCTACGGCAATCCGTCCATGCGCGAGGCGCTGCGGGAGCTGGCGGCGCAAGGGTGCCGGCGGATCCTCCTCCTGCCGCTCTACCCGCAGTACTCGGCGGTGACCACGGGCTCGACCGTCGACGCCGTGGCCGAAGAGCTGACGCGCTGGCGCCTGGTGCCCGAGCTGCGGACCGTCCACCACTACTTCGAGCGGCCGGCCTACGTCGCGGCGCTGGCGGCCTCGATCGACGAGGCCTGGCAGCGCGAGCCGCCCGGCGAGAAGCTCCTCTTCTCGTTCCACGGCATCCCGCAGCGCTACGCCGCCGCGGGCGACCCCTACCCCGAGCACTGCCGCGAGACGGCGCGTCTCGCCGCCGAGCGGCTGGGGCTGCCGCGCGAGCGCTGGACGATCTCCTTCCAGTCCCTCTTCGGCAAGGAGGAGTGGCTCCGGCCCTACACCGACCAGACGATGCGCGAGCTCGCCGCGAGCGGCGTCCGCAGCCTCGACGTCGTCTGCCCGGGCTTTTCGGCCGACTGCCTGGAGACGCTCGAGGAGATCGACGAGCAGAACCGCGAGATCTTCCTCCACGCCGGCGGCGAGCGCTACCGCTACATCCCGGCGCTCAACGACCGGCCGGACCACATCCACGCCCTCGGCGAGGTGGTGCTCGCGAATCTCCAGGGCTGGGTATAGATTCACTCCCCCGTTTTCTTCCGCTCGACTCGAAAGGAGAATCTCATGCGTCACCCGATCCTGCGCGCGACCGTCCTCGGCCTCGCGCTGCTCGCCCTCGCCCTCCCCGCCGCCGCCCAGCAGCCGCAGATCCAGTTCCCGCGCCTGTCGCCGAACGCCACCGTCACCCAGACCGTCGGCGTCACCGAGGTGACGCTCCGCTACAGCCGCCCCGGGGTGAAGGGACGGGAGATCTGGGGCAAGCTCGTGCCCTACGGCGAGGTCTGGCGCACCGGCGCCAACGAGAACACGACGATCACCTTCAGCACGCCGGTGAAGGTCGAGGGCACCGAGCTGCCGGCCGGCACCTACGGCCTGCAGACGATCCCGACCGAGGGCGACTGGACGCTCATCCTGTCCAAGGACGCCGACGCCTGGGGCGCCTTCGAGTACAAGCCCGAGAACGACGCCATGCGCGCCGCCGTCAAGCCGCGGCCCGCGACCGCCCCCGAGGAGCGGATGCGCTTCACGTTCGAGAACCTGACCGACACCTCGGCCGAGGTCGTTCTCGCCTGGGAGAAGGTCGAGGTGCCGTTCCGCATCGAGGTGGACACGGCGAAGCTGGTGATGGACAAGGCCAACGAGACGCTGCGCTGGCAGACGCCGTACCAGGCCGCCAACTACTGCCTCCAGAACGACACCTGCCTCGACGAGGCCGAGCGCTGGCTCAACGCCTCGCTGGCCTTCGGCGAGAGCTTCTGGAACCATCGCGCGATGGCCCTGCTGCGCGCCAAGAAGAACGACAAGGCCTCGGCGATCGCCCACGCCGAGAAGGCGCTGGCCGCGGCGCGCACGGCGCAGCAGGCGCCGCCGGCCAACGTCGTCAGCGAGCTCGAGACGTCGCTCGCGGGCTGGAAGGGGAAGTGAGGGGGGCCCAGGCGGCGAGCTCCGCGACTCTCTCGAAACAGGCCAGCGGCCCGAGCCGCAGCAGCTCCTCGCGCGGCTGCGTGCCGCTCGCCACCCCCACCGCCGCCACCCCGGCGCTGCGCGCCATCTCGAGGTCGTGGGTGGTGTCGCCCACCATCAGCGTCTCCTCCGGCCGCGCGCCCAGCTCCTCGAGCAGGTCCCAGAGCATCTGCGGGTGGGGCTTCGAGGGCGCCTCGTCGGCGGTCCGCGTGGCGTGGAAGCGCGCGGCGAGGCCGGTCGAGGCGAGGGCGTGCTCGAGGCCGCGGCGGCTCTTGCCGGTGGCGACCGCCAGCAGGTAGCCGTCGCCGGCCAGGTCGTCGAGCAGCCGCGGCACCTCCGGGAAGAGCAGCGGCAGGTCGCGGTAGGTGCCGTGCCAGTGCTCGCGGTAGCCGGCGACGATGCGCTGGTAGAGCGCCTCGTCGCACCCCGGCCGCAGGCGATCGATCGTCTCGCGCAGGCCGAGGCCGATGGTGGCGCGGATGACCACCTCCTCGGGCAGCGGCAGGTCCAGCTCGCGGATCGTCGCCTGGGTGCAGGCCACGATCGTGCCGACGGAGTCCATCAGCGTGCCGTCCCAGTCGAAGACCAGGAGACTGAAGGTACCTGGAGCAGGCATCTTGATCAGGAAAAGGGCAGAGTGAATCTACCCCAGAGGAGTGTAGACCACGTCGCCCACCACCGAGTCGTCCGCTCCCACCGGCGCTCCCGGCCGCCGCGGCGTCACCACCCGCCGCTCGACCCAGCTCCCGGCCGGCACCTCGGCGCCGAAGCCGACGATCGTCTCGCGCAGCACGCACTCTGTGCCGACGCGCGCTCCTGGAAGCAGGAGCGAGCGCTCGACGCGCGCTCCCTCGCCCACCTCGACTCCCGCCTCGACCGCCGCGCGCCGCACCCGCGCCCCCGCCCCGAGCTGCGCCTGCGGCGCCACCCAGGAGGAGCGCACCAGCCGCCGCGGCCAGCCGCCGCGCACCGTTTCGAGCACGCCGTCGAGGTAACGCTGCGGCGTCCCCAGGTCGTGCCACGGGCGCGACGAAACCAGCGCCGCGATGCGCCGCCCGGCGGCGAGCATCGGCTGGTAGAGATCGGCGACGACGTCGCACCGCCGCGCCTCGACGCCGGCGACCAGGCGTGGCGCGAAGACGTGCGCCCCGGCGAAGACGCAGCGCCGCGCCGCCTCGCCCGCCGCCGGTCCGCCGGCGCGGAAGGAGACGGCGCGCCCCTCGCGATCGATCCCCACGCCACCGCCGAAGCGCGCCGGATCGGCGCGGCGGGTCAAGAGCAGGGTCGCCTCCGCGCCGGCACGGCGGTGGTGGCGGAGGAGCTGCCGCAGCGGCCACCGGCAGAGGCTGTCGCCGTTGACGAGCACGACCAGGTCGGCGGGGGCGAGGAAGGCGCGCAGCGGCCCGAGCGCGCCCAGGGTGCCCAGGATCTCCGGCTCCTCCGACCAGGTGATGGGGACGCCGGCGAAGGCGTCGCCGAAATGGGCGCGGATGGCATCGCCCAGATAGTGGAGGTTGACCGCCACCGCCTCGCAGCCGGCGTCCGCGAGCCGGCGCAGCGTGTGCCCGAGGATGGGCAGACCGGCGACGGGCAGCAGCGGTTTCGGCGCGAAGTCGGTCAGCGGGCGCAGGCGCGTCCCCAGCCCGGCCGCGAGGACCACGGCCCGCAGCCGCCCGTCGCGTCGCTTCACGCCCCGGGAGCTCGATTCGGCGGGAAGGTCATCTCCGGCGGCGCGTCCGGATGCTTCTTGCGGTACTCGGCGTAGAGGCGGAGGTAGGAGCGGCGCTCGGCCTTCTGCGGGTCGAGGCCGCAGCGCCGGGCGACCGTCTCGGCGCCGTCGCCCTCGAACTCGGCGAAGTCGCCGATCGGGGTGTGGTCGAGGGCGATCGTGACGCCGCCCAGGAGCCACTCCTCGCGGACCTTCTGGTAGCGGGCCACGACCTGGTAGCCGAGACCCTCGAAGAGCGACCGCGCCTCCTCGGCCCCCTCGACCGCGATCTCGTGCTCGACGCGCACCTTGACCAGGCCCTCGAGGCTCATCGGCCCTTTGAAGGTCACCCAGTTGCGCTGGCCGACGGTGCGCAGGCGGAGGATCTTGCCCTGCGCCGCCAGCTCGCCGTCGCGGTCGAGGATGAAGTTGTCCTCGAAGGCGGCGGGCCCCGGGCGCTCGGCCTCGAGCTCCTGCAGCCGCTCCTTGAGGCGCTCGAGCTCGATGCCCGGAAACTTGAGCTCGCGCTCGAGCCCCTTGCTCCTCATGAGCCGCCGAGCTCGCCCATGCGGTCGAGCAGGCGCGCGACCGAGCGGATGCCGTTCCAGTAGTGGCTGATGTTGAACTTCTCGTTGGGCGAATGGAGCCCGTCGTCGTGGAGGCCGAAGCCGAGCAGCAGGACCGGCGCGTGAAGCACCTCGGCGAAGGTGGCGACGATGGGGATCGAGCCGCCCTCGCGGATGCGCACCGGCCGCGCTCCCCAGACGTCCTCCATCGCCGCCAGCGCCGCGTCCACCAGCGGCCCGGCGGCCTCCACCACCACCGCCTTCGCGCCGTGGAGGTAGGAGACCTCGAGCTTGACGCCGGCCGGCTTCACCCGCTGGACGTGGCTGGTGAACAGCTCGGCGACCTTCTCCGGCTTCTGGTCGGGGACGAGACGCATCGAGACCTTGGCGCCGCCCCACGAGGGGAGCACGGTCTTGGCGCCCTTGCCCTCGTAGCCGCCGAAGATGCCGTTGACGTCGCAGGTCGGGCGCGCCCAGGTGCGCTCGCGCGTCGTGTAGCCCTCCTCGCCGTGCAGCTCCTCGACCCCCAGCTCGCGCATGTAGGCCGCCTCGTCGAACGGGAGCTTCGCGAACTCCTCGCGCTCCCAGGCCTCGAGCGGCCGCACGTCGTCGTAGAAGCCGTCGATCAGGATCTTGCCGGTCACGGGATCGCGCAGCGTCGAGATGATGTGACAGAGGGCGTTGAGCGGGTTCTGGACCGCGCCGCCGAAGGTGCCGGAGTGGAGGTCCCGGTTGGGGCCGGTGACCTTGAGCTCCATGTACGTCAGCCCCTTGAGGCCGTAGATCAGCGACGGCTGCCCCGGGGCGTACATCGAGGTGTCGGAGACGACGACCGCGTCGGCGCCCAGGCGCCGGCCGGCGTCCTCGCGCACGAAGCGCTCGATCGCCGCGCCGCCCGATTCCTCCTCCCCCTCGACGATGAACTTGACGTTGACCGGCAGCGCGCCGCGCTCGGCGAGCGCGGCGCCGACGCCCTTGACGTGGGCGTAGGACTGTCCCTTGTCGTCGGTCGCGCCGCGCGCGTAGAGCTTGTCGCCCTCGACCGTCGGCTCGAACGGCGGATGGCGCCAGAGGTCGATGGGATCGACCGGCTGCACGTCGTAGTGGCCATAGAAGAGGATCGTCGGCTTGCCCGGCGCCCCCAGCCACTCGCCGTAGACCAGCGGGTTGCCGGCGGTCTCGATGCGCTCCGCGGTCAAGCCCGCGGCCCGCATCTTGCCCTCCAGCCACTCGCTGCAGCGCAGCACCTCGCCCTTGTAGTCGGGGTCGGTCGAGATCGACGGGATGCGCAGGTAGTCCTTGAGCTCCTCGAGATAGCCCTCCTTCTCGCGCTCGATCCGCTCCAGGACGTCTCGGGAGTCGTGGCTCATCGGGTCTCCTTTCCGCGGGCGCCGCGGAAGGGAAAGTCTATCGCACAGGGGCGGGAGGCGCCCCGCGCCTCAACCGGCGCTCGTCGGGGATTCGGACGAGGGGGTGACCGGGCGCCGGCGGGCCATGTCGTAGAGGTTCACGGCGTTGACCGCGACGTGGCCGAGGATCGCCGGCAGGAGGTTGCCGCGCCAGAGGGTGAGCCCGGCGAAGACGAGGCCGGCGGCGACCGCGAAGAGCGCCCAGAGGCGGAAGGCCTTGCCCGGCCCGCTGTGGAGGAGCGCGAAGAGCAGGGTGGCCGGCCCCCAGCCCCAGGCGCCCTGGACGGCGCCGCGGAAGAAGAGCTCCTCGGCGAAGCCGGAGAGGAGGGCGAGGGCGACGACGTCGCCGCGGTCGAGGTCGCCCAGGAGGCCGGCGAGGGTCGTCTCGAGCTCGCGCGCCGCGGGCAGGAAGCGGCGCCCGCCGCGCCACACCCCGACGAGGAGCGCCGCCGCGGCCAGCCCGAGCAGGAGGTCGAGCGGCCAGCCGCGCCGGTCGACGAAGAGGGCGAGCGGGATCGTCCCCTGTCGCGCCCCCACCCACACCGCGCCGGCGATCGCCAGCAGCAGGTAGAACCACCAGGCGATGCGGTACATCGCGGGAGCGTGGCTAGTCGTCGAACTTCTTGCCGGTCTTCTCCCAGTCTCCGAGGAACTTGGCGAGCCCGACGTCGGTCAGCGGATGGTTGTAGAGCTGCTCGAGCACCTTGAACGGCAGCGTCGCGACGTGGGCGCCGAGCAGCGCCGCCTGGACGACGTGCACGGGATGGCGGACCGAGGCCACCAGGACCTGGGTCTCGAACTCGTAGTTCTCGTAGATCGAGACCACCTGCTGGATCAGCTCCATCCCCTCCTGGCCGACGTCGTCGAGGCGGCCGATGAAGGGTGAGATGTAGCCCGCCCCGGCCTTGGCGGCGAGCAGCGCCTGCGCGGCCGAGAAGCAGAGCGTCACGTTGGTGCGGATGCCGAGCTCGGCGAGCGCGCGCACGGCGCGCAGGCCGGCGGGGATGAGCGGCACCTTGACCACCACGTTCTCGGCCAGGCCCGCCAGGCGCTTGCCCTGCTCCATGATGCCGTCGAAGTCGGTCGCCAGCACCTCGCCCGAGACCGGCCCCGGCACCCGCCGCGCGATCTCCTGCACCGTCGCGAGGTAGGGCTTCCCCTGCTTGGCGATCAGCGTGGGGTTGGTGGTGATGCCGTCCACCATCCCCCACTCGAGGCCCTGTTCGATCTCCTTGACGTCGGCCGTGTCGAGGAAGAACTTCATCGCTGATCTCCTCTCAGTCCCCTGATCGTAGCTCGGGGCGGGGGCGCCCCGGGGGAAGGGGCGATCCGATCAATGGATCGTCTCGTCCGGCTCGCCTTCGGCCGGCGCCGCCGGCGGCGGCTCCTCGCCCTCCGGCACCTCCTCGTCGCGCTCGGCGAGCTTGGCGGCCGCGACCAGCCGGTCCTCGGCTTCGAGGTCCATCAGCTTGACGCCCTGCGTCGACCGTCCGATGACCCGCACGCCCGAGACGTTGAGGCGGATGATCTTGCCTTCGTGGGTGATGAGCATCATCCCGTCGTCGGCCGTCACCTGCTTGACCCCGATGACCTCGCCGGTCTTCGGCGTCACCTTGAGGTTGATGATCCCGAGGCCGCCGCGCCCCTGCCGGCGGTAGTCGTCGAGCAGCGTCCGCTTGCCGTAGCCGCGCTCGGAGACGGTCATCACCTCGCCGCCCGGCTCGAGCACCTCCATCGACACCACGCGGTCGTCCTTGCGCAGGCTGATGCCGCGCACGCCGTAGGTGGCGCGCCCCATCGGCCGCGCGTCGCTCTCCGGGAAGCGCACCGAGAAGCCCCTGGCGGTGGCGAGGAGGATGTCCTTGGTGCCGTCGGTCACCCGCACCGCCAGCAGGCGGTCCCCTTCCTCGATGTTGATCGCGATGATGCCGCCCGAGCGCGGGTTGGCGTAGGCCGAGAGCTCGGTCTTCTTGATCGTGCCGCGCTCGGTCGCGAAGATCAGGTAACGATCCTCGGGGAAGTCGCGCACGGTGACGGTGGTCGCGACCTTCTCCTCCTTCTCGAGGTTCAGGAGGTTGACGATCGCCTTGCCCTTGGCGGCCGGCCCCATCTGCGGGATCTCGTGCACCTTGAGCCAATGCACGCGGCCGCTCTCGGTGAAGACCAGGACGTAGCTGTGCGCCGAGGCGACGTAGAGGTGCTCGACGAAGTCGCCGTCCTTGGTCACCATGCCGGTGCGCCCCTTGCCGCCGCGGTGCTGGGCGCGGTAGAGCGACAGCGGCGAGCGCTTGACGTAGCCCGAGTTGGTGACCGTGATCACCATGTCCTCGTCGGCGATCATGTCCTCGATCGTGATCTCGTGCGTCTCGGGGATGATCTCGGTGCGCCGGCTGTCGCCGAAGGCGGCCTTCAAGTCGTCGAGCTCGCGCCGGATCTCGTCGAGCACCAGCCGGTCGGAGGCGAGAAGCGCCCGCAGCCGCTCGATCAGCGCCACCAGCTCGCGGTACTCCTGCACCACCTTCTCGCGCTCGAGCCCGGTCAGGCGCTGGAGGCGCATGTCGAGGATCGCCTGCGCCTGCGGCTCGGAAAGAGCGAAGGTCTCCATCAGCCGCTCGCGCGCCTCGGGCGGCGTCTGGCTGGCGCGGATCGTCGCGATCACCTCGTCGAGGCGGTCGAGGGCCTTCAAGATGCCCTCGAGGATGTGCGCCCGCTCCTCGGCCTTCCGCAGGTCGTGGCGGGTGCGGCGGACGACGACGGTTTTGCGATGGTCGAGGAAGTGCTGGAGCAGCTCCTTCAGGGTCATCACCCGCGGCTGGCCGTCGACGATGGCCAGCAGGATGATGCCGAAGGTCGTCTGCATCTGGGTCAGCTTGTAGAGCGAGTTGAGGATGATCTCCGGCACCTCGCCGCGCTTGACGTCGAGGACGATCCGGATGCCCTCGCGGTCCGACTCGTCGCGCAGGTCGGAGACCCCTTCGATCTTCTTCTCGCGGATCAGCTCGGCGATCGCCTCGAGGAGCCGCTTCTTGTTGACCTGGTACGGGATCTCGGTGACGACGATCGACTGCTTGTCGGTCCGCAGGTGGGTCTCGACGTTGGCGCGCGCCCGCACCTGGATGATGCCGCGGCCGGTGGTGTAGGCCGAGCGGATCCCCTCGAGGCCGTGGATGAAGCCGGCGGTCGGGAAGTCGGGGCCGGGGACCGCCCGCATCAGCTCCTTGAAGGTGATCTCGGGCTTGTCGATCAGCAGGTGGAGGGCGTCGATGACCTCGGCCAGGTTGTGCGGCGGGATGTTGGTCGCCATGCCGACGGCGATGCCGGTGGCGCCGTTGACCAGCAGGTTCGGCACCCGCGCCGGCAAGACCAGCGGCTCCTCCTCCGAGCCGTCGTAGTTGGGCCCCCAGTCCACCGTCTCCTTGTCGATGTCGTCGCGGATCATCTCCTCGGCGAGCTTGGTCAGGCGCACCTCGGTGTAGCGCATCGCCGCCGGGTTGTCGCCGTCGAGCGAGCCGAAGTTCCCCTGGCCGTCGACCAGCGGGTAGCGCATCGCGAAGTCCTGCGCCATGCGCACCACGGTGTCGTAGATCGCCGCGTCGCCGTGCGGGTGGTACTTACCCATGACGTCGCCGACGATGCGCGCCGATTTCTTGTACGGCCGGTCCGAGCGGTTCCCCGCCTCCCACATCCCGTACAGCACCCGCCGGTGCACCGGCTTGAGCCCATCCCGCACGTCGGGCAGGGCCCGCCCGATGATCACGCTCATCGCGTAATCGAGATAGCTGCGCTTCATCTCCTCTTCGATGTCGACCGGAATCGGCTGCTCGAAGGGGAGGATGCGGTCGTGTTCGCTCACGGGTCGTTGAGCCTCCTACTTCGATGTCCACTCAGACGCAAAACTCACGAAGGCGGAGCATGCTACAAGCATGAATTTCGCCTCGGGAAAGCCCACTCTGCTCTCGTCAAGCAATGCATGTCGGATGCCTTCCTCGTCACTCGTGTAGCCGTAGAGCTGCGAGAAAGCGGCCTTTAGTGCCGGATGAAGCCTTCCCGCCTTCTCGAGTTCGTCTTCGGGGTCTGTTGCGTCGTGGGTATCCCAGAAGTGCGCAAGCTCGTCGATCGAGTCCGCGGGTGGTATCTTCGGCTTCTTCATTTACACGTCCCTACCCGTTCGACACATCACGCATACTGCAGGCGTCGGCCTTTCGGCTCCGGGATGGGATCTCCGAACTCGCGTGCGGTGTCAAGCCAGAGCGTGATTGCTTCCTGGGCTTCGCGGAGGGCGTCCTCCGGTGTGTGGCCGTGAGCTGCGCATCCCGGGAGCTCCGGAACCTCGGCGACGAACACCTGGTCCTCGTCGCTCCAATAGACGATCACTTCGTACTTGTAGGTCATTCGCCTGGCTCCAGCTCGTAACGCAGCAGCGCTGCCCTGACCTGCCTTACCTGGTATGCCTTGGCCTTGCTCCCATCACGCTGCAAGTTGATCCGTTCCTCGACTCCGCTCCTCCGGAAGACGTGGTGGCTTCCTCGTTGGCGTTCCACGAAACCCAGGTGCAGCAGCAGCGAGCGCAACTCGTCAAACTCGATGTTCGCGTCCGATCGTCCACGGAGGATTGTCTCGACGAGCTTTGCATAACGCCCCATCTACACGTCCAGGTTCCGCACCTCGAGGGCGTTGTCGTAGATGAAGAGGCGGCGGGGCTCGACCTGGTCGCCCATCAGGACGGTGAAGATCGAGTCGGCTTCGACCTCGTCTTCGATCCGCACCTGGAGGAGGCGGCGCTTCTCGGGGTCCATGGTCGTCTCCCAGAGCTGCTGCGGGTTCATCTCGCCGAGACCCTTGTAGCGCTGGATCGCCAGGCCCTTCTTGGCGCCGCCGTAGAGGCGCTCGAGCGCCTCGTCGAGGCTCTCGAAGCTCTCGGCCTCCTCGCCCTTGACCACCGTGAAGCTGCCGGCCGCGATCGCCTCGAGCCCCACCGTGTTCTGCGACAGCGCGCGGTACTCGGCGCTGGTGAGGAGCGACCAGCCGATCCGCACCTCGCGCTCGACGCCGTCGCGGCGCGACAGGAAGCGGATCAGCCAGGTGCCGTGCTCCTCGTCCTGCTGCAGCTCGACGCTGCGGAAGCCGTGGGCCTCGATGATCTCGGCCACCTCGCGCAGGCGCTCGGGATCGGAGAGCGAGCGCTTGTCCTTGATGCCGTGGAGCAGCGCCACCTTGAGCGCGTCGGCGGGGTAGCCGCGTGACACCAGCCGGTCCATGTTCTCGCGGAAGGCCTCGACCTTCTCGAGGAAGTTGGCAAGGCGCGCGCCTTTGAGGTGCCGCCCGCCGGCGCCGTTGCCGCCGGCGCCGACCGCCACCTCCCAGGCGTCCTGAATGCGGTTGACCAGGAAGGCGCGGTACTCGCGGTCGTCCTTCAGGTACGTCTCGCTCTTGCCGTGCGTCACCTTGTAGAGCGGCGGCTGCGCGATGTACAGGTAGCCGCGGCGGATGACCTCGTGCATCTGGCGGTAGAAGAAGGTCAGGATGAGCGTCCGGATGTGGCTGCCGTCGATGTCCGCGTCGCACATGATGATCAGCTTGTGGTAGCGCAGGTTCTCGACGTTGAAGTCGTCCGGACCGATGCCGGTGCCGAGCGCCGTGATCAGGGTCTTGATCTCGTCGGAGGAGAGCATCTTGTCGAAGCGCGCCTTCTCGACGTTCAGGATCTTGCCCTTGAGCGGCAGGATCGCCTGGTAGCGGCGGTCTCGCCCCTGCTTGGCCGAGCCGCCGGCCGAGTCGCCCTCGACCAGGAAGAGCTCGGCGAACTTGGGATCCCGCTCCGAGCAGTCGGCGAGCTTGCCGGGCAGGTTCGAGGCGTCGAGCGCCCCCTTGCGCCGCGTCAGGTCGCGCGCCTTGCGCGCCGCCTCGCGCGCGTGCGCCGCCTCGACGCACTTCTCGACGATGCGCCGCGCGATGCGCGGGTTCTCCTCGAGATAGGCGCCGAGCCTCTCGTTGACGACCTGCTCGACCCAGCCCTTCACTTCCGAGGAGACCAGCTTGTCCTTGGTCTGCGAGGAGAACTTGGGGTCCTTGATCTTCACCGAGACGACGGCGGTCAACCCTTCGCGCACGTCCTCGCCGGCCAGGTTCTCTTTGAGGTTCTTGGCCAGGCCCGAGGCGGAGGCGTAGGCGTTCAACGTCCGCGTCAGCGCCGACTTGAAGCCCACGAGATGGGCGCCGCCGTCGCGGTTGTTGATGTTGTTGGTGAAGCAGTAGAGGAGCTCCGTGTAGCCGTCGTTCCACTGCAAGGCCACCTCCACCGTCTCCTCGCCGCTGCCGTCGTCGCGCACGTCGATGAGGTAGATCGGCTTCGGGTGCAGCGGCGTCTTGTTGCGGTTCAAGTGCTCGACGAACGAGGCGATGCCGCCGGCATAGGCGAAGTCGGCCTCTTTCTCCGAGCGCTCGTCCTTGAGGTGGATGTGGATGCCGCGGTTCAGGAACGACTGCTCGCGCAGCCGCTGCGCGAGAGTGTCGTACTGGAACTCGAGGACGGCGAAGATCGTGGTATCCGGCCAGCAGCGGAGCTTGGTGCCCGTCTTCTTGGTCTTGCCGATGACTTTGATCGGCGCCTCCGGCACGCCACGGTGGTAGACCTGGTACCAGACCTGGCCGTCGCGCTTGATCTCCATCTCCAGCGTCTCGGCGAGGGCGTTGACGACCGAGACGCCGACGCCGTGCAGGCCGCCCGAGACCTTGTACGAGTTCTTGTCGAACTTCCCGCCCGAGTGCAGCTCGGTCATGATGACCTCGGCCGCCGAGCGCCCCTCGCCCTTGTGCATGTCCACCGGGATGCCGCGCCCGTCGTCCTCGACGGTCACCGAGTTGTCGCTGTGGATGGTGACGTCGATGCGCGTGCAGTACCCGGCCAGGGCCTCGTCGATCGAGTTGTCGACCATCTCGAAAACCATGTGGTGCAGGCCGGAGGCATCCTCGGTGTCCCCGATGTACATCCCGGGGCGCTTGCGCACCGCTTCGAGGCCCTTGAGGACCTTGATGTTCTCGGCCGTGTAGGTGGACTCTGTCTTTGCCAAAGCGTCTTTCTCCGACTGGTTTGCCCTGGAGGTGCCCCCGATCCAGGGGGCGTTCTGAAAACGCTGAGATTGTAGCACAATACGGCCCGTTTTGCGAGCCGCAGGTGCTTGCGAATCAATGACTTACAGCGCCTTCTCCGGGCGCCTCGGCCGGCGGGTCGAGAGAGGCCAGCCGCCCCTTCTCGACCTGCCAGACACGTCCCACCGCGAGCGCCAGCCAGACCTGCGGCCGGTTCGAGGTGGCGACGAGCTGGCCGGCGCCGGCGAACACCCCCCAGAGGGCGGCCAAGGTCGGCGGCGCGAGCTCGGTGTCGGCGTCGTCGAGCAGATAGAGCGGGTCGCGGCCGGCCGCCGCGAGCACCCGGCCGTGGGCGGCGAGGAGCAGGAGCGACAGGGCCTTGCGCTCGCCGGCGGAGGCCACCCGGCGCACCTCGTGACCGCCCAGCAGCACCTCCAAGTCGTCGCGCTGCGGTCCGACCAGCGGGAGCTGCCGCCGCCGCTCGCGCTCGGCCATGCGGGCGAGGCTCGCCGCGATCTCCGCGGCGCCGTCGAGCCCGGAGGCCGGCGAGGGGCGGTAGCGGAGCTCGATCGCCGGCAGCGTCAGCCCGGCCGCCGCGGCCACCTCGACCACTGCCGCCAGCTCCTGCTCGAGGCGCTCGAAGTACGCCTGCCGGAGCCGGATCACCTCCGCCGCGGCGCCGGCCAGGAGCTCGTTCCAGGCCTCGAGCCCTTCGCCGCTGCCGGCCAGGAGCTGGCGCTTCTGGAGCAGCGCGGCGCGGTAGCGCGAGAGGACCGCCAGCGCCGAGGGACGCGCGCCGACGACCCCGCGGTCGAGGAACCGCCGCCGCGCCCCCGGCGTGCCGGTCAGGACGTCGGCCTCGCCGGCGTGCCAGGCCACGACCGGCAGGACGCCGAGGTGCTCGGCGAGACTCCCGGTCTTGCCGTTGACGGCGCGCAGTCGCTCGCCGCCGCGCCAGCCGACCTCGAGGCGGCAGCGGCGGCCGCTCTCGACCTCGCCTTCGACCGCGAACGCCTCCTCGCCGTGCCGCACGCAGTCGGCGAGGCGCGGCGTGCGGAAGCTGCGGGTGGTGGCGAGGACGTAGATCGCTTCGAGGAGGCTCGTCTTGCCGGCGCCGTTGCCGCCGAGGAGGAGATGGCTCCCGGGCTCCGGCCGCCAGGCGAGCGGTTCCAGGTTGCGGAAGCCGCGGGAGGTGATCTCGACCAGCAAGAGGATCCGGGCGACCAAGGCGCGAAAGCTTTCGCGCCGGGCGCCGATCAATCTCTAGGAGCGCTTTCCGTCGCGCGACCAGCGCGACGGGCTCCTAGAGCCGCATCGGCATGATGACGCAGAGGTAGCGGGTGTCGGGGCCGTCGAGCGGATAGCCCACGCACTGCGTGTTCTCGTCCTTGAGCTCCAGGCGGACCTTCTCGGTGTCGACCGCCGAGAGGAAGTGGGCCAAGTAGTCCGGGTTCATGCCGAGGCGGAACTCCGGCCCGGCATACTCACAGGCCAGCTCCTCGACCGCCTCGCCCAGGTCCGGGTTGCTGGTCGAGATCGTGACCTGGTCGGGAGCGAACTGCAGGCGGACCGCCCGCGCCCGCTCGCCGGTCAGCAAGGCCACGCGCTGCACGCCCTCGGCGAGCGCCTTGCGATCGAAGATCGCCTTCTTGTCGTTGTCCTTGGCGATGACCCGCTCGTAGTCGGGGAAGCTCCCCTCGAGGATGCGGCAGATCAGCTCCCGCCGGCCGAGCCGGAAGGAGAGGTGGTGCTCGCCGCGCCGGTAGTCCAGGTTGCCGTCGCCCTCGAAGCGCTGCAGCTCCTGGAGGGCCTTGCGCGGCACCAGCACGGCGTGGTCGCCGTCGCCGTTGGCGAGCCCGGCCTCGACCAGCGCCAGGCGATGGCCGTCGGTCGCCACCAGCTCGAGACCGCCCTTCTTGAGCTTCAAGAGCGCGCCGTTCAACTGGAAGCGCGACTCCTCGGCCGAGACCGCGAAGAGGACCTTGCCGATCATCCGGCGAAGATCGGCGAAGGGAATCTCGATCGCGCCTTTGTCGTCGACTGCCGGCAGGGTCGGGAAGTCGTCGGGGGAGAGGCCGTGGATCTTGAACCGCGAGCGCCCGGCGCGGATCAGCAGCGCCCTGGGCTCCTCGAGCACGAGCTGCACCTCGTCGGCCACCAGCGAGCGGATGATCTCGAAGAGCTTCTTCGCCTGGACGGCGACTCCGCCCTGGTCGACCACCTCCGCCTCGCACCACGAGGTGAGCGAGACGTCGAGGTCGGTCGCCGCGAGGTGCAGCCGCTCGCCGCGCGCCGTCAGCAGCAGGTGCGAGAGGACCGGGATCGTGGTCTTCCGCTCGACGATCCCCTGCATCGGGACCAGCTCCGACAGCAGCTCGCTACGTCGCAGGCGAAGTTCCATGGAACTCCTTCTCCTTCTACCAAGAAGGGTCAGATGATAGCACAGCCGTAGTCGTCGTAAGAGGCGCTGTGGAAACGCTGATCACGCCCACAACTCGCCTTCGCTGAGTAGGTTACGTCATGCGTCTGGTGTGGCGGAAGAGCTGTGGAGCGGCTGTTGAGAGCTCGGTGGGAGGAGCCCAACAGTGGTGTCTTCCGCAGCGCTCCACGGCCTTTCCAGGGGCTCCGAACGAGCCCTAGCGGAAGACGGCTGGGTAGGGCAGGAAGTCGCCCAAGCGGAGCGCATCCTCGGGCGTTTTTGCCCGCGCTCTGACTGCCAAACTGGTAAGACTTACTTTGTGGAAAGAGACCTAGGAGAAATGGTGCTCGATCGCGGCGACGACCTTGTCGAACTCGGGGTCGGACTCGCGGAGCTGCTGGATCTTCTCGACCGAGTACATGACCGTCGAGTGGTGCTTGTCGTTGAACTGCTTGCCGATCTCGGGGTAGGAGAGGTCGGTGAGGTGCTTGAGGGCGTACATCGCTACTTGCCGGGGGAAGGCGATCTGCTTCGAGTTGCCCTTGCTCTTGATCTCCGAGACCTTGAGCCCGTAGTGGCGGGCGACGAACTTGATGATCTCGGCCGCCGCCGGCTTGTGCGCGCCGTCGGGGAGGATGTCGCGCAGCGTCTCCTTGGCGAGGTCGAGCGAGAGCGGCTTGCCGGTCAGCGACGAGAAGGCGATGACGCGGTTGAGCAGCCCCTCGAGCTCGCGGATGTTCGAGCGCACCTGCTGGGCGATGAAGTGCGCGACGTCGTTCGGCAGGCGCGCCTGCTCGGCGTCGGCCTTACGGCGCAGGATCGCGACCTTGGTCTCGAGGTCCGGCGGCTGGATGTCGGCGATCAGCCCCCACTCGAAGCGGCTGCGCAGCCGCTCCTCGAGCGTCGGGATCTGCCGCGGCGAGGAGTCCGACGAGATGATGATCTGCTTCTGGCTGGTGTAGAGCGTGTTGAAGGTGTGGAAGAACTCCTCCTGCGTCCGCTCCTTGTTGGCCAGGAACTGCACGTCGTCGACCAGCAGCACGTCGATCGTGCGGTAGCGCTCGCGGAAGGCGGGCATGCGGTCGAAGCGGATCGAGTTGATGAGCTCGTTGACGAACTGCTCGGCCGCCAGGTAGATCACCCGCAGTTGCGGGTTGTCGGTCAGGATCTGGCAGGCGATGGCGTGGAGCAGATGGGTCTTGCCGAGGCCGACGCCGCCGTAGAGGAAGAGCGGGTTGTAGCTCTTCGAGGGGTTCTCGGCCACGGCGCGGGCGGCGGCGTGGGCGAACTGGTTCGAGCTGCCGACGACGAAGCTGTCGAAGGTGTACTTGGGGTTGAACTGCGCCGGCGCCGCGGTCGGCTCGGGCGCCGGCGCCGGCGGCGGGGCGTCGCGGTCCTCGAGCGAGAAGAGGACCTGGTAGGCGGGCCCTTTGAGCCCGGCGACGGCGCGGTCCACTGCCGGCCGGTAGCTCTCCTCGAGCTTGTGCAGGAAGCGCGCGTTCGGCGCCAGCAGGACCAGGCGGTCCTCCTCCTCCGAGCGCACGCGCAAGGGGCGGAACCAGGTGCCGAACTCGTCGTCGCCGAGCTCTTTCCGGAGCTGCTTCTGAAGAAGGGCCCAGGTCTGCGTCATCGAGGCTTACAGGCGGTCGAATTCCACAGAATTTCCACAACCTGTGGAAATCCCCAAGGCTTGACGGGATCGGACTGGGAGTGATGCCAGTAAGACGGCGGCGATCATAGCACAGCTTCCACGCGCCGCCGCAAGCCCCCTCAGAACGGCCGGGCGAGCCGGGCAAGCTCGCCGGGGATCTCGAGCGCGCCGGCGGGCGGCCGCTCGAGCGCACGCAGGAAACGCACCAGGGAAGCCGGCAGGAGCGGCTCCTCGTCCTCGAACAGCAGGTCGAGCCAGCTCGGCGGCTCGGGATAGAAGGCGAGCCGCACGTGCGCCTTGGGCGCGATGCCGGCGGCTTCGCGGGCGAGCGCGATCGCGCGGTCGAAGCCACCGAGCTCGTCGACCAGGCGCAGGCGCTTGGCGTCCTCGCCGGTCCACACCCGTCCCTGGGCCACCGCGTCCACCTGCCGGCGCGACAGCCGCCGCCCGCGCGCGACGTGGGTCAGGAAGGTGTCGTAGATGCGCTGCATCAGGACGTCGACGCGCGCCTGCTGCGCCTCGTTCCAGGGCGCGAGCGAGGTGTAGATGTCGGCGTTCTCGCCGCGCTTCAACGCATCGTGGGTGATGCCGAGGATCTCCTGCTGGAACCGTCCGGTGACGAACTTGCCGCCGAAGACGCCGATCGAGCCGGTCAGGGTCGCCGGCTCGGCGACGATCTTGTGCGCCTTGGCGGCGATGTAGTAGCCGCCCGAGGCGGCGACGTCGGACATCGAGACCACCAGCGGCTTCTTCTCGGCCACGCGCTCGACCTCGCGCAGGATCAGGTCGGAGGCGAGGGCCGAGCCGCCCGGGCTGTCGATGCGCAGCACCACGGCGGCCACCCGATCGTCCTCGGCGAGGTCCGAGAGGATCTCGCCGACGCTCTCCGAGCCGAGGAAGACCTCCTGCGTCCAGGGCTCCATCCCGCCCTCGCCGCGCACGATCGTCCCGAGCGCGAAGACGACGGCGATGGTCCGTCCGCCGAGCCCCCGCCGCCCGGCGTAGTCCTGCAGCCGCACCAGCCGCGGCTCGCCGCCGGCCCGCTCCTCGATCCGGTCGCGGAACTGATCGGGATAGGCGAGGCCGTCGACCAGCTTGCGGCGCAGCGCCTCGTCGCCGCTGTAGGGGGCGCCGTCGATCAGCCGCCGCACCTCGGCCGCGGGCAGCCGGCGCGCCTGCGCGATGCCGCCGACGAGCTGGCGGAAGTAGCTGTCGAGGACGGCGTTCATCGCCTCCTCGGCCGCCGGCGAGTGCTCGCTCTCGGTGTAGGCCTCGACGGCGCTCTTGTAGCGCCCGACGTGGCGGAAGGCGGGGTCGATCTTGAGCTTCTCGAAGGTGCCGCGCAGGAAGAGGCTGTCGGCGTAGAGACCGAGGAGGTTCAAGTCGCCCGCGGGGGCCAGGTGGACCCGCTCGCAGGCGGTCGCCAGGTAATAGGCGAGCGTGCCGTTGGTCCCCTCGCCGGCCGTCTCGAGGTAGCACTCGGCGAACTTGCCGGCCGCGCGCAGCGCCAGGATCTGGCGGCGGAACTCCTGCGCCTTGGCGAGGCCGAAGCTGGCGTCCTGGATGTAGACCGCGAGCCCCTTGACGCCGCGGTCGTCGCGCGCAGCGAGGAGGGCGGGGTAGATCTCGGCCATGCTGTCGAGGGTGGCGCTGGCCGAGAACGGGAAAGCGGCGGTCGGCGCCTGCTCGAGGATCGTGCGGTCGATCCGCCACACCAGCACCGTCGGGCCGCCGAGGTGCGCCGGCGCGCGGCGCGACAGCAGGATGCCCGCGGCCGAGGCCGCCACCGCCACGGCCACCAGCACCAGGAAGATCGCCGCCAGCTTCCTCACGGCCTCATCTTAGCCTTTCGCCCCGGTCCCGGCGCGCGGGCGTGGAGCGTGCATCGAGCCCTGCGGCAGGGCGGCCGAACGGACGTGCAGAAACGCCATGCTCCAGTCGCCATTTGTGCAGAAAGGAAAAACGGTGGGGCCGGAGCGCCCCCCCTGACGCCCCGGGGCGCGAGGCCCCGCCCGAGGGAATCAGCGGACATGGCACTGCTGTTGCAAGAGATCGAGAGCAAGACAGAAGAAAGTATGTGGGGAGGTTCCACCTGCCAAAAGTATCTATCCAACCGAACAGCGAGATCCAAAGGATCTCACCCTCTCTCTAATCTGCCACCATCCCCTATACAGGGGTAGATCCTCAGAACAACCAACCGGAGAGACGGGGCCTCCCCCCCATACTTCGCAGTTCCGAGCGGCCCCCCGAAAGGGGGGTCGCTTTTTTGCGCTCGCGCCAAATTGGCGCCGCGCCTCGGTTAGACTGACGCGGTGCGGCATAGCCTGCTCGCCTGGTACGACCGCTCGCGTCGCGCTCTGCCGTGGCGGGCCACGCGCGACCCCTATCGCGTCTGGCTCTCCGAGGTGATGCTGCAGCAGACGCGGGTCGAGGTCGTGCTCCCCTACTACGAACGCTTCCTGGCGCGGTTCCCCTCAGTCGAGGCGCTCGCCGCCGCCGCCGAGGCCGAAGTCCTGGCGCTCTGGTCGGGCCTCGGCTACTACCGCCGCGCGCGGCAGCTCCACGCCGCGGCGCGGCGGCTGGTCGAGCGCGGCGGCTTCCCGGAGACCCCGGACGGTTGGCGCGAGCTGCCGGGCGTCGGCGACTACACGGCGGCGGCGGTCGCGAGCATCTGCTTCGGGACGGCGGTGCCGGTCTTGGACGGCAACGTCGAGCGGGTGCTGGCGCGCGTCCTGGCGCTCGCCGGCGACCCCAAGGGCGCGGCGGCGCGGCGGCGGCTCCTCGCGGCGGCGGCCGAGCTGGTGGATCCCGCCCGCCCCGGCGACAGCAACCAGGCGCTGATGGAGCTCGGGGCGACCGTCTGCACCCCGCGGCGCCCGCGCTGCCTCGTCTGTCCGCTCCTCTCCGGCTGCCGGGCCGCGGCGGCGGGGGAGGCGGAGCGCTACCCGGTACCGCGCCCGCGCCGCGCCGCCGAGGCGCGGACCCTCCTCGCCGCGGTCGCGGAATCCGGCGGGCGGGTTCTCCTGGTGCGCCGGCCCGAGGGATCGAGCCTCCTCGCCGGCACTTGGGAGGTGCCCTGGGTCGAGACTGCCGGCAGCGGCCCGCCGACGGACCGCCGCGCCGCCGCGGCCCTCCTCGCCGCGCGCTACGGCGGCCGCTGGCGGGTTTCGGCGGAGGTAGGGCGGGTGCGGCACGCGATCACCTTCCGCGCCCTCGAGGTGGCGGTGCACCGGGCCGAAGTCGCCGCGAGCGCCGAGGTGGCGGAGGGAGTCGAGGCCGGCTGGTTCGACGCCGCCGGCCGGCGGAAGCTGCCGCTGTCGTCGCTGGTCGGGAAGGTCCTCGCCGCCTGCGGCGCCGAGCGGGAGAAAGCGCGCTGACGACGGGGGAGAGTCAGCTTGCAGCCGGGCCGGTGCCGTGCGTTGCCGGCCAGGTGCCGGCGCCGGCGGCGATGATGTACCAGCCAATTATCTTGTCGTCGAGCTCGCGCAGCCGGCGCGCCACCAAGGCGCAGAGGATCTTGAGCAGCCGCAGCGACGACATGCTGCGGTGGATGTCGAGCAGCCCCTCGATCACGTCGCGCGGGATCGCCAGCACGACCGCGCCGCCGGCATGCGCCTTGGCATCGGCCGAGCGCGGCTGGTTGTCGATCAGCGCCATCTCGCCGAAGTAGTCGCCGCGCTCGAGGAAGGCGAGCGCCTCTTCGCCGGCGCCGGGGATGTACTTGCTGATCATCACCTGCCCTTCGAGCACGACGTACATCTCCGTCCCCGGCTCGCCCTCGCGGAAGATCATCTGGTTGGGCGCGAGCTTGCGCTCCCGCGACAGCGAGGCGAGGAAGTTGATCTCCATCGCCGAGAGCTTCTGCTCCTGGAAGAGCTTGCGCTTGGCCGCCAGGTCGATCCGGAACTCGCCGCCGGAGTCGACCGCCTCGAGCGGGCTCTCGCTCGCCGGCCGCCCGCTCTCGGTGAAGAACTGCGTGAGCTTGTCGTTGGTCAGCCGGAGCTTCCGCGACAGGCACTTCCAGAACGTCCAGTAGAGGGCGACGGCGAAGCGCTGGTCGCGCTCGACGACCGCCGCGCAGGCGACGGGGTTGAGCGCCAGCAGCTCGGTCTCGGCGAGCGTCAAGGCGTCGCCCGAGCGCCCGGCATGATCGACGAAGCTGGTCTCGCCGAAGATCTCGCCCGGCCCGATGTCCGCCAGGCTGAAGAGGCCGTAGGGCGTCCGGCGCTGGATGCGTACGCCGCCGCTCGCCACCAGGTAGGCGTCGTGCGTCGCCTCGCCTTCCTTGACCACCATCGCCCCCGCCGGGAAACGGTTGCGCGACAGGCACTGCCCGAGCTGGACGAGCTGCTCGTCGCTGAAGTGGGAGAAGAGGTCCCACCGGCGCAGGAGGTTATGGGAGGTCAAGACGATGATTCTAGCGCCGAGTCGAGCCAGGGTCGCGCCAGGGAGATGGCAATGATCCTTCAACGGGATTCGGCCACGACCTCCCACAGACGGCTCTGCGGCGCCGCTGCGCGCCCGGCGGCGGAAGCCCAGGCGGCGCGCTCGGCGTCGCCGGTCGCCTCCCACAACGCCGCCGCCTGCAAGAACCACTCGGCGAAGAGCGGATCGCCGGGCCCCAGGTCGGAGCGCAGCTTGCTCTCGAGCGAGGCCTCCACTTCCTCGAATCGCGCGCGCGCGGCGCGCCGGTCGCCGCGCCTCAAGGCGAGCCAGGCGCGGTGCAGGGTGATCGACTCGAGGAGGTCGGCGCGCACTGCGGCGGCGCGCGCGAAGGCGGCCTCTGCGGCCGCGGCGTCGCCGGTATAGGCGGCGGCGAGCCCCGCCTCGAGCCAGGCCTCGCCGTCGCCGGGGTCGGCGGCGACCAGGCGCGCGGTGAGCGCGCGCGCGGTGTCGAGCTCGAGCAGGTGGCGGGCGGCGACCGCGGCGGCGTAGAGGTCGTCCCGCGGCACGCGCGCGTCGGTGCGCGCGGCGGCGAGCGCGGCGCTGAAGTCGCCGCGCGCCAGGGCGGCCGCAGACGCCGAAGGCCGGGGCCGGTCACGCAACGTCGCGAACAGCGCCACGGCGCCCGCCACTGCGAGCAGCCCGAGCAACAGGGCGAAGAACGCTTCCAAGGTGGGCATAGTTCACAGCAGTCGGAGCTGCGCCGGCCGGAGGCGGTCCCAGACGACGTCCTCGACCCGCTCGAGCCACCCCCTGCGGCAGGAGCGGTCGAGGCGCAGCGGCGCGAGGCCGCGCTGCTGCAGCTCGGCGTCGAGCCGCGCGTCGACCGCCGTCTGGAAGGCGGGGTCGGGCGAGCGGACGCCGTCGGGGCTCGGCTCGTCGACGATCGGCACGTGGACCAGGAGGTCGTAGCCCCGGGTCCAGCGGTCGACCAGCTCCTCCAGGTGGGGCTGCGGCCCGGCGGCGAGCAGCAGGTAGACGTAATTGTCGAGGACGCTGCGGTCGCAGACGACGACCGGGTAGCGCGCCTGCGCGACCAGCTCCTCGCCGATCTGCGCGTGCAGGATCCATGACTCCGAGGCGACGGAGGTCTCCTCGTTGATCGGCAGCGGGCAGCGGCGCGCCACCTCGTGCACCACCTCGACCGGCACGTCGCGGGCCTTCAAGCGCGCCGCGAGGCCGTAGCAGAGGGTGGTCTTGCCGACGCCGTGACTGCCGATGAAGGCCACCTTCAGCCGCGGTGTCGAGGGCATGGGGTTGATTCTCCCTCAGCTTGGGTTGGGTTGTGGTTGCGCGGGACGGTGTCGTGGGCGGGCCGGTTCGCGCCGGGTGCTCCCCCCAGGGGACCGGCGCGCGCTTTTGTGAACCGCGGGGGGTGGCGCGCGCCTGCGCTTCGCTGCGCGCCGGATCGTTCTCCTCGGACTGCGGAGGGCATTGCCGGTGCGCTTGCTCAGAGCTCCCCTGGGGGAGCACCCGGCGCGAACCTCCGTCTCCGTGGAACCCTGGGTCCCCCTCTCCCATGTGGGAGAGGGGCCAGGGGTGAGGGAGATCGGGTCAATGCAGGTAAGGTGGAAGACAGCGTAGGCAGACTGCTTACCCGGTAATCACGGCTACACGCCAGGACAACCGAGCGTTTCTTCTAAGAGGTCGAGCGCTGTGGTGAGCTGGCGATGCGTGATCGTGAGCGGCGGCACGAGCTGCGCCATGCGGCCTTCTGGGCCGCCAGCGAGGAGGAGAACTCCGCGCTTCATCGCCGCCTTGACCCATGCAACGGCGGCGGCGCGCGAGACGAGCTCGATGCCCCAGAGCAAGCCGACGCCGCGCACGGTGCGAACTGCCGGCCAGCGCTGGGGCCAGGCCTCGATGCGCGGCCGGACGATCTCCCTACCCAGCTCTTCGGCTCGCGCAGCGAGCTCTTCGCCGAGGACGACGTCGAGCGCCGCGAGCGCCGCGGCGCAGGCGAGAGGGTTGGCGACGAAGGTCGAGGTGTGGAGCGCTTCGCCGGGAGTTCCCCACGCGGCCAGGAGGTCGCGCCGGCCGACGACCGCCGCGATCGGCAGGCCGCCGCCGAGCGCCTTGCCGCAGCAGAGGAGATCGGGGCGCACGCCCGCGGCCTCGACCGCCCAGAGCCGGCCGGTGCGGCCGAGGCCGGTGAAGATCTCGTCGGCGACGAGGGGCACGCGGTGGCGCCGGCACGCGGCGGCCAGCGCCGCCAGCCACCCTGCCGGCGGCAGGATTATCCCCTCGCGACCGACGATCGGCTCGACGAGCACGCACGCCGTCGCGCCGCGCGCGAGCACGCCTTCGACCGCGGCGGGATCGCAGCCGAAGGGGAGCCGCGTCACGTGCGGGTGGAGATGGGCGAGGAACGGCTGCCGGAACTCCGGCCGCGAGGTGGCGGCGAGGGCGCCGAGCGTGACGCCGTGGTAGCTCGGGTCGAAGGCGACGACGCCGGCGCGGCCGGTCGCCGCCACCGCCGTCTTGAGCGCGATCTCGACCGCCTCGGCGCCCGAGGTCGCGAAGAAGACCTGCGGCTCGTCGACCGGCGCGAGCGCGGCGAGACGCGCGGCGAGCTCGACGCGCAGCGGGTGCGCGTGGACGTCCCCGAGCCCGTGCAGCAGCCGCCCGCTCTGCGCGCGCACCGCCGCCACCACCCGCGGGTGGCGATGCCCCACCGCCGCGACGCCGAAGCCGGAGGTCAGGTCGAGGTAGCGGTTGCCGTCGACGTCGAGGACGTTGGCGCCCCGAGCCTCCTCCCAGAGGAGCGAGGGACGGCCGCCGGAGAGGGTGTTGATGCCGGGCGCCTCGACCTCCGCGAGCCGCGCCGAGAGCGCCCGCGCGCGCGGGCCGGGCGGTGGCGTGACGATGCGCGGCAGGAGATCGCCGCGCCCAAGGCGCGCGGTCATCACGGCAGTCGGATCAACTACATCTCGCGCCGGCCGGCCAACGAGCGGCCGAGCGTCACCTCGTCGGTGTACTCGATGTCGCCGCCGACCGGCATGCCGAAGGCGAGGCGGGTCACCCGCAGGCCGCGTGCCTTGAGCAGGCGCGCGAGGTAGAGCGCGGTCGCCTCGCCTTCGACGTTCGGGTTGGTGGCGAGGATCACCTCTTCGATGTCGTCCAGCCGCTCGAGGAGCCCCGGGATCGCCAGCCGGTCGGGCCCAACGCCGCGATGTGGCGACAGAGCGCCGAGCAGCACGTGGTAGAGGCCGTGAAACTCGCCGGTGCGCTCGATCGGCTCGATGTTGAACGGCTCCTCGACGACGCAGATCTGCCGCCGCTCGCGCTGCGGATCGGAGCAGAAGCGGCACGGGTCGACGGCGGTGATCGCATTGCACCGCGAGCAGTGGAAGAGCTTCTCCTTGACCTCGGCGATCGCCTGCGCCAGCGCCAGCGCCTCGGCGGCGGGCACCTTGAGCAGGTAGTGCGCCAGGCGGGTGGCGGTCTTCGGTCCGATCGAGGGGAGGCGCGACAGCTCGCCGACCAGGCGCGCGAGAGGATCGGAAGAGGAGGGCGTGCGGCTCAGAACAGACCCGGCAGGCTGGACGCCAGGGTCCCCACCCGGTTGCGCATCGTCTCGTCGACCCGGCGGCCGGCCTCGTTGACGGCGGCGACGATCAGGTCCTCGAGCATCGAGGGATCTTCCTTGTCCATCGCCTCGGGGTCGATCTTGCAGCTCACGAGCTGCTTGTGGCCGCTCATCCTCACCGTCACCATGCCGCCGCCGACGCTCGCCTCGACGACCATGTCGTTGAGCTCGCGCTGCAGGCGCTCCTGCATCTCCTGCGCCTGCTTCATGAGCTGTCGCATGCTGCTCATCGCCTCAATCCTCCCTCGGACTCCCGTGCTGCTCGATCCGCTCGATGCGGCCGTTGAACATCTCGAGCACGGTTTGCACGGCGGGATGGCTCGCCACGTCGTTGGCGACGGCCACCTCGGACCCTGGCTCGCCGGCCGCGTTCCCGTTGCCCCCCGCAACCGGTCGCCAGCGCGCCCCGCTCCCCCACACCGTCCGCAGGACCTCCTCCAGTATCTGCCGGTTGTTGCCGCGCTGCAAAGCGCTGTCGAGATCGGCGTCGCGCGGCACCAGCAGGACGCCGTCTTCGAAGCTCGGCTTGTGCTCGTCGAAGACGACGGCGAGCGAGGGGCGGCGCTTGTGGAGCTCGAGGAGGAAGCGCTCCAAGTGGTCGACGGGAGCGGGTTCGGCGTCCGGGCCCGAGAGCGGGGAATCTGTGGCGATCGCAGGGTTGGAAGAGGGCTGGGTAGGGAAAGGCTGGCCCGCGGAATGGGTTGCGAGCGGCTCCGCCGGCGTGGCCGGATCGAAAGGCGCGGTGGCGGCTGGTCGCGTCCCGCCGCCGGCGGGGCTCGCGATGGCCGCCGCGCCAAGCCGCCCTTCCCTACCCGAATCTTTTTCTTTCCCTGACCCTGACCGGAACTCCGATCCCGAGCCGCCGCCGAGCAGCTCCTCGATCCGCGTCAGCTTCGGCAGCTCCGCCGCCCGCAGCCAGGCGATCTCGACGGCGAGGACGCCGGTCTCGCTCCGCCGCACCGTCTGCTCGCTCGCGAGGAGCTGCTGCAGGAGGCGGAGGAGGTTCTCGTAGCCGGCTTCGCGCGCCCGGCGGGCGAGCGCCGCGGCGTCCTCGGCGGGCAGGTCCACCTGCGCCGGATCGCTCCCCATCGCGAGGTGCAGCGCGTCGCGGCAGAAGGCCAGGAACTGGCCGTAGACGTGCCGCGGGTCCCACCCCTCGTCCTCGACCCGCGCCGTGGCCTCGCGCACACCCTGCGCGTCGCCGGCGACGATCGCGTCGAGCAGACGGGCGAAGAGCGCGGTGTCGAGCCCGCCGAGCAGGCGCACGGCCTCGTCGTCGGCGATCTGCCCCGAGCCGAAGGTCGCGAGCTGGTCGAGGAGCGCCACCGCGTCGCGCACGCTCCCCTCGCCGGCGCGGGCGACGAGCCGCAGCGCCGCGTCGCTCGCCGTGATCGCTTCGGAGTCACAGATGCGGCGCAGCAGCGCCGCCACCTCGGCGCCGGCGACGCGCCGGAAGTGGAACTCCTGGCAGCGCGAGAGCACCGTCGCCGGCACGGCCTCGATCTCGGTCGTGGCGAAGATGAAGACCAGGTGCGGCGGCGGCTCCTCGACGATCTTGAGCAGGGCGTCGAAGGCCTGGCGCGAGAGGCGGTGGATCTCGTCGAGCACCACCACCTTGTAGCGGTCGCGCGCCGGGCCGTACTTCAAGCTCTCGGTGAGATCCCGCACCTGCTCGACCTTCGAGTAGGTGGCCGCGTCCACCTCGATGACGTCGAGGTCGGCGCCGCGCGTGATCTCGCGGCAGGCGAGGCAGTCGTCGCAGGGATCGGCCGCGGGCCCCTTCTCGCAGTTCAAGGCCTTGGCGAGGACGCGCGCGGCGGTCGTCTTGCCGACGCCGCGGATCCCCGAGAACAGGTAGGCCTGGGCGATCCGCCCTTCGGTCAGAGCGTTGCGCAGGGCGGTGACGATCGGCTCCTGGCCGACCAGACTGGCGAAGGTCTGCGGCCGCCATTTGCGCGCGAGGACCTGATAGCTCATCGGAGATCGGAGACGGAAAAGGCGCGAAAGCTTTCGCGCCGTGTCAGATCAATCGCTAGGAGCGCCGTCCGTCCCGCGACCAGCGGGACGGGCTCCTCGCGGCAGCGTCCTACGAAGGGTTCCGGTTTATCTGCGGCACTCGCCCGCGTACCTTATCGCTGCTCCCTTCCGGGCCTGACGAGGTTCGATAGCGGTCGATGCACAGGACCCGAACCCTTCGTGGGTCGCTGCCGGTGACTAGGATACCACCGGGCGCCACCCCCGCCCTTCCCCCGGCACCGTCTCGCGGCGCCAAGTCCTAAAGACCTAGTTGACAACGCGCCCGTCGGCGCGCATACTCCTAAGAGTCTAGGAGGAGAGCGATGGCAAAGCGCCCGCGTGGTCAGATCACGCCTCTCGAGCTCGAGGTCATGAAGGTCTTGTGGGAGGTCGGTCCGGCGCCCGTGCAGGCGGTGCAGGAACGCCTCGGGCGCGACCTCGCCTACAACACGGTGCAGACGGTGCTCGGCATCCTCCATCGCAAGGGCAAGGTCCGCCGCGAGCTGCGCGGCCGCGCCTACCACTACGCGCCGGCCGTGACCCAGTTGCAGGCGGCGCGGCAGGCGCTGGGCGACCTCGTCACGCGCCTCTTCGACGGCTCGCCCGAGCGGCTAGTGATGAGCCTGGTCGAGACCCGCCAGCTCACTCCGGAGGCCCTCGCCCGGCTCGCCGAGCTGGTCGAGAAGAAGGAAAAGGAGGACGGCGATGGAAACGATTGACCGGCTGGTCTGGACCTTCCTCGCCAACGCCCTGTGGCAGGTGCCGGCGGTGGTGGCCTGCGCCGCGCTCGCGGCGCGCCTTCTGCAGTGCGCGCCGGCCCGCTTTCGGCACGCCCTCTGGGTGGCGGCGCTCGGCCTCGCCGTCGCGCTTCCCGCGGCGAGCCTGCTGCGGGACCAGGGTTCTGGGAAAGAAAGAATTCAGGTAAGGGAAGACGGCGGTGCAGCCGTGGCTGGGCGGAGGGGCGGCGGTGCGCTGGACGGCTCGCGTGAAGCTGCCGCACAAGAATCGCGCCGCGCGATACCGGCGGAGGAGCAGCCCGCGGCAGGGCTCCGGCGCCTCGCTGGTGCGGTCGCAGCTCTGCGACTATCTTTGGCGCTCCCCCGCTGGTCGCGCGCCCTCACCTTTCTCTACCTGATCTTCTTGCTCGCGCACGCCGCCGGAGTCGTCCGCTCCTGGTCGCGCGCGCGATCCCTTCGGCTGCAGGCGACGGCACCGGAGCTGTCTTCAGCGGCTGCGGGCTTGGTCGCCGACTGCTGCCGTGCATTCGGGGTCGATCGAGCGGAACACCAAGACGTCCGCGGTCGCATGGCGGTCGAGCTCCTCTGCTCGCCCGCCGGTCTCGGACCGTTCACCGTCGGCGCCCGCCGCCCTGCCGTGCTGCTGCCGCCAGGTTTCCTCGACTCGGCCACGCCCAACGAGGCGCGCGCGGTGCTCGGCCACGAGCTGGCGCACGTCCGCCGCCGCGACTACGCCGTGAACCTCGTCTGCGAAGCACTGCTCCTGCCGGTCGCCTTCCACCCCGCCGCCCGCCTGCTGCGGCGGCGGATCGCCGCCGCGCGCGAGATCGCCTGCGACGAGCTGGCCGTCGAGCGCCTGGTCGCTCCGCGCGCCTACGCCCGGGCCCTTCTCGCCGCGGCCAAATACCTGGCCGGCCTCCCCCGGCCGGCCCACACCCTGGGCGTCTTCGACGCCGACATCCTGGAGGAACGTATGCGCCGCTGGACCGATCGAGTCTCTCTCCTCACCCCCCGCCGCGCGCGCACCGCGCTCGTCATCGCCCTGCTCGCTCTCTGCCTGACCGGCTGGGGGGCCTCGGCGCTGGCCGTCGACGTCGCCGCGGCGCCGCCCGCCGCGCCCACCGCGCTGACGCCCTTCGCCGGTACCTGGATCGGCTACATGCCGGGCGACGACGAGAAGCGCGATCCCGCCGTCGAGCTGGCGATCGGCGCGGACGGCGCCTTGAAGCTGACCGTGGTGCGCCTCCAGAAGCAGCCGGACGGGAGCACGAAATCGACGCTCGTCGAGCTGCCGATCATCAGCGCGGGCGCCCCGGACGGCGATCGCTTGACCTTCCGCACGCGGGTCGAGGACTTCCGCATCCGCGACTGGCCGGCCGGCCCGGCCGAGATCACCTGGACCGTCGAGCTCCAGCCGGCCGGCCGCGCCCTCCTGACCAGCGGCGAGAACTCCTACTTCGCCGCCGCCAAAGCGCGCGGCCAGTCCGTCCCGCCGCCGCCACCGCCGACGGTCCTCGAGCGCCGCTAAGGAGGAAAAACAATTCAGGTAGGAAAAGGGGATTTTCGCCGTCGCCGTCGCCGCCTCCGAGTCATGCGGCCGGGTGGGGTGCCGGTCCGCAGGGATCGGAACCGGCGCGCGCCCCCTAGCCTGGCAACACCGTCGTGATGCACTCCGCGCAGCGGAGTGCGAGCCGCAGGCCTCACCCGCCGCCGATCAGCACCGCGAAGCGGCGCGCCTGTGGAGATCCCTGCGGACCGGCACCCCACCCGGCCACTGTCGTGCCGCGCGGGAAGTAGCCGCCGGCACCACATTCCCTTAGGATAAGCGGCTCGCGGCAGCAGGCTTGCCGGCGCCTCCTGCGACGGACGACCGATGGACGACCGGGACTGGATGCGCCAGGCGATCGGCGAGGCCGAGCGGGCGGCGGCCCTGGGCGAGGTCCCGATCGGCGCCGTGCTGGTGCGCGACGGCGAGGTCCTCGGCCGGGCGCACAACCGGCGCGAGCTCGACCGCGACCCACTCGCCCATGCCGAGATCCTGGCCATCCGCCAGGCGGCGGCGCGGGTGGGCGGCTGGCGGGTGGGCGGCACCATCTACGTCACCCTCGAGCCCTGCGCGATGTGCGCCGGCGCCCTGGTGTCGGCGCGCATCGCGCGGCTCGTCTACGGTGCCGCCGATCCCAAGGCGGGCTACTGCGGGACCTTGGGAAACGTGGTCCAGGACCCGCGCCTGAACCACCGCCTGGAGGTGACGCCGGGCGTGCTCGCCGAGGAGTGCGGCGCGCTGCTCTCCGGCTTCTTCGCCGCCCTGCGGCGGAATCCGTGAGCGGCAGCCGCGGTTTGAGAGGTCGCCCGCCCGTGCGGGCTCGGCTCTTTGTATCGCCCGGAGAGGTGTCCGAGTGGCTTAAGGAGCACGCTTGGAAAGCGTGTGTAGGGGAAACTCTACCGTGGGTTCGAATCCCACCCTCTCCGCCATGAACCTGGGCAGGACGCAGCAACCCGGAGAGGTGCCAGAGCGGTCGAATGGGGCGGTCTCGAAAACCGTTGACCGGGCAACCGGTCCGTGGGTTCGAATCCCACCCTCTCCGCCAGCGTCCTAAAGACACGAAGGCTTTCG
Source organism: Thermoanaerobaculia bacterium (assembly GCA_044866775.1). GTDB lineage: Bacteria > Acidobacteriota > Thermoanaerobaculia > Multivoradales > UBA5704 > DASUNQ01. Next base: position 18,827 of record JBIOUG010000186.1, on the reverse strand, counting down.
CGCCGGGCTCCAATCGATGTCTAGGAGCGCTTTCCGTCGCGCGGCCAGCGCGACGGGCTCCTTGACGCCGCGCGCCGCGTGGGCTAAGTTTCGCCTTTCGTTGGGACAGGCCTGCCCGCGCGGTGCCGGCTCGACCCAGCACCGTCAACTCACGACCCAGAGGCGGCTCGAACGTGAAACGGACTTTTCAGCCGAACAACCGGCGGCGCAAGCGGACGCACGGCTTCCTGGTGCGGATGCGCACCAAGAGCGGCCGCGCCATCATCTCGCGCCGACGCAGGAAGGGGCGCAAGCGCCTGAGCGTCTGATGCCGGAGCGGCAGGGCGCCCCGCCTGCGGGTGAGCGCCTGCTGGACCGGGAGAAGCTGCGGCGCCGGGCCGACTACCTCAGGTGCTACCGGACGGGACGCCGCCGGCACGGCAACCTGGCGATCCTCTACCACGCCTCCAACGACCTCGGGCACCCTCGCATCGGCATCACCGCCAGCCGCAAAGTCGGCAAAGCGGTGGTGCGCCAGCGGCTGAAGCGCAGGACCCGCGAGGTGTATCGGCGATGGGAGCACCGCAGCAGGCTGCCGGCCCTGGACCTGGTGGTGCACTTGAAGCCGGGGGCGGGCGAGGCCGACTTCCCGGCGTACCGCGAGGAACTCCTGCGGCTCCTCGCCGGGCTGCTCCCGCGGAGGCGCGAGGCGTGAGCGGCATCGCGGTCCGCGGCACGCTCGCCCTGCTCGCCGGGTACAAGCGCTGGGTGTCGCCGCTGCTCCCCCGCTCCTGCCGCTTCACCCCCACCTGCTCGGAGTACGCGCGGCTGGCGCTGCTGCGGCACGGCTTCGGGCGGGGGACGTGGCTCGCCCTCGGGCGCCTGATGCGCTGCCAGCCGTTCGCGGCCGGCGGCGTCGACCTGCCGTAAGAGAGCAAGGAAAGGACTCGTACTCCGTGGACTATCGTCGCCTGCTCATCGCCTTCCTCCTCTCGATGGCGGTCTATCTCGGCTGGATGGCGCTCTTCCCGCCGGCGCCGCCGGAGACCGACGGCCGCCCCGCGGCGGAAGCGGCGCGACCCGCCCCCGACTCGGCGCGGACGGCGCCGCAGGCCGCCGGGCCGCAGGCGGCGGCGCCTCCGGCTGCCGGGGCCGGCACGGCCGCCGCCCCGCCGGCGACGACACCGCCGCCCGCGCCCGCCGGTCCTCCGGTCCGCGCCGCGGCCGAAGAGCGCGTGGTCGTCGACACCGACGCTTTCCGCGCCACCTTCACCAACCGCGGCGCGCAGCTCGTCTCCTTCGTCCTCAAGGAGCACCTGGGGCCGGACGGCAAAGGGCTGGACCTGGTGCGCCGCCGCGCCGGCGAGCCCTACCCGTTCGCCCTCGCCGAGCGCGAAGACCACCCCGAGCCGCTCAACCGCGCGCTCTTCGCAGTCGAGCGCGGCGGCGCCCCGGCGGGTTCGTGGGTGACCCTCCACTACCGCGGCCCCGAGGGGGAAGCCACCAAGCGCTTCCGCTTCCGCGGCGAAGGGCTCTTCGACGTCGAGGTCGCGGTCCCCGGCCGCAGCGACTGGGCGCTGTTGCTCGGTCCCGGGCTGCGCAACCCCTCGCCCGAGGAGGCGGGGAGCCAGTTCCTGCAGGCGGCGGCGGTCTACCGGTCCGGCGACGAGGTGGAGACGGCGGCGCCCAAGGGGGCGTGGGAGCCGATCGAGCTCTCCGGCCAGGGCGTGCGCTGGGTGGGGCTCGAGGACACCTACTTCCTGACCGTGCTGGTGCCCGAGGAGCGGCTGGAGAGGGCGGTCTTCCGGCCGGTCCTGGTGCTGCCGAACGCTGAGGCGGGATCGCGCTTCGTGCCGGTGCCGTCGAAGGACGAGATCAGCAAGGAGCAGAAGGACTACCCCCGCGACTTCATGCTCCTGGTCGAGCCGCAGGGCGACACTCTGCGCGCCTCCGCCTACTGGGGCGCCAAGGAGTACGAGCGCCTGGCCTCCCTGCCCTGGGGGCTCGAGGAGACCATCCGCCTCGCCCCCTTCAGTTTCCTCGCCCGCCCGCTCCTCGCCGCCCTCCACTGGCTGCACGAGAACGTCGTCGGCAACTACGGCTGGGCGATCGTGATCATGACGGTGCTGATCAAGATCCTCCTCCTGCCGCTGACGCACAAGAGCTACGTCTCGATGCGCAAGATGCAGGAGCTCAACCCCAAGATGCAGGCGGTGCGCGAGAGGTACCGCGGCAAGCTCAAGGACAAGAACGGGCGCCCCAACCTCGAGATGCAGCGCAAGATGAACGAGGAGATCATGGGGCTGTACCGCAGCGAGGGGGTCAACCCCGCCGGCGGCTGCCTGCCGATGGTCTTGCAGCTCCCCGTCTTCTTCGCCTTCTACAAGCTGCTGTTCAACGTCGTCGAGCTGCGCGGCGCCCCCTGGATCTTCTGGATCCACGATCTGTCGGCGAAGGACCCCTATTACGTGCTGCCGATCGTCATGGGCGTCACCCAGTTCCTCCAGGTGCGGCTCGCGCCGATGACCGGCGACCCGATGCAACGGCGGATCTTCCAGTGGATGCCGGTGCTGATGACCGCTCTCTTCCTCGGCTTCCCGAGCGGCCTCGTCCTCTACTGGCTGACCAACAACATCTTGACCATCGCGCAGCAGGCGGTTTACAACCGTGCGCGAGGGGCCGAGGCGGCGGCCGAGGAGCCGGCGGGCGAGCCCCGAAAGATGAGGCGCAAGCCGGCGCGATGAGCGAACCCAAGCGACGTTTCTTCTCCGGCAACACCCTGCGGCAGGCGCTGATGCTCGCCGCCAGCCACCACGGCCTCGAGCCCGAAGCGCTCGCCTACACCCAGATCGAGAAGCGCCACGGGTTCCTCAAGTCCCGGCACCGGGTGGTGATCGAGGTCGACCCGGACAACCCGCGCCGGGCGCCGGGGGAGGCGCCGTGGGCTGAAGGCCTCGAAGGGCCGCCACGGGAAGACGCGGGGCAAGTGGCGGACGCCGGAGCGGGCCCGAGAGAGGCGAGGGGCGTTGCAGGAGCGGTCGAGGGCCCGACAGGCCAGAGCGCCGGCGCGATGGGTGGACCGCCGGGGCCGCGCCGAGAGCCCGGCGTGCGCGGAGGCCGGTCTTCCGCGGGGCCGGGGGGGCCGGGCGGCGAGCGGCGTTTCGATCGCCGGCCGCGGCGAGGCGACGCCGGGGAGTCGCGGGAGCCGCGGCAGCCCTGGCCGGCGGCTGGCGGCGCAGGGCCGGGATATGCCGGGCCGGTGCGGCCGCGCGGCGGCGAGCCGCTCCACACCGGCGGGCCGCGGGGCGGCCGGGCGGAGCGGACGACGGCCGAGCTCGAGGCGGAGGGGCTGATCACGCTGCCGGAGACGCCGCGGCGGCCCTCGGAGCGCTACCCGGAGGCCACCGGCCCGATCGCCGAAGCGGCCGAGCGCGGCCTGCGGCACCTGCTGGAGGTGACCGGGCTCGATCTCTCGTTCCGGATCCACCAGGGCGAGGGACGGCTCGAGATCGACCTCTCGGGCGACGACGCGGAGCTCTGCTCGAGCGAGGAAGGGGAGCTGCTGCGGGCGGTCGAGCACCTGCTCCCGCGCCTGATCCGCACGCTGGCCGGCGAGCCGGTGCCCTGCCGGGTGGACTGCGACAACTTCCACGAGATCTGGGAGGAGCGCCTGCGGAGCCTGGCGCAGAAGGTCGCCGACGAGGTGCGGAGGCGGGGGCGGCCGCGGACGCTCGAGCCGATGAACCCCGCCGACCGGCGCATCGTCCACATGACTCTCGCCGACGACCCGGCCGTCGAGACCGAGAGCGAGGGCGAGGGCTACTTCAAGCGCATCACCATCCGGCCGGTGTAGGCGGCCGGCTGCACCGACCACTCCTGCGGCGGCCCCCCCGCCCAACCGCGTGTCGTCCAGGGGTGCCGGTGTGGGGGCCACCAGGCTCTCCTCCGCGCCGGGCGCTCCGTTTACGCCGGTCGCTTCGCGATGCTGGGACAGGGGCGGGTTGCTGGCAGAGCGCGCGCGGGCTTCGCCTCAATCTCTAGTTGACTGCTGCGGGTGCCGGCGGCGGGAGCGCCCGGCGCGGAGGAGAGCCTGGTGGCCCGGGGACCGGCGTGCGCCGTTTCGCCTGGTAGGCCGGGACGCTTCGCGGGTCTTGGAGATACCCGGAGGGTCCTGCGGTGTTCGGCAAGGTCCCGCGGAACGCATGAGGGTCCCGAAGAGCGCATGAAGGTCCCGAAGAGCGCATGAAGGTCCTGGAGAACGTATGAAGGTCCTGGAAGCCACAGGAAGGTCCTGGAGACTCTAGGACCTCTAGCTGGCGTGCAGGACCTTTAGCGAATCTCCAGGACCTTTAGCTGGCGTGCAGGACCCTTAGCGAAATTCCAGGACCTTTAGCTGGCGCCCAGGACCTTCATGGAGCCCTGAGCGCCGTGCCGAATCACTCATGGCGGCTCGAGAGCGCCGATGTGAGGCCACGGCAGGTTTAGATGCTGCTGCTCTTTCGGAGTTGAGGCGAAGGCTAAAGCCGGTACCTCTGTTTCATCTCCTGGTACCTCGCATAGGCCTTGGCGTCGACGGTGGGAGTGAGGTGCTGCTCGAGGAGGGGGAGGATGGTCTCCTTCAGATACACGCCGCGGGCCATCCACTGGTAGTAGCTGCGGCCGCCGTGGGTGTAGGGGCCGTAGAGCTTGCCGCCGGGAAAGTGGGCTTGCAGCCAGCGAAAGAGCTGCTCATGGTCGGTGTGCATGCGGAGGGTGATCTGCGGCTGCCGGCCGTCGCCGCCAAAATGGCCTTCGCCGACGAGGAGGCCGAGGAAGAAACCGGCGGCGAAGTCGGAGAGCGTTGTTGTTTCACCGTCAGGTGTCACGTGGAACAACCCTCCCGTGTTTCACCGTCAGGTATCACGTGAAACACGTCCCCGTCAAAGGGCTCCGGTGCCGATCACGAGGACCGAAACCTTCTTGGATCGAGTCGAGAATCTCTTTCTCCGAACACAGACTTCTCATCGGCCCGCGAACCTCCCTCATTGGATCGCGCTCCGCCTCCCGACGTCGCCGACGCCGCCCCGAGTCATGCGGACGCGTGGGGTGCCGGTCCGCAGGGAGCGACCGGAGCGCGCCCCCTCGCCTGGCGACACCGTTGTGACGCACTCCGCGTAGCGGAGTGCGAACCGCAGGCCTCCTACCCCTTACTACCAGCACCGCGAAGCGGCGCCACTTGGAGCGACCGTAGGACCGGCACCCCACGCGTCCACTATCGGTCCCGCGCGGGTAAACACCGCGCTACGATGAGCCGTGGCCGTTCCGCTCCCCACGGTTCCCCGCGAAGAGTTCGACCACGCCCTCGTCGCCCTCTGCCCCGGGCCCCTTGCCCCCTCTGCCATCGAGGCGATGTACCGGCACTATCAGGAGCTCCAGCGCTGGAGCTCGCACCTGAACCTCATCGGCCGCGGCACCGCCCGCGAGATCCTGGAGCGTCACTTCGGCGAGTCCCTCGCCGCCCTGCCCCTTCTGCCCCCGATCGCACCCGGCACCCCCGCCGGCACCGTCGTCGACGTCGGCTCCGGCGCCGGCTTCCCCGGCCTGGTCCTCGCCGCCGCCCGCCCCGACCTCGCCGTCACCCTGGTCGAGGCCCGCGAGCGCAAGTGGGCCTTCCTCGAGGCCGCCGCGCGCCGCGCCGCGTTGCCCTGCCGGTGCCTCAATGCTAGAGTCGCCGTTCCGCTGCCGGCGGGCCTTCCCGAGACGATCAGAGTGGTCACTGCTCGCGCCCTCAAGCTCGAGCCGGAAGTCTTCGCGGCGCTCGCGCACCGCCTCGAGCCGGAAGGACGCATCCTCCTCTGGCTCGGCGGCGGCGACCCGCCCCTGCCACCCACTCTGCGGCCCGCCCGCGAGATCAGGCTGCCGGGGAGCGAGCGGCGCCGCATCCTCGAGCTCCGCCCCGCCGCCCCGGCAGCGGCAGTCGCTCAGCAGCCCGGCGCCGCCGGCGAACGGCCAGCCCCATGACCCTCATCATCGCCATCGCCAACCAGAAGGGGGGAGTGGGCAAGACCACCACCGCCATCAACCTGGGCGCCGCCCTGGGCGCCCTCGAGCGCCGCATCCTCCTCGTCGACTGCGACCCCCAGGGCAACGCCACCCGCGGCCTGGGCGTCCGTGACCCGGCGCCCCACCTCTACGACGCCCTCGCGGGCGACGTCGACCTCGCCGCCGCCATCCGCCCCTCGGGCTTCCCCAACCTCGATCTCGTCCCCTCCCACCGCGACCTCGTGGGCGTCGAGGTCGAGTTCGTCGGCGAGAGCGGCTGGGAAGGGCGCCTGCGCGACCTCCTCGCCCCCGTCACCGAGCGCTACGACACCATCCTCCTCGACTGCCCCCCCTCGCTCGGCCACCTCACGGTGAGCGCCCTCGCGGCCGCCGACGCCGTCCTGGTGCCGCTCCAGTGCGAGTACTTCGCGCTCGAAGGCGTGAGCGAGCTCCTCACCACCGTGCGCCGCATCCAGGGGGGGCTCAATCGCCGGCTCACCATCGCCGGCATCCTGCTCACCATGTACGACGACCGTACCAACCTCTCGCGCGATGTGGCCGAGGAGATCCGCCGCCACTTCGCCGACACCGTCTACGAGACCGTGGTGCCGCGCAACGTGCGCCTGGCCGAGGCGCCGAGCCACGGGCTGCCGATCATTCACTACGACATCAAGTCGCGCGGCGCCGAGGCCTACCTGGCGCTGGCGCGCGAGTTCCTGCGGAGGGCGGCGTGAGGAAGGGGTTGGGGCGCGGCCTCGACGCGCTGTTGCCGCCGCAGGAAGAGCCGGCGGCGCCCGTCACCAGCGTGCCGCTCGACCGCCTGCGCCCGAACCGGCGCCAGCCGCGCGCCGCCTTCGACGAGCCGGCGCTCGACGAGCTTGCGGCCTCGATCCGCGCCCAGGGCGTGGTCCAACCTCTCGTCGTAACTCCTTCTGAAGACGGAACTTACACGATCGTCGCCGGCGAGCGGCGGTGGCGGGCGGCGCGGCGCGCGGGCCTCGACGAGGTGCCGGTCGTGGTGCGTGGGGTGGGCGACGAGCGCGAGCTTTTGGAGCTCGCGCTGGTCGAGAACCTGCAGCGCACCGACTTGAACGCGATCGAGGAGGCCGAGGCCTACCGCACGCTCCAGGAGGGGTTCGGGCTGTCGCAGGAGGACGTCGCGCTGCGGGTGGGGAAGAGCCGCTCGGCGGTGGCCAACGCCCTGCGCCTCCTCCGCCTTCCCGAGGAGGTGCAGGAGCTGCTGCGCCAGGGGCGCCTCTCGGCCGGGCAGGCGCGGCCGCTCCTCGCCTTGGCCGGCCGCGAGCGGCAGGTGGAGGTCGCCGAGCGCGCCGCGCGGCTCGGCCTCTCGGCGCGCGAGCTCGAGCGGCTGGCGGCTGCGCCCGAGGCGGGCGCCCGCCGCGCCGCCGCGCCCGAGGTGCACGCCGAGGCGGCGGCGGAGCGGCTCACGCGGCGTCTCCAGACGCGGGTGGAGATCCGGCGCCAAGGCGAGGGCGGGACGCTGCGCATCCACTTCCACTCCGAAGAGGAGCTGATCCGGCTGTACGAGCTGCTGATGGGGAAGGGGGACTCGCGATGAGATTCAAGTCCGAAGGCAAGCAGAGCGCGCTCAACGGTTTCCTCGACAGCGGCAGCTCGACGCAGGGGGAGCTGCGGTTCGAGACCTCGTTCCGGGTGGATGGGCAGTTCACCGGCACGGTCAGCTCGGAGGGCGATCTGGTGGTCGGCGAAGGGGGGGAGGTCGAGGGGGACCTCAAGGTCGGGGCGCTCTTCGTCATCGGCACGGTGCGCGGCGCGGTCCAGGCGGCGCGGCGGGTGCAGATCGCGCCGGGCGGCAAGCTCTACGCCGAGCTCGAGACGCCGTCGCTGGTGATCGAGGACGGTGCGGTCTTCGAGGGGCGGTGCTCGATGTCACGCGAGGCGGGCGCGGCCGCGCCGGCGCTGCCCAAGCTGGTTCCCGCTGGCCGATAAACAACAACAACAACAACAACGGCAGCAGCACCCGCGCGGGACGGACAGTGGCCGCGTGGGGTGCCGGTCCTCCGGGAGCTGCACAGGCGCGCCGCTTCGCGGTGCTGCTCCAAGGCGGTGGAGACCTGCGGTTCGCACTCCGCTACGCGGAGTGCATCACAACGGTGTTGCTGGCTGAAGGAGGCGCGCGCCGGTTCCGCTCCCTCCGACCGGCACCCCACGCGGCCGCATGACTCGAAACGCAACGTCGAACGAAGACTAGTGGTCTGCTTACACCCGAACGCCTACTGTAGCGCCCGGGCTACGTCCCGGGCGTTTTCGGGAGGACGTACCGGATTTCCTCACAGGCTCTGAGCGTAGCGCCGGGCGTTTTCGGAGGACGGCCCGAATTCCTTCACCCGCGCTGGTCTCCGCCCGGGAGGGCCCCCTACATGGCACGTCGCCGTTTGCGGCAGAGCCTCGCTAGCGCAACCCTTCGTAGGAGGGGAGGAAGGTGAGGGGCTGGCGCTCTAGCAGGGCGGGGTCGAAGGCTTCGGTGAGGACTTGGCCGTCGAGGTCGCGCGCGACCGGGAGGCCGAGGCCGTAGAGCAACGTCGGCGCGACGTCGACCAGGCGGGCGCCGGTCAGCAGGGTGTGCCGTCGTACGCCCTCGCCGTAGAGCATCAGCAGGCCGTCGGGTGAGTCCGCGGCGGTGCCGCCGAGGGCCTCGCCGGTCAGCACAGTTCCCGCCGGCTCGATGCCGTAGGCCGACACCACGGCCAGGAGGCGCGGGGCCGAGGAGCTGGCCCAGAGTCGCGCCAGGCGGCGGTCGAGCTGCTCGTAGTAGGCGGCGATCAGCTCGGCCGCGCGCTCCTCGGCTCTCGTGTGCTCGCCGGCGGGGGTTGCCTCGTCGCGCGCCGCCGCCCAGCCGCCGAACCAGCGCCGCGAGACCTCGCCGAGCCCCGGCAGCACGAGGAACTCCGCCTCGAGGTCGGGGCGCCGTGCGATGAGGGCCTCGGCGGCCGCGGCGCGGCGGAGGTCGTTCGCCAGCACCTCGCGCAAGGGCGCGCGCGGGGCGGCGCCGGCGGCGGCTCCGGGCCAGCCGAGCTGCGCCGCGGCGACGCCGAGGCGCGGCAGGATCTCCCAGAGGGTCAGGGCGTCGCGCCGGGCGCCGGCCGGCTCGTGACGCTCGGCCCGCACCCCCCAGGCCGAGAAGCCGATCCCGGCCGGCAGCAGCCGCAACTGCTGGCCAGGACCGAGGAAGAGCGCGGTGTAGAGCCGGTCGCCGACGACGCCGTGGCGGGCCGGGAGCTTGCCGGTCGCGAGCGTCGTCCAGAGGGCCTCCGGCCGGTGGGGAGTGAAAGAGGCGAGGCGGCCGTAGACGCCTTCCTCCACCACCTTGGCGAGGAACGGCAGGCGTCCCTGCGCGGCCAAGGGGAGCACGGCGTCGAGCGTCGCCGTCTCGAGACCCACGACCCAGAGCCGCGGGCGCTCGCCGCGCTCGACCGCCGGCAACCGCCGCGGCGGCTCGGCGGGCGGCCGGAAGGACTCCCGCCGCTCGATCATCACGTAGACCGAGAGCACGACGAGGAGTCCCAGGCACCAGCGGCTGCGCGCGCCGTAGGGCCGCCGCTGCAGGCCGTGGAGGAGCGCGGTGTAGAAGCAGATGAGCGCCGCGAGCGTCAGCCAGAGGCCGGCCTTGAGGAGGCGAACGTTGATGCCGGCCGGCAGGTAGTAGGCGTAGCGGGAGGCGTGCGTCCAGTCGAGCAGCGCGGCGAAGGCGAGGGCCGCGGTCAACGTCCAGGGCAGCAGCCGCCGCGCCCGCGCCGGCCGGCCCCAGGTGAAGGGGAGCTGGAGGAGAAGGGTCGCGACGCCGAGCAGCAGGCCGTACTGCGCGACGGCGCGAGCCAGCGACGCGACATCGAACGGAAGGTTAGGATTCAGGAAAAAAAGGAGCCCAGCGACCTGCGTCCCCGCGAGCGCCCCGGGGAGCAACCCTGCGCCGACGATGCTCGCGACCGCCGCGCTTCGGGTGCGCTCCCCTCCGGGAACGGCGCGCGCTTCTGTTGCCTGCGGGGTTTGAGGCGCGCGCCTCGGCTGCGCTGCGCGCGTCATCGGTCGTGGCCTTCGCCCGGCGTTGCCAGGCGCTTGCGCAGACGTCCCTCCGTGGAGCGCACTCGAAGCGCTACCGTCGTGGTAAATCGCCCCCGCCCAAGTCGGTCGAGAGACGTCCCCCTCTCCCATATGGGAGAGGGGCCAGGGGTGAGGGAGATCGGATCAACGCCGTAAAGGTGGAAGCAGCCTCGTCCCTCGCATCGAGGTCCCGCGGCTGCTGCAACGGGAAGGTCCCTCTTAAAAAATAAAGATCGGTCTATCCACCTTATGGTCGAAGGTCCACTGGTACGTATACCCCGGATACTCGAGCGGCACCGTGTAGTGCGCCTCCATCTTGATCCGGTCGCCCTCGCGCGCCACGTGGACGTGCTCCTTGTCGAGCGGCAGCTCGAGCTCCTTGGCTCGCTCGACGATCCGCTTCTCGAGCTCCTCCGGGGTCATCGAGGCCGAGAACTTGGTCAGCTCGACCATGAAGTCGTAGAGCTCGGCGCTCTGGATCTTCACCGGGATCGCCTTCCAGGCGATGAGCAGCGCGACGGCGAAGACCAGCAGCCAGGCGATGCAGCCGAAGTTGCCGTCGCCTCTCTGGGCGGACTTCCGCGACATGACCACTCTCCTCAAGGTGCGCCGGAGTCTAGCAGGGCGGGGTGGGCAGGCGCTTGGCACTGAAGGCGCGAAGGCTTTCGCGCCGAGCTCCGATACGGCGAAGGCTTTCGCGCCGGGGCCTCCAGGATTACCGCACGATGTCGAACGTCCGCTCCCACCGCGTCGCGCTGCCGAAGTTGACCGCGAGCTGCCCGAGCTGGCGGAGCTTGCCGGCGAGCCCCGGCCACTCGAAGGTCTCGCCGCCGACCGAGGTCGACCAATAGATCATGAAGGCGCGGCCCTTGACGTGACTCTCGGGCACCGTCCCCCAGACGCGCGAGTCGCGTGAGTTGTCGCGGTTGTCGCCCAGGCAGAAGTACTGCCCCGGCGGCACGGTGAACGGGCCGAAGTTGTCGCGGCGGCTCCAGGCGTCGCCGAACGGCGTGCGCGGGTAGGTGCGGTTGTCGACGTGGTAGGTGTAGCTCGCGTCCTCGACCTCACGGCCGTTCAAGATCAGCCGCTTGTTGACGACCTCGACGGTGTCGCCCGGGAGCGCCACGCAGCGCTTGATGAAGTCGCGCGACGGGTCCTCGGGCCACTTGAAGACCACCACGTCGCCGCGCTGGATGGGCCGGATCGGCAGCAGAGCGCGCTCGACGGCGGTCGGTGCCGTGCCGTAGATGAACTTGTTGACCAGGATGTGGTCGCCGACGAGGAGGTTCTCCTCCATCGAGCCGGTGGGGATCTTGAACGCCTGCACCACGTAGGTGCGAGCGAAGGTGGCGAAGACCACCGCGATCAGCAGGGCTTCGAGGTACTCGCGCAACAGGGACTTCTCGGCGTGCATCGGACCGTACGTAGCGTGCCGCGAGGCGCGGTCAGCGGATCAGGTGGAAGGTGCGCTCCCAGCGCGTGCGGGTGAAGAAGCCGAGGGCGGTCTTGCCGAGCTGGCCGAGCTTGCTCCCCCACCCCCGCCACTGGCCGTCCGAGGTGCCGCCGCCGTACGACCAGTAGACGAGCAGCGCCCGCCCCTTGACGAGGTGCGCGGGCAGGCCGCCCCAGAACCGCGAGTCGTGCGACATGTCGCGGTTGTCGCCCAAGCAGAAGTACTCGCCGGGCGGGACAGTAAGGGGGCCGAAGTTGTCGCGCCGCCGCCCCTGCGGATCGGCGAACGGCTGGTCGGGAAAGACCCGCGGATCGACGTGCTTCGTGTAGCCGTCGCCCTCGACCTGCTCGCCGTTGATGTAGAGCTCCTTGTCCACGAAGTCGATGACGTCGCCCGGCAGGCCGACGCAGCGCTTGACGACGTCCACCGTCGGGTCCTGCGGCGAGCGAAAGATGACGATGTCCCCCCGCTGCAGCGGGCGGGACGGGAAGACCCGCCGCTCGAAGGCGGTCGGGGTCGGGCCGTAGATGAAACGGTTGACGAACAGGTGGTCGCCGATGAGGAGCGTGTCCTCCATCGAGCTCGACGGGATGTAGAAGGTCTGCACCACGAAGACGTTGGTGAAGCGCAGAAAGAGCGCGGCGATGATGAACGCCTCGAGGTACTCCCGCCAGACCGACCGCTCGGCCGCCGCCGCCATAGCCGCTGAATCTACTCGAAAGCACGGGCCGAGACCACGCGCGGCGCGACCCATCCCGCGCACCCGCTGACCATTCTGCCGCCGTCCTAATCGCTTGTCCTGCCGCTCCCGGCGGGGCGGATTGCGCGCCGCGGCCCGCGCGCCGACCAGATCTTCGTCGCCCGCCGCTGCCGCCGCAACCCCGCCTAATCGTTCGGATCTCCTTTTTTTGCAGTGACTTACCACTCCCGCCGCGGGCTGGCAGCAGCCTTGATCTCCGCCCGCCGCGGACAACGACCGGAGAAGGAGGTGAGGAGAGCCGAGACGGACCACGCGACCGCAGGTCGCCACCCCAGGAAGGAACGCACGCAACGAGAAGCACCGTCGAACGACGTCATCGATCCACCATTTCCACGGAGGGAGAGACCATGAAGCAGAGCACTCGATTCGCCGCCGGCCTGACCCTGTTCGGCATCCTCCTCGCCACCCTGCCCGCCGCCGCCGAGCCCGCGGCCGCCGGCGAGGCGCGGCGCGGCACCGTCAACATCAACACCGCCGAGGCCGCGCAGCTCGCGTTCCTGCCGCGGGTCGGCCCGGCGGTGGCGGAGCGCATCGTCGAGTTCCGCAAGAAGAACGGCCCCTTCAAGTCGACCGACGACCTCCTCCTGGTGCGCGGCATCGGCGAGCGCACCTACGCCCTCATCAAGCCGTACGTCGCGACCTCCGGCCAGACGACGCTCACCGGCAAGGTGCGCGCTCCCAAGGCCGCGGCCGCGGACGACGGCTCCCGCTAGGCGCGAAAGCCTTCGCGCCGGGCTCCAATCAGCCCCCCGCCACCCGGGCGGGGCGGACTCGCCGCCCCGCCCCTTCCTCGCCTCAGCTTCCTCGTCGCGGAGGCCGCGCATGCGCTCTGCCCGTCGCCGATCCCAGGCCGGATTCACGCTGCTCGAGCTGATGGTCGTCTCGTCGCTGCTGTTGGGACTCCTGGTCCTCGGCGCCCGCCCGCTCCTCGAGGCAACGGCGGCGCTGCGGCTGCAGCTCGCCGCGGCCGAGCTCGTCGGCACCCTGCGCGCCGCGCGCGGCGCGGCGGTGCGGTACAGCGCCAACGTCGCGGTCAAGTTCCGCACCCGCGGCGACGGCAGCGTCACCTTCGCGCTCTACCGCGACGGGGACGGCGACGGCGTTCTGAATGCCGACATCGTTCGCGGAGTCGATCCGGCGCTGGCGCCGCAGCGCCCGCTCGCGCACTTCGGCCGCAGCGCCGCCTTCGGCTTCCCGCCCGGACCGCCGCCGCCCGATCCGGGAGATCCGCGGCGCTCGCTCGCCGGCGCCGATCCGGTGCGCTTCAACAGCTCGGACCTCGCCTCGTTCGGGCCGCTCGGCACCTCGACGCCGGGCTCGCTCTACCTGACCGACGGCCGGCGCGGCTTGGTCGCGGTGCGGGTCTTCGGCCGCACGGGCAAGGTGCGGGTGATGGTCTACGACCCGGAGCGGCGCGCGTGGCGTTGACTCGCGCGGAGGTGGTCTATTACCGTTGCTCTATGGCTGCCATCGTGATGGTCACGACCGTCGGCACCGAGGAACAGGCGAACCTGCTCGCCCGCGAGCTCGTCGGCCGCCGTCAGGCGGCGTGCGTCAACATCGTCCCGGGGATCCGCTCGATCTACCGCTGGCAGGGGAAGATCTGCAAGGACGGCGAGCTGATGCTGGTGATCAAGACCCTGGAAGGGGAGTTCGCGGGAGTCGCGGCGACGATCCGCGAGCTGCACAGCTACGACGTGCCCGAGATCCTCGCCTTCCAGGTCAGCCGGGGCGAGCCGAGCTTCCTCGACTGGATCGCCGGCAGCGTCGACAAGCAGGCCGAGTTCTCCGACGAAGAGGTGGACGAGCTCTCCTACGCCGGCGACCCGGACAGCGCGGATTTTTAGAGAATTGGACTCACCCCTGGCCCCTCTCCCACATGGGAGAGGGGAACGTAGCCTAGCGGGTTGGAGCTGCTCCAGCGGGCACGGCGCTCGGGGCGTGCACTACGGCCGCCAGCGCCTGATCGAGGTCCGCGATCAGGTCCTCGACGTCCTCGATCCCGACCGACAGCCGCACCATCCCGTCGGTCAGCCCCAGCTCGGCGCGCCGCTCGGGCGCGATCGAGGCGTGGGTCATCGAGGCCGGGTGGGAGATCAGGCTCTCGACCCCGCCCAGGCTCTCGGCGAGGCTCATCACCCGCACGTGGTCGAGCATGGTCTTGGCCGCCTCGAAGCTGCCGAGCTCGATCGTCACCATCGCGCCGAAGCCGCGCGCCTGGCGCTTCTGCACCTCGTGGTTGGGGTGGCTGGGCAGGCCCGGGTAGAGCACCCGGCGCACTGCCGGATGGCGGTCGAGGAAGTCGACCACCGCGCGCGCGTTGGCCTCGTGGCGCTCCATGCGCACGGCGAGCGTCTTGACGCCGCGCAGGTTCAGGAAGGCGTCGAACGGCGAGAGGATCGCCCCCGCCGACTTCTGGACCAGCGCGAACCACTCGGCGTCCTGCGCCCGCGTCGAGACCAGCACGCCGCCGAGCGAGTCGCTGTGGCCGTTGATGAACTTGGTCGTCGAGTGGACGACGAGGTCGGCGCCGAGCTCGAGCGGCCGTTGCAGGTAGGGTGAGAGGAAAGTGTTGTCGACCGCCGCCACGGCGCGGTGGCGATGCGCGATCTCGGCCGCCGCGGCGATGTCGGTGACGTCCATCATCGGGTTCGTCGGGGTCTCGATGTAGAGCATGCGCGTCGCCGGGGTGAAGGCCCGCTCGATCGCCGCGAGATCGCTCGTGTCGACCCAGGAGAAGTGCAGGTCGTAGCGCTCGAGGATGCGCGTCAGGTAGCGGTAGGTGCCGCCGTAGACGTTGCGCGAGACGACCGCGTGATCGCCGGCCTTGAGCAGCGTCATCAGACAGGCGATGGCCGACATGCCGGAGGCGAAGGCGTGAGCGGCGAGCCCGCCCTCGAGCGCCGCGATGTTCTGCTCGAAGGCGCCGCGCGTCGGGTTCTGCACCCGCGCGTACTCGTAGCCCTTGTGGCGTCCCAGCTCCTCGTGGACGTAGGTCGAGGTCTGGTAGATGGGGACCGTCACCGCGCCGGTCGTCGGGTCGGGCGCCTGGCCGGCGTGGATGGCGCGGGTCGAGAAGCCGAGACGGCTGGGATCGCCTTTCATCGGGACCTCGTCGGGGCGGCGGGCGGCCCGCCCATGCTGTACGGCGTATGCGGGGATCTTACCAGCCGCCGCCCCTCTGAGCCGTAAGATAACGCCGATGCCAGAGCCCGCCGCCTCTACGATCCCTCATAAAGAGCTGGAGCCCTTCTCGCCGCTGCGCTGGGACGACGGCGCCCTGCTCCTCTTGGACCAGACGCGCCTCCCGGCCGAGGAGGTCTGGCTGCGGTGTATCGACGTCGAGACGGTGGCCGACGCCATCCGCCGCCTCGCCGTGCGCGGCGCGCCGGCGATCGGCGTCGCCGCCGGCTTCGGGCTCGCGCTCGGCGTGCGCGGCGCTGCGCGAGCGGAGCTAAGGCGGCGCTTCGAGGACGCGGAGGAGCTGCTCGCCGCCACCCGTCCGACCGCCGTCAACCTGCGCTGGGCGCTGGCCCAGGGACGGCAGGTCTTCGCCGCGTCCGAAGCGGAAGGGCCGGCGGACACCTTCGCGGCGCTTCTCGCCTGGGCGCAGGCGCTCCACGCCGCCGACGTCGCGGCCAACCGCCGCATCGGCGAGCACGGCGCCGCGCTCTTCTCCGCCGGCGACCGCGTGCTCACCCACTGCAACGCCGGCGCCCTCGCGACCGCCGGCTACGGCACGGCGATCGGCGTCATCGAATCCTCGTTCCGGCTGGGGAAGGTCGGGCTCGTCTGGGTCGACGAGACGCGCCCGCTCCTCCAGGGCGCCCGCCTGACCGCCTGGGAGCTCAAGCGCCTCGGCATCCCGCACCGCCTGGTCACCGACGCGAGCGCCGGCACTCTCATGGCGCAGGGCATGGTCGACCGCATCGTCGTCGGCGCCGACCGCATCGCCAGGAACGGCGACACCGCCAACAAGATCGGCACCTACCCCCTGGCCGTCCTCGCCCACCGCCACCGCATCCCCTTCTACGTCGCCGCCCCGCTCTCGACGATCGACCCCGACACCCCGACCGGCGCCGGCATCCCCATCGAGCAGCGCGCCCCCGCCGAAGTCACCGCCCTCCTCGGCACCGCGATCGCCCCGGAGGAGACGGAAGCCGTCAACTACGCCTTCGACGTCACCCCGGCCGAGCTGATCACCGCAATCGTCACGGAAGTCGGAGCGCTCTCCCCTCCCTACGAAGAGAGCATCGCAAGCGCCTGCTCCAGGACCCCGGCCTGGGCCAGCCGACGGAAAGCGTCGCCGCCGTAGTTCGAGGGCGTTCCGAGATCGAACGCGACGCACGTGGAGACGGCGAGGTCGATCACCACCTGCACCGCCTGCCACAGATGGAGGATGACGGCGTCCGAGGCGTCCGTCGAGGGCCGCAGGTCCTCGACGCCGGCAGGCACCATGACAACTTGAAACAATTTGGATGGGTAGACACAGGGGGCTTCGCTCCCGCCGGGTCGGCGAGCGCAACGAGCCGTCGGGTCCGAGTGGCGCGCCAGGTGGGAGTTGTTCCGCCGTCGGCGAGCGCAAGCGAGCCGTCGGCCACCAACGAGCACCGTCGCCGCCATGACGAGCGAAGCGAGGAATGGTGGAGGCGGTGGGAGTTGAACCCACGTCCGAGAAACGCGTCCCGGCAGCGTATACGTGCGTAGCCTTCTCGTACGATCTCGCCGACCACGGTGCGGGAGAAGGCACCAGGCGTGGCGGCCAGCCTCGCTGCGTATCAGAGCCAGGCGCGAGGCACTTCTGGCTCATTGGTCCGCTGAAGTTGCGCCCCGCGAGGAGCCACGGACCGAGCTCCAGGCGAGACGTCACAGCCTAGGTCTTAGGCCGCGAGAGCGAAGTTGTCGTTCGCAGTTACTAGGTTTCCGTTTTAACGAGCAGAAACTCGGCACGTAGCTTCCGGACCGCTCTGTTCCCCGTCGAAACCGGTACGCCCCCAAGTTGTGAAAGAACCGAAAGAACTCCGCGCCAGTATAACCGCCCGCGCGCTCGCGTCATTCCGCTTCCGGCTCCACGCCCGTCGCCGCGACCTGCGCCAGGAACTCCTCCGGCCCACTGTTCTTCAGGCGCGCGACGACCAGCAGCCAGGCCGCGAGCGCCAGCGCCGCGCCGAGCGGGGCCGCGGCTAGGAGCCGCGGGAAAAACGGCCAGAGCACGGTCACGAGGCTCCCGGCGAGAGCGAGGAGGAGAACGGCGACGGCGGCCAAGTGGAGGTGGTAGTCGGCCTCCTCCACCGCCAGAGCGAGCTTCGTACCCTCACCGGCGGGCGTCGCCGTGACCTGCCCTCGCACCCAGCCGCGCCGCAGTCCCGCCACGACCGGCAACAGGAGACGCCCGCCACCGCTCTGCCGCTCGAATTCGCCGCCCCACTCATCGGCCACGCGCCCCACCGCGGCGAGCGCCGCAGCCGAATCGCCCGCGAGCTCCCGATGGTGATCGCTCACATGTCGTCCAGGCTACGCCGCCTTCTCGGCCTCGACCGGCAGCCCGGCGAAGAACTCCTCGACGGCGGCGAGGAAGCTCGGCACGTCGGGGAGCTGGTTGATCGCCTGGCGGAGCTGCCGCCCGTGCGGCAGGCCGTGGGTGTACCAGCCGGTGAACTTCCGCAGCTTGTGCAGCGCGTAGCGCGAGGGCTCGCGCTCGGCGACCATGCGGAAGTGGCCGAGGATCAGCTCGCGGCGGTCGGCGAGCGCCGGCTCCGCCATTCGCCCGTCGGACAGGCGGGCCGCGATCTGGCGAAAGATCCAGGGGTTGCGGGTCGCGCCGCGGCCGATCATCACGCCGTCGCAGCCGGTCTCGGCGAGCATGCGCAGCGCGTCCTCGGGCTCGCGCACGTCGCCGTTGCCGATGACCGGGATCGCCAGCGTCTCCTTCAAGCGCGCCAGATGGCTCCAGTCGGCCTCGCCGTCGAACATCTGGCGCGCCGTCCGGGCGTGCATCGCCACCGCCGCGGCGCCGTTGGCCTCGCAGATCCGCCCGAGCTCGAGGTAGTTGCGCCGCCCGTCGTCGAGCCCGAGCCGGAACTTGACGGTGAGCGGGATCGAGATCGCGCGCCGTACCGTCGAGACGATGCGCTCGGCGAGTCCGGGGTCGCCCATCAGCGCCGCGCCGGCACAGCCCTTGAGCACCTTGTTGGCCGGGCAGCCCATGTTGATGTCGACCAGGTCCGGACCCAGCTCCTCGACCATCCGGGCCGCGTCGGCCATCGTCCGCGCGTCCGAGCCGTAGATCTGGATCGCGAGCGGGCGCTCCTCGGAGACGAAGTGCATCAGGCTCTTCGTCCTGGGGTTGCCCGAGACGATCGCCTTCGAGGCGATGAACTCCATCGCCACCAGCCCGACCCCGCCGATGCGGCGCACCAGCAGGCGGAAGTCGCGATCGGTCACGCCCGCCATGGGCGCGAGGAAGAGCGGCGGATCGACCGTGACCGGTCCGAGGTGGAGCATGGCGGCCCAAGATTGTACAAGCCCGTGCCG
>JBIOUG010000185.1:0-28404 GCA_044866775.1 Thermoanaerobaculia bacterium | reverse complement strand
GCGCCGCCGCCGCAGCGGCGGCAGCTCGACCGTCACCACCGCCAGGCGGTAATAGAGGTCCTCGCGGAAGCGCCCGGCCGCCACCTCCGCGGCGAGATCCCGGTGCGTGGCGGCGACCACCCGCACGTCGACCGGCAGCGGCTGGGCCGACCCCACCCGCTCGACCGTCCCGTCCTGCAGCACGCGCAGGAGCTTGACCTGCATCGCCGGCGGCAGGTCGCCCACCTCGTCGAGGAAGAAGGTGCCGCCCGAGGCCAGCTCGAAGCGCCCCCGGCGCACCCGCTCGGCGCCGGTGAAGGCGCCGCGCTCGTGGCCGAAGAGCTCGCTCTCGAGGAGCGTCGGGGCGAGCGAAGCGCCGTTGACCGCCACGAACGGCCCGCCGGCGCGGCGGCTCGCGGCGTGGAGAGCGCGCGCCACCAGCTCCTTGCCGGTGCCGCTCTCGCCGAGGATCAGCACCGGCACCGCGCTCGCGGCAGCGCGGGCGACGGTCGAGAGCGCCTCCGCCATGGCGCCGCCGGCGGTGACGATCCCGGGCAGCGATTCGACCTCGCCCACCCGCCGGCGCAGCTCGCGGTTCTCGCGCCGCAGGTGACGGCGCTCGACCGCGAGCCGCAGCAGATGCTCCACCTCCTCGAGGTCGAGCGGCTTCAACAGGTAGTCGGCCGCGCCGTCCTTGAGGCAGGCGACCGCTTCCGGCACGGTGGCGTATGCGGTCACCAGCACGACCTCGACCTCGGGGTTCTCACGCTTCAGGGCCGCCAAGAGCTCGCGCCCGCCGAGCCCCGGCATGCGCACGTCGGTGAGCACCACGTCCGGGAGGCAGCGGCGGGCGAGCTCGAGGGCCTGCCGCCCGTCGCCGGCTTCCAGGACCTCGGCCTCGAGCTCGCGCAGGTGGTCGGCGAGGAGCTCGCGCTGCCCGCTCTCGTCGTCCACCACCAGGATGCGCGCCTCGAGCCTCACGCCGCCGCCTCCCCCGCCGGGATCTCGAGACGCGCCTCGACGCCGCCGGCCGGGTGGTTGCGCAGGCTCGCCTGCCCGCCGTGCTCCTCGGCCACCCGCCGTACCAGCGCCAGCCCGAGGCCGGTCCCTTCCGGGCGCGTGGTGACGAAGGGATCGAAGGCGCGCTCGACCAGCTCGGGGGCGATGCCGGCGCCGTGATCGCGCACCACGACCCGCACCGGGCCGCGCCCGCCCGCGGCGGCGGCGGCGGGGGCGACCGATACTTCGATGGCGCCGCCCTCCGGGCTCGCGGCGATGGCATTGCGCACCAGGTTGACGACGGCGCGGCGCAGCGCCTCGGCGTCGGCGACGACCGGCGCCGGCTCGGTGCGCGCCGCGAGCCGCACGTCCTTGCCCGCGGCTTCGAGCTCGAGCAAGGCCAGCGTGTCGCGCACGAGGGCGCCGAGATCGGTCGCGGTGCGCGGACCGGCCGCGGGGCGGGCGAGGTCGAGGAAACCGGCGAGCGAGGCCTCGAGCCGCGCCACCTCCTCGCGGATGCGCGTCGCCAGGCGCACCGCCCGGCCGTCGCCGTCGAGTCGCGCGATGCGTTGCGCGGCGAGCGCGATACCGTTGAGCGGGTTGCGCACCTCGTGGGCGATGCCGGCCGCCAGCGCGCCGGCGGCCGCCAGCCGCTCGCTGCGCCGCCGGCTCGCCTCCGCCGCGGCGAGCCGCAGCCGCCCTTCCTCGCGCTCGCGAGCCCGGGCGCGCTGCGCCAGGGCGAACGCCGCCGCCGCGACGCCGAGCGCGGCGAGGAGCGCGCCGAGGAGCGCCGTCCGCCGGGCGCCCGAGGTCATGGCGCGGCGCAGCGGCGCGCCGTCGAGCCCCACCCGCAGCGCCGCTGCGCGCCCGGCCGGCGAGGCCACCGGCACCGCCACCTCGAAGACCGGCCGGCCGCGCAGCGCCGTAGGCGGCGGCGCAGCGGGCGTCGGCGCCGCGCCGCCGTCCCAGGCGGCGGAAGCGCGCAGGCCTCGCGGGCGCTCCTCGTAGATCAGGTAGACGAGGGCGCCGTTCGCGACCAGACGCCGCAGCAGGTTGCCGACCCCGAGCTGCGCGCCGAAGGCGAAGGCGCGCCGGGAGTCGGCGACGGCCGCCAGCGCGCCGCCGTCCGGCGTGCGCACGGCGGCGGCCACCGGACCACGCGCGCCGCGCGCCGAGCCGAGCACCAGCTCCTCGGCCTCCCCGGCGAGAAGCGGCGCCAAGTCGCGCCGCAGGCGCGCCGCGTCGCCCGGACGGCCGACCTGCCAGCGCACGCCGCCGCCGGCCGCGAGGCGCAGCAGGCCGTCGACTCCGTCGCTCTCGAGCAGGAGATCCGCCGCCGCGGCCGGCGGCAGAGCGCCGGCGCTCTCGAGCCGCGCCAGCAGGCGCGCGTCGTCGAGCAGCTTCCTGGCGAGCAGCTCGTCGAGCTCGCGGCTGGCGGCGGAGGCGGCGGCGAGAGCGGGGCCGAGAGTCTGCGCGAGCAGCGCGGCCTCGGTGCGCAGCGCCTGCTCGAGCGCGCGCCGCTCGCCCTCGGCCTCACGCACCGCCCAGAGGAGGAGCGCGGCGGGGAGCGACACCCCCGCCAGCACCAGGGCGAGGAGGCGGATGCGGCGCATCGGCGGTCTGATGCGAGAGGCTAGCACGTCGGGGCGGCGGAGACGGTCCGCTCTCCGCCGCCCCGCGGCCGCGCGCGCCGTGATCAGCGGCCGGGCCCGATCGCGATCCGCTGCGCGTCGCTGTCGGTGAACCCGCTCGGGGCCTCCCCCACCATCACCAGCGCGTAGAGCCCCGGCCGCAGGCGCTCCGGCAGCAGCAGGCGGACGACGCCGGTCTGCGTCTCCCCCGGCTCGACCTGCGCCACCGTGCGGCGGAGCTGGATGCGGTCGCCGAGCTGATCGACCAGCACCCAGGCCACATGGAAGCCGCGCGCCGGATCGCCGCAGTTGGTGACGCTCCCCTCTGCAACGATCATCTCGCCCGCCTGCGCGCGGTCCGGCGCGCGCAGCAGGTCGACGTCCACGCACTGGTGCGCCCGCGCCGCCGGCGCGGCGGCGAGTAGGCCGACCAGCGCCAGCGCGGCGACGAACGGCAACGAACGGTTCTGGGTGTGCGGCATCTCAGTACCCCCCTTTCGCGGTGTGAGTCCTGCGTTCGCCGCCGGTCAGGGCAACGGCGGTGCCACGCGGCGCGCGAGCGCGGCGCCGGCGCGGAAGGCGCTCAGGGGAAGAGAGTTAGAAGAATGTGCAGAGATCGATGGCGCGGCGGCCGCGGCGCGGCTTCGACCGAACCGTCGAAGCGTTTCGACGGGAACGTCGAGAGGCGCCCACGAGCCCGTGCCTGCACGCATCTTGCACCTCTCGCCGGCGTCGATGAAGGACATCTCTTACGGTGAAGGGGAGGCACGCCGATGCGCAGCAAGGTCAGTTACAAGGGTCACCCGATTCACCCCGCATTGATCCCGTTCCCCTTCGCCTTCTTGAGCGGCGCCGCGCTGTTCGACGTCGCGGCGCAGCTCGCGGGCCGCCCGGCGTTGTCGCTGACCGCCAGCCACCTCGCCGCAGCAGGCGTCGTCGCGGCGCTCGTCGCCGCGGTGCCCGGCTTCATCGACTACTTCCAGACGGTGCCGCCCGCGAGCACCGGCAAGCAGCGCGCGACGCGCCACATGATCGTGAACCTGGTGGCCGTCGTGCTCTTCGCCGCCTCGTGGCTTCTGCGGCGTGAGGCGCCGGCGGAGCCCGGCGCGGCGGTGCTCGCGCTCGAGGCGGTCGGGGTCGGGCTGCTCGTCGCCGGCGGCTGGATGGGCGGGGTGCTGGTCAGCCGCAACCAGATCAGCGTCGACCACCGTTACGCCGGCGCCGGCAAATGGAAGGAGAGCCGCGTCGCGCCGCGCCCCGGCAAGCCGATCACCGTCGCGCAGGCCGAGGAGCTGCAGGTGGACCAGATGAAGCTCCTCCACGTCGGCGACCGCCGCATCGTCCTCGGCCGCACGGCAGAGGGCTACGTCGCCTTCGACGACTACTGCACCCACCGCGGCGGCTCGCTCGCCGGCGGCGTGATGATCTGCGGCACGGTCCAGTGCCCCTGGCACGGCTCGCAGTTCGACGTCAGGAGCGGTGCGGTCAAGGCCGGCCCCGCGGAGCAAGGCATCGGCATCTATCGCGTCGAGCAGCGTGGGAGCGAGATTCAGCTCAGCGAGATCGATCGCTGAGGATCGAGAGGTAGACCTGCCAGGGGCCGACGTCCGCGGCGTAGCGCTTCGCCATGACGCGGGCGATCTGCGCGACGTGATCGAGGTCGTGGACGACCCAGGTGGCGAGGAGCTCGGAGAGGGTCACGGTGCCGAGCTCGGGATGGCGGCCGCGCCGGCCGAGCTGCTCAGGCGTCAGGCCCCAGCCGCGCACGGTGCGGACGTTCTCGGCGCGCAGCTCACCGAAGCGGTCGAGCAGCGCCGGCAGCGACCAGTCCTTGAACCAGGTGAGCTGGGCCCAGCGGTCGAACGGGTCGAAGGGGCGGTCCTCGCCTTGCTCGAGGATGATCCTGGCGCGCGGCACCCAGTCGGTCTCCTCGCCGTGGATCAAGTGCCCGACGACGTCGAACGGGCTCCAGGTCTCCGCGCCCTCGTTCGCCGTCCGCCAGCCGGCGCCGACGGCGTCGAGCAGCGCGGCCAGCGCCGCGGGAGTGCGCACGAGGATGTCGAGGGCTTCGTCGAGCTGGAACTGCCCGCTCACCGCCGCGAGCCCGGCTCAGGCGGCGCCGACGCCGAGGTCGCCGAGCAGGCGGCGGATGGCGCTCCGCACCATCTCGTCCACCTCCTCCTGCCGGACCCTCCCCGGCGCCGGCTCGCCGCCAGGCGGAAAGAGCGTGAGGAGGTCGCGCGCTTGGCGCGCCGTGGCGCTGGTGACGCCGGTCTGCCGTGGGTAGGCGAGCTGGAAGAACTCGTGCGGCTCGACCTTGATGACCTTGAGGATGTCGATGATGTGCTTGAACTTGAGCTCGATCGCCCCCGCGAAGAGCCGGCTCAGGTAGCCGGGGCTCTGCCCCAGCCGCTTCTCGATCTCTCGGTGCGACAGCCCGGCGACCCGCACCACGGTCTTCAGCAGCTCGGTAACCCGATGGATCTCGGCGTCTCGCTCGTCACTCATGTGCAGGAAGATACAGCATTCCGGGGCGCCCGCGCCAGCACCGCGCCACGCCCGGCAGCAGCGCGGGCTGCGACGGCCACGATCACCCGCGCCGCGTCATTCGCTCGTTGGCGCTGACCCGCCGGCGAGCAGCGCCTCGAGCGCCGCGCGATCGCCGCGCTCCAACGCCAGCTCGGCGCGCAGGCTGTCCTGATCGCGGAAGATCGTCGCCACCGCGCGCACCTCGCCGCCGGCGCGGAAGGCCGCGATGGCGGAGCGCTCGGCGAGCGAGCCGGCGAGGTCGATGCGGTCCCACTGCCTCGCGTGCCCGACGTAGGAGACGACCACGTCGTAGTGCTGGCTCCAGAAGAAGGGGACGTCGGTGAATGGGCGGCGCAGATCGAGGAGGTTGCGCGCCGCGGCCTGCCCCTGCCGCTCGGCGGCCACCCAGTGCTCGACGCGGATGCGCTCGCCCGAGCGCGGGTCGGGGTAGTGCGCGGAGTCGCCGGCGGCGTAGATGCCACGGGCGCTCGTCTCGAGGTACTCGTCGACGACGATGCCGTTGTCGTCGATTCGCACGCCGGCGCCCCCGGCGATCGCCACCGCCGGCCGCACGCCGACGCCCGCCACCACGAAGTCGGCTTCGACGCGCTCGCCGCTCGCCAGCGTCACCTCTCCTTCGCCGATTGAGGCGGCGGTCTGGCCGAGCCGGAACTCCACGCCCTTCTCCTCGTGCAGGCCGCGGATGAAGGCGCCGAGCTCGGGCCCGAGGACGCGCTCGAGTGGATGCGCCTCCGGCGCCACGACGATGACCGCGAGCCCGCGCGCGCGTAGCGACGCCGCGACCTCCAAGCCGATGAAGCTCGCGCCGAGCACGACGGCGCGCCGCGCCGTCGCGGCCCGGGCGATGATGGCGCGGCTGTCCGCGAGCGAGCGGAGGTAGAGCAGCCGCTCGGCGCCCGGAAGCTTCAAGCGCACCGGCTCGGCGCCCAACGCGAGGAGGAGGCCGTCGAAGGCGACCTCCTCGCCGCTCGCGAGCCGGAGCCGCCGGCGACCGACGTCGAGGCCCACGATCTCGCTCTCGAGGCGCAGCTCGATCTCCTGCTCGGCGTAGAACTCGGGCGGATGGAGCGGGATCCACTCCTCGGGGGCGTTCCCCGCGAGGAAGTCCTTCGACAGATTGGGGCGGTCGTAGGGGACGCTGTCCTCGCGGCCGACCAGGACGATGCGGCCGCCGTATCCCTGGCGGCGCAGCTCCTCGGCGGCAGCGTTGCCCGCCGCGCCGGCGCCGGCGACGACGATCGTCGCCGGACCGCCCGGCCGCCGCGGCCGCGGCGCCGGATCGAGCTTGCCACCCACGCGCACGCGGTCGCCATCGCGGACCACGTCGTAGCGCTGCAGCGCGTTGAGCGCCGGCGCCCTCACCGCCTCGCCGCTCCGCAGGTCGAAGCAGGCGTGGTGCCACGGGCAGCGCACAGTCGCCTCCGCCATGATGCCCTCGGCCAGCGGCCCGCCGTAGTGCGTGCAGTGCGCGGCGAGCGCGAAGACCTCGTCGCCCCGGCGGGCGAGGAGGACCGCCTCCCCGCCGGCGTGCCCCTGGAGGAGCGCCCCGTCGGCCAGGTCGGCGAGCGCGATCCCCTGCACGAGGTCCGGTCCGGTCAGCTCCTGTTCCTCGCTCATAGCTGCTTTCAGCCTCGCGGTGGCAGCCCGCCGGGCCGCCGCTCAGCGCGCTCAGGTGAAGCCGCCGGCGCCGCAGGCGGTCGGCGCGGCGCCGCGCTGCGTCTCGCCGCCGCCGCGCGTGGCGAAGGTGGAGAACTGCTTCTGCAGGCGGCTGCCGCCGCAGCGCGGGCAGAGCAACCCCTCGGGGCCCTGGCCGAGCGGCTGCAGGATCTCGACGCGATCGCCGCAATCGCGGCAGGCGTACTCATAGAGCGGCATCGCAGGTCTCCGGGCGGCGCGCACCCGAACGCCGCGCCGTCCTTCCTAGAATAACAGCCGTTCGTTCACCTCGCTCCTACCCGGCGGGCAGGAACGCACCCACCCGACCGGTCGTGGTGGCGCGCGCAGCGACATGATCCGATCCCAACGACTACGGCCACTACTACACCAACTTCCGCGCGAGATCCGCTGCCAGCCGAACACCACCTGGTCCTACCAGGGAATCATGGCGCACGTGAACTGGTCGGCGCCGTTCACTCAGGCGTTCAGGCTCTGCACCTTCAACCAGACGTTGAACTTCCCGCCGTCCTGCGACCCTACGACACCCAGAGGTTGTTGACGAAGCGGACGATCAGGTAGGCCTGCAGCAGGACGCCGCCGGCGAGGTAGCCGTACCAGAGGACGCGCCGGCGGCGTCCGAGCTCGACGAGCGGCCTCAGCGCCGGAAAGAGGACGAGCGCGTAGCGGCCGGCGCCGAGGAGGCTCCCGGAGATGAGGATCAGGGCGGTGCCGGCAGCCACGTAGAGGGCTTCGGCCGTGACGCCGCGGCGCAGGAGCCAGACGGCGGCGGCGATCAGGAAGACGACGACGAGGAGGTCGACCGCCGGGCCCAGGTGCAGGAGCCCGCGCTCGCGCAGGTTCTCGACGATCAGGGTGAGCGAGCGGCGGAAGCCCGACCACCCGGGGTCGCGCCCCCAGCCGCTCTTTTGCGCGTGGAGGAAAAGGAGTGGGTCGTCGAAGCGGATCGCGAGCCAGGTGAAGAAGGCGGCGATGCCGGCCGCCGGGGCGACAGCGGCGAGGACGGCGGCGAGCGGGCGCTTCCCCGGGACGGGGAGATCGCCGCCGCCCGGACCGGCAGGCTGTCGTCGGTTCCTCCACGCCATCCAGAGGAGCGCCGGGACGAGCGCCAGGCCGAAGAGCCGGGTGAGGCCGGCGAGAATTCCGAGCAGAGCCACCAGCAGCCAGCGCTGGTGGCGGGCGGCGGCGAAGGCGCCGAGAGCCAGCAGCAGGAAGAGCGACTCCGAGTAGGGCGCGAGCAGGTAGAAGGCCCAAGGGAAGGCGAGGAGTGTCACGACCGCGTCATGGGCGCCCCGGTCGCTGTCGCCCCACTCGCGCCGCGCGTGCGCGAAGAGGAGCGCAGCCGCGCCGGCGAAACAGGCATGCGCGATCAGGAGCCCGGCCCAGAAGAGCGGCACGCCGGCGAACGCCGGCAGCCGCCAGAGCATCGGCGTGAGCGGGAACAGCATCACGTTCCCGACGCCCGTGTCGGGGTCCCACGAGTACCCCTCCTTGGCGATCGAGCGGAACCAGCCGGCGTCGAAGCGGGCCAAGGGCGGCGCCTCCGCCAGCGCCTCGGCGTCCCACGTCGGCCGCAGCGGGGACGTCATCCTCCCCTCGCCCCAGATGGCGACGCCGTGCACGAAGACGGCGAATGCCACCGCGGCGAGCAGGACCTGGCGGTTCAACCGTTGGGCGCCGGTCAACGGCGCGGCTTGAGCTTGAGCGCGGTGCTGACCGCTCCCTTACCATCGGTCGCCGCCGCGAAGTAAGGCTCCCACGCGGCGCGGATGCGGTCGACCTTGGCGATCGACTCCGCGGACGGAAACTGGCCGGCCTCGGCGAGGAGGATGAACGCCATGTTGAAGGTGTGGGGAGACTTGGCGGCCGCCGGTACGCGCGGACCGTGGGCAGCGATGATCTGGTCGATCGTCACGTCGATGCGGCGTCCCTGGAGGGGAAGGTTGATTGCGGGGGCCGCCCCCGGATCGAAGCAGCCGTCGACGTAGAAGAAGGGCGGCACGGTGGCGGCGGCGATCAGCCCCATGGCGTACTGGTCGAGCGGGCTGTAGCGCTCGGTGGCGGCGATCGTGGTGAAGCGGTCGCCGCCGTCGTCGCGCAACTCATTGCCCTCCATGTCCGAGGCCAGGGAGTTGTGGCAGAAGCTCCAATGGGCAAGGTCGCGGCCGAGCAGGGCGTCGTTCGGCTGGCCGTCCGCGTCGATGAAGTGCAGAAACGCCAGCCAGCGGTGCCCGGCCTCCTGGCCCAGAACGTCGAGGGTGCTGTTGGTGCCGAGGAATGTCTCGTGCGGATCGTCGGGATAGCGAGACAGCGTGCCCATCTGGACGAAGCTGCGCAGCCGGCCGCGGCTGCCGGCCAGGGCGCTGCCGTCGAAGACCTCGAGACCGATGCCGCGGATCTCGTTCTTGACTCCGAACTCGAAGGCGAAGGCGCCGCCCAGACTCTGCTGGAAATCGAGGAAGACGATCAGGTGGTCATAGATGTCCGCGAACTCGCGAAAGAACGCGCGCGCCATCGCCAGCTCGTCGAGGGACCGGGTCCTGACGAAACGCTCGGCGATCGCCACCTTGAGCACGCCGGTGGGCAGGTTCGCCGTGTAGTCGAGCAACTGCACCTGGCCGCCGCCACCGGGCGCCACGCCCACCACCGCCGCCGCGGCTTCGAGGGCGCCGAAGGCGAAGGTGATGCGCCCGTTGGCGTAGAGCACGGCTTGGAAGGTATTGCGGTTGTCGTCGCCGAACTCCGGCACGTCGAGCCAGGTGATCGCGATCTTCGCCCTGCTCGCCAGCACGTACACCCCGCCCTCGCCGCTCGCGGCCCCCGGGTCGAGGTCGGTGAAGAGCACGCCGATGCGCGCCGGCCCACCGAGCAGACGCGACAGGCCCCGGGGCGTCGATGCGGCGTCGGGCGCGTTGAAGGTCAGGTTGCCGTCGGAATGGACGAACATGCGGGTGTGCGCCTTGCCGTAGAAGCTGAAGCGGAAGCCTTTCGGGAACCGGACCTCACGGGCGTCGTCGTCACCGAGATCGATCCGCTCGCCGATCTCCGCGCCGATCGGGTCGCCCGACGGAGCGACCACGAAGCCGCCTTTCTTCTGAGGGATGAACTGCACACCGAAGTCACCGAGGTCGAGTCGACTGGGCTGCGCAATCAGGTCGCCATTGTCGACCAGCACCGTGACGTCGCCGACCTTCGCGGCCTCGGGCGCGGCGCTGAGCGCCATGGTCTCCGCCCGCTCCCGCTCCAGACGGCGGAGGTGATCTCGGTGGATGGCCGTCTGGATCGCGAAGCCCGAGCTGCTGGTACCGCACCAGGGGTGATCCGGAACGGTCGCCGCATCGACGGTCCCGGTGAGGAGGAGCAGACAAAGGACCGCAAGCGCCAGCGATCGAACGTGAATTCGCGACACGGAGGGATCTCCTACAATGGATCAGAACCTGCGCTGCAGCATAGCGGAAAATGTTCTCGACCGGGTCGCTCGCCCTCTCACCGGTCCCCGAGCAGCCGCGGCAGCCCGAGGCTCATCGCCGGCAGGTAGGTGATGAGCAGCACGCCGACTCCCAGGAGCAAGAGGAAGGGAAGGACGTGCCGGTAGAGCTCCGGCAGGCGCTTGCCGAAACGCGACGAGGAGAGGAAGAGGTTCAGGCCCACGGGCGGGAAGAGGAAGCCGAGCTCCAGATTGGCGAGGAAGATGACGCCGAGGTGGATGGGGTCGACGCCGAAGGCGACGCCCAAGGGCACGACGAGCGGCGCCAGGATGATGATCGCCGAGTAGATCTCGAGCACGCTCCCCAAGACGAGGAGAATCAGGTTGAGCGCGAGCAGGAAGGCGAGCCGCGACTCGACGTGGGTCGTCACCCAGGCCAGTAACCGGTCGGGAATCTGGGCGTCGACGAGGTAGCTCGTCAGGCCCAGCGCCGAGGCGAGGAGGATCAAGACGGCGCCGGTGAGGACCGATGACTTGACGAGCGCCTGCGGCAGGCCGCGCCACGGGTGGAGGTCGCGCGTCAAGAGCCACTCGACCAGGATGGCGTAGAGGAGCGCCGCCGCCGCGGTCTCGACCAGGCTGGTGAGCCCGGAGAGGAAGAGCGCCACGACGACGACCGGCAGCAGCAGCTCCCACTTCGCCTCCCAGCCCGAGCGCGCGAGCTCGCCCCAGGCGAAGCGCCGGCGCGGCGCGCCGCTCTTGGCACCCACCCGGACGCCGTAGAGGCCCACGAGGACGACGAGCAGCAGTCCGGGCAGGAAGCCGGCGAGGTAGAGCTGGTCGGCGGGCGCGCTCATCTCGCGGCTGCCGGCGACGACGCTATAGAGGATGACGGGGAGGCTCGGCGGGAAGAGGAGGCCGAGGCTGCCGGCGGCGGTGACGAGGCCGAGGGAGAAGCCCTCGGAATACCCCTCCTCGCGGAGCATGGGATAGACCAGACCGCCGAGGGCGATGATCGTCACCCCCGAGCCGCCGGTGAAGGTGGTGAAGAGCGCGCACACCGCGGCCACCATCACCGCGACGCCCCCCGGCATCCAGCCGAAGAGGGCGCGGAAGAAGCGCACCAGACGCGAGGAGGCGCGGCTCTCCGCCAGGACGTAGCCGCAGGCGGTCAGGAGCGGGATCGCCGGCAAGGTGGGCGAGGCGATCAGGCGGTAGATCTCGGCCGGCACCGCCGACACCGGCACGCCGTCTTTGAAGAAGAGGATGAGCGCCACGCCGCCCATGGCGGTGAAGACCGGCGCGCCGAGAAGAGCGGCGGCGAGGACCAGGAGCGCCAGCGGCCAGGCGAGCGCCGCGCCAGGCGCGACGAGGGCGCCGAGCGCGAGGACGCCGCCCGCCGTGGCGAGCGCGACCAGTCGGCCCCACCAGCGGTCGGCGGCGCGCCAGGCGAGGCGCAGAGCGATCAGGGCGAGCGCCAGCGGCATCACGCACTCGGAGAGCCACTCCGGGACGCCGCCCGGCAGGACCCTTCCCTGCTCGCGGTCGGCGAGGACGACCTGCCAGGCGCCATAGGCGAGCACCGCCGCCACCGCCGCCGCGACACTCCCCGCGACCACAGCGGCACCGCGCCGCCAGCGCCCTTCGCCGAAGAGCTCGGCGGTCGACAGCGTCAGATGCTGGCCCGCGCTGGTCGCGAGGAGGCCGCCGAGAAAGGCGAGCCAGAGCGTGAGCTGCTGCAGGTAGGGCGCGCCGCCGGGGACGTGGAAGCCGCCGAGCGGCCGGCCCACGGCGTCGACGAGCGGCAGCAGCATCGCGGCGAGGAGCGCCGCGACCAGGACCGACTCCTCCGCACGGCGCAGGACGCGCGTCGGCGCGGTGGGGGTCACCGCAAGCGCCCGGCAGGCTTGCCGGGCGCCGTCCGCCCGGGTGCAGCCGGGTGCGCGGCGCGGTAGGCGGCGCGCGCCTTGAGCGCTTCGTCGAAGGCGGCCGCCGGCACGATGGCGCCGCGGATCCGCGGGTAGAGTCCCTCGGTCAGCGCCCGCCACTCCCGGCGCGCCGCGGCATCCACCGGCACCACCTTGAGGCCCCGCTTCTTCATCGCCTCGATGTCCCGCGGCGCGCCGGCCTTGATCTGCTCGCGCAAGCGCCGGCCGGCGGTCTCGGCGGCGGCGCGCAGCTTGGGGCGCACCTCGGCGGGGATCTTCTCCCACGCGTCCTTGGTGACCACGACCGCGCCGAGGAGCATCTGCCATTCGAGGTCGGTCATGGAACGGGCGTGGTTGAAATACCCCGAGATGAGGGCCACCCCGGGCGGGGCGCCGAAGGCCTGCACCAGGCCGGTCTGGAGCGCCGTGGCGAGCTCGGTCGACGGCAGCGGCACTGGGTTGAAGCGCGCCGCCTTGAGCAGCTCGACCGTCTCGGTGTCGCCGGCCCAGCTGAAGAGCTTGAGGGCGCGCAGGTCGTCGGGCCTGGAGACCGGCTTCTGGCTGAAGAAGCGCACCCAGCCGCCGTCGGCCCAGGCGAGGACGACGAAGCCCTTGGCCTGGAGCTTCGCCTCGAGGCCGGGGCGCAGCGTCTCGAGGACGCCGTAGACCTCGTCGTAGGAGTCGTACATCAGCGGCACGCCGAGGGCGTAGACCGACTTGTCGATCTCGCCCAGGCCGGCCGAGGTCAGGACACCGCCGTTGAGCGTGCCGAGACGCATCTTGCGCACCACGTCGGGGTCGTCGCCGGCGACGCCGCCCGGGTAGATGCGCACCACGACCTCGCCGCCGGAGGCGGTCTTCCACTGCTCCGCCATCTCCTTGAGGGTCGTGTGCCACGACGAGCCCTGGGGCACCAGGGTCGCCATCTTGACCGTCACCGGCTGCGCCGCGGCGGGCGCGCTCCACGCAACGGCCAGAGGGAGGAGGACGGCGAAGGCGAGGGGGCGAAGACGAAGCATGGGCGAAATTATCCCATCACTCGACGAACAGCTCGTCGGCGCGCGCGAGGAGCCAGCGGGCGCGGCGCTGGGCGATCAGGTTCGCCAGCCGCAGCTCGGGCACCGCATCGGCGTCGAGCGCGAGCGCCTGCTCGAGCAGGCGCTCGAACTCGGCGCGGTCCTGGGCCGCCACGGCCACGGTCTCGGCGAAGCTCACGAGCGGCCCGGCCCGCTTGCCGCCGGCGAGGGCCATGGCGCGCTCGAAGTGCTCTCGCGCGCGGGCGACCGAGCCGCCCACCGACGCCCGCGACCCCTCGTAGACCAAGAAAAAGTCGTGCAGGGCGCCCAGACCCCAGCTTTCGTCGAGCGCCAGGGCGCGGCGCATCATCGCCTCGACGGCCGCCAAGTCGGCGGTCAGCTCCGCCTCCTCCTTGGCGAGGGCGATGGCCGCCGCCCAGGGGGTGGCGGTCCAGTAGAGGAGCGGCATGTCGTCCTTCTCCATCCCGGCCAGCGCCGCCGCGGCCGCGCCCGGGTCGGCCTGGAGCCGCGCGCGTAGGCCGGGAGCCTCGAGCTCGAGCCCACGCCAGCCGTAGCCGAGGGCGCGCAGATAGAGCCGCCGCGCCCGCGCCCGCAGCTCGGTCGCCCGCGCCAGGTCGTGCTCCTCGACGAAGTCGGCCTCCTGCTGCACGAAGGCGTAGGCGTACTGGGTGAAGCCGCTGGCGGCGGCGAGGAGGAGGTCGCGGTTGCCGGGATCGGCGGCGAGGAGCGCCTCGATCGTCTTGAGGCTGAACGGGAGCGCCGCGGCGACCAGCTCGGGGTCGTCGTCGGAGGCGAAGACGCCGGCGCCGCCGGCGAGGGCATTGCCGAGCGAGCGGACCGCCAGGCGATTGACCGAGCAGCCGAAAAACGCCAGCGCGACGACGCCCAGCACCAGCAGGCGAGCCGCGGCGGCCCACGCGCCCCAGGCGGTGCTCCGCACAAGCGTGATTATTGCGCAACCTGCGATGGCCGGAACTGCGGCGGCGCTCCCGGCTACGCCCGCCACGGCTCCTCAGGAGCCCGACACGGCGCTCGGCTCTCGTATACTCGATTGGGCGCCTTCTGCCGCAATGAGATCCCGAGATCATCGATGGCTCGCCGTCGCCGCGCTCTGCGCCGGCCTGGCCGGCGCGGACCTGCGCGCGGAGGCGGGCGGAGCGGGCGTCGTCGTGGAGGAGATCGGTGCGGGATCGGCGCTCGCGCAGGCCGGGCTGCGCGCCGGCGATCTCCTCTCCACCTGGGAGCGGCCGGCCGAGCCGCCGGGACACCCCGCGCTGGCCCAGGGCGAGATCGAGACGGTCTTCGCCTGGGCCTGGCTCAAGGCGGAGCAGGCGCCGCGCGGCAGCCTGCGGCTGCGCGGCGAGCGGGACGGCGCGGCGATCTCGTTCGACGTCCCGAAAGGGGCGTGGGACGCGCGTGTCCGGCCCCGGTTGGCGGCGGACCTCCTCGCGCTCTACGGGGATGGGCGGCGACGGATCGCGGCCGGAGACTTGGAGGGAGGCTTGGCCGTGTGGCGCCAGCTCGCGGACGGCGGCGCAGCGCAGGCCGAGCCGGCTCTCCGGTGCTGGATCCTGCTCGAGATCGCCGACGCCTGGTCGAAGGGCGGACGGAGCGGCGAGGCGCAGACCGCGCTGCAGACCGCAGCCGCGGCGGCGGGCGACGCCCAGACTCGGGTCGCCGTCTGGGAGGCGCTCGGGAAGAGCTACGAGCTGGCCAACGAGCTGGCCCGCGCCGAGGCCAGCTTCCGCGCGGCCCTGGAGACCGGCGAGGCCGTCTCGGGCGAGAGCCTGCAGGTGGCCCGGACGCTCGCCAGGCTGGGCAACCTCCTGCGGCTGCGCAACCGCCTCGACGAGTCGGCGCAGCTCCTCGACCGCGCCCTCGCGATCCAGCAGCGCTGGGCGCCGGATGGTCTGGAGGTCGCCGATACCCTGACGCAGCTCGTCGGCCTGGCGTGGGCGCGCGACGACCTCGGAGCGATCTCCGACTACGCCGGGCGCGCCTTGGCCATCCAGGAGCGCTGGTCGCCCGAGAGCCTGCCACTCGCCAAGACGATGAACGCCCTGGCCATCGTGGCGATCTCTCGCGGCCGGTACGAGGAGGCCGCCGCCGTCCTCAACCGAGCGCTGGCGATCCAGGAGCGCCGCGCCCCGGACAGCCTCCCTCTCGCCACGAGCCTCGGCAACCTGGCGCTCGTGGCCAGGGAGCGCGGCGACGTGGAGTCGGCGCAGGAGCTGCTCGAGCGCGCGCTGGCGATCTGGGAACGGCTGGCTCCCGCGGGCGTCGGGGTCCCCCCGCTCCTCACCAACCTCGGCGCCATCGCCCGCGATCGCGGCGACCTGACGACGGCGACGCAGCTCTTCCAGCGCGCCCTGGCGATCTGGAGCAAGGCCGCCCCCGCCGGCCTCGGCGTCGCCGGGTCGAGCGACTCTCTCGGCATCGTGGCGCGCCTGCGCGGCGATCTGGACGCGGCGTGGGAACTCCACAGCCGCGCTCTGGCGATCCGCGAGCGGCTGGCGCCCGGCGGCGACGACGTCGCCAACACGCTGCGGAACCTGGCGCTGATCGCCGAGGCGCGGGGCGACTTCGCCCTTGCGCTCGACTTCGGCGAGCGGGCCGAGGCGATCCACCTGCGCTTGGGGGCGGGCACGGGCGAGGAGGCCTTGACGCTGCAACAGCTCGGGCGGCTGTACCACCGCACGGGCCGGCCCGACGAGGCGGCGCGGTTCCTGGCGCGGGCGGTCGAGGCGCTGGAGTCGCAGGTCGGCCGGCTCGGCGGCTCGCAGGACACGCGGGCGGCGTTTCGGGCGCGCCACGAGGAGATCTACCACGACGCCGTCGAGATCGCGATCGAGCGGGGTCGCGTCGCCGAGGCCTTCCATCTGGTCGAGCGCTCGCGGGCGCGGAGCTTCCTGACGCTGCTCGCCGAGCGCGACCTCGCCTTCTCCGGCGAGCTGTCCGCGACGATCGAGAGCCGGCGGCGCGAGAACGCGGCACGCTACGACCGCACCCTGGGCGAGCTGGCGCGCTGGACCCAGGCCGACGGCGACGAGGCGCGTGAGGCCCTGCACCGCGAGCTCGGCAGGCTGCGCCGCGAGCGCGACCAGATCGCGGCCGAGATCCGCAGCGCCTCGCCGCGCTTGGCCGCGCTGCGCGAGCCGCAGCCTCTCGACCTCGCCGCCGCCCGGCAGGTCCTCGACGCCGGCACGCTCGCCCTCTCCTACAGCGTGGGCAAGGAGCGGACCGCCGTCTTCGCCCTGACGCGGGAAGGCGACCTCCGCGTCGAGGTCCTGCCGCTCGGCGAGGAGCGGCTGCGCCGCGACGTGGAGCGCTTCGTCGAGCTGGTGCGGCAGCCGGCGCCGGAGTCGCCCGCCGATCTCGCCCAGGCCCTCTACGCGGCCTTGATCGCGCCGATCGCCGACCTGGTGGAGCGGAGCGAGCGGGTGCTGATCCTCCCGGACGGCCCGCTCCACCGCCTCCCATTCGGCGCGCTGATCCGCGACCCGCCGAGCGCGCCGGCGGGCCGCGGGCAGTATCTGGCGGAGTGGAAGCCGTTGCACACGGCGCTCTCGCTGACGGTGTACGGGACCCTGCGTGCCTCCGCCGGCGAGCCGGCGCGGGCGGCAGAGCCCGGCGGTCCCGCGAGGGTTGCCGCTTTCGGGGATCCACGCTACCCGCAGAGCCTCGCGCCCCAAGGTGCGGGCCGTGAGCCGCGCCGCCCGGCGCCGGGATTCGAGCTGCGCAAGTTCGACTGGGCGGCCCTGCCGCACACGCGCCGCGAGGTCGAGCGCCTCGCCGAGGTCTATCCGGAGGCGCGTCTCTATCTCGGCGAGGAGGCCACCGAGGAGCGGGCGAAGTCGGTACCGCGCGACGTCCGCATCCTCCACTTCGCCACCCATGGCCACCTCGACGACCGTACCCCGCTCGACTCCGCCCTGGTGCTGACCATCCCGGAGGAGCTGCCGGCGGGCCGCGACAACGGCCTGCTCCAGGTCTGGGAGATCTTCGAGAGCGTGCGGCTCGACGCCGACCTCGTGGTCCTCTCGGCCTGCGAGTCCGCGCTCGGGCGGGAGCTGAGCGGCGAGGGCCTAATCGGGTTGACGCGCGCCTTCCAGTACGCCGGCGCGCGCTCCGTCGTGGCGACCCTGTGGAGCGTCGCCGATCAGGTCACCGCCGAGCTGATGGCGCGGTTCCACCGCCATCTCGCCGCCGGGCTGCCCAAGGACGAGGCCCTGCGCGCGGCCCAGCTCGAGCTGCTGCGCGAGCCGGTCCGCATCACTACCGCCAAGGGCCAGACGGTCGAGACGGACGCCTCGGCCCCCTTCTTCTGGGCCGCCTTCCAGCTCTTCGGCGACTGGCGATGAGGACGGGCGACGCGATGCGCGGCCAGGGCGAGCCGATCGCGGTCATCTTCGAGCGGCTGCGCGAGCGGGGCAGCCGCGAAGAGGGCTTCCGCGTCCTCTTCGACCGCTTCTACTGGCCGCTGTTCCGCTTCTTCGAGCGGCGGGGGTTCTCGCCGGAGGAGTGCCAGGACCTCATCCAGGAGACATTCCTGCGCATCGATCGCGGGGTCGAGGCCTTTCGCGGCGAGGCGCGGTGGGAGCACTGGCTCTTCCGCATCGCCGCCAACACGGCGAGCAAGGCGCTGCGCCACCGCACCGCGGCCAAGCGTGCCGGCCGCGCCGTCCCGCTCGAGGACGAGGACGTGGCGGGCTCGCCGCCCGCAGCGGCCAGTGCCGGCCCGCGCGGCGGCGGCGCCCCGGCGCCGCTGCGCGAGCTGCTCGGTAAGGAGCTGCGCGAGCGGCTGATTCAAGCGGTCGCCGGCCTGCCGTCGCAGATGCGGCGCTGCGTGCGCCTGCGGGTGTTCCAGGACGTCGACTACGACGACATCGCCGCGGTCCTGCAGATCTCGCCGGCGACGGTCAAGGTGCAACTGTTCAAGGCCCGCAAGCGCCTGCGGCTGGAGCTGGGCGAGTACTTCGCGGAGTTCGACCTGTGAGGACGGCACCGTGACCGACAAGCGCCATGACCTGAGGGCTGCGCTCCGCGGGCTCGCCGCCGAGGAGTCGGCGGACGCCGGCGAGCACATCCGGCTGCCGCGCCTGATCGCCTACCGCGACGGCTCGTTGCCGGCGGCGGAGCGCGAGACCATCCAGGAGCACCTGTCGCTCTGCCCGCGTTGCACCCGCCTGCTGCTCGAGCTGCGGGACTTCGAGGCCGACGCCGCGCAAGGCGGCATCGCGGGGGCCGAGCCGCTCAAGCGACACGCCTGGGAAGCGCTCTCGCGGCGCCTGCCTGCTGCCGCGTCCGGTCAATCGCCGGTGGTGCGGCCGATCGCCGGGGCCGGCCGGCGCGAGGCGCCGCCGCGACGGGTTGCGCGCTTCGCGTATGCCGCCGCAGCCGCGCTGCTGCTGCTGGCGGTCGTCGGCTTGGGCGTGTGGGCCGCGTCGACGGCCCGGGAGGAGCGCCAACGGCTGGCGCGTCTCGAGCAGATGCTGGAAGAGCGGGAGGCGTCCCTTGCGACAGTGCGCAGCTCGCTGGCCGCGACCGAGCGCCAGCTCGCCTCGACGCGCGGGCGGATCGAACGGCTCGAGAAGGAGATCGCCGAGCGGGCCGCCGAGCGCGTCGCCGCGAGCCGTGAGGCGGCGAGAGGGGGGGCGAAAGAGCCCACGGCCCAGGTCGCCGGGACGACCCCCGAGCGCCAAGCGGGTGAGCGGGAGGCGCCGGCGCCGAGGCCACGAGCCGACACCACGGTCGCCGCGCAGGACGTCGAGGTCACCGCCGGCCCGCGGTTCTCCTTGCGCGGCCGGGAGCCCGTCGCGAGCGGCTTCCTCCGCGGTGGCGGCGCGGTGAACCCGGTGTCGATCCCACCCCAGGCCGACCGCTTCACCGTCGCGATCGACCTGGCCGATCACCCCGTCTACGACGAGTATCGCCTCGAGCTGATGGCGCCGAATGGCGTGGTGCTGTGGAGCGCCCGCCGTCCCGCCAGTGCCGTCCTGGGCGACGCCGGCACATGGCTCTCCGTCGACGGCCCCGCCCCCGGCCGCTATCGCCTGCGGGTCGAGGGCCTGCGCCCTGACCGAACGGATTTTCTCGCCGAGTACGTCCTCGAGGTCGAGCGGCGAAACACCCCGCCATAGCCCTGGCGAGTCTCGCGTGGTGCCGGAGGTGGGACTCGAACCCACACGCCCTTGCGGGCGGGAGATTTTAAGTCTCCTGCGTCTACCGTTCCGCCACTCCGGCCCGTGGCTGCCGGTCATTCTAGGCGAC
Organism: Thermoanaerobaculia bacterium; assembly: GCA_044866775.1. Lineage (GTDB taxonomy): Bacteria > Acidobacteriota > Thermoanaerobaculia > Multivoradales > UBA5704 > DASUNQ01. The sequence continues at coordinate 8,909 of JBIOUG010000185.1, read as the reverse complement.
GGCGAACCCACCGTATGATGCGGTGGATGCTCCCGCCCCGCCGCCGTCTGCCAGCGGGTGTCGTGCTGTTCCTCATCGCCGCGCTCCTCGGCGCCGGCTGCGCGGAGCGGCGGCCGCCGGCGACGACGATCGACATGCCGCCGTTCGAGCCGCCTCCGCCAGCCCCGGCGGCCCCGCCACCCCCAGCCCCGGCGGCGCCGCCGGCGCCTGAGGACCCGGCCCCCGCCGCCAGCGCGCCCGCGCCGCCGGAGCGCCCGCGGCTGCGCGATTTCTGCCGCCAGGCGGCGCCTGCCGACCAGCCGCTAATCGACGAGAGTCGGCGCGTGCTCGAAGAGACATTCTGCGGCGCCACGCTCTGGTTCGACGGGCTGTTCGGCGGTGAGCCCAGCGTCGCCAATGCGCGCGCGGTATCGGGACGGGTGGAGCTGTCGTCGCTCTACACCGAGTTCGAAGAGTTCGACTACCGGGCCCGCCTGCGCCTCAACTACGAGCTGCCGACCCTCGAGCGACGCCTGCGGCTCTTCCTCGGCCGCGACGACGAGGGCGAGTTCGTCGAAGACCGCCGCGAGGGCTTCGCCGTGCGCTCGTCGGTCTTCGGCCTCGAGACCGAAGAGAAGTGGCTGGCCGGCCTCGGCTACTCGCCTCCCGGCCGCTGGGCGAATCGGTTCGACGTGCGCGTCGGCGGCCGGGTGAAGACCGCCCCCGAGGCCTTCGTCCAGACCCGCTACCGGCACAACGTCTTCGTCGGCGAGACCACGGTGTGGCGGCTGCGCGAGACGGTGTTCTGGGAGAACCGTCAGGGCTACGGCTCGACGACGAGCGTCGACTGGGACCGCGTCCTGCGGCGCGACCTGCTCTTCCGCTGGGGCGCCGCCGGCACCTACTCCGAGTCGACCGAGGGCGTCGCCTGGCGCTCGGCGACGCTGCTCTACCACAACCTGCGCGGGTCCCGTGCCGGCGCCGCGGAGGTCTTCATGCGCGGCTCCACCGGGGCCGAGGTTAAGCTGCGCGAGTACGGGACGCGTCTCATCTATCGCCAGCCGGTCGGTCGGCCGTACCTCTTCGGCGAGTTGATCCTCGGCTACACCTGGCCGCGCGTCGAGCGCCACGAGCCGCGCGAGGGCTCGGCGATGGTTGGCTTCGGGATCGAGCTGCTATTCGGGCGCGAGCCGTACTGAGGGTCGGCTGGGCCGGCACCTGTGCGACAGCGGCCACTCTGCGATTGAAGGCGCTCGGCGCCGGGTTCAGGCACCGGCGGCGGCTACAGCTCGAAGGCCAGATGATGCACCCGGCCCACGGTATCGCCGGCGACGACGTTGCCGGCCGGCGTCGCGGCTAGGCAGGTGAAGCCCGCGTCACCGACGAAGACAGCGGTGCGGCCGCCGCAGGGATCCCAGGCGGTGAGGACCCGGAAGCAGGAGACGAAGAGGTTCCGTGCCTCCGGCGTAACCGCGAGCTGCCGGGTCGCGCGGGGCTCGCGACTCTCCCGAAAGCCGCGATGGCTTCCGCTCTCGACCTCCCACAGGTCGACGAGGCCGTCGAGCGACGCCGACGCCACCCACCGCCCGTCGGGTGTCAGCGCCACCGCGCTGACCGCAGCGGAGTCGGAGGAGCGAAACGAGCGGTATGGCTTCACGGCGTCGGCGGTAAAGACGTTGACGGTACCGGCGTCATCGCCTGAAGCGATCCGCCGGGCGTCCGGCGTGATGGCGACACAGTGGAGGAAGTCGCGCTGTCCCTCGAACACGCGCACCGGTGCTCTCGTGTGGCGGTCGTACAAGCGCACTCCAGGATCCTCGCGGTCGAAGGAGCCGGAGACGACCCAGCGGCCGTCAGGGGTCATCGCGAGACACCCGACCGGGCTCGAGTGCCCATGCAGGGTCTCCGCCTCACTGGCCGTTGCGAGGTCCCAGACCGTGACGTAGTCGTCGTCGTGCCGAATGGTGGCGGCGAACCGACCGCTCCCGGTCAGCGCCGCCTCCGACCAGGCGATCATCGTGCCGCGGGTGGAGAGTAGGCGGCCAGAGGCCAGGTCCCACTCTCGCAGGCTGTCCTTCGACAGCGAGAACGCCCGTCCTTGCTCCCCGACGACGACGATGGCGTCGACACCGTCTTCGTGCCTCGGGTCGACGCGCGACGGGCGCGGCGCGCCGAGGTCCCAAAGGATGAGGTCGGCATCCTCACCACCGGTGATCGCCGCCCGCCCGTCAGGTGTGATCTCGATCGACCGGACACGACCCTCGTGGCCTTCCAGGGTCGCGACCACCCGGGCCGCGGCCGGGTCCCAGACTTCGACGACCCGGTCGCTGGAACCCGTCGTCAGCGCGAAATACCCGGGGCCGGTGAGCGCCAGCCCGAAACGGGGCCATTTCTCGCGGGACCATGTGGGCTTGGTCTGGACCCGCCGAACGGCACCGCTCGAGGGGTCGAGCTCGCGAACTTCCCACCCGTAGGACCAGGCCCCCCTGATCTCCTGAGTCACGGCCAAGATCCTGTCGCCGGCGGGAGCCAACCACGCGAGGGTTGCTTCGAAAGTGCCCCCAGCTCGCAGGCCCGTCGCTTCGACCGCGTAGACCGTCGCGCGGCCATTCGCCATGCAGCAGAGCAATAGTGCGCCGTCGGCGCTGAAGCTCAAGCGTTCGATTCCGCCCTCGCACTCGAGCGCCGCCACAGGCTCTCCTGATCGCAGGTCCCAGAGATTGAGCTGCCGATCGTTGCCGCCGCAGGCGGCCAGGCGACCATCCGGCGTCACCGCGATCGTCCGGACCTGTCCCCCCTGACGGGGCAGTCTCCGGGCGAGCCTCCCCTGTTCCAGGTCCCAGACACAGACCGCGCCATCGCGCGCCGCGGACACTCCCCAACGGCCGTCGGCGGTCATCGCCACTGCCCGGACGTCATCCTCATGGCCGGCGAGCGACCAGGACAGGACCTCGCGACCCAGATCCCACACCAACACCGTACTGCTGTAGCTGTTCGCGGAGATCGCGCGGCGGCCGTCCGGCGTAAGCGCGAGCGCCGAGACCGTGTGCTCCCCGGTCCGCAGCACGCGGACCAGCGGTCCGCCTGGCGCCGCCAGGCTCGGCCACAGCGGCCGCAGCGCGGGCCGCGGGCTCTCCAGGCCCGCAAGCAGCCGCGCCAGCTCCGGGTCCTCGAATCCGCCGAGCCGTCCCGTGAGCTGGGCGCCGAGCTGCTGGGGCCATTCGGCGAGCGCGTTGCTGGACAGGCGGAGGGCGTCTCGCAGCAGACGGAGCGGGACGTCGGCGACGGCACCGGGTGCCGTGAAGTCGTTGAGCAGACCTTGTACCCGGCCGACCCGCAGCTTGGCGGCGAGCCAGCGCGGATTCAGGAGCAGCGCGCGAAGCTCGGGGTCCCGGCCGGCGGCGGCGAGGTGGTGGGCCAGGTGGTCGAAGAAGTAGCCGTCGTCGCGGCCGGCGTGCCAGTGATCTCCTGCGACGAGCCGGTAGCCCTCGATCAGGCGTCGGTGGAGAGGCACCAGGTCGCCGGCCCGCCGGCGCACGTAGTCGTGCTGCAAGTCGTGGAGCACGATCCTGCCTTCTCCGTCTCGACGTGCCAGGGCAGCGTTGGTGAACGTGTCCACCAGATCCTGGACCTCGAAGGACGTGACCCCTGCGGGCGCGAAGTACGCCGCGAGCGCCGCCTCGGGAACGGGCGTGTCTTCGGGAAAGACCGCGAGCTCGATGTAGCGCTGGGCTTCGGCCTCGGGCAGCGCGTGGACGCTGACCTCGATGGCGCGCAGCAGGGTCGTGTGGGGTGTGCCCGGAAAGAGCGCTTCGATGGCACCGAGATCAGCGCGCCGAAGCCGCTCGAGAATGTTGCGCCAGCGGTCAGGTGGGCGGCTACGTACCATCGAGCCTGCCATGGCGAGCGCGAGGGGCAGGTCGCCGCATTCCCTGGCGACCTCACGCGCCTCGGATGGGAGGGCGTCGCGTGCCACGCCGGCGTAGCGGGCGAGCAGCGACAGCCCCTCTTCCCGCGCCAGCTCGCCGAGGGGATCTGGCTCGGCGCCCAGGCGGCGCCCCACCTTCTCGTTGCGCGTGGTGAGGAGAAGCTTTCCCATCCGCCCGAGCACGGCGAGCGCCTCGGCGTGCTCGGCATTCCAGACGTCATCGAGCACCAGCAGGCAGGCACGGTCGCGCAGCAAGGCCCGTAAGCGGTCCTTTCCCTGCTCGAGGTCAACGGGCGCGAAGGCGGCTCCCGTGAGCTCCTCGATCCACTGCGCCTGAAGCCCCTTGAGGCGCTCGGCGGAGACCTCGCGCCCGAGCGTGAACCAGAAGACGCCGTGCGGGAATGCGCGCAGCACCTCCGGATCGTTCGCCAGAGCCGCGGCGAGCACAGTCTTGCCCACGCCGGCCATGCCATGGAGGCCGATGACGCTGACCGGGCGTTCGTCCCGCGCCAGCAGCTTGCGCTTGAGCGGCTCGCGCTCGGGCCGGTCCTGGTACTCGGGCTGCAGCGGCGGCACGTCGTGGGCGCGGAAGAGCGGTCGCAGCGGCGCCTCACCAGGGGCTGCGTCGGGCGGGCGTCGGAGCGCAGAGACCAGCCTCTCGATCGCCGCCGGATCGAGCCCGCCGCTGAGGTCCACTCGGTGGTGCCGCCGCAGGAAACCGGGCAGCTCGGCTGTCTGAGGGGCACCCGGAAGCAGGACCGGCACGATGGGGATCCCGCGGCCGATGCTCTCTTCCTCCAACAACTGGCGCTCGGCCTCCGCCCAGCGGATCAGGCCCCCGGCTCCGACCACGATCGCCGCGGCACGGGTAGTGCGGATCGCCTGCTCGAGCGCCGGCAGCCAGACCACGCCCGGGGCCATCTCGACCTCGTCGAACCAGACCCGCAAGCCCCGGCTGCTCAACGCATTGTAGAGCTGGCGCACGGTCGGTTTGTCGCCGTGGTTGTAGCAGAGAAAAACGTCGTAGGGCTCGACGCGGGGCAGGTCGCCCGGCCCCCTATTCACGGTTGAACGAGCCCGCGTGCGAACCTCATGACGGCGGTGACCGGCCAGCGCTCGATGAATAGTCTATGCCTCACCTACTCCATCCCCACCCGCGTCAGATACCCCTTCTCCCGCGCCTGCCGGAGCATCCAGCCGAAAAAGGCGCCGCCGAGCGCCAGGTAGATGAGGTCGAGGACGAAGGCCAGGGCGAGAGCGCGGCCGTCGACGACGCCGGTGGCGAGGGCGGCGCGCATGCCTTCGAAGACGTAGGTCGAGGGCAGGGCGCGGGCGATCGCCTGAAGCCAGCCGGGGAGGACGTCGAGCGGGTAGAAGACGGCCGAGATCGGCTGCAGCAGGAACGGGACGCCCCAGATGAGGGCCTCGGCGGCCTGGCCGAAGCGAAGGATGAGGCCCATGGTGCACATGCCGAGGGCCCAGCCGAAGAGGACGAGGAGCCCCATGAAGGGGGCGAGGGCCGGACCCATGGCGAGGAGGTCGAAGGTGTAGGCAAACCAGGCGAGGAGGCCGAGGACGACCGCCGTCACGCCGGCCTTGAGCAGCCCGACCAGGCAGTTCGCGGCGACGATCTCCGCCGTCCGCACCGGCGCCAAGAAGAGGTTCAGGATGTTGCGCACCCAGATCTCCTCGGTCATCGCCAGCGTGATTGCCTGCTGCGAGCGGTAGAGGACGTCCCAGAAGATGGCGCCGCCGAGGAGGAACGAGACCCCGTGCGGCACGTGCATCGCCTCGAGGTAGACCGTCAAGAACCCCCAGAGCAGGAGGTCCATCACCGGCCAGAAGAAGATCTCGCCGGCGCGGGCGAGGCTGCGTCTATATAGATAGAGATTGCGCAGGATGAGGCAGCCGATGCGGCGGAGCATCAGGCGCCCTCCCCCATCGCCGGCAGCTCGCCCTCGCGCGCGATCGCCAGGAACAGCTCCTCGAGCGACGCCGTGCGCGCCCGCCGCAGCACCTCCTCCGGCGTCCCCTCGGCCACCACGCGGCCGCGCGCCATGAAGAGGACGCGGTCGCACATCCGCTCCACCTCGGCCATGTTGTGCGAGGTGTAGAGGATCGAGACGCCCCGCTCGCGCTGGATGCGGCGCAGCACCTCGCGGACCTTCCCCGCGATGTCGGGGTCGAGGCTCGCCGTCGGCTCGTCGAGGAACAGCACCTCGGGGTCGTTGAGCAGCGCCTTGGCGAGGTGGACGCGCGTCTGTTGGCCCGAGGAGAGGGCGCCGGTGATGCGCCCGAGCGCCTCCGGCACCTCGAGCAGCGCCAGCAGCTCCTCGACCTTCCGCCGCCGCTCCGGCACGCCATAGAGGCCGGCGTAGACGTTCAGGTTCTCCCACACCGTCAGGTTGCTCGGCAGGGCGACGTAGGTCGAGGAGAAGTTGACCCGCTCGAGGATGCGCCGCCGGTGGCGCGCCAAGTCGAGGCCGAGCACCTCGACGCTCCCGGCCGTCGGCGTGATCAACCCGAGGAGGAGCTGGATCGTCGTCGTCTTGCCGGCGCCGTTCGGGCCCAGGAGCCCCAGGATCTCGCCGCGCGCGAGGTCGAACGAGACGCCGTCCACCGCGGCCACGCCGTCGAAGATTTTCACCAGACCGCGGGCCGACAGCACCGGGCTTGACATTTGGGCTTCCCGTGGGTAGGATTTTGATGGCTCGAAATCGAGGCTCTGGTCCATGAAAACGCCGCTCTCCCGCCGCGCCGTCCTCCACCTCGCGGGCCTCGGCTCGCTCGGGGCGGGCCTCGCCGCCGCGGCGGCGGCGGCCCGGCAAGGCAGTCCCGGCACCGCGGCAGGATATCCCCCCGCCTCCGGTCACGCCGCCGGCACGGCGGCGAGCGCCCACGCCCACGAGCTCGGCGCCGTCGGCCGCGTCTCGACCGAGGACTTCGACCCCGGCGTCTTCCTCCGCTCCTGGAACTTCTCGCACTTGCCGGAGCCCGAGCGCTCGCGCTGGTACCGCGAGACGCCGCGGCCGGACGGGTCGCTGCTGCGCGAGTACGAAATCTTCGCCGTCGACCGCGAGGTCGAGATCGCCCCCGGCGTCTTCTTCCCTGCCTGGACCTTCAATGGCCAGGTGCCGGGGCCGACGATCCGCGCCACCGAGGGCGACCGCATCCGCATCCGCTTCGTCAACCAGGGCTCGCACCCGCACACCATCCACTTCCACGGCTGGCACCCGCCGGCGATGGACGGCTCGCTCCCCGAGCACCAGGTCGAGTCCGGCGGCGAGTTCCTCTACGACTTCGAGGCCGAGCCCTTCGGGCTGCACCTCTACCACTGCCATGCGGTGCCGCTGAAGCGCCACATCCACAAGGGGCTTTACGGCGCCTTCATCGTCGACCCCAAGACCCCGCGTCCCGAGGCCGACGAGATGGTGATGGTGATGAACGCCTTCGACACCAACTTCGACGGCGAGAACGAGGTCTACGCCGTCAACACGGTCGGCCACTTCCACATGCTCGACCCGGTCGCGGTCGAGGTGGGGCGGCCGGTGCGCATCTATCTCGTCAACGTCACCGAGTTCGACCTCGTCAACAGCTTCCACCTGCACGGCATGTTCTTCAAGGTCTACCGCACCGGCACCGCGCTCGAGAGCCAGGAGGTCACCGACACCCTGATGCTCTGCCAGGGCGAGCGGGCGATCCTCGAGACCACCTTCCGCTACCCGGGGCCGTTCATGTTCCACGCCCACCAGAGCGAGTTCGCCGAGCTCGGCTGGATGGGGATGTTCGCCGCCCGCGGAGGCGCCGATGCGCGCTGACGCCGCGCGCTCGGTGGCACTCGCCGTGGTGCCGCTCGTGGTGCTGGCCGCGCTCATGGCGTGGATCGTCCGCTCCGACCCGGCCGAGAGCCTGCGCGGCGAGGTGCCGCCGGTCGAGGTGCTCACGATCCAGCGGGTGGAGCTCGGGCCGCAGGAGATCAAGCTCTCGGTCTTGAACGACGGGCCGGACCCCTCGACCATTGCGCAGGTGCAGGTCGACGACGCCTACTGGGCGTTCTCGCCGGCGCCGCCCGTCACGCTCGACCACCTCGGGCGCGCGACGCTGCGCATCCCCTACCCCTGGGTGTACGGCGAGACGCACGTGGTGCGGCTGGTGACGGCGACCGGCCTGACCTTCGATCACGAGATCGCCGTCGCGGTGCCGACGCCCCGCCCGGGCCTCCGCTTCCTCGGCCTCTTCGCCCTGATCGGCGTCTACGTCGGGGTGATCCCGGTGGCGCTCGGGCTGCTCTGGTACCCGCTGGCGCGCCGGCTCTCGCCGCGCGCGCTCGACTTCCTGCTGGCGCTCACCCTCGGTCTCCTCCTCTTTCTCCTGGTCGACGCCCTGCACGAGGGGCTCGAGGCCGCGGGCGAGCTGCCGGGGAGCTTCCAGGGGGTGGCGCTCCTGGTCTTCGGCGCCGCCGCCGCCTATCTGGCGCTCGACGCGCTCGGCCGCTGGCTCGCCGCCCGGCAGGGCGCCGCGGAGGCGGCGTGGGTGACGGCGCTGCTGCTCGCGGTCGGCATCGGCCTCCACAACCTCGGCGAGGGGCTGGCGATCGGCGCCGCGCTGGCGCTCGGCGAGGCGGCGCTCGGGACGCTCCTGATCCTGGGCTTCACGCTCCACAACCTGACCGAGGGGCTGGCGATCGTGGCGCCGCTCGCCCGCGTGCGCGTGGCGCTCGGGCGCCTGCTGCTCCTCGGTCTCATCGCCGGCGCGCCGACGATCGCCGGCGCCTGGCTGGGCGGATTCCTCTACTCGCCGGTCTGGGCGGTGCTGTTCCTCGGCGTCGGCGCGGGCGCCATCGCGCAGGTGGTGGTGCAGATCGCCCGCGGCGTCGCCGGCGAGCGGCCGCTCGCGGCCTATCTCGGCAGCGGCCCCGTGGTGGCCGGCCTCTTCGCCGGCTTCGCGGTGATGTACGGCACCGGCATGCTCATTCAGTAGCGCCCGGGCTACGTCCCGGGCG